>NZ_JALDUF010000003.1:0-240049 GCF_023109315.1 Streptococcus oralis
TTCATAACTCAATTTCATAATAAAACACCCCAAAAGTTAGATTCTTTCTGTCTAACTTTTGGGGTGCAGTTCATTTCAGGCTCTTTTTTGTTGATGCTTGACAAATTTCCTCCTTGTATGCGAAACTAGAGGAAGAGTAATTTATCTAGGAGAAATCATGCGTATCATTTACCTCAGTATTGGCTTTATTTCACTGGCTTTAGCTGTTATTGGAGTTGTCCTACCACTTTTACCAACAACTCCCTTTCTTTTGTTAGCTATCGCTTGCTTTTCAAAATCTTCTAAGCGTTTTGAAGACTGGCTTTATCATACAAAGCTTTATCAGACTTATGTAGCTGACTTTCGGGAAACCAAGTCAATCGCGCGAGAACGAAAGAAAAAAATCATCGTATCTATCTATATCTTGATGGGGATTTCTATTTATTTTGCCCCTCTTTTAGCAGTCAAAATTGGTCTGGGAGCCTTGACTGTCTTTATCACCTACTATCTTTTTAAAGTCATTCCTGACAAAGAATAGTTAAAATAGTAGTAATTTGCCTTGATAAAAATGAAAGCATATTTAAAATAATATGATATAATAAATTTAAAGAAAACATCAAGGAGAATCAAATGATTTACGAATTTTGTGCTGAAAATGTGACCTTGCTTGAAAAAGCGATACAGGCTGGAGCTCGTCGAATCGAACTTTGTGATAATCTAGCGGTTGGTGGAACAACACCTAGTTATGGAGTGACCAAGGCAGCGGTTGAACTGGCAGCTAACTACGACACCACCATCATGACCATGATTCGTCCCCGTGGTGGCGACTTTGTCTATACTGATCTTGAAATAGCGATCATGCTAGAAGACATTCGTTTGACTGCTCAGGCTGGAAGTCAAGGTGTTGTATTTGGAGCATTAACTGCTGATAAGAAGTTGGATAAGGCTAATCTTGAGAAGCTGATTGCCGCATCTAAAGGAATGGAAATTGTCTTCCACATGGCCTTTGATGAATTAAGTGATGAAGACCAGTTGGATGCCATTGACTGGCTCAGCCAAGCTGGTCTCACTCGTATATTAACTCGTGCTGGTGTGTCTGGAGACTCGCTAGAAGAACGTTTTGCTCACTATCACAGAATTTTGGAACATGCAGCTGGTAAAATTGAAATCTTACCAGGTGGAGGGATTGACCTTGACAACCGTCAAACCTTTATCGACCAGCTAGGTGTGACACAATTACATGGAACTAAGGTTGTCTTTTAAAAAATAGAAAGGAACTGCTAGCTTTTGGTAGCAGTTTTCACTTATGTTTGAAATTTTTAAATCCTATCAGTTTAATCAAGAAAAAGCTAATGCCTATGGTTTTGTAGAAATGGGGGAAGTCTGGACTTATAGTTGTCAGATTTTGCAGGGTGACTTTTTCATGACAGTCTCTATCACTCCTGATAATGTGAGTTTTCTTGTCTTTGACCAGGAAACGGGAGATCTCTATCCTCAAGTACATATGGAAAGTATGCGGGGAAGTTTTGTCGGAAGTGTCCGTGAGGCTTGTTTGGAGATTCTCTACCAGATTCGGAAGGCTTGTTTTGATGTGCAGGATTTTATCTGTCCTCAGACTAAGCGTATCATGGATAAGGTTCAGGAAAAGTATGGTAATCAGTTGGAGTATCTGTGGGAAAAGTCTCCTGATACAGCTGTATTGCGCCATGAAGACAATCAAAAGTGGTATGCCGTTTTGATGAGAATTCCATGGGATAAGTTAGATAAGGGGAGAGAAGGGCTAGTGGAAGCAGTCAACCTCAAACACGACCAAGTGGCTGACTTGCTTTCGCAAAAGGGAATTTACCCAGCCTTTCATATGAACAAACGTTACTGGATTAGTATGGCACTTGATGATACTTTGTCAGATGAAATGGTACTGAAATTGATAGAAAGAAGTTGGAACCTAACCGTGAAAAAATAGGGAAATTTACTTGAGATTTTAAATACTTTCAATTAGCAAAATATTCTTTACTGAAGAAATTTTCAGAAAATAATGGATTTTTTCTTGACAAGAGATTTTTCCTATGCTAGAATACTAAACAAGATATCAAACGAAGGAGAAAGTCAAACATGAAAACAGCTAAGTTTAATCAATTTGCTTTGTTGTTGAGGTACTCGGGCTAGTGCAAAAGCATTAGTCCTGTTTGGCTTACCAAGCGGGAGTAAATCAACATCTCGCTTGGGTTTCTGAGCGAGATGTTTTTTTAAACCATATTTGGAAAAGGGGAAATCTTATGCGAACAGTTGAATTTCTAGATACCAGCCTTCGAGATGGAGAGCAGACACCTGGCGTTAACTTTTCAATCAAGGAAAAAATTGCCATTGCAAGGCAGCTGGAGAAGTGGGGCATTTCAGCCATCGAAGCTGGTTTTCCAGCTGCTAGTCCAGACTCATTTAAGGCAGTTCAGGAGATTGCTAAAGTCTTGAAAAAAACAGCGGTGACTGGTCTAGCACGTTCGGTCAAGTCTGATATTGATGCTTGTTACGAGGCGCTAAAGGATGCCAAGTATCCACAGGTCCATGTCTTTATCGCTACCAGTCCGATTCACCGCAAGTATAAGCTAAATAAGAGCAAGGAAGAGATTTTAGAAGCTATTAAGGAGCATGTTTCTTATGCACGTTCTAAGTTTGAAATCGTCGAATTTTCTCCTGAAGATGCGACTAGAACAGAGTTGGATTTCCTCTTGCAAGTCGTTCAAACAGCGGTCGATGCAGGGGCGTCTTATATCAATATCCCTGACACAGTAGGATTTACCACGCCAGAGGAGTACGGCGCTATTTTCAAACATTTGATTGAGAATATCAAGACCGATCGTCAGATTATCTATTCACCTCACTGTCATGACGACCTTGGAATGGCAGTGGCTAACAGCCTTTCTGCTGTCAAGAACGGTGCAGGACGTGTCGAAGGGACTATCAATGGTATTGGGGAGCGAGCTGGGAATGCTGCGCTTGAAGAAATTGCAGTGGCTCTCAATATTCGCCAAGATTACTACCAAGTCGAGACAAGCATTATTCTAAACGAGACAATCAATACGTCAGAAATGGTTTCTCGCTTCTCTGGTATTCCAGTTCCTAAAAACAAGGCCGTGGTTGGTGGTAATGCCTTCTCTCACGAGTCTGGTATTCACCAAGATGGAGTCCTTAAAAATCCTCTCACTTATGAGATCATCACACCTGAATTGGTCGGTGTTAAGAGCAATAGTCTTCCGCTTGGTAAATTGTCTGGTCGCCATGCCTTTGTTGAGAAACTAAGAGAATTGGCTCTAGACTTTACAGAAGAGGATATCAAACCACTCTTCGCTAAGTTCAAGGCACTAGCCGACAAAAAGCAAGAAATCACAGATGCAGATATTCGAGCTCTGGTAGCTGGAACCATGGTTGAAAATCCAGAAGGATTCCACTTTGATGATTTACAACTTCAAACCCATGCGGAAAATGACATTGAAGCACTTGTTAGCTTAGCTAATATGGATGGTGAGAAGGTCGAATTCAATGCGACAGGACAAGGTTCCGTTGAAGCGATCTTTAACGCTATCGATAAGTTCTTTAACCAATCTGTCCGCTTGGTGTCCTATACCATTGATGCGGTAACAGATGGGATCGATGCCCAGGCTCGGGTCTTGGTCACTGTTGAAAACAGAGATACAGAGACCATCTTTAACGCAGCAGGGCTTGATTTCGATGTACTGAAGGCTTCGGCTATTGCCTACATCAATGCCAATACCTTTGTTCAAAAGGAGAATGCTGGTGAGATGGGGCATAGTGTTTCCTACCGCGATATGCCTAGTGTGTAAAGGAGAAGGCTATGACAAAGAAAATAGTAGCTCTAGCAGGGGATGGAATCGGTCCAGAAATCATGGAAGCTGGTTTGGAAGTTTTGGAGGCCCTAGCTGAAAAAACAGGCTTTGACTATGAGATAGAAAGGCGACCTTTTGGTGGTGCTGGGATTGATGCTACGGGGCATCCCCTACCTGATAAAACCCTCAAGGCATGTAGGGAAGCAGATGCTATCCTTCTGGCGGCTATCGGTAGTCCCCAGTATGATGGGGCAGCGATTCGGCCTGAACAAGGACTGCTGGCGCTTCGTAAGGAACTCAATCTCTATGCTAATATTCGCCCCGTAAAAATCTTTGACAGTCTCAAGCATTTGTCACCTCTCAAACCGGAACGAATTGCTGGTGTAGACTTTGTCGTGGTGCGTGAGTTGACAGGTGGTATCTACTTTGGGGATCATATCCTTGAAGAGCGAAAAGCGCGTGATATCAACGACTACAGCTATGAGGAAGAGGAGCGAATTCTTCGCAAGGCATTTGAAATCGCAAGAAGTCGCAGAAAAATCGTTACTAGTATCGATAAGCAAAATGTTCTAGCCACATCAAAACTCTGGCGCAGAGTGGCGGAGGAAGTCGCACAGGATTTTCCAGATGTGATCTTGGAACACCAGTTGGTGGACTCAGCTGCCATGCTCATGATTACCAATCCTGCTAAGTTTGATGTCATCGTGACAGAAAATCTTTTCGGAGATATCTTATCTGATGAATCAAGCGTTCTATCTGGCACACTTGGGGTTATGCCATCAGCCAGTCATTCTGAAAATGGCCCAAGTCTCTATGAACCCATTCACGGTTCAGCACCTGATATTGCAGGTCAAGGAATTGCCAATCCTATTTCCATGATTTTATCAGTGGCCATGATGCTGAGAGATAGTTTTGGACGTTTTGAGGATGCGGAGCGTATCGAACATGCAGTAGAAGCCAGTTTGGCAGCAGGAATTTTAACGCAAGATATAGGAGGTCAGGCTTCGACCAAGGAAATGACGGAAGCTATTATTGCAAGGTTATGAAGTTAGATGAAAAAATTACTCTAGTCCTTTTGATTTGGAATGTCATGGTTTTCTTGATTTACGGCATTGACAAATCCAAGGCAAGAAGAGGTGCTTGGCGCATCCCAGAGAAAATATTATTGACTTTAGCACTTGTCTGCGGTGGTTTTGGTGCTTGGTTGGCAGGAATCACCTTTCACCATAAAACTAGAAAATGGTACTTTAAAACAGTTTGGTTTCTCGGGATGGTAACTACACTAGTAGCCTTATATTTTATTTGGAGGTAACGGATGGCAGGAAAATCGATTTTTGATAAATTATGGGACCGTCATGTCATCACTGGAGAAGAAGGGCAGCCCCAACTCATGTATGTGGATCAGCACTATATCCACGAGGTGACCAGTCCCCAAGCTTTTCAAGGATTGCGAGATGCAGGTCGAAGATTGAGACGACCAGACTTGACATTTGGAACCTTTGACCACAATGTCCCGACTGTCAATATCTACGATATTCGAGATGTCATTTCGAAAGCGCAAATCGATAAGCTTGCTGAAAATGTTGAGGAGTTTGGGATCGAACATGCGGCCCACGGCTCTGAAAAACAAGGAATCGTTCATATGGTTGGTCCAGAAACAGGACGGACTCAACCAGGAAAATTCATCGTCTGTGGAGACAGCCATACAGCAACTCACGGAGCCTTCGGAGCTATCGCCTTTGGGATTGGAACCAGTGAGGTCGAGCATGTCTTCGCTACTCAGACACTCTGGCAAGTTAAACCCAAGAAAATGTTAGTAGAATTCACTGGTGTTCCTCAAAAAGGAGTCTATTCCAAGGATTACATTCTCGCCTTGATTGCCAAGTACGGCGTTGCCTGTGGTGTTGGCTATGTAGTTGAATATCGTGGGCAAGCGATTGATGCACTGACCATGGAAGAGAGGATGACCATCTGCAATATGTCCATCGAGTTTGGCTCTAAGATGGGAATCATGAATCCAGATCAGAAGACTTATGACTATTTAAAGGGTCGCGAGTGTGTTCCCAAGGATTTTGATGTGGCAGTAGACGATTGGAAAAGACTGGTTAGTGATGATGATGCTGTCTATGATAAGGTTATCCAGATGGATGTCTCAGACTTGGCTCCTATGGTGACTTGGGGAACCAATCCTGCTATGGGTGTTGACTTTGACAGTAGCTTCCCAGAAATTAAGGATATAAATGATGAGCGAGCCTACAATTACATGAACTTGGAGCCTGGTCAAAAGCCAGCAGATATTGAACTAGGCTATATCTTTATTGGATCTTGTACCAATGCTCGTCTCAGCGATTTACAACTGGCTGCGCGATTTGTCAAAGGGAAGAAAATTGCTCCTAACTTAACGGCTATCGTAGTCCCGGGCTCTCGTCCTGTGAAACGAGCTGCTGAGAAGTTGGGCTTGGATAAAGTATTCTTAGATGCTGGTTTTGAGTGGAGAGATCCAGGTTGTTCTATGTGTCTAGGGATGAATCCTGACAAGGTTCCAGATGGTGTCCACTGCGCTTCAACTAGCAACCGTAACTTTGAGGACAGACAAGGTTTTGGTGCTAAGACCCATCTCTGCAGTCCAGCCATGGCAGCTGCGGCAGCTATCGCAGGGCGTTTCGTAGATGTTCGACAGATGCCAGAAGCCCAGTAAGGAGAGGATATGGAGAAATTTACAGTTTATACGGGAACTACCGTTCCTCTTATGAATGATAACATTGATACTGACCAAATCCTTCCCAAGCAGTTTCTCAAGTTAATTGATAAGAAAGGTTTTGGTAAGTACCTTATGTACGCTTGGCGTTATCTGGACGACAAGTATACTGAGGACCCAGACTTTGTCTTTAACCGACCAGAATACCGTAAAGCTAGTATTCTCATCTCAGGGGATAACTTTGGCGCAGGATCGTCTAGGGAACACGCAGCTTGGGCATTAGCTGACTATGGTTTTAAGGTCGTGATTGCAGGGTCTTTCGGTGATATTCATTACAATAATGAACTCAATAATGGTATGTTACCTATTGTCCAACCCAGAGAGGTTAGAGAGAAACTAGCCCAGTTACAACCAAGCGATCAGATAACCGTGGACTTGGAACAACAGAAAATCATCTCACCAGTTGGAGTCTTCACTTTCGAAATCGATAGCGAATGGAAACACAAGCTCTTAAATGGTTTGGATGATATCGGTATTACCTTGCAGTATGAAGATTTGATTGCTGCTTATGAAAAACAACGCCCAGCCTACTGGCAGGATTAGAAAAAATAGAAAAGGAAATAGAACTATGACAAAACACATTCAATGGAACGGAACACTTTCACAAGAAGGCTATGACATTTTAAAAGGTGAGGGCGGATGTATCGTTTGTCCTACCAAGGTTGGTTATATCATCATGACTAGCGATAAGGCAGGACTTGAACGCAAGTTTGAAGCCAAAGAGCGTAACCGTAACAAACCAGGGGTTGTTCTCTGTGGTAGCATGGACGAGCTTCGCGCTTTAGCACAACTCAATCCAGAAATTGAAGCCTTCTACCAAAAACATTGGGACGAAGACATTCTCCTCGGTTGTATCCTTCCTTGGAAACCAGAAGCCTTTGAAAAATTGAAAGCATACGGTGATGGTCGTGAAGAACTCATGACAGACGTGCGTGGTACTAGCTGTTTTGTCATCAAGTTTGGTAAAGCTGGTGAACAGTTGGCTGCTAAACTTTGGGAAGAAGGTAAAATGGTATACGCATCATCAGCTAACCCATCTGGAAAAGGAAATCGTGGTAAGGTGGAAGGTATCGGAGAACGTATCGAAGGAGCAGTGGACCTTGTCATTGAAGCAGACGACTACGTGGCATCAATCCAGCCTGACAAAACGATTGAAACTCGCTACGAACAAGGGGTGATGGTTTCTATGGTTGATAAAGATGGTAAACTCATCCCAGAACAAGGAGGAGCTCGCTCAATCTCACCAGCTCCAGTTGTGATCCGTAAAGGGCTTGACATTGATAAGATTATGATGCACCTGTCAGATACCTTTAACTCATGGGATTATCGTCAAGGGGAGTATTATTAATATTGAAAAGAAGTCTAGTGTTGAGAGGGAATAAAGTCTCTACACTGGACTTTTCTTTAGAAATTCTTTTCTTTTTTTATAGGATATGATATTCTATATATGAAATAGGATTTTGAAATATTAAATACTGACTAGTCTATATATGAAAATGGAGCTACAAAATGGAAGAAAAATTAAATTATTGGATGATAGTTGCAGGAGGAGGTGGAAAAGTTTGGTCCCTATTTAAAGAAGAGAATATAGCTTGTATAGATTTTGATTCTAATTTGTCTAGTATTCTAGATTATAAAAATCCTCAAGAATTGAAACAGGGAAAACAGAGAGATAAATTTATTTGGAAATTTGCTCATGACATAAAAAAAGATGATTACATAATAGCTACCACAGGGGTTAAGGAAATTTTAGGAATTGGTCAATGTGTGAAACCTTATTATTTTGACGAATCTAAAAAAACATTTAAACATTGTATTGGTGTTAAATGGTTGAAAGTAGATGGTGGATGGGAATACCAAGGTAAAAAAGGTACAAGACAAACCATCAACTGGGATAGAAATTCAGAACGTATCAATTTATATAAATCTATTATAAATGGTACATACAGAAAAAATATAGAGAAAATTGTTATGTATAAAAATATTAACGATTATTTAGATAAATTAAAAAAATCCAAAAACCTCATCCTCCGTGGTGCTCCTGGCACAGGAAAAACTTATCTTGCTAAAGAAATTGCCAAAGAATTAACGGGTGGCAACGAAGACCAAATCGAATTTGTACAGTTTCACCCTTCCTATGATTATACGGATTTTGTAGAGGGGTTGAGACCAATCCTGGTAAATGATGGACAGATTAACTTTGGCTTGCAGGACGGCATTTTTAAGAAGTTTTGTCAGAAGGCTAAAGAAGCTCAAAAAACTGGAGGCCAAGATAATTTTGAGGAAACGTGGACTAGGCTAACGGATGCTATCAATGAAAAGCAAGGACAATACTTCTTTCCTCGTAGTTCTGTTCCAGCCAGTCTAAACAGTCAAGGGAATGTGAAGTTTGATTCTCCTGTTGCTACCAAAGAAAAAGTGTATCTTTTGTACAAGGGTGAAGAGACTAATTTAAAGTACGAAACTTATCAAAAAATTGTTTTGGATCACATGAAAGAAAGTTATGGATTATGTGATTATGTATCTCCAACGATTGACACAGACAAGAAATTCGTTTTCATCATCGATGAAATCAACCGTGGGGAGATTTCTAAGATTTTTGGGGAACTCTTTTTCTCTATTGATCCTGAATATCGTGGCGAAAGGGGGAGTGTTTCCACCCAGTATGCTAATTTACATGAGACGGATGAGAAATTTTATATCCCTGAAAATGTCTACATCATCGGAACAATGAATGATATTGACCGTTCAGTAGATACCTTTGATTTTGCTATGCGTCGTCGTTTCCGTTTTGTTGAAGTTACTGCTGAAAGCCAGTTATACATTCTAGATAAGAAACTAGATGGACATGAGGAAGAAGCGAAAAAACGTTTAAGAAACTTGAACGCTGCTATCAAAAACGTTCAGGAGTTAAACAGTCATTATCATATCGGACCAAGTTATTTCCTTAAGTTGGAAGAAGTGGATTTTGACTATGAGTTACTCTGGTCTGATTACCTCAAACCTCTATTGGAAGATTACTTACGTGGTTCTTATGAGGAGGCCGAAACTCTGGATACATTGAAAAAAGCATTTGATCTGACAAATAAAGAGCAAACAGATCAGCAAGATACTGGTGATAATGATGCGGATAACTGATAATCAGCATAGAATTGCTAGAGAAGACTTTGTCGCAGAATTTCCCAACCTAAGTCAAGCGCTCCTTGATAGAACACTAGATAACCTATCTCAAGAGGACAATATTTTTATTTTTCCAAATGATTTGATGAATTCTCCTGATTTAGACAAGGACCAAAAGATTTTGGAAACAGTTAATCAGGAAATCAAGACAGGCAATGTGATTGGTTTTCTGGGATGCGGTCAGGAAAGATTAACGATTTCCTCTCGTTTTTCTGATGAAAGTAACGACCATTTTTTACATTATCTTTTACAAAAGGTTCTCAATATCAATCTGAATAGTTTGGATGTCGGTCTATCTCAAGAGGATAGACTCTATCAACTTTTGATTTACCTCTTTCCAAAATATCTGCAAGCGGCTCTCCGAAAAGGTCTTTATAAGGAATACCAGAGATTTTCTCATAACGACAGTCATGTAAAGGGAGTGATAGATGTAGGAAATCATCTTAAGAGGAATGTTCCTTTTATGGGAAATATCGCCTACACAACGAGAGAGTTTACCTATGATAATTCACTCATGCAATTGATTCGGCATACGATTGAGTACATTAAGAATCAGAAAATCATTGGGCAAGGGCTCCTTGATAATCTCTTAACTAGTCGTGAAAATGTGGCAGAAATCGTGCGAGTAACACCATATTATAAACTAGCTGATCGTGCTAAGATTATTCGGGGAAATCAATCTAAACCTATACGTCATGCATACTTTCACGAGTACAGAAAGTTGCAAGAGCTTTGCCTGATGATTCTAAATAGAGAGAAACATGGGTTAGGATATCAAGAGCAAAAAATCCATGGTATTCTTTTTGATGTTTCCTGGCTTTGGGAAGAGTATGTTTATACCTTGTTGCCAAAAGTTTTCATCCATCCACGAAATAAGGATAAGACGGACGGAATTTCAGTATTTTCTGACCGTGAAAGAAAAGTATTTCCAGATTTTTATCATAAAGAGTTAAAAATAGTTTTAGATGCTAAATATAAAGAACTGGAGTTCACTGAAAAAGGAATCAACCGTGAGGACTTATTCCAGCTGATTTCCTATTCTTATATTTTAAAAGTTGAGAAAGCTGGTCTTGTTTTTCCGAGCAAGCAAAAGGTTGTTGATAATGAGATAGGAAAGCTAGCAGGTTATGGAGCTTTGTTGAAGAAATTGTCTATACAAATCCCTCAGAATGCTTCATCTTACAATGAATTTTGTAAAATGATGGAAAATTCAGAAGAAAATTTTAAAGCGATTATTGATGAAGAAGTGGGGAGAATCTAATCTCTCCTCTTTCTCTTACCATTTACACAAGTAATTTCCGAACAATATAATTTGATTATTGAAAATATTTGACAAAAACTGTACTTTGGTTTATAATAAATCAAGGAAACGTCGGGAAAAGGCGTAGGGATGCGCAAGCATAGGTAGGTCATTATAAAAGAAACGAGACATCGATATGTTAAATGAATTTCCAATTTTTGATTACGAAGATATTCAGTTGATCCCTAATAAATGTGTGATTAAAAGCCGTTCAGAAGCGGATACAAGTATTACGTTTGGAAAACACACTTTTAAACTACCTGTTGTGCCAGCAAATATGCAGACGATTTTGGATGAGAACGTAGCAGAGCAACTTGCTAAAGGCGGTTACTTCTACATTATGCATCGTTTTGATGAAGCGGGACGCATTCCTTTTATCAAACGTATGCACGATCAAGGGCTCATTGCTTCCATTTCTGTTGGTGTTAAGGATTACGAGTATGACTTTGTTAGCCAGCTCAAGGCTGATGCTCCGGAATACATCACGATTGACATTGCTCATGGTCATGCGGATAGCGTGATTTCTATGATTCAACACATCAAGAAGGAATTACCAGATACTTTTGTCATTGCTGGTAATGTAGGGACACCAGAAGCTGTGCGTGAATTGGAAAATGCTGGTGCCGATGCTACTAAGGTTGGAATCGGTCCTGGTAAGGTTTGTATCACCAAGGTCAAGACTGGTTTTGGGACAGGTGGTTGGCAGTTGGCTGCTCTTCGCTGGTGTGCAAAAGCTGCTCGCAAACCGATTATTGCTGATGGTGGGATTCGTACACACGGTGACATTGCCAAGTCTATCCGTTTCGGTGCTAGCATGGTCATGATTGGTTCCCTTTTTGCGGGACACATCGAAAGCCCAGGGAAAACGATTGAAGTCGATGGCGAACAGTTCAAAGAATACTATGGTTCGGCTTCTCAATACCAAAAAGGAGCTTATAAAAATGTAGAAGGAAAACGCATCTTACTTCCTGCCAAAGGACACTTGCAAGACACCCTTACTGAGATGGAGCAGGATTTGCAAAGTGCTATCTCTTATGCAGGTGGACGCAAGGTTGCTGACCTCAAGCACGTTGATTATGTTATCGTGAAAAACTCTATCTGGAACGGGGATGCTTCCCACTAATGGACGCTTAACCCACCCATAAAAAACTTGTTATTAGAGCAAATTTCTGTTATAATAAAACAAGTTTCCACCCTTAGTGTAATGGATATCACGTAAGATTCCGGTTCTTGAGATGGGGGTTCGATTCCCTCAGGGTGGATGTAAAAAGCCTATGAAAGCCTTAAATAAGGCTTTTTCTTTATCTCGACCTAAATTTGCCCCTAAAATTGGAAATTTTATTCTAAAAAATGCTCAAATCCCCTCTAGTCCCGTTTTAAAGTGACTCAGGGGGCTTTTTTTGATATAATAAGAAAGACTGTTATCAGTTAGAAAGAGGTTGGTATGAAAGAATTACAAACTGTACTAAAGAAGCGTTTTGCAATCGAATTTGCAGACAAGAATTTATTGGAAACGGCTTTTACTCATACGAGTTATGCCAATGAGCACCGCCTCTTAAAAATTTCACACAATGAGCGCTTGGAATTTTTAGGAGACGCTGTTCTGCAATTATTGATTTCGGAGTATCTATATAAGAAATATCCTAAGAAACCAGAGGGAGATTTGTCAAAACTTCGTGCCATGATTGTACGAGAGGAGAGTTTGGCTGGTTTTGCGCGTGATTGCCGGTTTGATCAGTTTATCAAGCTAGGAAAAGGAGAAGAAAAATCTGGTGGGCGCAATCGTGACACCATTCTTGGTGATGCCTTTGAAGCCTTTCTGGGAGCGTTGCTTTTAGACAAGGATGTTGCTAGGGTAAAAGAGTTTATCTATCAGGTCATGATTCCCAAGGTTGAAGTAGGTGACTTTGAAATGATTAAGGATTACAAGACACACCTGCAAGAGTTGCTCCAAGTTAATGGAGATGTGGACATTCGCTACCAGGTGACCTCTGAAACGGGACCTGCTCATGATAAGGTTTTTGATGTAGAAGTTCTGGTTGAGGGCAAGAGTATCGGAAAAGGCCAAGGGCGTTCTAAAAAATTGGCAGAGCAAGAAGCTGCAAAAAATGCAGTGGAGAAAGGGCTGGATTCATGTATTTAAAGGAAATTGAGATCCAGGGATTCAAGTCCTTTGCTGATAAGACCAAAGTCGTCTTTGACCAAGGTGTGACGGCAGTTGTTGGGCCAAATGGTTCTGGGAAGTCAAATATCACAGAAAGTCTACGATGGGCCTTGGGGGAGTCTAGTGTCAAGAGCCTTCGTGGCGGTAAGATGCCCGACGTAATCTTTGCTGGAACTGAAAGTCGTAAACCGCTCAATTATGCCTCTGTTGTTGTGACCTTGGACAATGAAGATGGTTTTATCAAGGATGCGGGGCAAGTTATTAAGGTAGAACGCCATATCTACCGTAGTGGAGATAGCGAGTATCGAATTGATGGCAAGAAAGTCCGTTTGCGTGATATACATGACCTTTTCTTGGATACAGGTTTGGGACGGGATTCCTTCTCCATCATTTCCCAAGGGAAGGTAGAGGAGATTTTTAACTCCAAGCCTGAAGAGCGTCGAGCTATTTTTGAAGAAGCTGCTGGAGTTTTAAAGTACAAGACTCGTAGAAAAGAAACAGAAAGCAAACTACAGCAAACTCAAGACAATCTAGACCGTTTAGAGGATATTATCTATGAGTTGGACAATCAAATCAAGCCTCTTGCCAAACAAGCTGAGAATGCTCGTAAGTTTCTGGACCTGGATGGTCAACGTAAGGCTATTTACTTGGATGTACTGGTTGCCCAAATCAAGGAAAACAAGGCTGAACTTGAGTTGACAGAAGAAGAACTAACTCAGGTTCAGGAGCTTTTGACTAGCTATTACCAAAAACGTGAAGAGTTAGAAGAAGAAAATCAAACTCTTAAAAAGAAACGCCAAGATCTCCAAGCTCAAATGTCCAAAGACCAAGGAAGCTTGATGGATCTGACGAATCTGATAAGTGATTTAGAGAGAAAATTAGCCCTTTCAAAATTGGAGTCCGAGCAAGTTGCCCTTAATCAACAAGAAGCACAAGCCCGTTTGACTGCTTTGGAAGATAAGAAAAAGGCTCTAAGTAAAGAGAAGGCTGAAAAAGAAGCGAACTTGGAACAGTTAGAGGAAAGTTTAGCTGAAAACAACAAGGAACTCAATCGCCTAGAAGCAGAATTGTTGGCATTTTCAGATGATCCTGACCAAATGATTGAGCTCTTGCGTGAACGTTTTGTAGCCCTTTTACAAGAAGAAGCGGATGTCTCAAACCAACTGACCCGCATCGAGAATGAGTTGGAAAACAGCCGTCAACTATCTCAAAAACAAGAAGATCAGTTGGAGAAATTAAAAGAGCAACTGGCTACAGCTAAAGAGAAAGCGAGTCAACAAAAGGCCGAGCTTGAGGCTGCTAAGGAGCAGGTTCAGACATTATTGGCAGACTACCAAGCTATTGCCAAGGAACAAGAGGAACAGAAAGTTTCTTACCAAGCCCAGCAGAGTCAACTCTTTGATCGTCTGGACAGTCTCAAAAACAAGCAGGCTAGAGCTCAAAGTTTGGAAAACATCCTAAGAAATCATAGTAATTTTTATGCGGGTGTTAAGAGTGTTCTCCAAGAAAAAGACCGTCTTGGTGGGATCATTGGTGCAGTTAGTGAGCATCTGACCTTTGATGTTCATTATCAAACCGCCCTAGAAATTGCGCTTGGAGCCAGCAGTCAGCATATCATTGTAGAAGATGAGCAAGCGGCAACCAAGGCTATTGATTTACTCAAACGCAATAGAGCGGGTCGTGCGACCTTCCTTCCATTGACGACTATCAAGGCGCGTACAATTTCTAGTCAGAATCAGGATGCTATCGCATCGAGTCCAGGCTTTCTGGGTATGGCAGATGAGTTGGTGTCGTTTGACAAGAGATTAGAAGCCATTTTCAAAAACTTGCTTGCTACGACGGCTATCTTTGATACTGTAGAACATGCGCGTGCCGCAGCTCGCCAAGTTCGTTATCAGGTTCGTATGGTGACACTGGATGGGACAGAGTTGCGTACAGGTGGTTCCTACGCGGGGGGTGCCAATCGTCAAAACAACAGTATCTTCATCAAGCCAGAGCTAGAGCAATTACAAAAAGAAATTGCTGAAGAAGAAGCTGACTTGCGGTCAGAAGAAGCGAGTTTGAAGACCTTGCAAGATGAGATGGCGGTATTGGCAGAAAGATTAGAAGCTATCAAATCTCAAGGTGAGCAAGCTCGTATTCAGGAGCAAGGTTTGTATCTTGCTTATCAACAAACCAATCAGCAGGTCGAAGAACTGGAAACGCTTTGGAAACTTCAAGAAGAGGAATTAAATCGCCTTACTGAAGGAGATTGGCAAGCAGACAAGGAAAAATGCCAAGAGCGCCTTACCACCATTTCCAGTGAAAAGCAAAATCTGGAAGCTGAGATTGAAGAGATTAAGTCTAACAAAAACGCTATTCAAGAACGCTATCAAAACTTGCAGGAACAGATTTCTCAAGCGCGCTTGCTTAAGTCTGAACTGCAAGGACAGAAGCGGTACGAAGTTACTGATATTGAACGCCTAGGCAAGGAACTGGATAATCTGGATATCGAGCAAGAGGAAATCCAGCGTCTCCTCCAAGAAAAAGTTGATAATCTTGAGAAAGTGGATACGGATTTACTAAGCCAGCAGGTGGAAGAGGCCAAAACTCAGAAAACCAATCTTCAACAAGGTCTGATTCGCAAGCAGTTTGAATTGGATGATATCGAAGGTCAACTAGATGATATTGACAGTCATTTGGATCAGGCTCGTCAGCAGAATGAGGAGTGGATTCGCAAACAAACACGTGCTGAAGCTAAGAAGGAAAAAGTCAGCGAACGCTTGCGCTACCTACAAGCTCAATTAACAGACCAGTACCAGATCAGCTACACAGAGGCGCTAGAAAAGGCTCATGAACTGGAAAATCTAAATCTGGCGGAGCAAGAGGTTAAGGATTTAGAGAAGGCTATTCGCTCGCTGGGTCCTGTCAACTTGGACGCTATTGACCAGTACGAAGAAGTTCACAACCGTCTGGATTTCCTCAATAGCCAACGAGATGATATTTTGTCTGCGAAAAACCTACTCCTTGAGACCATCACAGAGATGAATGATGAGGTTAAGGAACGATTCAAATCAACCTTTGAGGCTATCCGTGAGTCCTTTAAAGTGACCTTTAGACAGATGTTTGGTGGAGGTCAGGCAGACTTGATATTAACTGAGGGCGATCTTTTAACAGCTGGTGTGGAGATTTCTGTCCAACCACCAGGTAAGAAAATCCAATCTCTCAACCTCATGAGTGGTGGTGAAAAAGCCCTATCGGCTCTGGCTTTGCTCTTCTCAATTATCCGAGTCAAAACTATTCCTTTTGTTATCTTGGACGAGGTAGAGGCGGCACTTGATGAAGCCAATGTTAAACGTTTTGGGGATTACCTCAATCGATTTGACAAGGATAGCCAGTTTATCGTAGTGACCCACCGTAAGGGAACGATGGCGGCAGCGGATTCTATCTATGGAGTTACCATGCAAGAATCAGGTGTGTCTAAGATTGTTTCAGTTAAGTTAAAAGACTTGGAAGAGACAGTAGACTAGTTACTAAACGATAGCATCTCTTAGGAGGTGCTATTTTTTAAAACTCATAACTTGAATTGTCTATCAAGGTCAGTTCAGACGCAAAAAACGACATTTGGGATTTCCTCTTAGCGAAAAGACTTGCTCTATGATATAATAGTTTCATGATTACAACAGTACCTATTAAGAACGAAAAAGACATTGCAGTACCGGGAAAAACAGTCCTTGTACTAGGTTATTTTGATGGTATCCACAAGGGGCATCAGAAACTTTTTGAAGTGGCCAGCAAGGCTTCGATGAAAGACTATCTGCCAGTTGTCGTGATGACCTTTACAGAGTCGCCAAAACTTGCCTTACAACCTTATCAACCTGAGCTCATGCTTCACATCGTCAATCACGAGGAACGGGAGCACAAGATGAAGTGGCACGGAGTAGAGGCTCTCTTCTTACTTGACTTTAGTAGCAAATTTGCTAGTTTAACGGGTCAAGAATTCTTTGATACTTATGTTAGAGCTTTAAAACCAGCCATTATCGTAGCGGGATTTGATTACACGTTTGGTTCAGATAAGAAAACTGCGGATGACCTGAAGGATTATTTTGATGGAGAGATTATCATTGTTCCTCCGGTCGAGGACGAAAAGGGCAAGATCAGTTCCACACGGATTCGCCAAGCTATTCTTGATGGAGATGTCAGGGAAGTCAATCATCTTCTCGGCACTCCGCTCCCATCTCGTGGCATGGTCGTTCATGGAAATGCTCGTGGGCGGACTATCGGTTATCCAACAGCCAATTTGGTCCTCAGAGATCGAACCTATATGCCAGCAGACGGTGTTTACGTAGTCGAAGTCGAGGTGCAACGTCAAAAATATCGTGGCATGGCGAGCGTTGGCAAAAATGTCACCTTTGATGGCGAAGAACCACGTTTTGAAGTCAATATTTTTGACTTTTCAGATGATATTTACGGTGAGACAGTCATGGTCTACTGGCTAGACCGTGTCCGTGATATGGTCAAATTTGACTCCATCGAAGAGCTCGTAGACCAACTCCAGAAAGACGAAGAGATTGCTCGGAACTGGAAGGATGGAGAATAGAAGAGTTAAAAAAGTGAACCATATTTTGCGTTTGCTTTTTTATTTTTGAAAGAAATTTTTATAGAGAGAAACATAATTGAAGCTTGATTGAAAATCTGTTAAAATAGTGATATTCATAACTTTAAAAACCAAAGAAAAGAGACTAGAGGAAACGAAAATCCTCTAATAAATACTGAACCTATGATAGAACGAGCAAAATCACAATTTGCAATTCAAAAACCTCTGGAAGAATTAGAAACTTTGAAAAAATCACTTATGCAGGAATATTTGGATAAGCTTTGAGAGGAGATAGCAGTTTTACACTATCATTGTAATTACGGTAATTATTTGTTATAATACTTCAAAGGAGGAAATCAGATGGTCGTAAAAACAAGAAAACAAGGAAATTCAATCACCATTACCATTCCTAGTGAATTCAATATTCCAAGTGGTGTAAAATACGAAGCGAAATTGTTACCAAGTGGCGAAATTATCTTTACTCCTGAAGAATTGGATCATCAGGTTTCTTATGTTTCTGATGATGCCTTTGACTTAAAATTGGATACAATTTTTGATGAATACGACGATGTTTTCAAAGCTTTGGTGGAAAAATGACGGTCTATCTATCAGAAAAGCAAATTGAAAAAATCAATTCTTTAGCAATTCAACGGTATTCTCCAAATGAGCAAATTCAAACAGTTAGTCCTTCAGCGTTAAATATGATTGTGAACTTACCAGAACAATTTGTTTTTGGCAAACCTCTTTATCCAACAATTTTTGATAAAGCAACAATATTATTTGTCCAATTGATAAAGAAGCATGTTTTTGCAAACGCCAATAAACGAACAGCCTTCTTTGTTTTGGTGAAGTTTTTACAATTAAATGGTTATCACCTTTCTGTTTCCGTGGAAGAAGCGGTTGATATGTGCGTGACTATAGCGGTAGAAGCTTTAACTGATGAAAAAATGATAAGCTATTCTAAATGGGTTTCTGAACATTCTGTCAGAGAAAAGGTCAAAAAGTAAGATAGTATGCTGGATTGAAAGAGCATAAGAAAAAATGAAAAGACAATATTAGAATTCTGTAATGCAGAAACTCTAATATTGTCTCTTTTTATTAAAACACACGATAGACATAAGGATTTTCTGGTTTGTCTACTTTGGTGAAACTCTCAACTTCCAGTGTTGGGAGTTTTTGTTTGAGTTCTTTATGGTAGTGGAGTGTCAGGGTTCCCCTAGCGGTAATCCAGGTATTGTCAGGATACTGGCGTGAGTTTCCCTTGGTCAAGAGCCCATATACACCAGAGTCTGCGATACAGTGAATAATACCAAAGCGAAAGAGGAACTGGCTATCTGGATGACTAGGATCGTTATAGACAAAGCCTGTAAACTCGATTTGCTTTCCTTCAAACTCTTGTGGATAGTCATAGAGAACTTCCATGACCTCCATATAGTTTTCATCTGTGACTTGAATGGTTGGCTGGGCGAGGTATTTATTAGCTGTAGTCCTCATTTCCTTTTCATAAGCAGACTTGGAAAAATAGCTACTGGTATCGGGTTTGAGGTATTGACTGGATGTGCCTTCGCTTGCCTGAATAGCAGTATCGATCCCCTCAGCGAGTGGGAAATGATAGCCTTTGGCAGATACGGTTCTTGAGTCCAAACTTACTGTGGGAAAGGCAATTCCAATCAAGAGAGGTAGAGACAGTAAAAGGATGCTGATTCGTCTAGCTCGACGGCTTTCCAAATGGCTGTGAGAGTTGATTTTCTTGATCCAGATATAGAATTGGACCAGAGCCAACAGAAGAGAAAGGACCATAGAAATATAGATTAGATAGGAATAGTGGAGGTTAATGTAGTGGTTAAGCTTGCCAGATAGCTGTAGATAAAGGGTCAGAGCAAAATAGCCCAATAGAATGATAAATCGAATCATAACATCACCCCCATCATGTAAGAATAAAGTAAGACAAGCAGAGTCACGATGCCCGTGAATTGCCAGATGAAGCGCGCTTTGAGATAGTGTTTCATCATGAGGAGATTTTTGATATCAAGCATGGGGCCAATGACTAGAAAAGCAAGGATTGGCGCTAGGCCGAAGCTCGAGAGGAGAGAAGCTCCGATAAAGGCGTCCGCCTCGCTACAAAGAGAGAGGAGAAAGGCTAGAAACATGAGCAAGAGAATCGCAAGGACTGGACTAGCACTGATAGAGGTCAGGATCCGAGTCGGGACATAGACCTGCACGATAGCAGCAAAGAGACAGCCAAAGACCAAGTAACGCCCCATATCGAAAAACTCATCAATGGCCTGTATAAAGACCTGAAAGACTTTTCTAGCAGGACTCAAGTGCGAAAAATCATGTTCATGGCAAGCGATAGGATTCTCTTTTTGAATGGGTTCCTTCCAGAAAAATACTAGGAAAATCCCCATAACCAAAGCAATCACAATGGCTCCCAGCGCTCGCAAGAAGGCAAGTTTTATTGAATTGCCAAAGGCAGAATAGGTAGCGAAAAGAACGATAGGATTGATGATGGGAGCAGTCACCAGAAAGGGAACTGCTGTATAGCTGGGCACCTTTTTTTCCAAAAAACGATTGATAATCGGGACGATTCCACACTCACAAGAAGGAAAGAGAAAACCAATGAAGGTACCAAAAAAGATCCTCCCCCAACGATTGCGAGGAAGAAACTCATAAACTTTATCAGGCGTGATATAGACCTCAATCCACCCCGAAATTAGACTCCCAATCAAGACAAAAGGAAGGGCTTCAATCATGATAGAGAGAAAAATAGCCCCTGCTTGTAAGATGCTAGGAGGAAGAGATTGGAAAATCGTCATCTATTTTTTCTTCTCAACTTTTTCTTTTTTGTCTTTGTCATCTGGGAAAGTGACTTGTGTTAAGTCAGGAAGTTTGGCAAACTCTTCAAACATCTTGTCCAAGTCATCAGTTTTTGTAAATTTAACAGCCATGGGCCTACCTCGTTTCTAAATTCTACCTCTATTATACTATTATTTTTCGGAAAAGGGATTATTTTTATTTTGATAATCAAAGAGGTAAAAACAGGTAAGGTGAAACAAGGGCTGTTCCTTATGGTATAATAGGTTTATGGATAAAAAATATGAAAAAATTTCCCAAGATTTGGGTGTAACGTTAAAGCAAATCGATACCGTTCTAAGTTTGACAGCCGAAGGGGCGACCATTCCCTTCATCGCGCGTTATCGGAAGGACATGACTGGTAGTCTGGATGAAGTGGCGATTAAGGCTATTATCGACTTGGATAAAAGCCTGACTAATCTCAATGATCGCAAGGAAGCTGTCTTGGCTAAGATTCAAGAACAAGGTAAGCTAACAAAGGACTTGGAAGCAGCTATCTTAGCTGCCGAAAAATTAGCAGACGTAGAAGAACTCTATCTTCCTTACAAGGAAAAGCGTCGAACCAAGGCAACCATTGCCCGTGAAGCTGGGCTCTTCCCTCTTGCTCGCTTGATTTTGCAAAACGTAGCTGACTTAGAGAAAGAGGCTGAGAAGTTTGTCTGTGAAGGATTTGCGACTGGTCAAGAAACCTTGGCTGGTGCAGTTGATATCTTGGTAGAAGCCTTATCTGAAGATGTCAATCTACGTGCTATGACCTATCAGGAAGTACTGAGACATTCTAAAATCACCTCGCAAGTCAAGGATGAAAGTCTCGATGAAAAACAAGTTTTTCAGATTTATTACGATTTTTCAGAAACAGTTGGCAACATGCAGGGCTATCGTACCTTAGCTCTCAATCGTGGTGAGAAACTAGGTGTCTTAAAGGTTGGTTTTGAACATGCTACGGACCGTATCCTATCTTTCTTTGCTGCTCGTTTCAAGGTGAAAAATGCCTATATTGATGAAGTTGTCCAGCAATCTGTTAAGAAAAAGGTCTTGCCTGCTATCGAGCGCCGTATTCGGACAGAATTGACTGAGAAAGCAGAAGAAGGGGCTATCCAACTCTTTTCAGACAATCTGCGCAATCTCCTCTTGGTTGCTCCGCTGAAAGGGCGCGTGGTTTTAGGATTCGACCCTGCCTTTCGTACAGGGGCCAAGTTAGCTGTCGTAGATGCAACAGGGAAAATGCTGACGACTCAGCTCATTTATCCTGTCAAACCAGCCTCAGCTCGTCAAATCGAAGAAGCCAAGAAAGATTTGGCAGACTTGATTGGTCAATACAGCGTAGAAATTATTGCTATCGGAAATGGGACGGCCAGTCGTGAAAGTGAAGCCTTTGTGGCGGAAGTTCTGAAAGATTTTCCAGAAGTGAGCTATGTCATTGTCAATGAAAGTGGCGCTTCTGTCTATTCTGCCAGCGAACTTGCCCGTCAGGAATTTCCAGAATTAACCGTTGAAAAACGATCGGCTATCTCTATCGCCCGTCGTTTGCAAGATCCCCTTGCTGAATTGGTAAAAATCGATCCCAAGTCAATCGGTGTTGGTCAATACCAGCACGATGTCAGTCAGAAGAAACTGTCTGAAAGTCTGGACTTTGTCGTCGATACCGTAGTCAACCAAGTTGGTGTCAATGTCAATACAGCCAGCCCAGCTCTTCTTTCCCACGTAGCTGGACTCAATAAAACCATCTCTGAAAATATTGTCAAATACCGAGAGGAAGAAGGAAAAATCACTTCACGCGCTCAAATCAAGAAGGTTCCTCGTCTCGGTGCCAAAGCCTTTGAGCAAGCTGCTGGTTTCCTCCGTATCCCAGAAAGTAGCAATATCCTTGATAATACAGGAGTTCACCCAGAAAACTATGTTGCCGTTAAGGAGCTCTTCAAACGCTTGGATATCAAGGACTTGAATGAAGAAGCACAAAATAAGCTTAAGTCCCTTTCAGTCAAGGAGATGGCGCAAGAACTAGATCTTGGTACAGAAACCCTTAAAGATATCATTGCCGACCTTCTCAAACCAGGTCGAGATTTCCGTGATTCTTTTGATGCACCTGTTCTCCGTCAAGATGTACTGGATATCAAGGACTTAAAAGTCGGCCAGAAGCTAGAAGGTGTGGTGCGTAATGTTGTTGATTTCGGTGCATTCGTTGATATTGGGATTCACGAGGACGGCTTGATTCATATTTCCCATATGAGTCGTAAATTTATCAAACATCCCAGCCAAGTGGTGTCAGTTGGAGATTTGGTAACGGTTTGGGTTAAAAAAATCGATACTGAACGTGAAAAAGTTAATCTGTCGCTCCTCGCTCCAGATGAAACTGACTGAGTACGTTCAGTCTGTTTCCCTCGAAGACTTTGGTAGACCTTTTACCCACCAAGCCCAGTGGAATTCTCGTCTGCGAACGACAGGTGGACGATTTTTCCCAAAGGATGGGCATTTGGACTTTAATCCCAAGGTTTATCAGGAACTAGGTTTGGAAGTCTTTCGCAAAATCGTGCGCCATGAACTCTGTCACTATCACCTTTATTTTCAGAAAAAGGGTTATCGCCATAAGGACCGAGATTTTAAGGAACTTTTGAAAGAAGTGGATGGACTGCGCTATGTACCACCCATGAAAACACAATCTCAAAGTGCCTACCTAGTCTATCAGTGCCAATCTTGCCAGCAAAGTTATCAGCGTAAGAGAAGAATTGATACCAAACGCTATCGCTGTGGAGTTTGTCGAGGTAAACTCGTCATCATAAATCGGCCTAAGGACTGATGTTGATAGTTCTGATTCATGCTATACTACTTGTAAGAATACCGAAAGAGGAAACAATCATGAATACAAAATTTTATAAAATGAGACGAAATCGTATGGTGTCAGGAGTTTTAGCTGGGCTATCAGACAAGTGGAATTTTGATGTAACCCTAGTCCGCTTTCTCTTCGCCATTTTTACCATATCAAATTTTGGAGTTGGTGTGATTATTTACATTATCCTCGCCTCCATCCTGCCAACTAAGGAAGAAATCGAAGCCGAAATGTACGGAACAGGACCACGCAAACGCAAGGAAGCCCAAGCCATTGAAGATAATGATGGCTGGTTTTGGTGAGATTTAACAGGGAAAATTTATTATTTGCACTATGTTACTTAAAAGAAGTAGCATAAATGACCGAAAATCCCTTGTGGTTATTTAGCCACAAGGGATTTTGATATTTAAGTATATTCTTTTCCATCTTGAGAGAGATGAATTACCTGATCAGCCATTTTCCAAATACTAGGATTGTGAGTTGCGATGATAATTGTTCTATTAGCATTACGAAGTTCAAGGAGAATTTCCATAATTTCCTTGGAATTTTTTGGATCTAGCGAGGCGGTAGGCTCATCGGCTAAAATTAAAGGAGGATCTTTCAGGATAATCTTAGCAAGCGCTACGCGTTGAGCTTCACCACCAGATAATTCATAGATTTTTTGGTTGAGACTTAGATAATCTAGTCTGACAGCTTGTAGTGCTTGAAAAAGAAGTCTCTCTTTTTCTTGTTTCTTGTTCTGTTTTTTACCAATCAGTCCCAGCTCAAGGTTTTCTCGAATGGTCTGACTTTCTAATAGTCCAAAATTCTGGAAGAGATAACCTAGCTCGTTACGATAGAATTCCTCATTTTTTAGTGAAGTCAAAGACTTTTCTTTGTAAACGATTTCTCCTTTGTCGAAAGTCTCTAGTTTTGCAAGCATATTGAGCAAAGTGGTTTTTCCACAACCACTGTCTCCTATCAAAGCATACACCATACCACTTTGAAAATTCAGATTCAAGTCTGAAAAAATAATACGAGAACCAAATTGTTTCCAAATATGTTGTAATTCAATCATACTATCCTCCTTTGATAATGCTAGCATAGGTTTTGCTTTCCTTTTTATCACAGATTTTTAATAGAAGAACAGCTAAACTTGAAAAGTTGAGAAATAGAATCAGGGTAATCCAGATATTCTTAGAAATAATGAAAGCCAGACTACTTCCGAGAAAGAGAGCTGTTATTTGAGAAGTGATATATCTACTGTGTAATTCAAAGAAATAATAACCTGCTATTTTTTTCAAGAATATGGTTTTGCGAAAGGCTTCAAAATAGAGTAGATTTAAACTTGTAAACAGCAAAAGTGAAGTCAAAATAGCAAACATAGCACTCGCTAAGTTACTAAAAATTTCGATTTTAATTTTTTGATTTAACTGGAGATAGGTTTCCCTAGCAGACGATTGCCCTGAGACCATTTGATCAAGTTGATAGTGTTTCAAAAGTTCTTGTGTCTGGTGGAGGTCTGTAAAATAGAGATATTCTAGATTTGTAAACCAGAAGATGGAGGAAGCCTTACCAAGTGCTTTAGGAGAAAGCACAAGAAAGATGGGATTTGATAACCATTGATCATAAGCGATATGGGTGGTATTATAAATGAATACATCTTTTTTTTGATCAGTATAAGTTATACTAACTTCGACTCTATGCTTTGTATCACTACTGTATAATTGATTAGTTAAATCTTCTTGTATGTTTTGTTTTATTTGTTCCTCATTTTTCTTTTGTTCTTGAGGTAGTATTACAAGAACCTGTCCATCTTTTAGATTATTGATTTTTTTAAAGGTTTCTGATGTTAACTCTATACCTTCTTTTTTGAAGTAGTCAGGTGTTACATAGAGAATATTTTTCCCTTCCAAGTCATAGGGATTTTGTTCAGAATCATTATGACTTGAAAGAGAATGTTTTATAGCTTGAATAGCGAGATTATGTTTGACTAGAAAGGCATTTCCATTTTCTAAAGAATATTGAATAAAGTCAAACCATTTATCAGCATTTGTCTGCAGTTCATCTAAATTTTTTATCTGACTGGAACGCCCTGTTTGAAGAGTAACAACATTGGAGCGTTGTTCCCAAGTAGCTTGTCCAGCCTCATTTTTCTCAAGTATATGATAGTAAGTAGACATACGTCCAAATCCTACAATAACTAATAAGATAGAAAGAGCTTGACCAAAGTAAAGAATACGTAAAATTGACTTAATTGGTAATTTTCCTTTAATGATAGAGAGAAGATGAACTCTTTTCAAAGAAATAGTAAAAAGAAAAGCGATGAAAAGACTTAGCAAGAGAAGTAGGCTATTGTAAAGAATAAAAAGTATTCCTAAAAAAGTCTGAATTTCATAAGGATAGCCTAGGTAAATTACTAAAACACTAACTATTAGGAAAGCAGGCAAGCCAAAAAGAAGGATATCAAGTCCGTCTCTTATGATAGAACGAAAGAAGAGATTTCTGAGATGTTCTCCATTAATCAGTCTTATTCCTGATTGAGAGAGAGATTGAATCTGACCGATAACAATTAAAGCTAAGAAAGTCAGCAAAAAGATTAACATACTGATGAGCTGATCAGGTTGGGTAAAGAGGGCAAGTACAAAGGATACTCTGTCATTTTCAAATGCATTCGCTTTTTCTAGTCCAAGTTCTTTCAGATGAGTGGCCAATTCTTGACTAGTTAGGGATCCGCTGATAATATTGTAGTTGTTGAGAAGATCGCTCTTGTGAATGCTTTCTTGACTTGCTGGAGGCATCCAGTCTGGGAGTTTCCCATCTCCAAAAACTTCGTAGTAAGTTTGTGATTTTCCATCACTATCTACTTCCCAAATGGTTCTTGCGATAAGACTATTATGTTCTTTAGCAAGACTATTTAATTCTTCTTTAACGGTAGAATAATCTGCTTGCCCACTTAATACTGCTGCACCCGGGAACAGGATTTGTGGAAGAGAGTCTTTCCAAAAGGACAGAGTGGCAATGAGAAAGAAAGTTAAAAGAAGATTGCTGATGAAGAGAAATATACGTTTCATAGGAACCTCTTTCTAAAAAGAGGGGCTGAACCTCCCTCCTTATAGCAGTGATACGAATGATAGTTTAGCACTTTTAAAAATAATTATCAGAAAGCTAATTCTTTTACAAGATGTCAAAGAAAGCCTTTTCATAATTTAATTTTACTATTATTTTAAGGATAAAACAAGCAATACCATAGCTTTTTATAGTAGCAATTTTCAAAATTATTCCTCAATCTTACAAAAATGTAAGATTAAAGTCTCTTTTGTAAGGTTAGGTTATGGCAAGCCACCTTTTTTTGCGATAAACTAGACTCATAAAGAATAAAGGAGCAAAACCATGAAAAGAATTTTACAAAAGAAAACAAGAAAACCAAGTCAAAAAGATATCGAGCGTGTTCAACTGGGATGCGCTATGATGCAAGCACAGTTTCAAATGATGGGATATTAAGAAGGAGAAAATCATGACACTTTTAGATGTAAAACACGTTCAAAAAATCTATAAAACTCGTTTTCAAGGCAACCAAGTAGAAGCCCTCAAAGATATTCACTTTACCGTAGAGAAGGGTGACTATGTTGCCATCATGGGGGAGTCTGGTTCAGGAAAGTCAACTCTGCTCAACATCCTAGCTATGCTGGATAAACCAACTCGTGGTCAAGTTTACTTGAACGGAGTAGATACAGCAACTATTAAAAACTCACGGGCTTCCAGCTTCCGTCGTGAGAAGTTAGGATTTGTCTTCCAAGACTTTAACTTGCTAGATACCTTGTCTGTTAAGGATAATATCTTGCTTCCGTTAGTGTTATCACGAAAACCCATCATAGAGATGATGAAGAAATTGGTGGTAACAGCTGAAAATTTAGGCATCAACCAATTGCAAGAGAAGTATCCTTACGAGATCTCAGGAGGTCAAAAGCAGCGGGTAGCAGTAGCACGCGCTATCATCACTGAACCTGAAATTCTCCTTGCGGATGAGCCAACAGGAGCCCTTGACTCCAAGTCATCTGCAGCTCTTTTGGATGTTTTTGATGAAATCAATGAGCGCGGGCAAACCATTCTCATGGTAACTCACTCAACCGCAGCAGCCAGCAGGGCCAAGCGCGTTCTCTTTATCAAGGACGGCATTCTTTACAACCAAATCTACCGTGGAGATAAGACAGAGCGTCAGATGTTCCAAGAAATCTCTGATACTTTGACCGTTATGGCAAGCGAGGTGAATTAGTATGTTCCGATTAACCAATAAGTTAGCGGTATCTAACTTGATTAAAAACCGCAAACTCTACTATCCCTTTGCCCTTGCTGTTCTCTTAGCAGTGACCATCACCTATCTTTTTTACTCTTTGTCACTTAATCCTAACATTGGCAAGATCCGAGGGGGAGAAACTATCTCTATGACCCTGGCTCTCGGCATGGTGGTTGTTACCATCGCTTCTGGAATTATTGTCCTTTATGCCAATAGTTTTGTCATGAAGAACCGCTCCAAAGAGCTGGGTATATATGGTATGCTGGGTCTTGAAAAGCGCCATTTGATCAGTATGGTTTTTAAGGAGCTTCTTATTTTTGGTTCCTTAACGCTGACAGCTGGTCTCGGCCTAGGAGCTCTCTTTGATAAGCTAATCTTTGCCCTTCTTCTGAAGTTGATGAAAATGAAGGTGGAGCTCGTTTCAACCTTCCAACCAATTGTCTTTATCCTAGTTCTCATCGTCTTTGGAGCTATCTTCCTAGGTCTAATTTTTATCAATGCCTTTCGTATCGCCCGCATGAATGCTCTTCAGCTCTCCCGTGAGAAAGCCAGTGGTGAGAAAAAAGGACGTTTCTTAGGTCTCCAAACCATCCTAGGTCTAATCAGTTTGGGAGCTGGTTATTATCTAGCAGTGACAGTTGAAAATCCACTTTCTGCTGTTCTGATTTTCTTTGTAGCAGTCTTGTTGGTAATTTTGGGAACTTATCTTCTCTTCAATGCAGGAATCACAGTTTTCCTACAAATCTTGAAGAAAAACAAGCGTTACTATTACCAACCTAACAACATGATTTCCGTATCCAATCTCATTTTTCGTATGAAGAAAAATGCTGTTGGTCTAGCGACGATTGCTATTCTCTCAACCATGGTCTTGGTGACTATGTCTGCTGCAACGAGTATCTTTAAAGGCTCTGAAACTTTCAAGAAAGTCATGAATCCACATGATTTTGGAATTACAGGACAGAATGTTGAAAAAGAAGACATAAATAAACTCCTAGACCAGTATGCTAGCTATAAAGGATTGACTGTCACAAAGAAAGAAGTCCTTACATACAGTAACTTTGGTGTGGCAAAACAAGAAGGTACGAAATTGACAATCTTTGAGAAAGGTCAAAATCGTGTTCAACCGAAAACTATTTTTATGGTCTTTGATCAAAAAGACTATGAGAATATGACGGGGCAAAAACTTGCACTTTCAGGTAAGGAAGTCGGATTGTTTACTAAAAACAAAGAACTTCAAGGACAGAAAGAACTGACTCTAAATGACCAGACCTATACAATAAAGGAAGAAATCAAAAAAGATTTTATTCTTGAACATGTCCCAAATCAGTACAATATTCTAACTTCGGACTATAATTATCTGGTTGTTCCTGACTTGAAAGCCTTTCTTGATCAGTATCCTAATTCTTCTATCTTTAATCAATACTACGGTGGTATGAATGTAACAGATAGTGAGGAAGAGCAACTCAAACTCGCCAACGACTATTCAAAATTCCTTGATGATTTTAATAGAGAATTAAGCAAAGAAGGAAGCTATGTTTACGGAAGTAATCTGGCTGATAGCAGTGCGCAGGTGAGTGCTCTCTTTGGTGGAGTTTTCTTTATCGGTATTTTCCTCTCTATCATCTTTATGGTGGGAACTGTTCTTGTCATCTACTACAAACAAATCTCTGAAGGTTATGAAGACCGTGAACGCTTCATCATTTTGCAAAAAGTCGGTCTCGATCAAAAGCAAATCAAGCAAACCATAAATAAACAGGTCCTAACTGTTTTCTTCCTCCCATTGCTCTTTGCTTTCCTACATCTTGCCTTTGCCTATCATATGCTTAGCCTCATCCTAAAAGTCATTGGGGTACTAGATGCGACCATGATGTTGACTGTCACTCTGTCTATCTGTGCCATCTTCCTCATCGTCTATGTTTTAATCTTTATGATTACCTCAAGAAGCTATCGCAAGATTGTGCAAATGTAAAAAAAGATACCTCGATATTTATCGAGGTATTTCTTTTATCTTAGATACTAAAGAGTTGTCCTAAGAGGAAGGTTACTCCCATGGTGAGAAGTCCGATACAGAGGTTGCGGATCATAGCTGTTTTCGTAGGAGCCTTGCCTAGTTTAGCACTGGTATAGCCAGTAACGAGAAGGGAAAGGGCCACGATAAGAACAGTTGCTGGAATACGATAGTCACTTGGAAAGACGGTGATGGAAAGCATAGGAGGAAGACTTCCCAGTACAAAGGCGATAAAGCTAGAGATAGCAGCATGCCAAGGGTTGGTAAACTCTTCGTACTCGATTCCATACTTTTCTTCGACCAAGGCTTTGAGGGGATTTTTTAAAAAGGCCTTGTTGGTCAAGAGTTGGGCGGACGTTTCACACTCACCATTTTGTAGGTAAGCTGCGTAGAGGGATTGTTTTGCAGATTCGATGTCCTTATCCAAGAGTAATTGTTCTCTGGCAACAGCGGCTTCTTCCGTGTCTTTCTGAGTGGATACAGAGACATATTCGCCACCGGCCATTGAAAAAGCACCAGCGAGGATAGCGGCTAGTCCAGATAAAAAGATTATCCAGATATTGCTTGTCGCACTAGCAACCCCGATTACCACTCCAGCAATGGAAATAATCCCATCATTGGCACCGAGAACTCCCGCTCGTAGGATATTGAGTCGTCCTGCAAAGTTTGCATCAATTTCGTGTTTTATTTCTGTCATAGTCATCTCCTTTCTCTCCATTATAGAGAAAAGAGAAGGGGAATACAAACTTTTTAAACTATCTGAAAAAAGTTCTACGATTCTAATTTTTAGGCCTTTTGAAGTTTCTCCGAAAAAGTAGTGCTATCCTACTGTACTGGACCTTTTTAAACTTATCTATGGTATAATAGAAGGTAGATTTATCAATTGGAGTATGAAGGATTTTATGATTAAACTTGTAGCAACCGATATGGATGGAACCTTTCTAGACGGAGAGGGTCGGTTTGATATGGAACGCCTCAAAAACTTGCTTGTATCCTACAAGGAAAAGGGAATTTATTTTGCTGTGGCTTCAGGTCGTGGTATTCTGTCTCTGAAAAAGTTGTTTGCGGATGTGCGTGATGAAGTGATTTTTATAGCTGAAAATGGGAGCTACGTTGAGTTTCATGGAGAGGATCTGTACGAGGCTACTATGTCTCGGGACTTTTACTTGAGCACTTTTGAATCTTTAAAGAAATCACCCTATTTTGATGAAAGAAAAATGCTCCTGACTGGGAAAAAAGCTTGTTATGTATTGGATACAGTGGATGAGATCTATCTCATGTTTAGCCGTCACTACAATGAAAACATTCAAAAAGTAGCGAGTTTGGAAGATATCACGGATGAGATTTTTAAATTTACCACGAACTTTACTGAAGAAACGATAGAGGCTGGAGAGTCCTGGGTCAACGAAAATGTTCCTGGTGTGAAAGCCATGACAACTGGTTTTGAATCCATTGATATTGTCTTGGACTACGTTGATAAGGGTGTGGCTGTTGTTGAGTTATCCAAAAAACTTGGTCTAACCATGGATCAGGTTATGGCGTTTGGAGATAATCTCAATGACCTTCACATGATGCAGGTTGTGGGACACCCAATCGCTCCTGAAAATGCGCGACCAGAGATTTTAGAATTAGCAGAAGCAGTGATTGGCCACCATAAGGACCAGTCAGTGATGGCTTATATGGAGGGCTTATAATGGCAGATATTAAATTGATTGCACTTGATTTGGACGGTACTTTGCTGACAACGGATAAAAAGCTGACAGATCGTACCAAGGCGGTCCTCAAAGCTGCGCGTGACCGTGGCATCAAGGTCGTACTGACAACGGGGCGTCCTCTGAAGGCTATGGATTTCTTTCTCAAGGAGTTGGGAACAGATGGTCAGGAGGATGAGTACACCATCACCTTTAATGGTGGTCTGGTACAGAAAAATACAGGAGAGATTCTCGATAAAACGGTTTTTTCAATCGACGATGTGGCACGCTTGTACGAGGAAACTGAAAAACTCGGACTACCGTTAGATGCTATTTCAGAAGGAACAGTCTATCAAATCCAGTCGGATCAAGAAAGTCTCTATGCCAAGTTCAACCCAGCCCTGACTTTTGTGCCTGTCGCTTTTGAAGATTTATCTAGTCAGATGACATATAATAAATGTGTGACTGCCTTTGCCCAAGAACCTTTGGATGCAGCGATTCAACAGATTTCTCCAGAATTGTTTGACCAATATGAAATCTTCAAATCGCGTGAACTCTTATTGGAATGGTCACCGAAAAACGTCCACAAGGCAACAGGTTTAGCGAAATTAATTAAACACTTAGGAATCAATCAAAGTCAAGTCATGGCTTGTGGGGACGAGGCCAATGACCTTTCCATGATTGAGTGGGCAGGTTTGGGAGTTGCTATGCAAAATGCAGTTCCAGCAGTTAAGGCAGTTGCAAATGTGATTACCCCGATGACCAACGACGAGGAAGCCGTTGCTTGGGCTATTGAAGAATACGTGCTAAAGGAGAATTAGAATATGGGATTATTTGATCGTTTATTCGGGAAAAAAGAAGAGCCGAAAATCGAAGATATTGTAAAAGAAGCTCTGGAAAATATTGATTTGTCAGAAGAGGTTGAAGAAAATCAAACGGCTATCGAAGAAACAGGTCAGGAAGAGATAGGAAGGGACAAAGTGGAAGCAACTCTTGCTCAAGAAGAACTTCCACAGTCCATGACAGAAGAAGTGATTGAACCAGAAGCAGTTGAGGAAACGGTGCAAGAAGAGGTTGAGTTAGAATCTGATGAGATGGAGCAAAGCCAAGAGCCTGAAGAATTTTTCGAAGAAGAGAGCCAAGAATCTCTAGAAACTGGAGAAGAGCAAGCTTTTGAAGTAATAGAAGAATATCCTCGAGTTGAAGAAACGGTTCAAGAAAAATACGACCGCAGTCTTAAGAAAACGCGGACAGGATTCGGTGCACGCTTGAATGCCTTCTTTGCCAACTTCCGCTCTGTCGATGAAGACTTTTTCGAAGAATTGGAAGAATTGCTCATCATGAGTGACGTCGGTGTGCAGGTCGCTTCGAATCTAACAGAAGAGCTCCGCTATGAAGCCAAATTAGAAAATGCTAAGAAACCTGACGCACTCCGCCGTGTCATTATCGAGAAATTGGTTGACCTCTACGAAAAGGATGGCAATTTCGATGAACAAATCCATTTCCAAGATGGTTTGACAGTTATGCTCTTTGTTGGTGTTAACGGTGTTGGGAAGACAACTTCTATTGGGAAATTAGCTCATCGTTACAAGCAAGCTGGCAAGAAAGTCATGCTGGTTGCTGCGGATACCTTCCGTGCTGGAGCCGTTGCCCAGCTAGCAGAGTGGGGCCGTCGTGTTGATGTTCCTGTTGTGACGGGGCCTGAAAAAGCTGATCCAGCAAGTGTGGTCTTTGATGGGATGGAACGTGCTGTAGCAGAAGGAATTGATATTCTCATGATTGATACAGCAGGTCGTCTGCAAAACAAGGACAACCTCATGGCCGAGTTGGAAAAGATTGGTCGTATTATCAAGCGTGTCGTTCCAGAAGCACCCCATGAAACCTTCCTGGCACTCGATGCTTCAACTGGACAGAATGCCCTGGTACAAGCTAAGGAATTTTCTAAAATTACCCCTGTGACAGGAATTGTACTGACCAAGATTGATGGAACTGCTCGAGGTGGTGTCGTACTGGCAATTCGAGAAGAACTCAATATCCCTGTAAAATTGATCGGTTTCGGTGAAAAAATCGATGATATAGGGGAATTTAACTCAGAAAACTTTATGAAGGGTCTCTTAGAAGGCTTGATTTAATACAAAATAAATATCCTGCAAGTCAATCTTGCAGGATATTTTTGCTATTCTAAACGGCCATCTTCACGATAGGCGATATCTGGTTGCCAGGTCCATTTGGCTCCATACTTCTCAAGTAAGTCAAAGCTAGCTTGTGGTCCCATGCTTCCAGCTTTATAGTCATGAAGTGGGGCACCATTTTCAGCCCAGAGCTCTTCGATACGGTCAATCAATTTCCAAGAAGCACTTACCTCATCCCAGTGGCTAAAGTTGGTTGAGTTGTTATTCAAGACATCGTAGATTAATTTCTCGTAAGGATCTGGTGAGGCCCCAGTAGCAGTAGCATCTGTACGGTAATCCAAAGAGCTTGGTGCTAGGTTAAATTCTTCACCGACTTGTTTACCATTGAGACTGAGAGAGAATCCTTCAGTTGGTTGGATATAGATGGTCAAGATATTTGGTGCCAATGGCTCTCCGAAGATAGAGTCCATTTGCTTAAAGACGATATTGACATGAGTTCCTTTTTCCGTCAGGCGTTTCCCTGTACGGAAGAAGAAGGGAACACCACGGAAGCGATTGCTGTCTACAAAGAAGGCGCCAGATGCAAAGGTTTCTGTTGTAGATTCTGGGTCGACATTTGGTTCGCTACGATAAGAAATGTATTTCATGCCATCGATTTTACCAGAGCGATACTGACCACGAATAAACTGTTCTTTCAATTCTTCCTCAGTTGGATGATAGAGGTTTTTAAAGACCTTTATCTTTTCAGCACGAATCTCATTCTTTGTAAAGCTAGCTGGTTTGTCCATGGCTAGAAGAGAGAGGAGTTGGAGAGTATGGTTTTGCACCATATCACGAAGAGCACCAGATTGATCATAGTAGCCACCGCGTTCTTCAACACCCAAGCGTTCTGCAAAGGTAATCTGCACATTATCAATGTGTTCGCGATTCCAAACATTCTCAAAGATCATGTTGGCAAAACGAACAGCAAAGATACTTTGGATCATCTCTTTACCTAGGTAATGGTCAATACGGTAGATTTGCTCCTCATCAAAGGCCGCAAGGAGATCTTCATTGAGTTTGCTAGCTGTTTCGTAGTCTGTACCAAATGGTTTCTCAACGATCAAGCGCTCAAAACCTTTGCCATCAACAATGTTTTCAGATTTGAGGTGCTTGGCAATGGTTCCAAAGAACTGGGGTGCCATAGACAAGAAGAAGAGCTTGTTGTGTTCAGCTTGGTATTTTTCGTTAAGTTCGGCTTGTAATTGACGCAAAGCAATGTAATGTTCCGTATCATTCACATCATGGCTTTGATAGTAGAAGTGGCTAGCAAATTCTTGGGCTTGCTCGGTACTATCTGCCAAATCAAGGATGGACTCGACAACTACAGATTCAAAATATTCCTTACTCCATGGTCTACGAGCTGTTCCGATAACTGCAAAATGTTCAGAGAGATTGCCTGATTTATAGAGTCTGAAAAGGGAAGGGTAGAGTTTGCGTTTGGCTAAATCTCCACTCGCACCGAAAATTGTAACAATAACCTTTGATGACATCTAGCTACCTAATTTCTATATTTTTTCCTAGTTGGACTAGGGATGAGATTTTCTCATTGTCATAGCTTTTATTTTATCATAATTTTCAAAAAAATCAAAAATCCAATACGCAATTAAAAAAGTGTAAGGAGAACCTCACACTTTCGTTTTATACGTTTAAGACCTTGTCCAAAAATTCTTTTAGACGAGGGTGTTGCGGGTTATCGAAGATTTGATCTGGTGTCCCATCTTCCAGGAATTCACCATCAGCCGTAAAGATCACACGGTTAGCCACCTGACGAGCAAATCCCATCTCATGGGTTACGATAATCATAGTCATGCCTTGCTCTGCTAATTCCTTCATAACATTCAGTACATCTCCGACCATCTCAGGGTCAAGAGCGGAAGTTGGCTCATCAAAGAGCATGATATCAGGATTCATGGCAAGTCCACGAGCGATAGCTACACGTTGTTTCTGACCACCTGAAAGACTATCTGGATTGGCATTAGCTTTATCTGCTAGTCCAACCTTTTCAAGCAACTCCATCCCCAATTTCTCAGCTTCTTCTTTGGTCATTCGTTTGTGTTCAATCGGAGCAAAAGTGATATTCTCTAGAACGGACATGTGAGGGAAGAGATTGAAATGTTGGAAGACCATTCCAACGTTTTCGCGAACATGGTCGACATTGGTTGATTTGTCAGTCAAATCATAACCATTCACAGTGATGTGACCACTCGTTACCTCCTCGAGAAGGTTAAGGCTACGGAGGAAAGTGGATTTACCAGAACCAGAAGGACCGATGATACAGACAACATCTCCTTCATAGAATTTAGTAGTAATGCCTTTTAAAACTTCATTTTTTCCATAATACTTATGCAAATCATTTACATCAATTTTTAGTTTTGCCATTAACGAATCCTCTTTTCTAAGCGTTTCGCTAGTCTAGTCAAAAGCGTGATAATTACAAGATAGAAGATAGCAAGGATTGCATACATCTTGAAACTTTGGTAGTTACGGGCGATGATAATCTTACCAGTTTGGAAAAGTTCCACCAAACCGATAGCAGATACAATGGTTGTATCTTTAAGAGCGATAACGAATTGGTTGACAAAGTTTGGCAACATCAATTTAGTCGCTTGTGGCAAGATAATCTTACGCATGGTTTTTCCATAAGAGATACCAAGACTGCGGCTGGCTTCCATTTGCCCAACTGGAACAGCTTGAATCCCACCACGAACGATTTCAGCGATATAAGCAGCTGCATTGAGTGAGAGGGCTATGGTACCAGCTACAAAGTCGTTAATTGGACTTTGATGGCCTGTAATGGACTCGATGAAGTTTGGAATCCCCCAGAAGATGAAGGCTGCAAGAATCATCAAGGGAATACCTCGAATAACGTCAACGAAAATCTCGGAGATCAGACGAAGAGATTTGTATGGGCTAACGCTAAACATACCGAAGATAATCCCGATGACAATGGCAATTGCAAATGAGATAAGAGCTAGAGCAAGGGTGATTCCAAGTCCGCTAAGGAGTTGTTTGTAGTTGTTTTGTAGTAAGCCCCAGATAGTTGTTTCGTCAACTGTACTTGTAGAGTCAGATGAAGATTCGCTAGCTAGGTACTTGTCAAGAATCTTTTGGAATTCTCCGTTAGCTTTGAGGTTCGCAAGTCCGTTATTGAACATCTGGATTAATTCTGGATTGCTGCCTTTCTTGACTGCAAAGGCTGTTTCACCGATTGGAGTTCCAGCGATCGGAGTTTTCAATTTTTGACCTTGGCTGATCGAATATTTGAGAACAGGCTCATCATCCATCACGGCATCGATAGAGCCAGTATTCAGACTGTCATACATAGATGCGCCATCTGCGAAGGTTTTAATCTTATAGCCGTACTTGCTTTGATTTTCAGTAAGGAAGGTTTGAGAAGCAGTCCCGTTTTTAACACCGACAGTTTTATCCTTGAGGTCTTCATAAGAAGCAATTGTGCTTGATTCTTTCACACCGAGAATCGTATTTGCTGTGTAGTATGATTCTGAGAAGTCGAAGGTTTCCTTACGAGCATCTGTTACAGACATACCAGCAATGATACCATCTGCTTGTCCTGCTTGAACAGCACTAATGGCTGCGTCAAATCCTGGGTTGGTAATTTCAATTTCAAAACCTTGGTCTTTGGCAATGGCCTTGATGAGGTCCATATCAATACCGGTGTATTGATTGCTTGAATTTTGAAAGACGAATGGGGCGAAAGATGAGTCGCTGGCAATAATGTACTTGCTTTTCACGGGAGTAGCTTTTTGTCCAGCAGCAGTAGTTGTCGTTGGGCTTGTCGTAGTTGTAGAAGCGGTCCATTTTCGGATGATTTGCTCCAAGCTACCATTCTTCTTCATTTGTGCTAGGGCTTCATTAAACTCGGTAACCAAGTGTTCATACTTGCTCCCTTTCTTGACGCCAAAAGCAAAGCTTCCAACAGCCTCACCATCCATATTGATGCTGAGATCTTGTCCTTGGTTAATCGCATACTCAATAACAGGTTTGTCATCCATGATGGCATTCACAGCACCAGCACTTAGACTGTTATTCATCAAATCACTTGTATCAAAGGTTTTAATAGAGAAGCCGTACTTATCTTTGACACTTTCGAGAAAACGTTGAGCGGCAGTTCCGTTCTTAACACCAACTGTTTTCCCGCTGAGTTCCTCATATTTGGTGATTTTATTTGCCTTTGTGGTAGCAATGACAACTTTTGTATCATAATAGGTATCAGACATGGTAAAGACATTTTCACGTTCTTTTGTTTTTGTCATACCTGCCATAATGGCATCTGCTTGACCTGACTGCACTGCATTTACAGCTGCATCAAAGCCAGGATAAGACATTTGGATGTTCCATCCTTTGATTTCTGCGACTTTATTGATAATATCAACATCAATCCCTTTATAGGTTTGATCTGAATCTTTAAACTCAAAAGGTGCGTAAGCTGTATCAGACACAATCTTAACAGTATCAGCTTTTGCCATACCTAGTGAGAAAATGGGAAATAAAATGAGCAAACATGCTAGTATTTTTTTCTTCATTTTTAGTCTCCTTTTCCGAATATTTTCCCATTATATCAGAAAATGAATGAAAAGGCAAATTTTCATATTTTTGTGTCAGAAAATATAACATCTATATTTTTTTCCTTCTTGAATTGCTACTATAAAATGATATAATAATAGTATGTAATAGAAGAAATGAGGGCAGGAACATGAAGAATAAAAGAATATTTAAAGACTTCCAATCTTCCCAAATGAGTTTAAATATTTACACAAGTCCTTTGTTAGCCTTTGTTTTTGTCTTTATAGGAGAGTTTGTTGCATATACTTTGTATGGTATTAGCTTGTTAGCTCTCATCGGACTTGCTAGAAATTTTGGAGAGGCTGGTCAAAATCTTGCAACTTACTTGCAAACCTTGCAGCAGAGCTTGACGGATAAAACAAGTGACTTTCGTTTAATTTTAGCATTGCTGTCCTTTGGTTTTATTCTCAACACTGTGTTCAGATGGACTAAAAAAGTTGAGAAAAGATCTATTAGAACCTTGGGATTTTATAGAGGAAATTTCCTTAGCAGTCTTCTGAAAGGATTTGGCCTAGGTTTGGCACTTTTTCTTCTGACCTTGTTAGGTTTGGTGGTCTTGGGGCAATATCGTTTGGAATCCATTCGCTTGAATCCTTATTCGCTTACTTTTGTCGTCTTTACAATCCCATTTTGGATTTTACAGGGGACAGCAGAAGAAGTGGTGTCCCGTGCTTGGCTTCTTCCACAATTGGCCTCAAGAACCAATCTAAAACTTGCTGTTGTCATATCTAGCATATTCTTTACCCTGCTTCATGTGGGAAATTCTGGTCTAACACCTCTATCTCTAGTGAATCTCTTCTTATTCGGAGTTGCCATGGCTCTTTACCTTCTCAAAACTGATATAGTTTGGGGTGTTGCAGGTATTCATGGAGCTTGGAATTTTGCTCAGGGCAATCTTTTTGGCATTTTAGTTAGCGGTCAACCGTCAGGAACGTCTCTGATGACCTTTTCACCACAAGGCAATCAAGTTTGGCTATCAGGAGGCTCTTTTGGGATTGAAGGTTCTATCATGACAAGTTTAGTCTTGTTACTTCTGATTGTCTATCTCGCTAATCAATTAAAGAAAGAAAATGAAAGGATGTGACTTAGGTCCGTCCTTTTCTTCGTGAAAATGCTATAAGTATGCTAAAATAGGAATAGCACATGGAGAGAGGATTCTTATGATCAATCGGATTACAGATAATAAATTTAAACTAGTATCAAAATACGAACCTTCAGGTGATCAACCACAAGCGATTGAGCAGTTGGTTGATAATATCGAGGGTGGAGAAAAAGCTCAGATTCTGATGGGGGCGACGGGTACAGGGAAGACTTATACCATGAGTCAGGTCATTTCCAAAGTCAATAAACCAACCCTAGTCATTGCCCACAACAAAACCCTAGCTGGTCAGCTCTATGGGGAATTTAAGGAATTTTTCCCTGAAAATGCTGTTGAGTATTTTGTATCTTACTATGATTATTACCAACCCGAGGCCTATGTCCCTTCTAGCGATACCTACATTGAAAAAGACAGTTCTGTTAATGATGAGATTGACAAGCTCCGCCACTCAGCGACTTCAGCCCTTCTGGAGCGTAATGATGTCATCGTTGTGGCTTCTGTCTCTTGTATTTATGGTTTAGGTTCACCCAAGGAATATGCTGATAGCGTCGTTAGTCTCCGTCCAGGTCTTGAGATTTCTCGTGACAAACTCTTGAATGACTTGGTCGATATACAGTTTGAACGCAATGATATTGATTTCCAACGGGGAAGATTTCGCGTTCGTGGGGATGTGGTGGAGATTTTCCCAGCTTCCCGTGATGAACACGCTTTTCGAGTAGAGTTTTTCGGGGATGAGATTGACCGTATCCGTGAAGTAGAGGCTTTGACAGGTCAGGTATTGGGAGAAGTGGATCATTTGGCGATTTTCCCTGCCACTCACTTTGTGACCAATGATGACCATATGGAGGTTGCGATTGCCAAGATTCAGGCAGAGTTGGAGGAGCAGTTAGCTGTCTTTGAGAAGGAAGGCAAACTGCTGGAAGCCCAACGTTTGAAACAGCGGACAGAGTATGATATCGAGATGCTACGTGAGATGGGTTATACCAACGGCGTCGAAAACTACTCTCGTCATATGGATGGTCGTAGCGAAGGAGAGCCTCCTTATACGCTTCTCGACTTCTTCCCTGATGATTTCTTGATCATGATTGATGAAAGTCACATGACCATGGGGCAAATCAAGGGAATGTACAATGGAGACCGTTCGCGTAAGGAAATGTTAGTAAATTATGGTTTCCGTTTACCGTCCGCCTTGGACAATCGTCCTCTCCGTCGGGAAGAATTTGAAAGTCATGTGCACCAGATTGTTTACGTTTCAGCGACACCTGGTGACTATGAAAACGAACAGACCGAGACCGTGATTGAGCAAATCATTCGTCCAACAGGACTTCTAGATCCAGAGGTGGAAGTCCGTCCGACTATGGGACAGATTGATGACCTATTGGGTGAAATCAATGCCCGTGTTGAAAAGAATGAACGGACCTTTATCACCACCTTGACCAAGAAAATGGCAGAGGACTTAACCGACTACTTCAAGGAAATGGGTATCAAGGTCAAATATATGCACTCGGATATTAAGACCTTGGAACGGACGGAGATTATCCGTGACCTGCGCTTGGGTGTCTTTGATGTCTTGGTCGGAATCAATCTCCTTCGTGAAGGGATTGACGTTCCTGAGGTAAGCTTGGTAGCCATTCTCGATGCTGACAAGGAAGGCTTCCTACGTAACGAACGTGGATTGATTCAGACCATTGGACGTGCTGCTCGTAATAGTGAGGGCCATGTCATCATGTATGCTGACACAGTTACCCAGTCTATGCAAAAAGCCATTGATGAAACGGCCCGTCGTCGGAAAATCCAGATGGACTATAATGAAGAGCATGGTATTGTTCCACAAACCATTAAGAAAGAAATCCGTGACCTGATTGCTGTAACCAAGGCAGTTGCTAAGGAGGAGGACAAGGAAGTCGATATCAACAGTCTCAACAAACAAGAGCGCAAAGAACTCGTCAAGAAACTAGAGAAACAAATGCAAGAAGCCGTCGAAGTGCTTGACTTTGAATTGGCAGCTCAGATACGTGATATGATGCTGGAAGTCAAGGCGATGGGGTAGAGAGGCCCTTAAGTCAAATTTAATTAGCCAAATTGCTATGTCCTTATTTCAGTAGTCTAGATATGAAGAAAACGGTGAAAATGAATAAAAGAAATTCAAATACAAAAAAGAATCTACCAAGGAAAGAAAGTTTTCAGCATTGGCTAAATTCTCATAAAATTATAGGTTTCTTCCTAGTCCTTGGTCTAATCTTAGGAATAGGCTTAGGTGTTACTCTAATTTTCGAAAGCCTTCCTATTCCTTCACCATACAGAGATATCAACTATAGTTTTCCAATATATATAAATCTTTTTTGCCTGGTATATCAATTCTTTGACTATTGGTTCCTAGACTTGTCTAGGAGAAGGATGACAATAAAAAGGTATGCGGATTTATTTATCTATCTTAATAGTATCGGTTTACTAGTTCATCTATTTTTAGGAGTTGGTGGGAAAAATAGTAAGGGCCTCCTGCCTTCTCTCTTATCCCTAGATCATCGCTATATTTGGTTCCCTATTCTTACTTATGTGTTCTTCTTCCTAGTGGCTACTTTAACCATTTTAATTTCCAAGAATATTGAAAAGAAAAGGAGTTAATCATGCTAAAACATCTAACTATATTTAGGGTTATTTACCTTCTGTTCTTGGTATTTGTCCTGATTCATTTTATCTTAGGCTTGTTTGGTTTAGCTTTTACACCATTTTTGTGGAATATTTGGTTCTTTGGTCTCTGTTTGACCTTATTTATCCATCCATGGACTATCTTCTATAAAACGAGAATCTTTCAATGGCATCATCTGATTTTTCAAGCTCTCAGCGGATTTTTTGCTCTCCTTATCTGGTTTGTGATTTTCTTTATTTTATCTATGGTTCCAGACTCATCCATGCCTATCAATTTAGACTACTATGTGAATAAGGAAAAAAATGAAATTAGAATCATCCGAGGATCCTTGCTCCATGAAACTCATGAATATCACGACTTGGTTAATCCTTTGATTATGAAGTCTAAAGTTAAGTACAAGATAGAAAATTAAATTTTAGAAAGTGAGTCCTATGTCTCGAGCACAATTAACCATTTTAACTAATATTTGTCTGATTGAAGATCTTGAAAAGCAGCGAGTAGTCATGCAATATCGCTCTCCTGAAAACAATCGCTGGTCTGGTTATGCCTTTCCAGGAGGCCATGTAGAAAATGGCGAATCTTTCGCAGAGTCTGTCATTCGTGAAATATACGAAGAAACTGGTTTGACCATTCAGAATCCCCAACTAGTCGGCATTAAAAATTGGCCCTTAGATACAGGTGGACGCTACATCGTCGTTTGCTATAAAGCGACAGAGTTTACTGGAAATCTCCAATCCTCAGAGGAAGGAGAGGTATCTTGGGTGCAAAAAGACCAGATTCCAAACTTGGATCTGGCCTATGATATGTTGCCTTTGATGGAAATGATGGAAGCACCTGACAAGTCTGAATTTTTCTACCGTCATCGTACAGAGGACGGATGGGAGAAAGAAACCTTCTAGTCTTTTACTAAATAACCAAGTTTATCCAAGGCCTCCTCTATATAGTGGAGGTCTTGTTGTGTCTCGGCTTCAACAAGGTGGTAATGGATGCCGTCTGTCAATTCAGAAAGGGGTCTAAAGTCTGAATTCTCGACTTGTTCCAGAAAGTGCTGGACATCTCGGCGGCAAGTGAGTTTGAGATGGGTTTCAATTTCGCCATAAACGGGATGATCGATTAAGATATTTTGAACGCGTCCGCCATTATCTACAATAGCTAGAAGTTCCTGACCAATTTCTTCCAGTTCATGTTTGACTTTAAAGAGTTTGTGCACGTAGGGGCTAGCATCATTTTCTTTGTAGATATAGCCACGATTGGTGGATAGGATAGGAGCCCCATCTGCTCGGAGAATAGCGATATCCTGTACAATGACTTGGCGCGTAACATGAAAGTGTTCAGCCAAGGTTTGCCCATTGAGAGCTTTTGGTGCCTCTTTTAATAGTTTGAGAAGAGCTTGTTTGCGATCCGTTGTCATAGTTTTTCCTTTTAGCGACGTTTTCGAAGCACTTTAAAGACAGCTAGTGCTAATGTATAGTCTACCATACTATGGACAATTGTTCCAAAACCAACTAGGACGAAGAGAACATAAAACATATTTTCAACGTTTGTCCCTGAAGTAGCATAAAAGATGATACAAGCTAGTACTTCAGCGATAGCATGAACAACACCCAAAACAAAGTTAAAAATCCAAGATGTCTTTGGTTTATCCAAGGTTTCAGGGAATTTCTTTAAGTACAAAGCCCCCAAAGTACCAAAAACGATGTGAGAGAAGGCGCGCAGGACGATAACCATGGGATAACCTGCCATCAGGAAACCAAGACTAGAAGCAATAATCACAAAAGCAGCCATCAAAGGCGAAAGAAACATGGCGATAAAGATGGGGATATGACTTCCCAAGGTGTAAGAAGCCGGTGGGATAACGATTTTAAAAGGCATAATAATTGGAATTAAAATCGCGATTGCAGTGAGTAGGGCAGTCATGGTCATAAACTGCGTTTTTTTCCGTATATCCATAAGAACCTCCATTTATCTGTATATACACAAGTATAGTACAATAAATAATCAGTTAAGTCAAGAAGCATTAGCGTTTTTAAGGAATATTTGATTAAATGTGGTAAAGAATACTGGGAACTTAATTCTTACGTTTTAACTACTAAACTCCACCTTCAGGACGAAAGTGGAGTTGTTTTTTTTATTTCTTCAAGGTTTCGAGACGTGGGACAATTGCTACTGTTAGAACGGCAGAGATGACAAGCTCGGCAATTGAGTTTGTAGAAATAACTGTTGCCAGGAGTTTTTGGATATTGCCGTCGAAGACATTTCCAAAAAGGAAGAAGATTCCCCCAAGGACAAAGACGGTGTTGGTAAGGGAACCGAGAGCACCAGCAAAGATGAGACCCGTTCTGTTTTTTAATAATTTATAAACTAAGTAAGGTGTCAGACCAATCAAAACGCGAGGGACAATAGCGATAATCGCAGAATAGATGTTTCCGTTCGGTACGAATGGAGAGAAGAGGTAGCTGGTTGGAAGGATTGTAATCGTATTTACCGTTAAGCTCAATAGCCCCATAAGAAAACCAAGTGTAACTCCAACTCGAGGACCATAAATAATGCTGGCAATAATGACCGGAATATGAACGATAGTTGGTTTAATTGGAAATGGGAAAAGGTTAAATAGGAGAGAACTCAAAAAGTGGATAACGAGCATAACTGCAAAAAAGATAGCAATTGGAGCAATATTAGAGCGTTTTTTCATTGAGGGTTTCCTTTATTCTTTCTAAAATAGTATTCAGGTCAGCTAGGGCGCCTTTGCCGTGATCGCCACAGGCTAGTAGAGATTCCTTTGGAGAGATAATCTGATAACCATAGGTCTCTAATGTTTTTAGATTAGCCTGAGTCGCCGGATGGTCATACATTTTTGTATTCATGGCTGGCGCTAAGAGTTTAGGGATGTGACTTGGTAGGGCAAGAGCCGTACTGGTCACCATGTTATCCGCAAAACCGTGCGCAAGTTTGGCAATGGTATTAGCAGTAGCGGGTGCAACGATAAAAAAATCAGTTCTTTTACCTAGTTCGATATGATTGACTTGATCAGGGTAGGGTTCCTGCATGACATCAAGGTGAACTGGATTCTGTGAGAGTACCTGTAGTGTCAAAGGCTGGATAAACTCTCTTGCCGCCTCAGTCATTAAGACAGTGACATCATGGCCTTGTTTTTTCAAGGAACTGACGAGGTCAGCTGCTTTATAGGAGGCAATGGAACCAGTCACTGCGATCAAAATATTTGCCATGGCTTTTCTTTCTATGAATCGTATGCTTGAATTTTTTCAAGGAGGAGGTTTGCTATTTCCTTTTTGGTTTGAACCGTTTGAAGATGATCATTCTCAACAAAGATGGCGCGATGCTGATTTGCTGAAATTTGAGTGAGGTCATTTGCAATGATTAAGTCTGCTTGGTTCTTGATAAGGCTTTTTCTAGCAATTTCTATGAGATAATCTTCAGAGACATCAACCAACAGTTTGAAACCAATCAAATGAATGGCAGGATTCCATTCTTTGACTAGAGAGATGATTTTGGGTGTTTTTTTCAGGAATAAAACCTGAACCTCGTCAGTTGAAGAAATCTTAGCTTGATGATTCTGCTTGTTTAAAAAATCTTCCAAATTAGAGCTAGCCTGAACCTCCTCAAGCCCCGTCATATAAACAGGTGTGTAGTCAGATACAGCCATTGAATGAATCAAGACCCGGTAATTTGGAACTCGCTCTTTCATCTCAAAAAGGAGATCATTGGTGTTCTTAATTTCTCGAATGCTTAGGTTGGGATGAGGTTCTGGCTTAATAGCACTAGGAGTAGTAATCAAACAAACCTCATGACCAGCAGCAAGTAGGGCTTCGGTGATGATTTTCCCCAAGCGACCAGTCGAGTGATTAGTGATAGAGCGGACGCTATCGATAGCTTCACTGGTACCACCCGATGTAACTAAAATTTTCATAGGACTATTGTACCAAAAAATAAAATAGAATCAAAAGAAAGCGTTTGTTTTTTTTTCTAATTTTCCAGCAAGATTATAGTTTTTGGCTATAAAAACTTATAAAAAGTAAAAAAGACGACTAAAATTGGCCTTAAAACTTTATGTTTATAAACTTTACTAAGCTTTTTGTATGTGAAAAAACTTTTTTTGTGTTATAATGAGTTATCATATTAGAGGTTAGAGGAGTTTGCTATGAAAACAGATATTGAAATCGCACAGAGCATTGAGTTAAAGCCAATCGTGGATGTTGTAGAGAAACTTGGGATTTCTTACGATGATTTGGAGTTGTACGGAAAGTACAAGGCTAAGCTCAGCTTTGATAAAATTCGTGCGGTTGAGAATAATCCAGTTGGGAAATTGATCTTGGTTACTGCCATTAACCCAACGCCTGCAGGTGAAGGGAAGTCAACCATTACCATCGGTCTGGCAGACGCCTTGAACAAAATTGGTAAGAAAACGATGATTGCTATCCGCGAACCGTCTCTTGGTCCAGTAATGGGGATCAAGGGTGGTGCTGCTGGTGGTGGTTATGCCCAAGTTCTTCCAATGGAAGACATCAATCTCCATTTTACTGGGGACATGCATGCTATTACAACTGCTAATAATGCCCTTTCTGCTCTGATTGACAACCACTTGCACCAAGGAAATGAGCTGGGAATTGACCAACGTCGTATTATTTGGAAGCGTGTTGTGGACTTGAACGACCGTGCTCTTCGCCATGTGACTGTTGGTCTTGGCGGTCCTCTAAATGGTATTCCACGTGAGGATGGTTTTGATATTACCGTCGCTTCTGAAATCATGGCGATTTTGTGCTTGGCGACGGATATCGAGGACTTGAAACGCCGTTTGGCTAATATCGTTATCGGCTATCGCTACGACCGTTCCCCTGTTTCTGTAGGTGATTTGAAGGTTGAAGGTGCCTTGGCTTTGATCTTGAAAGATGCCATTAAACCGAACTTGGTTCAGACAATTTATGGTACACCTGCCTTTGTACATGGTGGTCCATTTGCCAACATTGCTCATGGATGTAACTCTGTCTTGGCAACAAGCACAGCCCTTCGCTTGGCTGATTATACAGTTACTGAAGCTGGTTTTGGTGCGGACCTTGGAGCTGAGAAATTCCTTGATATCAAGACGCCAAACTTGCCAACATCTCCAGATGCAGTTGTCATCGTCGCAACCCTTCGTGCCCTTAAGATGAATGGTGGCGTAGCTAAAGACGCTCTCACAGAGGAAAATGTGGAGGCAGTTCGTGAAGGTTTTGCTAACTTGAAACGCCACGTTGAAAATATCCGTAAGTTTGGTATTCCTGCAGTTGTTGCGATTAACGAATTTGTTTCTGATACTGAAGCTGAAATCGCAGCCTTGAAAGAACTCTGTGCTTCTATTGATGTGCCAGTTGAACTAGCAAGTGTCTGGGCTGATGGCGCAGAAGGAGGAGTAGCGCTTGCTGAAACGGTTGTTAAGACTATCTCTGAAAACCCAGCTAACTATAAACGTTTGTATGACAATGACCTTTCTGTTCAAGAAAAGATTGAAAAGATTGTTACTGAAATCTACCGTGGTAGCAAAGTGAACTTTGAGAAGAAAGCTCAAACACAAATCGCTCAAATCGTTCAGAATGGTTGGGACAAATTGCCAATCTGTATGGCTAAAACGCAATATAGTTTCTCAGACAATCCAAATGCACTTGGAGCCCCAGAAAACTTTGAAATTACCATTCGTGAATTGGTACCAAAATTGGGTGCAGGCTTCATCGTTGCCTTAACAGGTGATGTCATGACCATGCCAGGTCTTCCAAAACGTCCAGCAGCTCTCAATATGGATGTGGAAAGTGATGGAACTGTTCTAGGTTTGTTCTAGTATATTGTAATTGAATTAAAATGAGTTTGGAAATACTAACCAAGCTCATTTTCTATATAGATATAAGTAGTTATCTTCAGTTGATGAGAGAGTTGTTTACTACACGCAACCAGTCTATGTAAAGATATTTTCCCTGAATTCTGATATAATAGAAACATTGACTTCAAGAGTAAGGAAGAGAAAATGAACGCATTATTGAATGGAATGAATGACCGTCAGGCTGAGGCGGTAAAAACGACAGAAGGTCCATTATTGATCATGGCGGGGGCTGGTTCTGGAAAGACTCGTGTTTTAACTCACAGAATCGCCTACTTGATTGATGAAAAGATGGTTAATCCTTGGAATATCTTAGCCATTACCTTTACCAATAAGGCTGCACGTGAGATGAAGGAGCGTGCCTATAGCCTTAATCCAGCTACTCAGGACTGTCTGATTGCGACCTTTCACTCCATGTGTGTTCGTATCTTACGTCGTGATGCGGATCATATTGGCTACAATCGGAACTTCACCATTGTAGATCCAGGAGAGCAACGAACTCTCATGAAACGCATTCTCAAGCAATTAAACTTGGATCCTAAAAAATGGAATGAACGGACTATTTTGGGAAGTATTTCCAATGCTAAGAATGACCTGATTGATGATGTGGCTTATGCTGCCCAAGCTGGTGATATGTACACACAAATCGTGGCTCAGTGTTATACAGTTTATCAGAAGGAGCTTCGCCAGTCTGAGTCTGTTGACTTTGATGATTTGATTATGCTGACCTTGCGTCTCTTTGATCAGAATCCTGACGTCTTGACCTACTATCAGCAGAAATTCCAGTACATTCATGTTGATGAGTACCAAGATACCAACCATGCCCAGTACCAACTAGTCAAACTCTTGGCTTCACGCTTTAAAAATATCTGCGTAGTTGGAGATGCGGACCAGTCTATCTACGGTTGGCGTGGGGCTGATATGCAGAATATCTTGGATTTTGAGAAAGATTACCCTAACGCCAAGGTGGTTTTATTAGAAGAAAATTACCGTTCAACCAAAACCATTCTCCAAGCCGCAAACGACGTCATCAAAAACAATAAAAATCGCCGCCCCAAGAATCTCTGGACCCAGAATGCCGATGGGGAGCAAATTGTTTATTATCGTGCAAATGACGAACAAGACGAAGCTGTTTTTGTAGCAAAAACTATTGATGAACTTGGTCGCAGCCAAAACTTCCTTCATAAAGATTTTGCAGTTCTATACCGTACCAACGCGCAATCCCGTACTATTGAGGAAGCCCTGCTCAAGTCCAATATTCCTTATACTATGGTCGGCGGAACCAAGTTCTACAGCCGTAAGGAAATTCGCGATATTATTGCCTACCTTAATCTTATTGCTAATTTGAGTGACAATATCAGTTTTGAGCGTATTATCAACGAGCCTAAACGTGGAATTGGGCCAGGTACTGTTGAGAAAATCCGTGACTTTGCTAGTTTGCAAGATATGTCTATGCTGGATGCTTCAGCAAATATCATGTTATCAGGAATCAAGGGTAAGGCAGCTCAGTCTATCTGGGAGTTCGCCAATATGATTTTGGATTTACGGGAGCAACTGGACCAATTAACCATTACAGAGTTGGTTGAGGCTGTTCTAGAAAAAACAGGTTATATCGATATTCTCAATGCTCAAGCGACCTTAGAGAGCAAGGCTCGGGTTGAAAATATCGAAGAGTTCCTATCTGTTACCAAGAACTTTGATGACAATCCTGATAGTCGGGAAGAAGAAACAGGTTTGGATAAACTCAGTCGTTTCTTGAATGACTTGGCTTTGATTGCAGATACGGATACAGGCAGTCAGGAGACATCTGAAGTGACCTTGATGACCTTGCACGCTGCTAAGGGACTTGAGTTCCCAGTTGTCTTTATCATCGGGATGGAGGAAAATGTATTTCCGCTTAGCCGTGCGGCTGAAGATCCAGATGAGCTAGAAGAAGAACGCCGTTTGGCATATGTCGGTATCACACGCGCAGAAAAGATTCTCTATCTGACCAATGCCAACTCACGCTTGCTTTTTGGGCGTACCAACTACAATCGTCCGACTCGTTTTATCAATGAAATTAGTTCGGACCTGCTTGAGTATCAGGGCTTGGCTCGACCAGCGAATACTAGCTTTAAGGCATCTTATAGCAGTGGTGGGATTGCTTTTGGTCAAGGTATGAGCCTAGCTCAGGCCCTTCAAGACCGTAAACGCAAGGCTGCACCAAGCTCTATCCAGTCAAGTGGTCTCCCGTTTGGTCAATTTACAGGTGGAAATAAAAATGATACCAGCGATACAAACTGGTCTATTGGGGACATTGCTCTTCACAAGAAGTGGGGTGAGGGAACAGTTCTTGAAGTGTCGGGTAGCGGTGATGCTCAGGAATTGAAAATCAATTTCCCAGAAGTGGGTCTGAAAAAACTCTTAGCTAGCGTAGCCCCAATTGAGAAAAAAATCTAATTTTTCATCCTTCTCACGAATAATATAGTGAGGAGGATTTTTATGTACAGTATTTCATTCCAAGAAGATTCACTCTTGCCTAGAGAAAGACTAGTTAAAGAAGGAGTAGAGGCATTGAGCAATCAAGAATTGCTAGCTATACTACTCAGAACCGGAACGCGTCAGGCAAATGTTTTTGAAATTTCCCAGAAAGTCTTGAACAGTTTGACCAGTCTAACTGATTTGAAAAAAATGACCCTGCAGGAATTGCAGAGTCTGTCTGGTATTGGACGCATTAAAGCCATTGAACTACAGGCGGTGATTGAACTGGGACATCGTATTCATAAACATGAAACCCTTGAGATGGAAAGTATTCTCAGTAGTCAAAAGCTAGCTAAAAAAATGCAACAGGAACTTGGTGATAAAAAACAAGAGCACCTAGTGGCGCTCTATCTCAATACTCAAAATCAAATCATTCATCAGCAAACCATCTTTATCGGATCTGCGACACGTAGTATTGCTGAACCGAGGGAAATCCTTCACTATGCTATTAAGCATATGGCGACTTCTGTTATTTTAGTCCACAATCATCCATCAGGCGCAGTAGCACCTAGCCGAAATGATGATCATGTAACCAAGTTAGTCAAGGAAGCCTGTGAACTGATGGGACTGGTGTTTCTGGATCATCTGATTGTCTCGCACTCGGATTACTTTAGTTACCGTGAAAAGACGGATCTGATTTAGAGTTCGTTAACAACATAGTCAAACAATGTTTTATCTTTGGGGCGATTTTCAAATAGAAATTCAGGATGCCATTGAACACCAAGATAAGGAAAACCGTCCGTAGTTGTCACAGCCTCAATTATTCCATCTTTAGGATCATGTGCTACAACCTTAAGATTAGGAGCTAAATCTTTAATACTCTGGTGGTGGAAGGAGTTGATATGAGAGATTTCTCCATAGATTTCTCGGAGAATGGTATCAGGTTCCGTTACGAGGCGTTGGGTCGTGTATTCGGCTGAACAGTCCTGCCAATGATCCTCGATATCTTGGTGAAGCGTGCCTCCCATGGCAACGTTAAAAAGCTGAGTACCACGACAAACAGAAAAAATTGGTTTTTTCTGCTTGATTGCTTCCCTGATCAGAGCTAATTCGAACTGGTCTCTTTGAAGATGGTAGTCATCGCTGTCAATTGTTTTCGGCTCACCATAGTATTTTGGATCAACATTTTGCCCACCCGTTAGGATGAGCTTATCAATGATACTGATGTAATGGGCAGCCATTTCTTGATCACCAATCGGTAGGATGATCGGAATTCCGCCAGCGTCCTTAACTCCTTCAACAAAGCCTTTCGCTGCATAGCTCATCATGATGTCGTCATCTGGATGAGCTTTTTCATTTCCTGTAATCCCAATAACTGGTTTTTTCATAAATGCTTTCGCTTTCTAATCCTCTTTACGCATAAAATAGAGGAGAGTTTGGAGTTCGCTTGTCAAATCGACATACTGAACGACCACATCTTTTGGAAGGTGGAGATGAACAGGGGAAAAACTGAGAATACCTTTTATACCTGCATCGACCAAAAGATTGGCGACTTCTTGTGATTTAACACTTGGAACAGTTAGGATAGCAGTTTTAACATCTGCTTCTTTGATTTTTTCTTTAATCTGAGAGATACCATAGATTGGAATTCCATCAGGTGTCTGGGTTCCGACTTCTGGATGGTCATCTAGGTCAAATGCCATGACAATCTTCATCTTATTGCGCTCATGGAAGCGATAGTGGAGAAGGGCATGCCCCATATTCCCAATTCCGACAAGCATAACGTTTGTAATAGAATTATCATTGAGTAAATCAGCAAAAAATGTCATGAGTTTTTTGACATCATAGCCAAATCCACGTCTTCCAAGCTCACCAAAATAAGAAAAATCACGTCGAACAGTGGCAGAATCCACACCGATAGCTTCAGCAATTTGTTTAGAATTAGCTCTTTCGATTTTTTCTGAGTTAAATCGTTTGAAAATGCGATAATAAAGAGAGAGTCGTTTTGCTGTTGCTTTTGGAATAGCAGCAGACGGTTTATCTTTCACAAAATCACAACCTTTCTATGCTTCTATTTTATAGAAAGTTTGTGAAAAAATCAACAAAAATAAGAAAAAACTAAGAAAATTCTTAGTTTTTATCTAAAAAATGAACTTGTGATAGAAAACGGTAGAGATCGCCGACCAATCCTTGATAGATAACTTTATCATCAAAGGTTAATGAGGTGACCAGAAATGTATCTGGTAGGGTCACGCATCCTGATAAGGATAACATGAGCTCATCGTAGTCGGTATATTCAAGTATGCGCTCAATTTGGTAACTATCTAGGTAGGTGAGACGATACATGAGGTCTTATCTTTCCTCTTTAGTGAAAATCCCGCGTTCTACAAGGCTGTCCATGAGGAAGTAGAATTTCTCTTGGTGGATATGATGGTCTTCTGATTTAAAGATATTAACCAAACGAAGGCCAGATTTATCAGTGATGTTGAGTTTAACACCTGAAAGGTCTTTGTTGATGATAATTTTTAGTTTGAAACCTTCACCGCTGTTAGGTACTTTCTCAAGCAGACGAGTCAGTTCGAAGTTTCCAACTTTTGTTTCAAAGAAAGTATTGTCTTTGAGCGTGAATCTTTTGACAGATGGGCTAAGTGTGTAATTGTAGCGGCAGTTTTGTAGTTTAATGGTTTTTTCGAATGCCATTAGATTAATCTCCAATAATATTTTTTAAGGTTTGTGCGAGTTGTTTTAGTTCTTCCTCAGTGTTAAGAGGAGAAAGACTGATACGGACAGATTCTTTCAAACGATGCGAATCTGGTCCATAAAATGCTTCAAGCACATGACTGGTTTGCACGACACCAGCAGTACAAGCCGAACCGGTAGAAATTGAAATTCCTTCAAGGTCTAACCGTAGCAAGAGCAAATCATTTTTTTGACCAGGAAAGCCAATGTTGGCAACATAAGGAAGCTGGTGTTGGCTTTCGTTGAGATAGTATTCTAAATCTGCAATCTCATCTAGAAAAGCAGATTTTAATCCCTCTAGTTTTTGGTAATGTTCAGCTTGTTGCTCTAAATCCTCTTTGAGAGCAGCGACCATGCCTACAATGGCAGCGAGGTTTTCTGTTCCAGCCCGTTTCTTTTGTTCTTGGTCTCCACCGTGAAGATAGGAATCAAAGTCCGCGGAAGAAGCATAAAGAAAGCCGATTCCCTTTGGCCCATGGAATTTGTGGGCAGAAGCACTGAGAAAATCAATTCCTAATTCTTCTGGATGGATAGGGATTTTTCCGATAGCTTGAACAGCATCAACATGATAAGCAGCAGGATGTTCTTTTAAAACACGTCCAATCTCAGCGATAGGTAAGAGACTACCCGTCTCATTATTAGCATACATAGTGGAAACGAGAATGGTATCGTCACGTAAGGCCTCTTGAATCTGTTGGGAAGTGATTTCTTGATTTACTGGTTGGATGATGGTAGCTTCAAAGCCAAAATGTTGAATCAGATAATCAATGGTTCCAAGGACAGAATGGTGTTCAATAGCTGTGGTGATGATGTGTTTTCCACGCTCTTGATGGCGGAGACAATAGCCGATAATAGCTGTATTGTTACTCTCTGTCCCGCCAGACGTGAAAAAGATATGTTGAGATTTTGTCCCCAATAACTGGGCTAGTTCTTGACGGGCTTCTCGTAAGAGCTTGCCAGCCTGTCGACCATGACTATGAATACTAGAAGGATTACCATGGGTTTCTTGCATGACCTTGGTCATTTCTGAAATAGCAACTGCTGACATAGGAGTCGTTGCAGCATTGTCCAAATAAATCAAAGAATCACCTTATTTCTTTTTGTTGTAAGCAAAGAGTGGGCTGACTGGTTTTCTTTCATGGATGCGGACGATAGCATCTCCGATTAACTCGCTAGCAGTAATGTAACATACATTTTCTGGAGTTCTTTCTTTGGTTGCTACTGAGTCTGTCACAAGGATTTCCTTGATGTTTGTAGCATCAAGGAGGTCTGCTGCACCTTCAACAAATAAACCGTGACTAGATACTGCATAAATCTCAGTTGCACCTTCACGTTCAACGATTTTGGCTGCTTCAGAGAAAGTACGACCAGTATTTAGGATATCGTCAATCAAGATAGCCTTCTTGCCTTCGACATCCCCAATGATATAGCCTTCGTTACGATCAGAATCGTCTTGGGCGTAGTCAATGATAGCGATAGGGGCATCAAGGTATTCAGCCAAACTACGAGCACGTTTAACACCAGAGTTCTTTGGGCTGACAACAACAACATCAGAGCCAAGAAGTCCTTTATCACAGTAGTGCTTAGCAAATAGAGGAACAGTATAAAGATTGTCTACAGGAATGTCAAAGAAACCTTGGACCTGAACAGCGTGGAGGTCAAGCGTTAGAACACGGCTTACACCAGCCTTGACAAGCATATTGGCAACCAATTTTGCAGTGAGGGGTTCGCGAGAAGAAGCAATACGATCCTGACGCGCATAACCAAAGTAAGGAAGGACAACGTTGATACTATGAGCACTTGCACGAACACAAGCGTCAACCATGATCAACAACTCCATCAAGTGGTTGCTAACAGGGTAGCTGGTTGACTGGATGATGTAGACATCGTAACCACGGACACTTTCTTCAATGTTAACCTGGATTTCGCCGTCAGAAAATTGTCGAGAGGATAATTTCCCGAGAGGTACACCAACTGTATCCGCAATCTTTTGAGCAATTTCTGGGTTAGAGTTTAGGGTGAAAAGTTTCATGTTGTTTCTATCTGACATTATAGACCGTCCTCTGTAAACTTTGTGAATCTCCTTTGAGAAAGTTCTGTTTTTCAAAGCAAGATTCTTTTATTTTTATCTTTTCTATTTTACCAAAAAAAGGAGATTATTTCAGCTTTTTTTCATGCTTTTAATAAAACGAATTAATTTTGAAGGAGCTTTCTGATAAGTTATGTGATTTTCATCTAAAAATTTCCGAAAATCGGCTTTCCCTTTTTCATGGTCTGTGACTTCAAGCTCGAGTTCATAGTCCGTTTGGTCAAAGTAGTGACTTTCATCTAACGCCATTAAGCCAATTTCTGTTTTCGTTTCATAACGAAGAGTCGAAAGGCAGCCTAAAACAAGCCAGTCATGACTTTCAATACCAATCTTAGCGAGCTTTTCTAGAACGAGCCCTTGAGGTAGTTTTTGTTTTTCTAGGCACGATTCAGCTTCTGGAAGAGTTAGTTTCTGGTTGTATTCCATATTTCCTACAGTTTGAGGCACTTTTAAGGTCAATTCCGCCCAATCTACAAAAGTGCGAATGCGCATGGCAACCTTCTTTTCAAGCAATTGAAAATCAGGTGTGTCAATGTAGTAGTTTTTCTGAAGGACGGGTTGGATATGGGAAAACTGTTTTTTTAGATGATCATATTCCTCTTTTTTCAGAAGTGTTTTCAATTCTATTTCTAAATGTTTCATTTTTTCAACCTTTTCTATATCTTTGAAAGCGATTTATGGTATAATGGACAATGTATTTATTGTATAAGATTGTAGTGAAAAAATCAAAAATTTTTAACAGCACAATCTCATACTAAAAGGGAGAAAGTATGACCATAGAATGGGAAGAATTTTTAGATCCTTACATTCAGGCTGTTGGTGAATTGAAGATAAAACTTCGAGGAATTCGCAAACAGTATCGTAAGCAAAACAAGCATTCTCCGATTGAGTTTGTTACTGGACGTGTGAAGCCGATTGAAAGTATCAAAGAAAAGATGGCTCGTCGAGGAATTACTTATGCAAATCTAGAACATGATCTGCAAGATATTGCTGGTTTACGTGTCATGGTTCAGTTTGTTGATGACGTTAAAGAAGTAGTTGAGATTCTACGTAAACGCCAAGATATGAGAATCGTTCAGGAACGAGACTATATCACTCATCGTAAGGCTTCAGGTTATCGTTCTTATCACGTGGTTGTCGAGTACACGGTTGATACGATCAACGGAGCTAAGACGATTTTGGCGGAAATTCAAATACGGACTTTGGCCATGAATTTCTGGGCTACGATTGAACACTCGCTCAATTATAAATATCAGGGCGATTTTCCAGAAGAAATCAGGAAAAGACTGGAAATCACTGCCAAAATTGCTCATCAGCTAGATGAAGAAATGGGTAAGATTCGAGATGACATCCAGGAAGCGCAGGCTCTCTTTGATCCATTGAGCAGAAAATTAAACGATGGTGTAGGAAATAGTGACGATACAGATGAAGAATACAGGTAAACGAGTTGACCTCATAGCAAATAGAAAACCTCAGAGTCAGAAGGTTTTGCATGAACTGAGGGAAAAACTAAAGAAACAACATTTTATACTGAACGATACCAATCCCGACATCGTTATTTCTATTGGTGGCGACGGGATGCTTTTGTCTGCTTTTCATAAGTACGAGAACCAGTTAGACAAGGTTCGATTTGTAGGTGTACATACAGGACACTTGGGATTTTACACGGATTATCGTGACTTCGAGTTGGACCAGTTGGTTGCCAATCTCCAACTGGATTCTGGAGCCAAGGTTTCTTATCCAGTCCTGAATGTTAAGGTAACGCTTGAAAATGGAGAAGTGAAAATCTTCCGTGCTCTAAATGAAGCGAGCATCCGTCGGTCAGACCGCACCATGGTTGCAGATATCATCATTAACCACGTTCCATTCGAGCGCTTTCGTGGAGATGGAGTGACTGTTTCAACGCCGACGGGAAGTACTGCCTACAACAAGTCCTTGGGTGGAGCTGTCTTGCATCCGACTATTGAAGCCTTGCAGTTGACGGAGATAGCGAGTCTTAACAACCGAGTCTATCGCACTTTGGGATCATCGATCATTATTCCCAAAAAAGATAAGATTGAACTCTTACCGACACGCAATGATTACCATACGATATCAGTCGATAACAGCGTCTATTCATTCCGTAATATCGAACGGATTGAGTATCAAATCGACCATCACAAGATTCACTTCGTAGCGACACCAAGCCACACTAGTTTCTGGAATCGTGTTAAAGATGCCTTCATCGGCGAGGTGGATGAATGAGGTTCGAATTTACCGCAGATGAGCACGTCAAAGTCAAAACTTTCCTCAAGAAACATGAGGTTTCTAAGGGACTTTTGGCTAAGATTAAGTTTCGAGGCGGGGCTATTTTGGTCAATGACCAACCTCAAAATGCGACTTATCTCTTAGATATTGGAGACAGGGTGACTATTGACATTCCAGCAGAGGAAGGCTTTGAAACGTTGGAAGCAATTGAGCGTCCACTGGATATTCTCTATGAGGATGACCATTTTCTGGTTTTGAATAAGCCTTATGGAGTGGCTTCCATCCCCAGTGTCAATCACTCCAATACCATTGCCAATTTTATCAAGGGCTACTATGTCAAGCAAAACTATGAAAACCAGCAAGTTCACATCGTGACTAGGCTTGATAGAGATACATCTGGTTTGATGCTTTTTGCCAAGCACGGCTACGCTCATGCACGTTTAGACAAGCAACTGCAGCGAAAGTCTATAGAGAAACGCTACTTTGCTTTGGTTAAAGGAGCTGGTGTTTTGGAGCCTGAAGGGGAGATTATTGCCCCGATTGCGCGTGATGTGGACTCCATTATCACAAGACGAGTTGCCAAGGGTGGGAAATACGCCCATACATCATATAAAGTTGTAGCTTCTTACGAAAATATTCACTTGGTCGATATTCAACTGCATACTGGACGAACTCATCAGATCCGAGTGCATTTTTCTCATATTGGTTTTCCTTTGTTGGGAGACGATCTCTATGGAGGCAGCCTAGACGATGGGATTCAACGCCAGGCCTTGCATTGTCATTATTTATCTTTTTATCATCCCTTTCTAGAGCACGATTTGCAGCTAGAAAGCCCCTTACCGGATGATTTCAGCAATCTTATTACTCAGTTATCAACTAATACTCTTTAAAAACTATTTGGAGTATAATTTATTTTCTTAAAGGAGAAAACTCATGGAAGTTTTTGAAAATCTCAAAGCCAACCTAGTTGGCAAAAATGCTCGTATTGTTCTCCCTGAAGGGGAAGAACCTCGTATTCTTCAGGCAACAAAACGCTTGGTAAAAGAAACAGAAGTTGTTCCTGTTTTGCTTGGGAACCCAGAAAAAATTAAAATTTATCTCGAAATCGAAGGGATCATGGATGGTTATGAAGTGATTGATCCCCAACATTATCCTCAATTCGAAGAAATGGTTGCTGCCTTAGTAGAGCGTCGTAAGGGTAAAATGACTGAAGAAGAAGCGCGCAAAGTTTTGGTTGAAGATGTCAACTACTTTGGTGTTATGTTGGTATACTTGGGCTTGGTTGACGGTATGGTATCTGGTGCGATTCACTCAACTGCCTCAACAGTTCGCCCAGCCCTACAAATCATTAAAACTCGTCCAAACGTTACTCGTACGTCAGGTGCCTTCCTCATGGTTCGTGGTACGGAACGTTACCTATTTGGTGACTGTGCCATTAATATCAATCCAGATGCAGAAGCCTTGGCTGAAATTGCGATCAATTCAGCAATCACAGCTAAAATGTTTGGCATCGAACCTAAAATTGCAATGTTGAGCTACTCTACTAAAGGCTCAGGTTTTGGTGATAGTGTTGATAAAGTTGTTGAAGCAACAAAAATTGCACACGATTTGCGTCCTGACCTTGAAATCGATGGAGAATTGCAATTTGATGCGGCCTTCCACCCTGAAACTGCAGCATTGAAAGCTCCAGGAAGTAACGTTGCTGGGCAAGCAACTGTCTTTATCTTCCCTGGTATCGAAGCGGGGAATATTGGCTATAAGATTGCAGAACGTCTTGGTGGCTTCGCGGCTGTAGGTCCTGTATTGCAAGGTTTGAATAAACCAGTAAACGACCTTTCTCGTGGATGTAATGCAGATGATGTGTACAAGTTGACCCTTATCACAGCAGCTCAAGCAGTTCATCAATAAAAAATAGTCCTCTTTCCTTTGGGAAGAGGCTTTTTAGCGCTAAGAAAAGGACAGTTAGAAGCTTCTATGTTATACTAGATATATGTTAGATTTGAAAGAATACGGTATCGTCATGTGGCCAGAGGAGAAGATCGTTTCTTTTCGTGAAAAACTCCTCAACTGGTATGATGAAAACAAGCGAGATTTACCTTGGCGGAGAAGTAAAAATCCTTATCACATCTGGGTATCTGAAATCATGCTCCAGCAGACCAGAGTGGATACAGTTATTCCATACTACGAACGATTCTTGGACTGGTTTTCAACAGTAGAAAGTTTGGCGAATGCCCCTGAAGAGCGTTTGTTGAAGGCTTGGGAGGGATTAGGCTATTATTCTCGAGTGCGCAATATGCAGGCTGCAGCCCAGCAGATTATGGCTGACTTTGGGGGGCAATTCCCAAACACTTATGAAGGAATTTCTAGCCTGAAAGGAATTGGCCCTTACACGGCAGGAGCCATATCCAGTATCGCTTTTAATTTGCCTGAGCCAGCGGTTGATGGCAATGTCATGCGGGTTTTGGCACGCTTATTTGAGGTTAATCATGATATCGGAGTTCCCAGCAATCGAAAGATTTTCCAAGCCATGATGGAAATATTGATTGACCCGAAACGACCGGGTGACTTTAACCAAGCTCTGATGGATTTAGGCTCTGACATAGAGGCTCCAGTTAACCCTCGACCAGAAGAAAGCCCTGTTAAGGACTTTAGCGCAGCCTATCAGAACGGAACTATGGATGTATATCCGATTAAAGAACCCAAGAAAAAGCCCCTGCCAATTTATCTCAAGGCTTTAGTTGTACGCAATGACCGTGGTCAATATCTACTTGAGAAAAACGAAAGCGAGAAACTACTAGCTGGTTTTTGGCATTTCCCACTGATTGAAGTTGATGATTTCTCTAGCGATGATAATCAACTAGACCTCTTTTCACAAGTCAAAGAGGAAAGCAGAGCTTTTGGACCAAGTCCCCAAGAAAACTTTGAGCAGGATTATGATTTAGAAGTGAATTGGTCCCAGCAAGTATTTGACCAGGTCAAGCATGTATTTAGTCATCGGAAATGGCATATTCAAATCCTAGCAGGTCAAGTGACGGAAACAAAACAGTTTTCTGACAGAGAAATTCGCTGGGTTTCTCCTCAGGAGTTTTCTGATTATCCACTTGCTAAACCTCAACAAAAGATTTGGCAGGCTTATAAAACAGCTCTTGAGGATGAAGACTTACAGTAGCCATTTGTGCCTTCTTTGTATTTTTTTGTTATAATAGATAGAGAAAAGGTGATAAAATGAAAAAAATATTAATTGTAGATGATGAGAAACCAATCTCGGATATTATTAAGTTTAATATGACCAAGGAAGGTTATGAAGTTGTTACAGCCTTCAATGGTCGTGAAGCAATTGAGCTATTTGAAGCAGAGCAACCAGATATTATTATTCTAGACTTGATGCTCCCTGAAATTGATGGTTTAGAAGTTGCTAAAGCTATTCGTAAGACTAGCAGTGTGCCGATTATCATGCTCTCAGCTAAGGATAGCGAGTTTGACAAGGTTATCGGTTTGGAGTTAGGTGCAGATGATTATGTTACAAAACCTTTCTCAAATCGTGAGTTGCAAGCACGTGTCAAGGCTCTGCTTCGTCGTACAGATCTTGCTTCAGTAGATAGCCAAGAATCTGATGAGAAGAAGACGCAGCCTTTACAAATCGGTGATTTGGAAATCGTTCCAGATGCTTACGTGGCTAAGAAATACGGTGAGGAGTTAGATTTGACCCACCGTGAGTTTGAACTCTTGTATCACTTGGCATCTCATATTGGACAAGTGATTACGCGTGAACATCTGCTTGAGACTGTTTGGGGGTATGACTATTTTGGCGATGTTCGTACAGTGGACGTGACTATCCGACGCTTGCGTGAAAAAATTGAAGACACACCAAGCCGTCCAGAGTATATCCTCACACGTCGTGGTGTTGGCTACTATATGAAAAATAATGATTGAAGATATTAGACAAACTATTCTGACCAGTGATTTTATCTTTATCCTGATTTTACTTGGCTTTATCCTAGTGGTGACCTTGCTCTTGCTGGAAAACCGTCGGGATAACATCCGGTTAAAAGAGATAAATCAGAAGGTCAAGGATTTAATTGCAGGTGATTATTCTCAAGTTTTGGACTTGCAAGGTAGTACAGAGATCACCAACATCACCAATAACTTGAATGATTTGTCAGAAGTTATTCGTTTGACCCAAGAAAATCTGGAACAAGAGAGTAAAAGGTTGCATAGTATTCTTTCTTACATGACAGATGGCGTTCTTGCGACCAATCGCCGTGGCCAGATCACTATGATCAATGATATGGCAAAGAAACAGCTCGGTGTGCAGAAAGAAGATGTTCTGAATAAAAGCATCCTCGAATTGCTTAAGATAGAAGATGAGTATGAGCTGCGTGATTTGATTACACAGATTCCTGAGTTAACGATTGATTCTCAGGATGCTAATGGTGAATATTTGAGCCTTCGTGTACGTTTTGCCCTTGTCCGCCGCGAGTCTGGGTTCATCTCTGGTTTGGTTGCCGTTTTGCATGATACGACCGAGCAGGAGAAGGAAGAGCGTGAGCGGAGACTCTTTGTTTCGAACGTCAGTCATGAGTTGCGTACTCCTTTGACCAGTGTTAAATCTTATCTCGAAGCTTTAGACGAGGGAGCCCTGTATGATCCTGTTGCTCCTGATTTTATCAAGGTTTCACTCGATGAAACCAACCGTATGATGCGGATGGTGACAGATCTCTTGCATCTTTCTCGTATTGATAATGCGACCACTCAGTTGGATGTGGAGTTGATTAACTTTACAGCCTTCATCACCTTTATCCTCAACCGTTTCGATAAGATGAGGAGCCAGGATGAAGAGAAAAAGTATGAGTTGGTTCGAGATTACCCAATCAATTCAGTTTGGATCGAGATTGATACGGATAAGATGACCCAGGTGATTGATAATATTCTTAACAATGCCATCAAGTACTCACCAGATGGTGGGAAGATTACGGTCAGCATGAAAACTACGGATGACCAGATGATTTTATCAATTTCTGACCAGGGTCTTGGGATTCCAAAACAAGATTTACCTAGGATTTTTGACCGCTTCTACCGTGTGGATCGCGCAAGAAGTCGTGCTCAAGGTGGAACTGGGCTAGGTCTAGCCATCGCCAAAGAAATCATCAAACAACACAATGGCTTTATTTGGGCCAAAAGTGAATACGGTAAGGGCTCAACCTTTACCATCGTGCTCCCTTATGATAAGGATGCCGTGAAAGAAGAAGTCTGGGAGGATGAAGTAGAAGACTAGAATGAATGAAATAGGCTTTAAATACAGTATTTTAGCATCAGGTTCCAGTGGAAATTCCTTTTATCTGGAAACGCCAAAAAAGAAAATTTTAGTGGATGCAGGCTTGTCTGGTAAGAAAATTACCAGTCTTTTGAGTGAAATCAACCGCAAGCCTGAAGATTTGGATGCGATTTTGATTACTCATGAACACTCGGATCATATCCATGGAGTGGGTGTCCTAGCTCGTAAATATGGCATGGACCTTTATGCCAATGAAAAAACCTGGCAGGCTATGGAAAATAGCAAGTACCTCGGTAAAGTGGATTCATCGCAGAAGCACATTTTTGAAATGGGAAAAATCAAAACCTTTGGCGATATTGATATTGAGAGTTTTGGGGTTAGCCATGATGCGGTAGCACCCCAGTTTTACCGCTTTATGAAAGACAACAAGAGCTTTGTCATACTAACCGATACAGGTTATGTCAGTGACCGTATGGCAGGAATTGTCGAGAATGCGGACGGTTATCTCATTGAGTCCAACCACGATGTAGAGATTTTGCGAGCAGGATCTTACGCTTGGCGTCTCAAACAGCGAATCTTATCGGATCTCGGTCACCTCTCTAACGAGGATGGTGCTGAGGCCATGATTCGTGCAATGGGAAATCGAACCAAGAAAATCTACCTCGGGCATTTGTCAAAAGAGAACAATATCAAGGAGCTGGCTCATATGACCATGGTCAACCAGCTAGCGCAAGCTGATCTGGGAGTCGGAGTTGACTTTAAGGTTTACGACACTTCCCCAGATACAGCAACACCACTGACAGATATATAAAAAGAAGGCGAGAGCCTTCTTTTTTATATCTTTTACAATCCAACAAATTCTTTGATTTCTTGTGCGGACATTGAAGAGTCGCAACGGACCTTGATTTGTCCATCTGCAATGTGAACAAAGCCTGGTACGGTTGGAATTCCATAGCGTGAGCGGAATTCTTGCAATTCATTGAGTTGGCTTGGTTCTTCACTGTTGATAAAGTAGATGTGCGCTTTGGTTTCAGCTACGACACCAGCCAAAGTGACAGCAAATTTACGGCAGTAAGGGCAAGTTTTACGACCGATGAAGAAAGTCGCAGTTTCTTTATTATCAAGTGCTTCTTGAGCACGGGCAACAGTAGTCACTTCAAGGTCTTTAATATCTTCTAAAAACTGATTCATAAGAATACCTCTCTTTTTTTGATAAAACTAGTATGCCACAAAGTTCCTAAAATTGCTTAGATTTGATACGAAAAAAAGATGAGATTGGTTGGTCTCATCTTTTATAGTTTCCTATTTCACAAACGCATTGATTTCCGTTTCGATGTTAGCAATCTTAGCTTGTGAATCTTCGTTACTTTCACCCACAACGGCGATGTAGAACTTGATTTTTGGTTCAGTACCTGAAGGGCGGACAGCAATCCATGAACCGTCAGCAAGTGTGTATTTTAAGACGTCGCTTGGAGGAGTAGTCAAAGTTGTCACAGTACCATCTGTAGCAGTAGAAGTTTGTGCTTTGAAGTCTTCTACAACAGTGATAGCTGTTGCGTTCCATTCTTTTGGAGCATTGTTACGGAATTTAGCCATGATGGCTTTGATTTGTTCTGCACCATCGACACCAGAAAGGGTAACAGAGATGGTCTTTTCAGCGTAGTAGCCGTATTCTTTGTAGATTTCTTCGATACCATCAGCAAGTGTCAAACCACGTGAACGGTAGTAGGCAGCAAGTTCAGCAACGACAAGAACAGCTTGGATAGCGTCTTTATCACGCACGAATGGTTTAATCAAGTAACCGAAGCTTTCTTCAAATCCCATCATATAAGTGTGATTGTGTTTTTCTTCGAATTCTTGGATTTTTTCAGCGATAAATTTGAAACCTGTCAACACGTTGAACATAGTTGCGCCGTAGCTTTCAGCAATCTTGGTTACCAAGTCAGTTGATACGATAGACTTGCAGAGAGCAGCATTTTCAGGAAGAGTTCCAGCACTCTTATGAGCTTCCAAGATGTATTTAGCCATGATAGCACCGATTTGGTTACCTGAAAGGTTGAGGTAGCTCCCATCTTTTTGAAGCACTTCAACACCAACACGGTCAGCATCAGGGTCAGTCGCCACAAGAACATCAGCACCAACTTGACGGCCGAGTTCTTCAGCAAGGGCGAAGGCCGCTTGATTTTCGGGATTTGGAGATTTAACAGTTGAGAAGTCTGGGTCTGGAGTTGCTTGTGCTTCAACAACTTGAACAGAGTCAAATCCTGCTTGAGCAAGAGCACGACGAGCCAACATTTCACCAGTACCATGAAGTGGTGTGTAGACAATCTTCATGTCTTTACCAAATTCTTCGATCAAGGCCGGGTTGATGTTAACATCTTTGACTTCTTTAAGGTATTCTACATCGACAGCTTCACCGATGACTTCAATCAAGCCAGAAGCTTTTTCAGCTTCTACATCAGCAACTTCAACAGCGAATGGATTTTCGATTGCACGGATGTAAGTTGTCAAAGCATCCGCGTCGTGTGGAGGCATTTGTCCACCATCTTCTCCATAAACCTTGTAACCGTTAAATGGAGCAGGGTTATGGCTGGCAGTAATCATGATACCTGCAAAACAGTTGAGGTGACGAACAGCGAATGAGAGTTCTGGAGTTGGACGGAGGCTTTCAAATACGTAAGATTTGATACCGTGTTTAGCAAGAACTGCAGCAGATTCAAAGGCAAACTCAGGTGAGAAGTGACGGCTATCGTAGGCAATTGCCACACCACGTTCTTTTTCATTTCCACCTTTTGACTCAATCAAACGAGCCAATCCTTCAGTTGCTTGACGAACAACATAGATGTTGATGCGGTTTGTACCTGCACCGATCAAGCCGCGCATACCTGCAGTACCAAATTCAAGATTGGTGTAGAAAGCATCTTCTTTTGTTTTTTCGTCCATGTTTTCTAAATCTTGACGAAGATAGTCGGGAAGGCCGGCAAAATCGACCCATTTTTGATAATTTTCTTGGTAAGTCATAGAGCATCTCCTTTGTTTATTTACTTTAATCGCTTTCATTATATCACGATTTGATATTTTAGTAAAACGTTAGCATAACTTAAAATGTAGGAAATTTACTTTTATTTCATTGTAGAAGAATAGCCCAATACGCTTTCTAATGAAAAAGAAGATGAATAATTTAGGTTTACGACTCGAACTTTTTTCATTGCAATTGTGCAAAAGAGAAAAAGATAGTAAAATGGATGTATGATTATTTTACAAGCTAATAAAATTGAACGATCTTTTGCTGGAGAGGTTCTTTTTGATAATATCAATCTGCAAGTTGATGAACGAGACCGAATTGCTCTTGTTGGGAGAAATGGAGCAGGTAAGTCCACTCTTTTGAAGATTTTGGTTGGAGAAGAGGAGCCAACCAGTGGAGAAATCAATAAGAAAAAAGATATCTCTCTGTCTTACCTAGCCCAAGATAGCCGTTTTAAGTCTGAAAATACCATCTATGATGAAATGCTTCACGTCTTTGATGACTTGTGTCGGACAGAGACACAACTGCGTCAGATGGAGTTGGAGATGGGTGAAAAGTCTGGTGAAGATTTGGATAAATTGATGGCAGATTATGATCGTTTATCAGAGAATTTTCGACAGGCTGGTGGCTTTACCTACGAAGCTGATATTCGAGCGATTTTGAATGGTTTCAAGTTTGATGAATCTATGTGGCAGATGAAAATTGCCGAGCTTTCAGGTGGTCAAAATACTCGTCTAGCACTGGCTAAAATGCTCCTTGAAAAACCAAATCTTTTGGTCTTGGATGAGCCAACCAACCACTTGGATATCGAAACCATTGCCTGGCTAGAGAATTACTTGGTGAACTATAGCGGTGCGCTCATTATTGTCAGCCACGACCGTTACTTTTTGGACAAGGTTGCGACGGTTACACTCGATTTGACCAAGCATTCTTTAGATCGCTATGTGGGCAATTATTCTCGTTTTGTCGAATTAAAGGAGCAAAAGCTAGTTACTGAGGCAAAAAACTATGAAAAGCAACAGAAGGAAATCGCGGCTCTAGAAGACTTTGTCAATCGCAATCTAGTCCGAGCTTCAACGACCAAACGTGCTCAATCTCGCCGTAAACAACTGGAAAAAATGGATCGCTTAGACAAGCCTGAAGCTGGCAAGAAATCAGCCAATATGACCTTCCAGTCTGAAAAAACGTCGGGAAATGTTGTTTTGACTGTTGAAAATGCGGCTATTGGCTATGATGGGGAAATATTGTCAGAACCTATCAACCTTGACCTTCGTAAGATGAATGCTGTTGCGATTGTCGGACCAAATGGTATTGGCAAATCAACCTTTATCAAGTCTATCGTGGACCAGATTCCTTTTATAAAAGGAGAGAAGCATTTTGGTGCCAATGTTGAGGTTGGCTACTATGATCAGACTCAAAGTAAGCTAACATCAAGTAATACTGTTCTGGATGAACTCTGGAATGATTTTAAACTGACTCCAGAAGTTGAGATCCGCAACCGCCTTGGTGCCTTCCTTTTCTCAGGAGATGATGTTAAAAAGTCAGTCGGGATGCTGTCAGGTGGCGAGAAAGCTCGTTTGCTTCTTGCAAAACTTTCAATGGAAAACAATAACTTCCTGATTCTTGACGAACCGACCAACCACTTGGACATTGATAGCAAGGAAGTTTTGGAAAATGCCCTGATTGACTTCGATGGAACCCTTCTTTTCGTCAGCCATGACCGTTATTTTATCAACCGTGTCGCCACTCATGTTTTGGAATTGTCTGAGAATGGTTCGACCCTCTATCTAGGAGATTATGACTACTATGTTGAGAAGAAAGCAGAAGTAGAAGCGAGCCAGACAGAAGAAGTTTCAACTAGTAATCAAGCAAAAGAAGCAAGCCCAGTTAATGACTACCAAGCTCAGAAAGAAAGTCAGAAAGAGATTCGCAAACTCATGCGACAAATCGAAAGTCTAGAGGCTGAAATCGAAAAGTTAGAAACTCAAAGTCAAGCCATTTCTGAACAAATGCTGGAAACCAACGATGCCGAAAAGCTCATGGAATTGCAGGCTGAACTGGACAAAATCAGCCATCGTCAAGAAGAAGCTATGCTAGAGTGGGAAGAGTTGTCGGAGCAGGTGTAAGAAATGGAACATCTTGGAAAGGTATTTCGTGAATTTCGAACAAGTGGAAAGTATTCCTTAAAAGAGGCGGCAGGTGAATCATGTTCAATCTCTCAATTATCTCGCTTCGAGCTTGGGGAGTCTGATCTAGCAGTTTCTCGTTTCTTTGAGATACTGGATAATATTCATGTGACTATTGAAAATTTCATGGACAAGGCTAGGGATTTTCAAAATCATGAACATGTTGCCTTGATGGCACAGATTATTCCGCTTTACTACTCGAATGATATTGCTGGTTTTCAACAGCTTCAAAAGGAACAGCTTGAGAAAGCAAAGAGTTCGACTAATCCCCTCTATTTTGAGCTGAATTGGATTCTGCTACAAGGACTGATTTGTCAAAGAGATGCTTATTACACGATGAGGCAGAGTGATTTGGAAAAGGTAGCAGATTATCTTTTTCAAACAGAAGAGTGGACTATGTATGAGTTGATTCTTTTCGGAAATCTCTATACTTTCTACAATGTGGACTATGTGGCTCGGATTGGCAGAGAAGTCATGGAGCGAGAAGACTACTACAAAGAAATTGGTCGGCATCGAAAACTTGTTTTGATTTTAGCTCTTAACTGTTACCAGCATTGTTTGGAAAACCGTTCCTTTGCGGATGCGGAATATTTTGAGGGCTATGTGGAGAAGTTGATTGGAAATGGTATCAAGCTTTATGAGCGCAATATCTTCCATTATCTCAAAGGTTTCGCCCTCTACCAGAGAGACTTGAAAGAAGAGGGTTGTAGTCAGATCCAGGAGGCTATGCATATTTTTGATGTGCTTGGACTTCCAGAGCAAGTGGCTTACTATCAGGAACATTATGAGAAATTTGTAAATGCTTAAATTTCCCAAATAAGGGAAAAATAAAGAGACTCCTTTCAGTTTTGATACAATAGTTTCAAAATTTGAGAGGAGTTTTTATATGAATCGACATGCAGTACAGTTGATTAGTCGTGGGGCTATTAATAAGATAGGGAATATGCTCTATGACTATGGAAATAGTGTTTGGTTGGCATCAATGGGGACGATAGGACAGACTGTTCTTGGGATTTATCAAATTTCTGAGTTGGTTACATCGATTCTAGTCAATCCCTTTGGCGGAGTGATTTCAGACCGCTTTTCGCGTCGCAAAATTTTGATGACGACAGACTTGGTTTGTGGTATTCTCTGTTTAGCTATTTCTTTCATCAGAAATGATAGCTTGATGATTGCTGCTCTGATCTTCGCAAATATTGTTCAGGCGGTTGCCTTTGCATTTTCTCGTACAGCCAATAAAGCTATTATAACTGAGGTTGTAGAGCAAGACGAGATTGTGACCTATAATGCTCGCTTAGAGCTCGTTTTGCAGGTTGTAGGCGTTAGCTCCCCTGTACTTTCTTTCATCGTTTTACAATTTGCCAGTCTCCATATGACGCTCGTTTTAGATGCCATTAGTTTTTTCATCGCATTTACATTAGTAGCTTTTCTCCCCAAAAAAGAGACTCAGGAACAAGAGAAAAAGACTTTCAGCTGGAAAAATATTTTTACTGATATGAAAGAAGGACTTGGCTATATCTGGCGCCAGCAAGAGATCTTTTTCCTTTTGTTAGTAGCTTCCAGTGTTAATTTCTTTTTTGCAGCTTTTGAATTTCTCCTCCCCTTTTCAAATCGGCTTTACGGGGCAGAAGGAGCTTATGCAAGTATTTTGACTATGGGGGCAATTGGTTCGATTATCGGAGCTCTTCTAGCTAGTAAAATAAAGGCAAGTGTTTATAATCTTTTGATTCTATTGGTTTTGACTGGAGTTGGAGTTTTTGTGATGGGGTTACCACTGCCAACTTTTCTTTCCTTTTCTGGAAATTTAGTCTGTGAACTGTTTATGACGATTTTTAATATTCACTTTTTTACTCAGGTTCAAACCAAGGTTGAAAGTGAATATTTGGGTAGAGTATTAAGTACAATTTTTACTTTAGCCATTCTATTTATGCCGATTGCAAAAGGCTTTATGACGGTGCTGCCAAGCGTACATCTCTCTTCTTTCCTGATAATCGGAAGTGGAGTTGTTATCCTGTCTTGTCTATCCCTTATTTATGTACGAAGTCATTTTGAAAAAGAGTCCTAATTTCTATTTTTTTAGAAAATATTTCACTACGAACCATTTTTCAGCCCTTCTCTATTGTGAGGAGGGCTTCATTTGTGGTAAAATAATATTATGAATGAAAGAATGAATGAGTTAGTTGCCTTACTCAATCGCTATGCAACCGAGTACTATACAAGTGATAACCCCTCGGTTTCAGATAGCGAGTATGATCGCCTCTACCGAGAGTTAGTCGAGTTGGAAGCTGCCTATCCAGATCAAGTTTTAGCGGACAGTCCGACCCATCGTGTTGGTGGTAAGGTTTTAGACGGTTTTGAAAAATACAGTCATCAGTATCCTCTTTATAGTTTGCAGGATGCTTTTTCACGTGAAGAGTTAGAAGCTTTTGATGCGCGTGTTCGAAAGGAATTACCCCAACCGACCTATATCTGTGAATTGAAAATCGATGGTTTGTCTATATCGCTTACGTATGAAAAGGGGATTTTGGTTGTTGGTGCCACACGTGGGGATGGTTCTGTTGGTGAAAATATCACCGAAAATCTCAAGCGCGTCAAGGACATTCCTTTGACCTTGCCAGAAGAACTTGATATCACTGTCCGTGGAGAGTGTTACATGCCACGCACTTCATTTGATCAAGTCAACCAAGCTCGCCAAGAAAATGGAGAGCCTGAATTTGCTAATCCTCGTAACGCAGCTGCAGGAACCCTCCGTCAGTTGGATACCGCAGTAGTGGCCAAGCGTAATCTTGCGACTTTCCTCTATCAAGAAGTAAGCCCTTCTACTCGTGATAGCCAAGAAAAGGTCTTGAAGCATCTTGAACAGCTTGGATTTGTGGTTAATTCTAAGCGAATTCTGGCTGAAAGCATGGATGAGATATGGAATTTCATCCAAGAAGTTGGACAAGAACGGGATAATTTACCTTATGACATTGATGGAGTGGTAATCAAGGTCAATGACCTTGCAGGTCAAGAAGAGCTTGGCTTTACCGTTAAAGCGCCCAAGTGGGCAGTTGCCTATAAATTTCCTGCTGAAGAAAAAGAAGCCCAACTCCTTTCAGTTGATTGGACAGTTGGCCGTACTGGAGTTGTCACGCCAACTGCCAATCTGACACCAGTTCAGCTTGCTGGGACAACCGTCAGTCGTGCAACTCTCCACAACGTAGATTATATTGCTGAAAAGGATATCCGCAAAGATGATACGGTTATCGTTTATAAGGCTGGAGACATCATTCCTGCTGTTTTGCGTGTGGTAGAGTCCAAGCGTGTTTCTGAAGAAAAACTAGATATTCCGACTAACTGTCCAAGCTGTGACTGTCAGTTACTTCATTTTGAAGATGAGGTTGCTCTACGTTGTATCAATCCTCGCTGCCCTGCCCAAATCATGGAAGGTTTGATTCACTTTGCCTCTCGAGATGCCATGAATATTACAGGACTTGGTCCATCTATCGTTGAAAAGCTTTTTGCTGCCAATTTAGTCAAAGATGTGGCGGATATCTACCGTTTGAAAGAAGAAGATTTCCTCCTTTTAGAAGGCGTCAAGGAAAAGTCTGCTTCTAAACTGTATCAGGCCATTCAAGCATCCAAGGAAAACTCTGCTGAAAAGCTTTTATTCGGTTTGGGAATTCGCCATGTCGGAAGCAAGGCTAGCCAACTCTTGCTCCAACACTTTCACTCTATTGAAAATCTAGCCCAAGCAGACCCAGAGGAAGTAGCAAGTATCGAGAGCTTGGGTAGTGTGATTGCTCAAAGCCTTCAGACTTATTTTGCTACAGAAGGATCGAAGATTCTCCTAGACGAGTTGAAAGAAGCTGGAGTTAATCTGGACTACAAAGGACAGACACTAGTAGCGGATGCGGTCTTGTCAGGTTTGACCGTTGTATTAACTGGAAAATTGGAACGTCTCACACGTTCTGAAGCCAAAAATAAACTCGAAAGTCTTGGTGCCAAAGTCACAGGCAGTGTATCTAAGAAAACGAATCTTGTCGTAGCAGGAGCAGATGCAGGAAGCAAGCTCCAAAAAGCACAAGAACTTGGTATCGAAGTTCGAGATGAAGCTTGGCTAGAAAGTTTGTAAAGAATAGTTGAAAACTAGATGTTAGATAGTCTGAAACTATCTCTCCTGATGTATTTTTATATCTATTAAGGCTATTCTCTATTGTGCTGAAATTCCCGCTAAATTCTTCAGCACCACATAAAAAAATTGAAATTAGGAATTAGGAATTAGGAAAAGAAATGTATAGATACCCAGTAGTCATCCATTTTCACCGAAAAAATGGAGATTATGATGCCTGTTCATTCAGTAGAAAACAGGCAGATATTAAAGAAAATTTGTATTATGAAAATGACTATTTTGGAGCCAAATTCTCCTTTACCGTCATAAGTGCAGAAAGGCTCGATACTCTGACCTTTTCTGTCGAAATAGATGGAAAGGCAAAAGACTATCTCCTACGGTTTAACCATTATCCACTGTTGACTGAGGTTTGGATCTTAGATGGTGATGAGACAGTTTATTATTCTGAAAATCCAGCTATTGCAAGTCCTTTCTATAAAGATCAAAACCCTTTTGCTTTTGATAAAGCCTTTCACAGTGAAAGTTTTGATCATCATTGGGGATACCAAGGAGAGTTGGGGTATAATATCTCAGACTACCAGACAAGCTTTAAACTTTGGGCTCCTACAGCTACAGCGGTTCAAGTGGTTGTCTATGAAAATACCAGCAACGATGCGCCGGTTTGGAAAACCTTTAATCTAGAGCGTGGGAATAGCTATTCATACAGTCATAAGTACAATACTATTGGTCTTTGGAGTGTAGATCTAGATGAAAATCTTGCAGGTAAAGCTTATCAGTACCAGGTTGAGTTTCCGCACCACCAGACTTTGACACGAGATCCTTATACAACTGCAACAAGTCCTGATGGAAAACGTTCCGTCATTCTCTCTCAGCAAGATAGACAGGTAGAAGGATTCGAAGTTAAACATGGGACAGATGCTCCTTGGCGTTTGGAAAATCCATGTAAAGCAGTTATCTGTGAAATGCATATTCGTGATTTTACAAAATCACCGACATCTGGAGTTCCAGAAAACCTTCGAGGGACCTTCCTTGGGGCTGCCCAGACTGGAACGGTTAACCAGTATGGTCAAACAACTGCCTTTGACTATATCAAAGCGCTCGGTTGTAATTATGTTCAACTTCAACCAATCTTTGATCGCCATAAGGAATATGATGAGGATGGAAATGTAACCTATAACTGGGGTTATGACCCTCAAAACTACAACGCACCAGAAACAAGTTTCTCTAGTAATCCAGATGATCCTGGACAGGTTATTCGAGATCTCAAAACCATGATTCAGGCTTATCATGATGCAGGAATCGGTGTCATTATGGATGTCGTTTACAACCATACCTTCTCAACGGTTGATGCTCCTTTTCAAACAACTGTTCCTGATTATTACTATCGTATGAATCCAGATGGAACCTTCCAAAACGGCACAGGAGTAGGAAATGAAACCGCGAGTGAACACGAAATGTTCCGCAAGTATATGATTGACTCACTCCTTTATTGGGTGAAAGAATACAATATTGACGGTTTCCGTTTTGACTTGATGGGAATTCACGATGTTAAAACCATGCAGGCAATTCGTTGGGCACTTGATGAAGTTGATCCACGTATTCTCACTTATGGAGAAGGTTGGGATATGGGGACAGGTCTTGCACCTTATGATAAGGCCAAGAAGGACAACGCCTATCAGATGCCAAATATTGGATTCTTCAATGATGATCAGCGAGATGCCATCAAAGGAGGAGAAGTTTATGGTTCAATCAAGGCAGGGTTTGTTAGTGGTGCAGCTACAGAACCAATCGTAGCCAAAGCTATTCTTGGTAGTCGAGAGTTGGGCTCATATCTTAGCCCAAACCAAGTCCTTAACTATGTGGAGGCCCATGATAATTACAACTTGCATGATTTATTGGTGACCCTTCATCCAAATCACAGTTCAGATAAGATTATGCGCCAGGTTGAGACAGCAACAGCGATGAGCATTCTCATGCAAGGGATGTCCTTTATAGAGTTGGGGCAAGAATTTGGCCGCACTAAACTCCTTGCTACTGGTGAAAACGGGGAGCTGACTGCGGCAGATAGAGAACGGGCTATGAACAGCTACAATGCTCCAGATAGTGTCAACCAGGTCAACTGGGATTTAATCAATGAGAGAAAAGAGAGCATTGACTTTATCCGTCAGATTATTCGCCTAAAAACACAGACCAGTGCCTTCTCCTATCCTACATACGAAGAAGTCTATCGCCATGTCTTCGTCCATACAGCTGCTGAAAATAGTGGGTGGATTGTTTACGAAATTCACGGTGGACCAGAGCACTTATTGGTAGTCTTTAATGCGAAAGGGACTTCCTTCTACTTTGAGAATGCAGGAAATCTTGAAATGCTGGTGTCTAATAGTCGTTCTAAAGAATCAAATGTGATTGATGATACCAGTGTCGTAGTCTTAAAAGTACTCTCGTAAATTAATGTTCTGAAAAGGTTTAGATTCACTAGACCTTTTTTGATTTTTATTGAAAAACCAATATCTAATAGGAATAAAATTCAAATAATTTGAAGAATCAAGTTTGTGAAAAAAATATCAATATTTTCACAAAAAGGGTTGTAATTTTCTGAAAATTTGATAAAATAAGTTTTAATCATTTTCAGGAGGACGAGAATTTGACAAGATATCAGAATTTAGTAAATGGAGAATGGAAATCATCTGAAAAGGAAATTACGATTTATTCACCAATCAATCAAGAAAAATTAGGTACAGTACCCGCTATGAGCCAGTCTGAAGTAGATGAGGCTATGAAAGCTGCGCGTGCAGCTCTCCCAGCATGGCGTGATTTAGCACCAGTTGAGCGTGCAGCCTATTTGCATAAGACAGCAGATATTTTAGAACGTGATAAAGAAAAAATTGGTACAATTCTTGCCAAAGAGGTTGCAAAAGGGATTAAAGCAGCCATTGGAGAAGTAGTACGTACAGCAGATTTGATTCGTTTTGCTGCTGAAGAAGGTCTCCGTATTACTGGACAAGCAATGGAAGGTGGCGGTTTTGAAGCTGCAAGTAAGAACAAACTAGCCGTTGTTCGTCGTGAGCCAGTTGGAGTTGTCTTAGCTATCGCGCCATTTAACTACCCAGTCAATCTTTCTGGATCTAAGATTGCTCCGGCTCTGATTGCAGGAAATGTCGTTATGTTTAAGCCACCAACGCAAGGATCTATTTCTGGTCTCTTGCTGGCTAAAGCATTTGACGAAGCCGGAATCCCAGCAGGTGTCTTCAATACCATCACTGGACGAGGTTCTGAAATTGGGGATTATATCATTGAACACAAGGAAGTCAACTTCATTAACTTTACAGGATCAACACCGATTGGGGAGCGTATCGGTCGTTTAGCTGGTATGCGCCCAATTATGCTGGAGCTTGGCGGGAAAGATGCAGCAATCGTTTTAGAAGATGCAGATTTAGAGAATGCAGCCAATCAAATCGTAGGTGGTGCATTTAGCTACTCTGGTCAGCGTTGTACCGCTATTAAACGTGTCTTAGTTGTAGAAAGCGTAGCAGACAAGTTAGCCGAATTGCTCCAGGCCAAAGTCGCTAAGCTAACAGTCGGTGATCCATTTGACAATGCTGATATCACACCTGTTATTGATAATGCTTCAGCTGATTTCATCTGGGGATTGATCGAAGATGCACAAGAAAAAGGTGCTAAGGCTCTTACACCAATCAAGCGTGAAGGCAATCTTCTCTGGCCAGTGCTTTTTGACCAAGTTACAAGAGATATGAAAGTAGCCTGGGAAGAACCGTTTGGACCTGTTCTCCCAATTATCCGTGTCGCAGATGCGAATGAAGCAGTAGCAATTGCCAATGAATCTGAGTTTGGTCTTCAATCCTCTGTCTTTACAAATGACTTTAAGAAGGCATTTGAAATCGCTGAGAAACTTGAAGTGGGAACCGTTCATATTAATAATAAAACACAACGTGGACCAGATAATTTCCCATTCCTTGGTGTAAAAGGTTCTGGTGCAGGAGTGCAAGGAATTAAATATAGTATCGAAGCGATGACAAATGTTAAATCCATTGTTTTTGATGTGAAATAATCTATAAAATCAGGAAATCTTTTTCCTGGTTTTATTTTTTTCAAAAAAATTACTTAAAAATTGAGAAAAAACGAATATTTTGGTATTATAATAAAAAAATATATGGAAATTGTTTCGTATTCTATTTTCGGGATATATTTTTTAAAATGCTCGGTAATTTTTTGAAGACTTTCATAAAAAAATATGATTTTCTTCGTAAATTACTTGAAAGTTATCTTAAAAGAGTGTATAATAGAATTATAGAAAACGCTTACAAAAGAGAGGGGATCGAATGAATAATCAAGAAGCATTAAGAACCTTTACTACAGGTGAAAACTTTCACCTCCAGCATTATTTAGGAGCACATAGAGAGGAGAAAAACGGAGAAATTGGTTTTACTTTCCGTGTTTGGGCACCTAACGCTCAGGCTGTGCACTTAGTTGGTGATTTCACTAACTGGACAGAGCACCAGATTCCTATGGTACGGAATGAGTCGGGAGTTTGGGAAGTTTTTACTAGCCTAGCTCAAGAAGGACAAATCTATAAATACCATATCACTCGTGCAAATGGTCACCAGATTATGAAGATTGATCCTTTGGCAGTTTATTTTGAAGCTAGACCGGGTACAGGAGCTGTTTTGACCAATATCCGTGAAAAGAAATGGAAAGATGGACTTTGGCTAGCACGTCGCAAACGTCTGGGATTTTTCGAGAGACCAGTTAATATATACGAGGCCCATGCAGGATCTTGGAAGAGAAATCCAGATGGCAGTCCCTATAGTTTTTCACAGCTGAAGGAAGAGTTGATTCCTTATTTGGTTGAAATGAACTATACACATATTGAGTTTATGCCTTTAATGGCTCACCCGCTTGGATTGAGTTGGGGCTATCAGCTTATGGGTTACTTTGCTTTTGAACATTCCTACGGTACACCTGAGGAATTCCAAGATTTCGTTGAAGAGTGTCATATAAATAATATCGGTGTTATCGTAGACTGGGTACCAGGCCATTTCACTATTAATGATGATGCCTTGGCATATTATGACGGTACACCAACTTTTGAATACCAAGACCACAATAAGGCTCATAACTATGGATGGGGTGCGCTGAATTTTGACCTTGGGAAAAATGAGGTCCAGTCTTTCCTGATTTCAAGTATTAAATTTTGGATTGATTTTTACCACTTAGATGGCATTCGGGTAGATGCTGTTAGCAATATGCTGTACCTAGATTATGATAATGCTCCTTGGACCCCAAATAAGGATGGTGGGAATCTTAACTACGAGGGTTATTATTTCCTTCAACGTTTAAACACAGTGATTAAGTTAGCTCATCCAGATATCATGATGATTGCAGAAGAAAGTTCATCAGCAACAAAGATTACTGGCATGAAAGAAATGGGTGGTCTTGGCTTTGACTATAAATGGAATATGGGCTGGATGAACGATATTCTCCGTTTCTACGAGGAAGATCCAATTTATCGCAAGTATGATTTTAATCTTGTGACCTTCAGCTTTATGTATGTTTTCAATGAAAACTACCTCTTACCATTCTCGCATGATGAAGTCGTACATGGTAAGAAAAGCATGATGCACAAGATGTGGGGAGATCGATACAATCAATTTGCAGGTTTGCGAAATCTCTACACTTATCAAATTTGTCATCCAGGTAAGAAACTCTTGTTCATGGGAAGCGAATATGGTCAGTTCTTAGAGTGGAAGTCTGAGGAACAGCTAGAATGGTCTAACTTGGAAGATCCAATGAATGCTAAGATGAAGTACTTCACTTCTCAACTCAATCAATTCTATAAAGAGCACCGTTGCCTTTGGGAAATTGACACCAGCTACGATGGCATCGAAATTATCGATGCGGATAATAGAGATCAGAGTGTCCTTTCCTTTATTCGTAAGAGTAAAAAGGGTGAAATGCTAGTCTGTGTCTTTAATATGGCGCCTGTTGAACGAAAAGACTTTACAATCGGACTTCCTGTCGCAGGAGTTTATGAAGAAGTTTGGAATACAGAATTGGAACAATGGGGTGGTGTCTGGAAAGAATACAACCAAACGGTTCAAACTCAAGAAGGATTATGGAAGGATTATGAGCAGACCTTGACTTTTACCCTGCCAGCTATGGGAGCAAGTATCTGGAAGATTAAACGTCGCTTGAAACCAACTAAAACTGTCACAAATAAAACCCAAAAAGGAGTAGAAAATGAAGAATGAAATGCTAGCTTTGATCCTTGCCGGTGGGCAAGGAACACGTCTCGGAAAACTCACTCAAAGCATTGCCAAACCAGCAGTGCAATTCGGTGGGCGCTACCGTATCATTGACTTTGCTCTTTCAAACTGTGCTAACTCTGGGATTCACAACGTCGGTGTTATTACGCAGTATCAACCTCTTGCCTTGAACAACCATATCGGAAATGGTTCGAGCTGGGGACTAGATGGTATTAACACAGGTGTTTCCATCCTTCAACCCTACTCTGCAAGCGAGGGAAATCGTTGGTTTGAAGGAACTAGCCACGCTATCTACCAAAACATTGACTACATCGACAGTATCAATCCAGAATATGTTTTGATCCTTTCTGGTGACCACATCTACAAGATGGACTACGATGATATGCTCCAATCTCACAAGGACAACAATGCCAGTTTGACAGTAGCTGTCTTGGATGTACCCCTCAAAGAAGCTAGCCGTTTTGGTATCATGAATACTGACGCAAACAATCGTATCGTCGAATTCGAAGAAAAACCAGCAGAACCTAAGTCTACAAAGGCTTCAATGGGGATTTATATTTTTGATTGGAAACGTCTCCGCAATATGCTTGTTGCTGCTGAAAAGAACAAGGTAGATATGTCAGACTTTGGCAAAAACGTTATTCCAAATTACCTTGAGTCTGGTGAAAGTGTCTATGCTTATGAATTCAAGGGTTACTGGAAAGACGTTGGTACTATCGAGTCTCTATGGGAAGCCAATATGGAATACATTGATCCAAACAACGCTTTGGATAGTCGTGATCGTCAGTGGAAAATCTACTCACGGAACTTGATTTCACCACCAAACTTTATTGGAAAACACGCTCATGTAGAAGATTCTTTAGTTGTGGATGGCTGTCTCGTGGATGGAACTGTTAAGCATTCCATTCTCTCAACAGAAGCGCAAGTACGTGAGGGTGCTGAAGTAGTAGACTCTGTAATCATGAGTGGTGCCATTATCGGAAAAGGTGCAAAAATTAAACGTGCCATTATTGGTGAGGGTGCTGTTATTTCTGAAGGTGTCGAAATTGATGGAACAGACGAAGTACAAGTAGTAGGATACAATGAAGTAGTGGGGGTAGCATCAGATGAAGATTGATAAATATTCAGCCATTTTAGGAAACACCGTTGGTTTTCATGATATGTCAACGTTAACAGAACACCGTCCGGTGGCTAGCTTGCCATTTGGAGCAAAATATCGTTTAATTGATTTCCCTCTTTCTAGCCTTGCAAATGCTGGTGTTCGTAGTGTCTTTGGAATTTTCCAACAAGACAATATCAGTTCAGTCTTTGACCATATTCGTTCAGGACGTGAGTGGGGCTTATCTACCCTTCTCAGTCACTACTATCTAGGTATTTATAATACGAGTGTTGAAAGTAGCACAGTTGGGAAAGAATATTACCAACAGCTTCTCACTTATTTGAAACGTTCAGGATCAAATCAGACGGTTGCACTTAACTGTGATATCGTGGTGAATATTGACCTCAATCAAGTATTCCATTTACATACTACTGCCGGTCGTCCGATTACAGTTGTTTATAAGAAATTACCTAAAAAGGATATTTCAGATGTTAATGCCATCTTGGAAGTGGATGAAACAGACCATGTTCTTTCTCATAAACTTTTTGATGCCAAATCAACAGATGAACTTTTCAACATGTCTACAGATATATTCGTCGTTGATACTCCGTGGTTGATTGAACGACTTGAAGAAGAAGTTCAAAAAGAATATCCTGAAAAGTTGCGCTATGTTCTCCGCGATTTAGCTGTAAAAGAAGGAGCTTTTGCTTACGAATACACAGGCTACTTAGCAAACATTCATTCTGTCCAGTCCTATTATCAAGCAAATATTGATATGCTTGAATCTAAAAAGTTCTACTCACTCTTCTCACCAAATCAAAAGATTTATACAAAAGTTAAGAATGAAGAACCAACCTACTATGCGAATACTTCAAAAGTAAGTACTTCTCAGTTCGCTTCTGGTAGTATCATTGAGGGTGAGGTAGTTCAGTCAGTCCTATCTCGTAATATTTATGTTCACAAAGATAGTGTGGTGAAGGACAGCATTTTATTCCCTCGTGTTGTGATTGGTCAAGGAGCCCAGGTTGAATATGCCATTCTAGACAAAGGAGTTGAAGTTGCGGACGATGTTGTCATTCGAGGAACAGCAGAACATCCAGTTGTAGTTAAGAAGGGCGAAACAGTAACAGAGGACATTTATTCATGAAAATTTTATTTGTAGCGGCAGAAGGAGCACCCTTTTCAAAAACAGGTGGTTTGGGAGACGTTATTGGTGCACTTCCTAAATCACTTGTAAAAGCAGGGCACGAAGTTGCAGTTTTCTTGCCTTACTATGATATGGTAGAAGCTAAGTTTGGTGACCAGATAGAGGATGTTCTCCACTTTGAAGTTAGTGTAGGATGGCGTAGACAGTACTGTGGTATTAAGAAAACGGTCTTGAATGGGGTTACCTTCTACTTCATTGATAATCAATATTATTTCTTCCGTGGTCATGTGTACGGTGATTTTGACGATGGTGAACGCTTTGCCTTTTTCCAACTGGCTGCTCTTGAAGCCATGGAGCGCATCGGCTTTATCCCTGACCTTCTCCATGTTCATGATTACCACACAGCCATGATTCCCTTCTTGTTAAAAGAAAAGTACCATTGGATTCAGGCCTATCAAGGAATTAAAACTGTTCTAACCATTCACAATTTGGAATTCCAAGGACAGTTTTCTGAAGGAATGTTGTGGGATTTGTTTGGAGTTGGCTTTGAGCGCTATGCTGATGGCACCCTTCGCTGGAATGATTGTCTCAACTGGATGAAAGCAGGTATTCTCTACGCGGATCGTGTCTCGACCGTATCTCCTAGCTATGCACATGAGATTATGACCAGTCAATTCGGTTGCGGTTTGGACCAGATTCTTCGCATGGAGTCAGGCAAGGTTTCGGGTATTGTCAATGGAATTGATGCAGATCTTTATAATCCTGAGACAGACCCACTTTTAGATTATCATTTTGGTAAAGATGATTTGTCTGGAAAAGCTCAAAACAAAGCAAAATTGCAAGAGAGAGTTGGTCTACCTGTGCGATCAGATGTTCCTCTAGTTGGGATTGTCTCTCGTTTGACACGCCAAAAAGGCTTTGATGTCGTTGTAGAAAGCTTGCATCGTTTCTTACAGGAGGATGTTCAAATAGTCCTTTTAGGAACAGGTGACCCAGCTTTTGAACATTCCTTCTCTTGGTTTGCTCAAGTCTATCCTGACAAGCTATCAGCAAATATCACTTTTGACGTCAAACTGGCTCAAGAAATCTACGCAGCTTGCGACCTCTTCCTCATGCCAAGCCGTTTTGAACCATGTGGCTTGTCTCAAATGATGGCTATGCGTTATGGAACACTACCATTGGTTCATGAAGTGGGCGGACTAAGAGATACAGTTCAATCCTTCAATCCGATTGAAGGTACTGGTACTGGATTTAGCTTCGATAATTTAACACCATACTGGCTTAACTGGAGTTTCCAAACAGCCTTGGATGTTTATAAGAATCAGCCAGACGTTTGGAGAAATCTACAAAAACAAGCTATGGAATGTGATTTCTCATGGGATACAGCTTGCAAGTCTTATCTTGACTTGTACAATAGTCTAGTCAACTAATAGATAAAATCGTATGATAACTTCATACGATTTTTGGGCTGTTTAGAAAGGAAAGTTTATGTCTCAAGTAATGGGGCTCTGTGTCATGGACGTTGACGGAACCCTGATAGCAGAGGAAGTGATTGATCTTTTAGGAAGAGAAGCAGGTTGCGAAGAAGAAATTTCGCAGATTACAAGACAGGCAATGCGAGGTGAACTGGACTTTGAAACAAGTTTACGAGCGAGGGTAGCTTTGTTAAAAGGCCTTCCGGTTTCGGTCTTTGATACTGTCTTCAAATCCATTCATCTGTCCAAGAATGCTCAAGAATTTATCTACATCCTTCAAAAGAAGGGTATTCTAGTCGGTCTAGTGTCTGGTGGATTTGCACCAATAGTTGAGAGATTAGCAAAATCCCTTGGTATTTCCTATTTCTCCGCCAACCAGTTAGAAGTCAAAGACGGATTTTTAACAGGAAAATTAGTTGGTGAAATTGTGACAGGTCAAGTAAAAAATGCTACTCTTGAGAAATGGAGAAAGGAATTAGAACTACCCAAAGAAAGAACGATTGCTATCGGTGATGGTGCCAATGACCTCTTGATGTTAAAGTCAGCAGGACGTGGTATTGCATTTTGTGCCAAAGAGGTCGTAAAAACAGAGATAGCTTGTCATGTAGATACGAGGGATTTTTTGGAAGTTCTACCTTTGATTGATTTCTTAGAATGAGAGGGAACTATGAAAATTGTAATTGCACCTGATTCTTTTAAAGAAAGTTTGACAGCAGAAGAGGTCGCTCAAGCTATAAAAAAAGGCTTTGAACAGTCAATAGCGGATGTAGAATGTCTGCTCTGTCCTGTTGGTGATGGTGGGGAAGGAACTGTAGATGCTATTCGCCATTCTCTTGAACTCGAAGAAAAATGGCAAGAGGTGACGGGGCCTTTTGGGCTAAAAGAATCAATGCGCTACTTTCAAAAAGATCAAATAGCGCTCTTCGAAGTTGCTGACTTGGTTGGTCTTGGAAAGATTCCGAATGAGAAACGAAACCCTCTCCACATCCAAACCAGAGGTATCGGGGAGTTGATTCGCCATCTCATTGATCAAGGAATGAAAGAAATCTATATCGGTGTAGGTGGTACAGCGAGTAATGATGGCGGAATAGGCATTGCTGCTGGTCTGGGTTATCGTTTTTATGATAAGAATGGAAAAGAATTGCCAGCTTGCGGTCAGACTTTGCTTGAGTTTGAGTCAGTTTCAGACAGCGAGTTGTATAGGATACCTGAAGATGTGAAAATCCGCATTTTAGCAGATGTCGTGAGCCCTTTATGTGGTCATCAAGGGGCAACCTATACATTTGGAAAACAAAAGGGCTTGGATCCTGCTTTGTTTGAGACGGTAGATTTGGCTATGTGGCGGTTCTATGAAAAATTCTCACCTTCCACCCTACCTCTGAAAGGAGCAGGAGCAGGTGGGGGTATTGCTGCTGGTCTCTGTGCCTTTGCTCAGGCTAGTATCGTATCTGGGATTGACACCTGTTTGGATTTGATTGACTTTGATAAGAAAGTTGCAGGTGCTGACTTGGTTATTGTCGGAGAGGGCAGACTGGACTGTCAAAGCTTTGCTGGAAAAGCTCCTATCGGTGTAGCAAAAAGAACCCCTAACGGAGTTCCTGTTATCGCTATTTGCGGTAGTCTTGCTGACGATTTGCCTCCCCTACCATTCGAAAATATACAGGCAGCCTTTTCTATTTTAGAGAAAAGTGAACCACTAGAAGATAGTCTGAAAAAAGAAAGCCTCTATTTGGAGCACACAGCTGCTAATATTGGTCGTTTATTAAAGTTGAGGAAGAATTAACCCAACCATTTTTTCCAGATGGATTTTTTCGGAGTTTCTGTCTTTTCCTTCTCCCAGAGATTCGAGAATGCAAGTCTAAGGTCCTTTTCATCTACTTGAACAGGTTCATTCGTGTGAATAACTAGACCAAAAGGAGAGGTGATATGATCGTCTGAAACAATAGTCGCCTGGCAGTTGCTTTCCTTTGCTTGTTTTAAGTAAAAGACTTGTTTGTCAAACTCGATATTTGGCGAAATCTTCACAAAAAGACTCTCTGTCTTTTCTTGAAAGTTTTCCAAAATCGTTAAAAATCCTTTTTGGAGTTGAAGGCTATTGGCCGTCTCAACATCCGCATAGCCAAGAACCCTTTCCTCGAAAGTGCCGAGATAGCGGCGTTGTTCGTCAGGATTTAATTTCGACCCACCATGAGCTTTTTCAAGTAGTTGTTTTGATAAATCTGTCATAAAAACAGTATATCACAAAAATCGCATGAAAACAGATAAAAGAAAGCGATTACTTTATAAAGTTAAGGAAAATTTGCACAAAGATAACGTTTTTTCTTGAAAAACGCTTATTTTTAAGGTATCATAGAGGTGTAAAAAATTTAACTCAAAGGAGAGTAAAAAATGTCAATTATTACTGATGTTTACGCTCGCGAAGTCCTAGACTCACGCGGTAACCCAACACTTGAAGTAGAAGTTTATACTGAATCAGGTGCTTTCGGACGTGGTATGGTTCCATCAGGAGCTTCTACTGGTGAACACGAAGCAGTTGAACTTCGCGACGGTGACAAATCTCGTTACGGTGGTCTTGGTACACAAAAAGCTGTTGACAACGTAAACAACATCATCGCTGAAGCTATCATCGGCTACGATGTACGTGACCAACAAGCTATCGACCGTGCTATGATCGCACTTGACGGTACTCCTAACAAAGGTAAATTGGGTGCAAACGCAATCCTTGGTGTGTCTATCGCTGTAGCTCGTGCTGCTGCTGACTACCTTGAAATCCCACTTTACAGCTACCTTGGTGGATTCAACACTAAAGTTCTTCCAACTCCAATGATGAACATCATCAACGGTGGTTCTCACTCTGACGCTCCAATCGCTTTCCAAGAATTCATGATTGTACCTGCTGGTGCACCTACATTCAAAGAAGCTCTTCGTTGGGGTGCTGAAATCTTCCACGCTCTTAAGAAAATCCTTAAATCTCGTGGTCTTGAAACAGCCGTAGGTGACGAAGGTGGATTCGCTCCTCGTTTCGAAGGAACTGAAGACGGTGTTGAAACTATCCTTGCTGCTATCGAAGCTGCTGGTTATGTTCCAGGTAAAGATGTCTTTATCGGATTTGACTGTGCATCATCAGAATTCTATGATGAAGAACGTAAAGTTTACGACTACACTAAATTTGAAGGTGAAGGCGCTGCTGTACGTACTGCTGCAGAACAAATCGACTACCTTGAAGAATTGGTAAACAAATACCCAATCATCACTATCGAAGATGGTATGGATGAAAACGACTGGGACGGTTGGAAAGCTCTTACTGAACGTCTTGGTGGTAAAGTTCAATTGGTTGGTGACGACTTCTTCGTAACAAACACTTCTTACCTTGAAAAAGGTATTGCAGAAGGCGCTGCTAACTCAATCCTTATCAAAGTTAACCAAATCGGTACTCTTACTGAAACATTCGACGCTATCGAAATGGCGAAAGAAGCTGGTTACACTGCAGTTGTATCACACCGTTCAGGTGAAACTGAAGATTCAACAATCGCTGATATCGCAGTTGCAACTAACGCAGGACAAATCAAGACTGGTTCACTTTCACGTACAGACCGTATCGCTAAATACAACCAATTGCTTCGTATCGAAGACCAACTTGGTGAAGTAGCTGAATACCGTGGATTGAAATCATTCTACAACTTGAAAAAATAAAATAGTCCAGTGAACTATTTTATCCCGAATCTTGAAATTCAAAAGTTCGGTCGTTGATTTAACAACGTTTTTGGCCCCTCGGATTTTATCCGAAGGGCTTTTTGTATATAAAGGCAAAAAATAGAAAATAGTTTATGGTATAATGGACAAAAACACTTGTATTAGGAAGAAATTATGTCTAAAGAGATTGATATTAAATATTACCACCAGCTAGCCTTGCAAAAGCAGAAGGAACATCGCAAAGTTTTAGCTAATCTAAAGAAAAAACCTCCTAAGAACTTAGATAAGATTGCTCAGCAGATTCACCAAGAAGTCTTTGCTGAGATTGATTGTACTGCCTGTGCCAACTGTTGCAAGACTTTGGGACCAGACTTTAAGGAAGCCGACATTGTCCGCATTGCCAAGTATTTCAAGATGAAGCTGCCAGCTTTTGAAGAGGAGTTTCTGCAGATAGATGAAGATGGGGACAAGGTTTTCAAATCCATGCCCTGCCCCTTTCTAGGAGGAGATAATCTCTGCTCTATCTATGATGTTCGTCCCAAGGCCTGTCGCGAATTCCCCCATACAGATCGCAAGAAGATTCATCAGATTAATCATCTGACAATCAAAAATACCTTGACCTGCCCAGCAGCCTATCTCTTTGTTGAGAAATTAAAAGATAAGTTATAGAATTTACACCTTTAAATCTTGTACAAAGATTCTAGGGTGGAAGTATCCTGTATTTGTTAGAATATAGATAGAATTGAACATGGCATAAAGCTATGTAAAAAAGAAAAAATTACCTAGAATCAGAAGAACCAGCGTTAATTTTCCTATTTTCACTTTGCTTTTAACGACCTTTGTATCTTGTGGAGGTAAGAAAAGAAGAATATGATGCATCAATTCAATCAAACCATGGATTATTTGGAGCAGCAACTGACTGGAGAAGTGGATATGAAAAGATTTCAGCAGCTATCGGGCTATTCTCACCCTCTCTTTAGCAGGCTATTTTCTATCTTGGCAGATATGACTTTAGCAGAATACTTGCGCAATCGCAGGCTGTCAGAAGCTGTGACAGACTTGCGGGAAGGCTCTGAGAAGGTCATTGACATAGCGATGAAATACGGCTATGAGTCTCCGGATGCCTTCAGCGCAGCCTTTAAGAAATTCCATGGTTCAACCCCCTCAGAAGTTCGAAATGGAAAACCTTATCGGGTTTTTCCTAGACTTCAATTATCCTTAAAGATTACAGGAGGAAAGAATATGGATATCAAAATTCAAAAGAAACCTGCTTTTACCGTGGCAGGCGTCCTATTGGAAGCTATTGACAATAGCAAATGCCCGTCTGCTTGGGAGCATCTCTATGCCCATCACAGCTTTGAAAGCCTAGAAAGTCTGGGTAGTGGCCAATCCTTTGGCCTCTGCTCTGATGTCAAAGAGGGTGAAATCATCAACTATATGGCTGCTTATGATGTGACGGATAAAGTCAAAGCAGAAGAGCTAGGTCTATCAATCAAAGATATCCCAGTGGCTGAATATGCTATCGTACCAGTCAAAGGCCCTATACCAGCTAGCATTCACAATGCTTGGAAATATGTCTTGGAGGTCTTTTTCCCTGAAACAGGATGTCGCCACTCAGGAGCGCCAGACTTTGAAGTTTATTCCAAAGGTGATATGTCGTCACCAGACTATCAAATGGAACTCTGGATACCAGTGATTAAGAACTAGATCATTTTCTGACATTTTATAAAGATGCAAAAACAACTCTGTAGAAAGAATCTCTACAGAGTTTTTTATTGTGGAAATTCATGTCTATAAATCAAACATACCATAATTTTTGTTTGGATTTTATGGGGCATGCGAATAGTTTTCTCGGTATAATAGTCCCATAGAAGATAAGGAGGCATAAATATGCAGATGTATTTTGGAGATGTGTCACTTTGCTATAGCTATTCATTGGCAATGGCGCTGGATGCCTATGGTTATGACTTTAAAGCAGAGTTCTTAGAGGCAATCATGGCGATGGGAAATGGCGCTAGTATCGTAAAGGAAGATGACCAGCACCCTCTAGTATTTTTTGATAATGGAATGCCAGATATTTCTATCTCTCATTCTTTAAAAATACTTGGATTTGACTATGAGGACTTCTATCTAAAGGATGGATCGGAAGTAGATTTGGAAGAGATTAAAAGAAAGTTGGAAACCTTTCTGTCCAATGGACCTGTCGTTCTGGGACCTCTTGATATGGGGCATCTGACTTACAATCCCAATCACACAATCCTTTATGGTGTGGATCACTTCGTAACCGTGTATGACATTGATAATCAGTATCTCTATTTGCATGATCCAGCTGGTTTTGCCTGTATGAAGGTTGCTTTTAAAGACATATTAGAAGCTTGGAAGGCAGAGGCTATTGACTATAAGAGTGGGGCCTACTCCATGTGGGGAAATTTTAAGAAGGTCAAGAATCCTAGTCAGACTGAAATCTATCAGGAAACAGCAAGGATTATGAGGCGTCGATATCTGAATGGCCAAAACGGTGTGTTGGAATGCTATGCAAAAGCAGTTGCTGAAAACGGCTTAAATACGGAGCAAAAACAATTGCATCAGTATTTCAGCTTTAAACTTGCAGCTGTCCGAAATCTCTATCTCAGTAAGTTCTTAAAAAACCATGATCCAGAAGGGGCAAGGTTAAAAGAAGAATTGGCTACTCTATTTGGCCAAGCCCACCTTTCATGTTTGAAAGAAGACTACCAAGAACTATCCAACTTGCTCTATCAGATAGCAGAAGTGGATGGTCGATTTAGAGATTTATATGTAAAGTAGTGATAATAAGCATAAAAAATAGTTCGTAAAAGCGGTTTTTCGTAAAATGAAGAACTGCTTTTTAATTATGGTATAATGAAGTAAGAAAACACCTTAACCTACTAGAAAATGAAGGGAGAACGCCTATGCCAAGACCAAGAACAAAAGATGAGCTAGTGCTAGCCTCTAAGGAAAACTATGAAAAGCTCAATCACTTTATTTCTAAATTAAGTGAAGAGGAACTACAGACTCCTTTTGATTTTTCAAAAGACCAAAAGAAAAAAGAAGCCCACTGGAATAGAGATAAAAATCTGCGGGATGTCCTGATCCATCTCTATGAATGGCATCAGCTGCTTTTGACCTGGGTACATTCCAATCAAAAGGGTCATGAAAGACCTTTTCTCCCCGAACCTTATAATTGGAAAACTTATGGGAAAATGAATGTCTCTTTTTGGAAGAAGCACCAGAGAACGACCTTAGAAGAAGCGACTAGGCTACTAGAGCAATCGCATAAGGAGGTTTTAGAGTTGTTGGAAGACTTTAGCAATGACGAATTGTTCACAAAAGGTGTCTATAAGTGGACGGGAGGAACAAGTCTAGGCTCCTACTTTGTCAGTAGCACCTCCAGTCACTATGATTGGGCTCTGAAAAAACTCAAAGCTCATCAGAAAAATTGTAAGAATAGCTAGTTGAAGTGCTATTGAAATTCATCAAAGGTTCTTCTAAGCTTCGAATAGCTTAGTTCTCGTGAATTTTGAGCTCTTCTAGCTTTAGAATCCTTCAAAAATTAAAATTTAAAGCTGTCATAGACTTAGAATAGATCTAAAACATATATATAAATGCAATTCTAAACTTAGAATTGCATTTATATTAAAGGAATTGGAGTGTTCGACGCTTAGAATACCTTGATTCTGTGAAATGTTGACTATAAACTGGTTAGAATGGAGTTTTTCTGATATAGGATGATAGATAGATGGGTGAGATGATGAACATACAAAAAGAGAACGTTAGAAAAGAGTTGGGGTCCCTTTGTTTGGGAGAGTTCACAGCCGTCCTATCCTTTTGGTTTTGTTTTTTCCTTTTGAAAAATCGGCTTGGTGATTGGAGGAGTCTAGTCACCATTCTCTATCCTTTGTCTTTACTGACATTTATTTTACTTCAAGGTTCAATCTATTGGGCGATTTTGATTAGAAGACTGTCAAATCCTCAGTTCGGAAATGGAAATGTCCCTAGAATATATGGTGGGCTCAGAATACTAGACCTTATTTTACTTATTTCAGGCTTTCCTTTTATTTTCTTGAACACACAGAGTGTTCAAGTGGCTATTTTAGCCACGTTGATACAGCTTTTTGCTCTTATCGAATGGATCAATTATTACCTCCTACGCCTATCTTATAGTTTGAACCCACTTGTTTTATGGAGACGAATTACCAAGGGTAAACTTGAAAAAAGCAGAATAGCTAAGGAGTTGGGGTAGGGGGAATGAAGAGTTTAGTAATTCATTTTACAATATGCTATAATTAAGCTATCAAATTTTTTAAATAACTACTTAAAGTGAGATAAGTATGCAAATAAACTACAGTAGAAAACAGAAATCAGCTATTGTTATTTCTAAACCGTCAGCCAGTGAAGTAGAAAAATACTTGAAATCGTGGAAAAATCTTAAAAATTATAAGTTGCAAGAAGATGCTTTAGATAAATTATTTTTTGAGCTTTTACCAATATTTTTTCAGTTTATCCAGTTGCAGAACATATACTGAGTCTTAAAATTGACGAGAGGTTGAGACAAGGTGATGTAACTTTAGTCAATGAAATTCAAAATGTTACTATCAATGGAGTCACTAGAAAGTTCTATTCTTTTTCAACTAAATACTGTTCGCATCACAATCCTAAAGAATACCCTATTTATGATAGCTACGTAGAAAAGGTATTGAAATACTTTAGAAAAACAGATAAATTTTCTAAATTTAAGAATTCAGACCTAAAAGATTATCAAAAATTTAAAAATATAATTATTGCTTTTAGAGGATACTACGGATTAGAAGAATTTAATCTTAAAGAAATTGATCAGTACTTATGGCAGTTGGGAAAAGAATATTTCCCTAATAAATACAAGTAACTTATTTTCACTTAGAAAGGAAAAATCAAATTGCCCTACAAATTTCTACTCTTCGACCTTGATCACACCTTGCTTGATTTTGATGTTGCTGAGGATGTGGCTTTGACGCAACTTCTAAAGAAAGAAGGAGTTGCGGACATTCAAGCCTATAAAGACTATTACGTTCCGATGAACAAGGCTCTCTGGAAGGACTTGGAGCAAAAGAAAATTAGTAAACAAGAGCTGGTCAACACGCGCTTTTCTCGTTTATTTGCCTATTTCGGACAGGAAAAAGACGGCATGTTACTTGCCCAGCGTTACCAATTTTATCTCGCTCAGCAGGGGCAAACTCTTTCGGGTGCTCATGAACTCTTGGACAGCCTCATCGAGAGAGATTATGAGCTATACGCTGCGACAAATGGGATTACTACCATTCAGACAGGACGTTTGGCTCAATCAGGTCTGGCTTCCTATTTCAACCAAGTCTTTATCTCCGAGCAACTGCAAACACAAAAGCCTGATGCACTATTCTATGAAAAAATCGGTCAGCAGATTGAAAGTTTCAGCAAAGAAAAGACGCTGATGATTGGAGATTCCCTGACAGCTGACATCCAAGGTGGCAATAATGCTGGTATCGATACTATCTGGTATAATCCTCATCACCTCGAAAATCACACACAAGCCCAGCCAACCTATGAAGTTCATTCTTATCAAGACTTGCTGGATTGTTTAGATAAACTGTAAAAAGTGGTTTCAATAGCCACTTTTTGCTATAATAGAAGCAGTAAAAACGAAGGAGTTGGCGATGCAACACTCATCTTGGCATGCTTTGATTAAGGAGCAATTACCTGAGGGGTATTTCGGGAAAATCAATCAGTTTATGGATCAGGTCTATGCTCAGGGAACTGTTTATCCACCTAAGGAAAAGATTTTTCAGGCTCTATTGACTACACCGCTTGAAGAAGTTAAGGTGGTGATTCTAGGGCAAGACCCCTATCACGGGCCAGGTCAAGCTCAGGGCTTGAGTTTTTCTGTACCTGACTCTATCCCAGCTCCGCCGTCCTTGCAAAATATCTTGAAAGAATTAGCAGATGACATCGGAGTTAAGAAATCTCATGATTTGACGGCTTGGGCTGAGCAAGGAGTCTTACTTCTCAATGCTTGCTTGACCGTTCCTGCTGGGCAGGCCAATGGTCATGCTGGGCAGATATGGGAGCCCTTTACAGATGCTGTGATTCGGGTTGTCAATAGTCTGGATAGGCCAGTGGTCTTTGTACTCTGGGGCGCTTATGCACGCAAGAAGAAGTCCTTGGTTACCAATCCTCACCACTTGATTATCGAATCAGCCCATCCCAGTCCTTTATCTGTTTTCAGAGGATTTTGGGGTTCCAAGCCTTTTTCTAAGGCTAATGCATTTTTAAAAGAGACAGGACAAGTGCCAATTGATTGGCTTAGATAAGGAGAGAATATGCCTCAGTTAGCGACGATTTGCTACATTGATAACGGAAAAGAACTGCTCATGCTGCATCGCAATAAGAAGCCGAATGATGTCCATGAAGGCAAATGGATTGGTGTGGGTGGTAAGTTAGAGCGAGGGGAGACACCTCAAGAATGCGCAGCGCGTGAAATCTTCGAAGAAACAGGTTTGAAAGGTAAGCCTGTGCTAAAAGGCGTTATCACTTTTCCTGAGTTCACGCCTGATTTAGACTGGTACACCTATGTTTTTAAGGTAACGGAGTTTGAGGGGGACTTGATTGACTGCAATGAGGGGACGCTGGAATGGGTTCCCTATGATGAAGTTTTGAGCAAGCCGACTTGGGAGGGTGATCACACCTTTGTTGAGTGGCTTTTAGAGGACAAACCCTTCTTTTCAGCTAAGTTTGTTTATGATGGGGATAAATTGTTGGATACTCAAGTTGATTTCTATGAATAAAGGAGAAAGCAGATGTTACTAATCAAAAATGGTCGTGTAATGGATCCCAAGTCTGGTTTGGATCAAGTGTGTGATGTTTTGGTCCAAGATGGGAAAATTGTCAAAATTGCGCCTGAAATTAAGGAAGAAGGAGCAGAACTGATTGATGCTACTGGGCTTGTAGTTGCGCCTGGACTCGTGGATATTCATGTTCATTTTCGTGAACCTGGTCAGACCCACAAGGAGGATATCCATACTGGTGCTCTAGCAGCCGCTGCAGGTGGTTTTACAACGGTCGTCATGATGGCTAATACCAATCCAACCATCTCAGACGTGGAGACTTTGCAAGAAGTTCTTCAGTCAGCTGCTAAAGAGAAAATCAATGTTAAGACGGTTGCGACCATTACTAAGAATTTTAATGGCCAAGACTTAACTGACTTTAAGGCACTTTTGGAAGCTGGAGCAGTTGGTTTCTCAGATGACGGTATCCCGCTTGAAAGTAGCAAGGTTCTCAAAGAAGCCTTGGAAAACGCCAAGAAACTAGGTACCTTTGTTTGTCTTCACGAGGAAGATCCTGGTTTGAATGGAATTCTTGGTTTCAACGAAAACATCGCTAAAGACCACTTCAAGATCTGTGGTGCGACAGGTGTAGCAGAATACGCTATGATTGCGCGTGATGTCATGATTGCCCATGCAACTAAGGCCCACGTTCATATCCAGCATTTGTCTAAGGAGGAAAGTGTCAAAGTAGTAGAGTTTGCTCAAGGTTTGGGGGCCCAAGTCACAGCAGAAGTGGCACCACAACATTTTTCTAAGACAGAAACTCTTCTTTTAACTCAAGGTAGCAATGCCAAAATGAACCCTCCGCTTCGTTTGGAATCAGACCGTCGTGCCGTTATCGAAGGTCTCAAGTCAGGTGTTATCACAGTTATCGCGACAGACCACGCGCCTCACCATGCAGATGAGAAAAATGTAGAAGATATCACCAAAGCGCCATCTGGTATGACTGGTTTGGAAACCTCTCTTTCTCTTGGTTTGACTTATTTGGTGGAAGCTGGTGAACTAAGCTTGATGGAATTACTAGAAAAAATGACTGTCAATCCAGCCCAACTTTACAACTTTGAAGCAGGCTACTTGGCTGAAAATGGTCCAGCGGACATCACTGTCTTTGATGACAAGGCTGATCGGACTGTTGGTCCAAACTTCGCTTCAAAATCAGCCAATTCTCCATTTATCGGGGAAACTTTAAAAGGGCAGGTCAAATATACTATCTGTAAGGGACAAATCGTCTATCAAAACTAGATGGGACTCTGCTCTATAAACTATAAGAATAGAGAGCGTATATGTACCCAACCCATCAATTTAAAGACAAGTTTGTTTTATTTCTTGAGATATTTTTCCCTATCCTGATTTATCAATTTGCCAATTATTCTGCCTCTTTTGTTGATACAACAATGACTGGGCAGTACAATACCATGGACTTGGCTGGTGTATCAACTGCAACGAGTCTATGGAATCCTTTCTTTACTTTTTTAACAGGGATTGTTTCGGCCATGGTTCCCATCATAGGCCATCATCTGGGACGAGGCAAAAAGGAAGAAGTTGCGTCAGATTTTTACCAGTTCATCTATTTGGCCTTGGGTCTATCTGTGGTCTTACTGGGACTGGTACTTTTCTTGGCACCTCTTGTCTTAAATCATATCGGACTAGAAGCTCAAGTAGCGGCAGTTGCAGTTTCCTATCTTTGGTACCTGTCTATTGGAATTATTCCCTTGTTGCTTTTTAGTGTCATTCGATCATTGTTAGATTCTCTTGGATTGACCAAGCTATCTATGTATCTGATGCTCCTATTACTTCCGCTAAATAGTGGTTTTAACTATCTCTTGATATATGGAGCCCTTGGTTTTCCAGAGCTTGGTGGCGCAGGAGCAGGTCTAGGAACTTCTCTAGCCTATTGGGTTTTACTGGGAATTTCCCTGCTTGTTTTGTTCAAACAGGAAAGATTAAAAGCGTTACATCTTGAAAAACCTATTCCACTCAATATAGATAAAATCAAGGAAGGTGTTCGATTAGGTCTACCAATCGGAGGAACCGTATTTGCGGAAGTGGCTATTTTCTCCGTGGTGGGACTAATCATGGCTAAGTTTTCATCGCTCATCATCGCCAGTCACCAGTCAGCTATGAATTTTTCGAGTCTCATGTACGCTTTTCCCATGAGTATTTCCTCTGCTATGGCGATTGTTGTGTCGTATGAGGTGGGGGCTAAACGTTTTGAGGATTCTAAAATCTATGCTCGTTTGGGGAGAATAACAGCCCTCATTTTTGCTGGTTTTACCCTGTCCTTTCTCTACATTTTTAGAGATCGTGTAGCAAGTCTATATGGGAATGACTCTCAGTTCATTGAAACAACGGCTGTATTTCTGACTTACAGTCTCTTCTTCCAGCTAGCTGATACCTTTGCGGCTCCGCTCCAGGGGATTCTAAGAGGCTATAAGGACACTATCGTTCCTTTCTATCTTGGCCTAATCGGATATTGGGGAGTAGCGATACCTCTAGGATATCTATTAGATCAAGCAACTGACTTGGGGGCATTTGCCTACTGGATTGGGTTGATTGCCAGCTTGATTGTTTCTGGCTGTTTGTATCAATGGCGTTTGAAATCCATAATGAAAAGATTGGGCTAATTTTTGGAAAACATCCCGAAAAACAAGTTTGTGAAAAAATACTCTAACTAAAGAAAATCCCTGTTAAAACGGGGATTTATTTTTTTACCTTGTGAAATTTTAACGGTCATATACTTTGACAGTGTTTTCTAAAAACGGTAAAATAGTAAAGTAAGTACAAAGTTAGAAAGGCAAGAAGATGTCAACTTTAGATATAAATCTTTTGCTAGAGATGTTCCGTAAGATGGAAGAAATCCGTCGTATGGACTTAAAAATTGCGCAATTAGTAAAGAAAGGGAAAGTGCCAGGAATGACGCACTTTTCTGTTGGAGAAGAGGCAGCTAACGTGGGTGCTATGTTGGCTCTCAATCCAGATGATCTAATTACCTCAAACCACCGTGGTCACGGACAAGCTATTGCCAAAGGAATTGACCTCAATGGAATGATGGCTGAAATCCTTGGCAAATACACTGGAACTTGTAAAGGTAAAGGTGGTTCTATGCACATCGCTGACCTGGATGCTGGTAACCTTGGTGCCAATGGTATCGTAGGTGGTGGTATGGGAATCGCTGTTGGCGCAGCCCTCAGTCAGCAAATGAAAAATACCGGTAAAATCGTTGTTTGCTTCTTTGGAGATGGTGCGACCAACGAAGGTGTCTTTCACGAAGCAGTAAACATGGCTTCTATCTGGAACCTGCCAGTCATTTTCTATTGCATTAACAACGGTTATGGGATCTCTGCGGATATCAAGAAAATGACGAATGTGGAGCATATCCATCAACGTAGTGCTGCTTATGGAATCCCTGGAATGTTTATCGAAGATGGAAACAATGTCATCAATGTCTATGAAGGATTTAAGAAAGCCGTAGACCATGTTCGTGGTGGCAATGGACCAGTTTTGATCGAAAGTATCACTTATCGCTGGCTTGGTCACTCATCATCTGACCCTGGTAAATATCGTACTCGTGAAGAAGTGGAATTGTGGAAACAAAAAGACCCAATCGAAAATCTTCGCAAATACCTCATTGAAAACAATATTGCAAGTGCAGAAGAATTGGAAGAAATCCAAGCGCAAGTCAAGGAAGCAGTAGAAGCTTCTGTTAAATTTGCGGAAGAAAGCCCATTCCCACCACTAGAATCAGCATTTGAAGATATTTACGCAGACTAAGGAGAAAGAGATAAAATGGAAACAAAAACAATGTCGTTCCGTGACACCATTATCCTTGCTATGTCTGAGGAAATGCGTCGCGATGAAAATGTGTTCTTGATGGGAGAAGACGTCGGTGTCTTCGGAGGAGACTTCGGTACTTCTGTTGGAATGCTCGAAGAATTTGGTCCAGAACGTGTCCGTGACTGTCCTATTTCTGAAGCTGCTATCTCGGGAGCAGCAGCAGGAGCAGCTATGACAGGACTTCGCCCAATCGTTGATATGACCTTTATGGATTTCTCGGTTATAGCCATGGACAATATCGTTAACCAAGCTGCTAAAACACGTTATATGTTTGGTGGTAAAGGTCAAGTTCCAATGACTGTCCGTTGTGCAGCTGGTAACGGAGTTGGTTCTGCAGCACAGCACTCGCAATCCCTAGAGTCTTGGTTTACACACATCCCTGGTCTCAAGGTTGTAGCTCCAGGTACACCTGCGGATATGAAAGGACTGCTCAAGTCTTCTATCCGTGATAACAACCCTGTTATCATCCTTGAATACAAGTCAGAATTTAACCAAAAAGGGGAAGTGCCAGTTGATCCAGACTACACAATCCCACTTGGGGTTGGGGAAATCAAACGCGAAGGAACGGATGTAACAGTCGTTACTTACGGTAAAATGCTACGTCGTGTGGTTCAAGCTGCTGAAGAATTAGCAGAAGAGGGAATTTCAGTTGAAATTGTGGACCCACGTACCCTCGTTCCGCTTGATAAGGATATCATCATTAACTCAGTGAAGAAGACTGGTAAGGTGGTACTTGTCAACGATGCTCACAAAACAAGTGGCTATATCGGAGAGATTTCAGCTATTATTTCAGAATCAGAAGCATTTGATTATCTAGACGCACCAATCCGCCGTTGCGCCGGAGAAGATGTGCCAATGCCTTACGCGCAAAACCTTGAAAATGCAATGATTCCAACAGTTGAAAGCATCAAAGATGCAATCCGTAAGACTTATAACAAAGAATAATATTGCATAAATTAAATTACGTAAATTTTTAGAGATTTTAACTTTAGTAACTTGAGGTATGTTTTGTATCCAAGTTGTATATAAAGTTGCGACAGTTTTTTGACGAATCGATCATATTCGACAAAAAACTTAGTAAGTCTACTAGGTTGACCGCCTAATAGCGGCAACCGTAGTAACTTGAGACGCGTTTCGTGTCCAAGTTACTTGTAGAGTTGAACACGGGCTAAAAGCTCGGAAAAAAGATAAATCTCCTTGGCTTCATCGAAGCCAGCGTCGATTTCCTATTTTTCAGTCGCTTTTGACGCCCTTTATATCATGTAATTGAATTCGGACGGAGGTCTGTGAAAAAAAGATAGATTTCCTTGTGTTCATCGAACACATCGTCAATCTCCTATTTTTTCATTGCCCTCTTCGTACTTAATATCTTAGTATAGAATTGGAGAGGTCATGGCTGATGACAAGCTAAGAGCGACTCCTGCGGCTAGAAAGTTAGCGGATGATCTAGGGATCAATCTCTACGACGTTTCTGGCTCAGGTGCAAACGGTCGTGTCCACAAAGAAGACGTGGAAACTTATAAAGACACAAACGTGGTTCGCATTTCGCCACTTGCAAAACGAATTGCCCTCGAACATAACATTGCTTGGCAGGAAATCCAAGGAACGGGTCACCGTGGTAAAATCATGAAGAAGGACGTTTTAGCCTTACTTCCTGAAAATATCGAAAACGACACCATCAAGTCTCCTGCTCAAATCGAAAAAGTGGAAGAAGTTCCAGATACTATCACTCCTTATGGTGAGATTGAGCGTATTCCAATGACACCAATGCGTAAGATTATCGCCCAACGTATGGTCGAATCCTACCTGACTGCGCCAACCTTCACGCTCAACTACGATGTTGATATGTCTGAAATGCTGGCTCTTCGTAAGAAAGTTCTTGAACCAATCATGGAAGCAACTGGTAAGAAAATTACGGTTACTGATCTTCTTTCACTCGCTGTTGTTAAGACATTGATGAAACACCCTTACATCAACGCTTCATTGACCGAAGACGGCAAGACTATTATTACTCATAATTATGTCAACCTTGCGATGGCGGTTGGAATGGATAATGGATTGATGACACCTGTTGTTTACAATGCTGAGAAACTAAGTCTGTCAGAGTTGGTAGTTGCATTTAAAGACGTTATTGGTCGTACCTTGGATGGTAAATTAGCTCCTAGTGAACTTCAAAATTCAACATTTACTATCAGTAACTTGGGAATGTTTGGTGTTCAGTCCTTTGGTCCGATTATTAACCAACCAAACTCAGCAATCCTCGGGGTGAGCTCAACAGTTGAAAAACCTGTAGTTGTCAATGGTGAGATTGTTATCCGACCAATCATGAGTCTAGGATTAACTATTGACCACCGTGTCGTAGATGGTATGGCTGGTGCTAAGTTTATGAAAGACTTGAAAGCCTTGATTGAGAATCCGATCTCAATGTTGGTTTAAGTCAGCTATTGTTTTTTTTAGAGATTTAGATAAAGGAAGTAAGACATGGCCTTAGAAGTAATTATGCCAAAAGCCGGCGTAGATATGACAGAAGGACAAATCGTCCAATGGAATAAAAAAGTCGGTGAATTTGTAAAAGAAGGAGAAATCCTTTTGGAAATCATGACTGACAAAGTCAGCATGGAATTGGAAGCTGAAGAAGATGGATACTTGATTGCCATCCTTAAAGGAGATGGTGAAACCGTTCCAGTAACTGAAGTTATCGGTTACCTTGGCGAAGAAGGGGAAAACATCCCAACAGCTGGAGCAGCTGCGCCAGAATCAAAACCTGCACCTGCAGCTAGTTCCTCAAACGACGATGGTAAGAGCGATGATGCATTTGATATCGTTGTAATTGGTGGAGGCCCTGCTGGTTATGTTGCAGCGATTAAAGCTGCCCAACTCGGTGGTAAGGTTGCCCTTGTTGAAAAATCTGAACTTGGTGGAACGTGCTTGAACCGTGGCTGTATCCCAACAAAGACCTACCTTCACAATGCTGAAATCATCGAAAACATCGATCATGCAGCAAACCGTGGTATCGTCATTGAAAATCCAAACTTCACTGTTGATATGGACAAACTTTTAGAAACTAAATCTAAAGTTGTCAATACCTTGGTAGGTGGAGTTGCAGGTCTTCTTCGTAGCTACGGAGTTACTGTTCATAAAGGAATTGGTACCATCACTAAAGACAAGAATGTCTTAGTTAATGGTTCAGAATTGCTTGAAACCAAGAAAATCATCCTTGCTGGTGGTTCAAAAGTCAGCAAGATTAACGTTCCTGGTATGGAATCATCACTTGTAATGACCAGTGATGACATTCTTGAAATGAACGAAGTTCCAGAAAGCCTTGTTATCATCGGCGGTGGCGTTGTCGGTATCGAACTCGGTCAAGCCTTCATGACGTTTGGTTCAAAAGTAACTGTTATCGAAATGATGGACCGTATCGTTCCAGCTATGGATGCGGAAGTGTCTAAGAATCTCCGCTTGATTCTTGAGCGTAAAGGTATGACCATCTTGACAGGTACAAAATTGCAAGAAATCATCGAAGAAAATGGTCAACTTCGTATCAAGGTTGAGGGAAAAGATGATATCATCGCAAGCAAAGCGCTCCTTTCAATCGGTCGTGTGCCAGACCTTGAAGGTATTGGTGATGTTGAGTTTGAATTGGATCGTGGACGTATCAAGGTCAACGAATACATGGAAACTTCTGTTCCAGGTATCTACGCACCAGGTGATATTAATGGTACTAAGATGTTAGCGCACGCAGCCTTCCGTATGGGTGAAGTTGCCGCTGAAAATGCCCTTAAAGGAAATCATGCTGTTGCCAAACTTAACTTGACTCCTGCAGCTATCTACACTCTTCCTGAAGTAGCAGCAGTAGGTCTAACTGAAGAACAAGCTCGTGAGAAATACGATGTAGCCATCGGTAAATTCAACTTTGCAGCTAATGGTCGTGCTATTGCATCGGACGCTGCTCAAGGTTTCGTAAAAGTCATTGCAGATAAGAAATATGGAGAAATCCTTGGTGTGCACATCATTGGTCCTGCAGCTGCAGAATTGATTAACGAAGCGTCAAGCATTATCGAAATGGAAATCACTGTTGAAGAAATGTTGAAGACTATTCATGGACACCCAACCTACTCTGAAGTGATGTACGAAGCATTTGCGGATGTTCTAGGAATGGCTATCCATTCACCTAAGAAAAAATAAAACGAAGATAGATTAGACTGGAAGATATTTTCCAGTCTCTATCGTATAAAGGGATATCATGAAATACATTATCAATCATTCAAACGACACCGCCTTTAATATTGCCTTGGAAGAATATGCCTTTAAACACTTACTAGATGAGGATCAAATCTTCCTTCTTTGGATTAACAAACCATCTATCATTGTTGGACGTCACCAGAACACTATCGAAGAAATCAATCGTGATTATGTTCGAGAAAATGGGATTGAGGTAGTTCGCCGTATCAGTGGTGGTGGAGCTGTTTATCACGATTTAAACAACCTCAACTACACCATCATTTCAAAAGAAGATGAAAACAAGGCCTTTGACTTCAAGAGCTTCTCAACTCCAGTTATCAATACCTTGGCTCAACTAGGTGTTAAGGCTGAATTCACAGGCCGCAATGACCTAGAGATTGATGGCAAGAAATTCTGTGGCAATGCCCAAGCCTATATCAATGGCCGTATTATGCACCATGGTTGCTTGCTCTTTGACGTTGATTTATCAGTCCTTGCTAACGCCCTCAAGGTTTCAAAAGACAAATTCGAATCAAAAGGTGTGAAATCCGTCCGTGCCCGTGTAACCAATATTGTCAATGAATTACCAGAAAAAATCACAGTTGAAGAATTCCGAGACTTGCTACTGGAATACATGAAAAAAGAGTACCCAGAAATGACTGAATATGTTTTTTCTGAACAAGAATTGGCTGAAATTAAGCGTATCAAGGATACCAAGTTTGGAACTTGGGACTGGAACTACGGTAAATCACCTGAATTTAACGTTCGTCGTGGAACAAAATTTACCAGTGGTAAGGTTGAAGTTTTTGCCAACGTCCTTGAATCAAAAATCCAAGACATCAAGATCTATGGTGACTTCTTTGGTATTGAAGACGTTGCAGCTGTAGAAGATGTCCTTCGTGGAGTGAAATACGAACGCGAAGATGTTCTTAATGCCTTAGAAACTATTGATATCACACGCTACTTTGCTGGAATTAGCCGTGAAGAAATTGCTGAAGCAGTAGTAGGATAATAAAAGAATCCATTTAAGATGGATTCTTTTATTACGTTTAGACTTGATAATCAAGCTGATTAGAGTATAATAGAGAGGAAAAATGAAAAGGAGTTATTCATTAATGTTAGAAATTCCAGTAGAAAGTCTTAATCTATTTGAACAGTTAGACCGCAATGTTGTTGCTTTTTATAGAAATGAAGAAATTTCCCAAACAGAAAGTTTAAATATAAGTATCACACAAGAACATTATGATAAGAAAAATAAAGAGCTGCAGCCTTTAGGATACCAAGCTGTTCAAATACCTTTAGGAATGGCCTTAGATAATATAATCCAGCAAGCCCATTTCCAAAATCTTATAATTGGCGGTCTTCTTCCCGATGAAATCAAAGTAAAGAAAGAGGACTTAATGCCTTTGAAAGATATTGTTGATAGTTTTTGTATTATGTACGCTGCCGCAAATAACCGACTGGAAAATGGTAAAGCTTATGAACTGATGAAGGATAAGACAGTGTATTTTATTGGTAAACTGTTGACTGACAGTCTTAAAAAAGGTGACGAAATTTCTTATATGGGAATCGAAAGAGAATCAGCTGATGGAACTTCTTATGAAGCAGTAAAATGTTTTCTAACTAAATAGAGTGCTGAGCAGTACAATGATTCAAAAAAACCTGTAAGCCCAGCAAATCTAGCCTATCTACAAGCCTTTTGGGGTAAACCAGTAATTATAGAGCCACACCGTAACTACTGGATTGAGTTTAAATAACTAAAAAACGAAAGATAATTTCGCTTTTTAGCGATAGTTGATTTACATAATTTATTTTATGTAAATCACAAACTATCTAAAGCATTCTTTTGTTCATCGTTGACGATATGGGTATAGAGGTCAGTGACTTGTGTACTGGCGTGTCCTAGCTGATGGCTGACCAAAACTTGCGATTTAGTTGCATCATAGAGTCTGGTTGCTAAGGTATGGCGGAGTTTGTGGGGAGTTACACGGACTTTGAAGTCCTCAGAGTACTTAGCAACCATCTTTTCAACACTAGAAGCATCGATACGATTGGGAACGCCACGATATAAGGTCAGAAAGAGAGCTGTATCTGTCTTTTTCGTCTTATAGCGTTGATTTCGAATGGCTAGATAATTCTCTAGGTAAGGCTTAGCAAAAGCAGCGACATTGACCGAGTCACGTTTGCCACCTTTTCGAGTAACATCGATAACCATCATTTTGAGATTAAGGTCTCTTAGATCCAAATTAACAGCTTCAGATAAGCGGACACCAGACGCCAAGAGAAGGGCAATAATGGCTAAATCACGTTCTTTATTTTTATTGAATGACGAGAGGGCACGATTTGAGAGCTGTTGTGGATACTCCTGGTCGATATAGGTTAGAAAACCTTCTGTTTCATCACCTAGAAAGAGTTTTTGCTTGATGTTTTCAGCTCTGGCAGCAAGTGTTTCTTTCTTTTTCTTGGTTGAAACTTTCTTCATTACATTACGATAGAAATAAGGTTCACCCTGATCATTCTCGACTTCCTCGGTTAGATACTTATAAAGACTGGAAAGTGCTGACAATGTGCGATTGATGGTTGTCTGAGAGACACCTTGCTTGGTTGTATTGGCATTCAGCAAAGGTCGTTCACGTAGATAAAGAATAAAGGCTTCCATGTCTTTTTTAGACATATTTTCCAAGACTGATAAAGGAATGTCAGACATTTTATCAACATTTGAAATACCAGATTCCAAAACCCAGCTGAAAAATCGATCGTATTCCTTGAGGTATTCGTACAGAGTTGTAAAACTGTAGGGAACAGCAAGCTTTGATTGGTAGTATTCCAAAACATACCAGGGCATGATTTGTTTTAGTTTGTCGATTCGTTCCAGTAAAATCTCACGTTTCATGTATTTTCTCCATAAGTAAGTCTACTAGTAGTATAGCATAGACTTATATATTTTTCAAGAAAATTATAGTTTTTCGGAAAGATGTTACATGAGTTTTTTTAAAGTGCAAAAAATAAAAAAATAACCAAAAAAATTTTTTAAGCCAATTATATTCAATTATGTACTTTATTTAAGTAAAAACTAAAAATTTTTCAAATGTACATTTTGACAATAAAAAACACTCCAATATCAATTTAATGATCTTTAGAGTGTTTTTAGCTTGTTTGATTTTAATATTTTATTACATCTTTAATCTAACGAAATGCTCCTGTTTTCTTCTTAAACCTTTGCAAATTGAGCAGCTTATTAATGAGCGCTTCTCATACTTAATTTTTTCATTAATTTTTAGTTTGTATCGATGATTTGAGTTTTCTTTACATATCCACCATACAGTTTGTTGATATTTCTCATTGATTGCAGTCGGGTCTGCTAAAAGAATATTATTAAGATAGTCCCATTCGTTCATTAAATGTTTATGAGTCGTTTCTAGGTCGTTAAATCCTTTTAACACCTCATTATTTTGACAATATGGACAACAAGATTCTTTCATTAGAATCTTTTTCTTAACAGTTTGTTGATATTCTCCTTTACATACATTGCATTTCCACCACGCTCTATAAGTCGAATTACAACACATTATTGAGCAAGAACTTTTTTGATTTAAGTCTGACCACTATTTAATTAACCTTGGATGAGTGGTTGAAAGGTCGTTAAATCCTTTCCTTTTGTCTGTTTAGCTACCAAAAAGATACCATATAACCTTATTTAAAAACAGTTGATTTGCTCTTGCTGATGTATTCATCTTTATATTCAACAACGTCCTCAATAAGCTGTTTCTTTATTACTTGAATATATTTTTCCATGTATTCAAAATCAATAGTACCACTTTTTGTCACTGGAAGTTCAATATCAATATTTGAAATAACATCAAGAGCAAAAGAAGATTGACCCCAAGAAAAATTTGTAAAAGCTTTTTTCATCGAACTAATTAAATACAAAGCAATATTTTCTGTTAATTTCCCATATTTTTTATTTAACTTAAATATTTGAATCTTATCTCCTGTAAAGTAGGCATTTGGTTGATAATACATAGTTACAGTATCTTGACCGAAAGAAATAGTATTGGAGGGATTTAAAAATTTTTCATCAAAATCAATATATCCTCTGATTCCATTTTCACCTTCTCCTCTAGCAACATATGAGAATTCACCGTTAAAAGTAACAATATTCGCATTTATCTTCTTCTTAGTAGGTATGATATCAAAAAAAGTTAACTACAGAAACAACGGAATTAAATTTGTTTTTTGCGCTAAAATGATGCGCACGTTTAGAATAAAACAAGTATTAAACTCTATACAATTTTAAAGAGGTGTAAAGAAAAAATAATCTGAAAAGCTTGTATACATTATTGATTCGTGCACAAGTGTGTAAATATTGTAAAACAATTTCAAAATGTGGTAGACTAGATATGAATTTTGATGGACGATAATTAGGTCAGAAAAAAGGTTACATATGGAAAAATTAGTTTTTATCGGAATGCTAGTGTTCTTGGCAGTTGTGTTTATTGGAATATTGTTTTGGCTGCGTTTTAGAATGAAGAACACCTTTGAGAACGGTGTTCCAGTGTACGATGCCCCAGCAAATAATCAGACTAGGACGAGTAAGCTAAGCGTAGGAGAGTATGCAGTGCATATAGTTTTAATACTAATTAGCGCTGTAATTGCCTTTAAGGTCATGGGCATGTTCCGTCATGGGGCGGCGCCAATTGGTGCTGCTATAATCACGCCTTCTATAATGGCGCTTTTCAATGCACGAAGGAGAACCGGGAAATCTTGGATAGGTATCGTTGCAGTGCTTATGGTATTTGTATTTTTGATGTTCGCATACATACTGATAGGTTTACCTGACAAGGCGCCAGCTTTGATGATTAGTAATACGGAGATAAAGTTATCTGAGACGAAGGTGTCGGATTTGATGGATAAGGGGTATGATATATATGTATCAAATGGTAAACAGAACTACTCCGAGTATGATGAGCTTTTGACATCGGGAAGCTATTATAAATACCAAGGTTCCGGTGTAACAGTGCCAAGCGGATTTAAGTCATATGACTCTGCAGTCACACGATCGACTTATCTTCTTGTAAAGAAGAATGTAGTAGTTGGCTGCATAGGTGTTTACGGGCATAAAAAGAGGTATGAGGAACTGAAGGACTGTGTAGTTACGCAGGTTTGCTTCGATTCTGAATGCACAGCTGCTGCTAAAAAATATGGAATTTCATATAATATAGATGGTATAGGTTTGCTAGAGAAGCTTGATGAAAATAAGTTTAAGGAAGTATTTGGTAAAAAAATATGGCTGACTCCAAGCAATCCGAGAGGTGAATATTTGGGACATTACGGTGTGCAGTGGGGAACAGGTAACAATGAATTCTTTTGGAATCAATACTTTATGAATTTGGACATTGATTCGAATAATAATATAGTTAATTTTAGTTTTAAAGTTCATATTGCAGGTGAACGAGAGAATAATTAGCAAGGATAGTTAGATAAAATGAAAAAGAAAAAAGTACTGAGCAAGACAAAGTATGCTATTTATCTTCTGATGGTCCACCTTATATGCATACTTTTCACTATAAGCAAAATAATGATACCTTCATGGGGGCACTGGTTAGAGACGACACGCTTTCTTTGGACAAACTTTCCTACCTATGTATGCGTGTTAATAGCCGTTTTCCCAATGATATGCTTTTGGCCATATTCAATTAGCGCAGATTTTAAGCCAGGTACATCAAAGACAATACTTGCGACTTTCGGACTAATAGTAGGTAACGTGACTCTGATTTTGATATATACGACTATTTTGCACAAGGTATTATAGCAATTAAAAAATTCCATCGAAAAACACTGGGATAAAAGTCTGACTTTGAGGGTCATCTCATGCCTTATTATAGGGATTTTTTAATTTCTGCAAGCAGCTCATCATATTCTTCAAATGCCGGAACCTCAGGATGCTCCTTCTTGATTGATTCGGTTTGTCAACCAGTCCGTAACCATAGAGCACATGTTTTTAATGAACTAGCCGACATTGGTTACAATTCCTCTAAGCACCTTTGGGTCTATGGATTCAAAGTACATATGCTGGTCACCCTATCAGGCTATATTCTGAATTATGTTGTAACGCCTGCCTCAGTACATGATATTAGGGCAGTTGATGACTTACTAGAAAATTGTTCTCAACCCTATGTTTTAGCTGATTTAGCTTATCTTAGCTATGAACTCAGAGAACAGTTGAAACAGAGCTAAACAACATAATCATTAGAAACTAATGGCTATGAGACGGACTATTGAAACTCGATTTTCAGAACTTTGTGCTTTTTTTGATGTCGAACAAACACTAGCTAGAGGCTTAACAGGATTGCAGTTGAGAATGGAGCAAATTGTACTGACTTATAATCTGAGATACTTTGAGATTAACTAGCACCACGAGTAAAAATCTATATCTTACTATCAATAAGACCTTAAATGAGTAGCAAAAAATGTACAATTGAACCACCACTCCTTCTACTGTTACTAGAGTAAAAAATGTACAAATCAATTCCTTAAATCAGATGATGTGATGTACTAGAAAATATACAAAATACCACTCCAAAATAATGTACAAAACAAAAATAAAGTACACTTTTTAAAGAATGTACTTTATGCTTCTAATTCAGTTGTATCAATGGTTTAGCTCTAGTTTAGTCAATTGTACATAAAATTTTAGTTTTCTTAGATCTATGAAATACAGAACTAAATCTTTTTTCTATTGTGAATCATTATCTAGTGCTTTTTCTAGTTTCCAAATACTAAACCAGAATGAAATAGTCAGCAGAATAAGGAAAATAAAAAAGAGATTATCAGTAACGATACTTCTGTTCATTCTACATAACTGAAGAGCTATATAAGGAGCTATGAGATACAAAATACATTGTATAATTGCTATTGTTTTCTTTTTCATGATTTTTAATCTTACTGTACAGATTTGATACAGTAAACTCCTTTCTAGCTTTATCATTCCTAACTTAATTATAGTCTTATTTTTTACAAAGTTCAATTACTTGTATGTTGAAATACCTTATCAGTAAGAAATAACCGATCTCATTGCAGAGAATCGGTTTTCAAATGTATTTAATTAAGAAATATTTTTGTTGCATAATATAAATTATGTAAACAAAAACTTATAACAACAAATCTTTGACTTTTCCAATTTCACTTTTTGGAATCACCAAGTGAATCATATCACCCAGATACATTCTAGTTGAGCCGTTAACTGTTTGGCTCTTGCCATTATGGACTTGGGTAGTGATGAGTACGTTATGTGGCAAGTTGAGTTCGTGTACTTGTTTTCCAGCGATCTTATCTGATACAGGGATTTCAATGAGGGTGACTTCTCCTTCGTCTGTTGCTTCTTCTGGCAGCATTTTTTCTAGCATGGCCTCATAGACTGGAGCACCTTTGAGCAGATCCATGACGATGTAGGCGACTAAGGTCACTAAGCCAAGTGGCATAAGATTGCGAATGTCCCCTACCATCTCAGTTACGAGGATCATAGCGGTTAAGGGAGCCTTGGATATTGCCCCAAAGTAGCCACTCATTCCAAGAATAACAAATATAGGAAATTGCTCCTGACTGACAAGTCCAAAATTCATACAAATGACACCGACTAGGGCACCAAGTAAGGAACCAAGCGCCAGAATGGGAAGGAAGATTCCTCCTGGGAGACCACTTCCATAACTAATCATGCTCCAAACAAAGCGAATCAAAAAGTAAGCTAATAGAACCTGAAAACTAAAATCTAGCTCAGTCAAAGAAAGAACGACCTGATTTCCACCACCAAGAATTTGTGGCAAGAAGATCCCGACTGGTATGATAAGGATAAAGGCTAGGATTGGATAATAAGCTTTATCCAAATGGATTTTTTGACCAACCCAGTCATAAACTCGACCAACATTGAGTACAGCTTTCTCATAGAGAAAAGCAGAGAGCCCGAGAAAAACTCCCATAAGGAGGTAAATCCAATACTGGTCTAGGGTCATGAGAGGAATGTTATCCGGCATATCCAGTACGGGTGTTAGGCCAAATATGAGCAAAGAAACAAAGTTTGCTACGAGACTGGCTGCTAGAGTTGAGACCCAGAAAAAGCGTGAAAAATGGTGGTAAACTTCTTCTATAACAAAGAGAAGACCTGCGATTGGTGCATTAAAGGCAGCTGCTAGCCCTGCTGCAGCACCACTGGCAATCAAGGAGCGTTCCTCAACAGGGCTAGATTTGAGCCACTTGGCAATACCTTTTCCACCAACTGCTCCAAGTTGAATACTTGGCCCTTCACGCCCTAGCATAAGGCCACTGGCAATAGCAAGAATACCTAAAATATATTTTTTCCAGAGAATGCCCCACCAGTTGAGAGACATGAGACCTTTTAGTTCGGCTTCGACTTGAGGGATTCCAGAACCCTTGATATCTTTTTCCGATCGAGTTAATTTCGCACTGAGCCAGCTAACAATTAAATAAAATAAACCAATGATAAAAAGATTGCGCACTAGGTGCGCTTGATCTTGATAGAATCCTTGTATCAGGTGGAAGCCTTTTTCGATTGAAAACCGAAAGGATCCGACGATTAGTCCGACGACGAGACCAACAATGATTCCTCGTCCAACTTGGGATAATATGGTGCTTGAGGCAAAGGCAAATTCTTTCTTGGAACTGAGTGTTTCTGACTGTTCCTCCATAATCATTTCCTCTTACTTGTCTTTCTTAGTTGAAATCAGTGTTTTGACTGGTTCAAAACTGGTTCGGTGAATCGGGGTGACACCTAGTTTTTCTAGTCCTTCTAGATGTTTAGCTGTTCCATAACCTGCATTAGCCGTGAAATCATAGCCAGGATATTGCTGATCGTATTCCATCATCAATTCATCCCGTGTCACCTTGGCCACTATAGATGCAGCTGCGATGGAGAGGGAGTTGGCATCTCCTTTGATAATGGAGGTTTGTGAAATTGGTAACTCCAGTTTCATGGCATCTATCAAGAGGTGCTCAGGTTGCGGACTGAGCTGGGAGATTGCTTCCTTCATAGCTAGTTTGGTAGCTTCATAGATATTGACTTGGTCAATGACTTGATTATCCATGATACCAATCCCGATTGATAAAGCTTGGTCTTGAACGGCTTGATAAATTTCCAGATGTTTCTTTTTAGGGATTTTTTTGCTATCGTTGAGGCCTTTAATCTTACAATTTTTAGGTAAAATAACAGCTGCAGCAACTACAGGGCCAGCAAGAGGACCACGGCCGACCTCGTCAACACCTGCTACTAAGGTCAATCCTTGCTTATAGAGTTCTTTTTCATAGGAAAGCATGGATTCCAAACGTAGGTCCTCATCCAGTTCAGCCTGAATGGCTTTTTTACGCTTGTTAATTTCTTTTTGAACTCCAGAGCGACTATCCTTTTCCAGTTCAAGAAAAAGGGGATTGTCTAATTCTTTGACAGTGGCCAGAAGTTCTTTGATTTCTTTAATCGTCGTCATCGATGTCGTCCAATGTATCTAAGGTGTAGTTACCGAGTTTTCCATCACGGACTTCCTTGACGAAGAGGCTGTAAAAGCGGTCATAGTCGTCTCGGAAACCAAGGGCACGTGTCATATCCATGATGATAACAGGTGCTTCTTCTTCTATCTTCATTTGTTTGAAGCGTTCAGCTAGCTTTTCTGGATAATGTTTTTTGAAATAATTGAGACCAAAAATGGTCACTTCATCCATTGGGAGTAGTTGATCTTTAATTGCTCCAGTCAAGGCTAGTTTCAAAGCAACGGTTTCGTCTTCAAATTTAGGCCATAGAATCCCTGGCGTGTCTAATATTTCAAGGTCTTTATTGGTTTTGAGCCATTGTTGTCCTTTGGTAACACCTGGTTTATTGCCGACAACCGCAATCTTTTTCCCAGCCAAACGGTTCATGAGAGTTGACTTACCGGCATTTGGAATTCCGATAATCATGGTCCGCAAGGTTTCAATCTTGATACCGCGTTCTTTCTGGCGTGCAATCTTATCAGCCATGAGCTTTTTAGCCGCATCTGTCACAACTTTTACAGTTACTTGCTCTTTGGAGTTGATAGCCAGAGTTTGGATTCCCTGTGATTCAAAATACTGACGCCATTCTTTGGTCATTGCTGGGTCTGCTAGGTCAGCCTTGTTCAAAATCAAGAGTTTAGGTTTATCACCCACAATCTTGGTTAACATAGGATTTTGACTAGATAAAGGTAGTCGAGCATCCACCAAAATCGTCACAAAATCAATAAATTTTAAATTCTCCTGAACTTGTCGCCGAGCCTTAGACATGTGGCCCGGAAACCATTGAATAGTAGCCATAATATTTTCCCCTTCCGACTAAAAAAAACGTAGTAAAAACGTTTTCTTTCTTACTACCTATTCTATCATAAATGAGGAACTTTTGCACAGGCTTTGACCACAATAAATGACAAATAGTATAGGTCCGACACATCCTTGATGCCAGTCAGGATTTACTTGACTTTTTTTGCTAACAGGTATATACTTAGTGTATACAATTTCGTGGAGGTAGAGTGATGAATACAGTAAAGACTCGGAAGGTAGGGAATTCTCTCACTGTGACTATTCCTAAAAATTTGGGGATGACAGAAGGTCAAGAAATGGTTGTCTACAAAGGGATTGACGGAGTCATTGTCTTAGCTCCAAAACTGAAAGATCCTTTTGATGGGATTACTGATTTGAGAATGACAAACGATTTTGAAGGGGTAAGGCCACTTGATAGCGAAATCTGACTATATTCCTGAAAAGCAGGATATCATTTGGCTGGACTTTGATCCATCAGTCGGTCGAGAAATCCAGAAACGGCGACCTGCCTTGGTCGTTTCTAGGAGAGAATATGCCTTGCAAACTGGTTTTGTAGCTGTCTGTCCTATCACTCATGGCCAACAACGTTTGGCAGAAAAAGGCTTGCTCGTTCCTGTCTCGTCGGACAAGGTAGATGGCGCTGTCAATCCATTTCAACTGTATACCTTTGATTTTCGGATGCGTAATGCTCAAAAAATAACAAGAATGGACACGCAGTGTTTTCAGAAAGTCGTCCAACTTTACCAGTACATCTTTGGTGATACTTAAATCCTACCATGCATAAACAAGGTAGGATTTTTTTATATGAGCAATCTATCTAAAAACGGGTGAAGGCAGTTTGTCAAAATCCCTTTAATCCAGCTTTCTTGTGCTGATGATAAATGTTCTGCCTGAAGGCATTCTTTTAGAAAATCGCGGACTTGTTCTGGTGCAATTTCAAACTCAAAGGCTTTCATCTTGTAAAAAAAGTCGATGAGATGCTCAGATAAGTATTCATCTGAAAAGGGTACTTCTCCACTTTTTCGATATTCTGATAGGAGCCGAGAAAATCTGGATTTTTCATCAGGCAAATCCCGAAAATAGGAATTAAGAAGCCAAGTCTGCTTCTGCTTTCGTTCAATCGGATCTTGATTTGCAATTCGCTGATCCTTTTCCAACTCCTTTTGGTTTTGTTTAGCCTTGACAGCCCGTTCGTCTCTATTCTTACCAAAGAGGATTTTTTCCCATTTTCGTTCTTCTTGGGTCAAGGTTTCTGTAAAGCCAAAGTAATCCTGATAAGCACGCTCTGCTGGTCCCATGGCTAGGACCAGATTGTCTGCATATTGCTTGGCGATTTTATCTCTTTTCTTACGCTCCTTCTCTGCCTGGATACGTAGTTCTTGTTCGTAGTCGATTTTTTCCTTTCCTAGCTTGACAAGGTAGAGTTGGTCATCTGATTTTCCAAGTAAAAAGGGTTTGATACACTTTTCAAGGACTTCTTCCATACGAGCCTTTTTCTTGGGCTCTGCCTTGGTCCAACTTCCTCCTTGAAAGACTTCTAGGAAAAGCTGGTAGTCTCTCTCAGGTGTAAATTGATTGCCACGATTGGGTTTAAAAACACCTTTTTCCCAGAGCCACTTCAGAAGACGCTCGTCAAAGTCACTCTTATTGACCTTGATTTTTTCCTTTTTCTGGGCTTTTCTGGTCAGATTTTCAACCTTTCTGAGTAGTTTTTCTTCCTCCTCCAATTGCTGGTCAAGGGTCAATCGATGAAAGTGTCTGACGCAGTCGCTACCAATCGGAAAGAGGCGTTGACCTGTGACACCGTTAAAGAGTTCGTAGGCGTACTTGATGGCATTTCCACAGACACAATTGCTACGGCCGATACCGTTAAAAATCAAGGAAACTTCATTCCATTCCTTGGTAGCTTGTTCCCAAGTATTAGCTTTTGAAGCCTGTAAAACCGCATCGTGCAGGGATTTTCTAACTGGAAGTGTCATGAGGTCTCCTTTCTAGATTATATTTTTACAACTTGAACCTCATCTTTGCCGAGCAAAATCAAGTATTTTTCTATGTTTTCAATTGAATAGGCACGAGATAAGGCTTCTTCATAGAGGGCTAACTGACCACGATAGCGGTCTATTAGTTGACTTGGCTCATCGTAGCGGTCTGTCTTGTAGTCGAAAAGAACGATACGATTCTCATAAAGCAGATAGCCATCCAAGATCCCACGGACAACGAAGTCTTCCTGACTCTTTTGGTCTAGTTTGAGCATGGAGAAAGGTTGCTCGCGATAGAGATGGTCGGTATTAGCGAGAATTTCCTGACCAAGTGCTGTATCAAAGAAAGCTAGGATTTTAGAAAGATTGATCTTTTCCCTAACAGCTGGACTAGTTTGAACTTGTTTGAGAGTTTCTGTCAGGCTAGCAAGCGTTGGTCGCTGGCTGAGGTCAATTCTCTGCATGAGTTCGTGGGTTGCACTACCAATCTCAGCTCCTGTTACCTTTTCTTTAGTTGAAAAATCTGGTAAATCAAAGCTGATTTTCTTTTCCGATGATTGAGTTTGGTTAGTAATTTCTACCCCTTCCATATCCATAACGGGTTCGTAGAATTTCTTGATTTGGCTTGGGGTTTGGACACTAGGAAGCTCAATGGCTGCACGGTGGAGACTATTATAAACTTCCACCTCTTTCAGCATTTCCAAAGCTTCTTTGATAGTTTCTGACTGGCGATTGTCTGCTTGAGAGATATCTTGGAGAGGGCTCTTGTTTTCCAATTCTCCGATAGCTTCTCTAGTCAACTGGTCTTCACCAATAAAACGATAGCTAAAGTTGAGATCTTCCTTGGTAAATACTTTACTGATAGCCCAGACCCAATCTTGAAAATTTCTTGCTTGCAGTCTGGTATTGCTATCTAATTTTCCATTGTTTGCTGCTGGGTATTCCTTGGCTTCTAGCTTTTCACGAGACCCCTTACCGACAAGATAAAGTTTTCTCTCCGCCCTCGTCATGGCAACATACAGCAGACGCATCTGCTCTGAATAGCTAGCCAGTTGCAGTTCTTTCTCATTCTGCGTATAAGTTACGCTAGGAATGGAGAGTTTGATAGTTTTAGGATAGTGTGCTTCCGCTGCTCCTGTTTCCACCTTGGCAATGTATTTGACACCAAGCCCATTTTGACGACTGAGAATAACGTCTGACATCGAGTCTTGTTTGTTGAAGTCCTGATCCATGTTGAGGATAAAGACGTAAGGAAACTCCAGTCCTTTGCTCTTGTGAATGGTCATGAGTTCAACAGCATCCTTGGGTGGTGCGACAGCGACACTTGCAAGGTCGTGCTGAGCTTCTAGGACTTGGTCAATCATACGGATAAAACGAGACAAGCCCTTGAAATTACTCTTTTCAAACTGGTCAGCTCGTAGAGCTAGGGCATAGAGATTGGCCTGTCTAGCAGGTCCGTTTGGCAAAGCCCCAACATAGTCATAATAAAAACGGTCATTATAAATCTTCCAAATCAAATCATAGAGAGAGTGGGTTTTGGCATACAAGCGCCAAGAATCCAAGATATCCATGAACTGACTTAGTTTTTCAGCTAGTTCTGTGTGAATTAACTCTTTCTGGCTAGCTGCTTGTTTATGAACATTGACCAGTTTCTCAAAAAGATTCTCTTGGACTTTATCTTCTGCTTTCTGAAGGGACAAGCGTGCCAACTCGTCCTCATCAAAGCTAAACATAGGAGACTTCATAAGTGCTACCAAGGCATAGTCTTGCAGGGGATTGTGAATGACGCGCAGGGTGTCCAGCATGACTTGTACTTCTAGGGATTGGAGGTAGTTGTTTTGCTCACCGTCGGTTTTAACTGGAATTCCGTACTCAGACAGGGCGAGGAGAATCTGGTCATTACGACTGCGACTGGAAGTCAAAAGGGCAATATCCTTAAAGGCTACACCATTCTCCTGATGAAGCTTCAGGATTTCTTTGATGACTAAGCGCATTTCCCCTGTTAGTTTTGTTTCTAATTGGCTCTCTTCTTGCTCTTGCCCACTGTCGTCCTTATCGTAGAGGAGAAATTCTGCCTTGTTGTCTGGATTAGGAGTTAGTTTGGTATTGGCAAAAACAAGCTGGTGCATGCTGTCATAGTTGATTTCTCCAATCTCTCGGTCCATGAGTCGTTCAAAGACATCGTTGGTTGCCGATAGCACTTCCGAACTACTACGAAAATTTTCCTTGAGGAGAATCAACTTGCCTTCTTGAGGATTATGCGCATAGCGTTGGAATTTTTCATTGAAAATCTGCGGATCCGCCTGACGAAAACGGTAGATGGACTGCTTGATATCCCCCACCATAAAGCGATTGTGACCATTCGACAGCAATTCCAGCATCCGTTCTTGAATGTGGTTGGTATCCTGATACTCATCGACCATGACTTCGTGGAATCGTTCCTGATAAGCCTCGCGGACTTGTGGGAAATTCTCTAAAATCTCAATGGTATAATGACTGATATCAGCGAATTCAAAAGCATTTTCCTGGCGTTTACGTTCTCGATAAGCCTCCACAAAATCACTCATAAATGTTTGGAAAGTTTTAGATAACTCCCAGGTGTCTCCATGATAACGTTCTTGATAGTCGAGAATGGTTATCTGGTCTGCTAGTTGTCCAAGTTTAGCAAACTGAGCCTTTCTTTCTTCGTTGTAGGCATCAGCCAGTGGTTTCAAATCGGCTTTACGACTAGAATTAGCTAGAGCTCTACCATTTTTTTCTTTCGAGATGGCGACAACACGCGTAAGCACTGCTTGATAAGCCTGGCTATCGGACTCTTGATTTAAGGAACCAATTTCATCCAGAACCAACAGCACATTTTCTAAATAGGTAGCTTTTGGAAACTCCTTGGCATCGTTATCCAGATGATAACGGAGGAAACTTTCCAAATCCCATAGCGCCTGTTTGATTTGCTCAGTTAATTTGTCTTTTTCAATTACAAAGTCAGCTTCTTCAAACCCTTTGAGGAAAGAGTTACTCAACCATTTTTTGGGGCTACTGGTGGATTGGAGGAAATCATAGATTTTGTAGACTTGCTGGCGCAGACCTCGTTCATCCTTGCCACGTCCAGCAAAGTTCTTGACCAATCGACTAAAGCTCTCTTTATTTTCACCTTGGTAATGATCTTCAAAAACCTGATGAAAAACCTCATTTTTTAAGATTAACTGTTCACTTTCATTTTGTAGAATACGGAAGTTCGGTGCGATATCAATCAGATAACCATGTTTGCCGAGGAACTTTTGTGTGAAGGAGTCCATAGTTCCGATGGCCGCGTTTGGCAGATCTGCCAACTGACGTCCCAAGTGTTGTTTGAGATCAACATCATCTGTTTCTTGAATTTGTTGGCTGATTTTTTTCTCCAAACGTTCTTTTAGTTCAGTGGCAGCCTTGACGGTAAAGGTCGAGATAAAGAGTTGAGAAATTTCGACACCACGGGCTAATTGGTCCAGAATGCGCTCTGCCATAACAAAGGTTTTCCCTGAACCAGCAGACGCTGAAACAAGGATATTTTGCCCTGCGGTATAAATGGCTTCGATTTGCTCGGCTGTTTTCTTCTGTTCCTTGCTCGAACTTGCTTCTGCTTTTTGCAGTTTTTGAATTTCTTCCTCAGTTAAAAAGGAAATGGGCTTCATCGATTCAACTCCTCTCTTATTTTTTCAAACCAAGCTTGCTTGAGTTTTTCTCCGACCAGACGTTTGCCGTCAGACAACTCTAATTTCTCAAGGAAACGGGCTTGTCCCAAGTGGTAATTTGCTTCAAAACCTGTGATGGCTTGGTGTTGCTGGACGTATGGAGCAATACTTCTGCCGTTTTCTGTATATGGATTGATGGCAAACTGGCCTTCTAAAATCTTCTCAGCTGCCTTCTTGTACAGATGGGCATTATAGTCTAGTAGGAGCTGGAATTCCTCGTCTGTCAGCTGATTGGCCTTGTTTTTGTTATAAAACTCTCCCAAGTGACTGCTTTCTTTCTCTAAAAAGAGTCCCTGGTATTTCATAGACTTGCTGACTTCTGCTACTGCTCCTGCCAGACTTTTAACAGCTAATAAAGATTGGACAGGCTCAGCCATTTCCAAGTACATGGCACCGAAAAAGTTCTGCTCCCCTTCTCTTTTTAGGGCAGCAAGATAGGTTGGCAGTTGGGAATTAAGCCCATTGAAGAAATTCGGAAACTGGAACTGAGTTAAACTAGACTTGTAGTCTACCACTCCTAACGCTCCATCAGCTTTCAGGCGGTCAATACGGTCAACCTTGCCTCGCACATGGACACTGCGACCATTATCCAATTGAATAAAGGCTTGATCCTTGCCACCAAATGTTGCCTCCTCTTGGATGGTTTCAATGGCTGGATTATGACGAAGGATGTGGCCCGTAGTTCGCGCAACATCAAGTAGAATTTCTTTTGTAAACTGGGCTTCCAAACTTTCCTGATAAATAGCCTCAAATTCTCGTTCTTGGCTGGTTTCTTCAATAGCTTGTTCCAAACGTTGGTCAAAGGAATTTTCAGCAGGCAGTTTCAAGGCACGTTCAAAAATACGATGCAAGAAATTTCCGTGACTGCGAGCGTCTGGGCGCAGGCGCAACTCTTCCTGCAAACCTAAGACATAACGGAGGAAATAACTGTATTCATTGCGGTAAAACTCCGTCAAACCAGACGTAGACAGGTAAAACTCCTTGTCAGCGGGATAGAGAGCCTGCAAGGTCTCTTTCTCTAATGGCTTGCTACTTGGGCTAGTTGGGAGTGCAGGATTTGTAAGACCTTTCTGATCAAGTTTTTTCCCCATCACACGCGCTAGAACCTTGACAAAGGTCAAATCTTGCTCAGTATCACTCGTCTCGCCCTGCTGGTGATAGGCAACTAAGCTAGACAAGAGACTGTGATAAGAACCTATATCTTCTTTGCTAAGATTTTTGTGGTTCATCCTCTTTTCTCTTCGGCTAAATCCAAAATTCACCAGTTCATGAAGATAGGCAGATTCCTTGCTCTCGTTTTCATTTAGAAGACTTGGTGCTGACAAAATCAACTGCTTACGAGCAGCATTGACTAAAGAAAGCATGGTATAGCGATTTTTTTTGAGATTTTCACTGCTTGCAATCAGCAGTTGAGCCCCCTCTTCTGTCGCTTGGTTTAAGGTCTCTCTCTCTTCGTCTGTCAAAAGGCTGGTATTTTGAGCGATTTTTGGTAAATGATCCTGAGTGAGTCCAATGGCATAGACAAAGTCAGCAGTCAGAGGTGCAATCAAATCGTAACTCTGCACCAGAACGGTGTCCACTGTTGCTGGAATGGTGCGATACTGGGACAAACTCATCCCTGAATGGAGCAAGGCTAAGAAGTCCTCCAGACTTACTTGTGAACCAGCAAAAACCGTCGCAAATTGTTCTAAAACATGGCAGAAGGCTTTCCAAACTTCAGCTTGTCTTTCCTGTTCTAGAGTTTCCATAGTAGCTGTCAATTCTTGCATCTGCTTGCTTAAGGCAGCATTTTTTAGAAAAGCATTCCACTTTTGCAAGAGATTTTCAGCCTTCTGTTTTCGACTGGCTAATAAGGTTTCAAGTGGCGTCAAAACTCGCAGACGAATAGCGTTCAAACGTTCCAAATCGAATTTTCCATGGTGGGATTTGGTGAAGGTTTGCTGAAAGGATGGCAAACCATTGATGCCAAGATAGCGGAGATATTGCTCAAAAGCATCAATATCATCTTGACTAAGATCGGTATACAAGCCAGTTCTCAGGAGGTTAATCAAATCCTCCTGACGGAAACGGTAGCGTTTCAAACTCAAAATAGATTCGACATACTGGGTTAAGGGATGGTGAGCCATGGATTCGCTTCTACCAAGATAGAACGGTATCTGGTACTGGTCAAAAATAGTTTTCAGCGATAGCTGGTAAGATGCCACATCCCCCAGCAAAATACGAAAATGCTTGTAACTCAGTTCTGGATAGTCATGTAATTTCTGACGAATAGCGCGAGCCACCAACTCCAACTCTTCCTTTTGTGTCAAGCAAGACCAGATTTGCAAATTTTCACGGTCCTTCTCATCGACATCTAAAGTGAGTTCTGAAAAGTCATAAGAAGACTCCAGCAAACGAGAGGCCTTGTCAAAGCTATCCATCTTCTCATGCGTCTGAGAACGGTCTTGAGCAGGGGTTTGGTATTTTGCCCCCAAATGATGGAGGAATTCCACACTGGCTTGGTAGAGATTGCCTTCAGTGAACGGACTGGTATAGGCCTTCTTGCTTGCATAGGCACCAATGACAATCTCGACACCTTTTCGATGAAGCAGATCCACTACATGCTCTTCCTCAGCAGAAAAACGGGTAAATCCGTCAATGACTAAGGCAAGTTGACTGAAATCACTACTTACCTTGTCATTCTCAATAGCCTCAATCAAATGGGACAACTGACTTCCCTGAACCAACTGACCTTGATTAAGATAGGCAGTCACTTTCTCAAAAATCAAGAGTAAATCTGCTCTCTTGTCCTCATCAGTCAAACTTTCCAAGTCCAAAAAACTCATCTGAGCAGTCGTCATCTCATGATAAAGTTCCATCAACTGCTGGATAAATTGAGGATCCTGCTTAATAGCACCATAAACTCGCAAGTCCTTGGGATCGAGTTCCGCAAGACACTTATAAAAAGCCATCCCAAGTCCGATGTCATCTAGAGTCGTCTTAGTTGGCAAATCATTCAAAACCAGGTAACGAGCCATTTGAGCAAAGCGCGTGACGGTAATCACAAAAGAAGCCTGCTGGGACAAGCATTCCAGCACGGCGCGTTCTTTTTCAAATGAAAGAGAGTTGGGGGCGATGTAGAAAACCCGCTTGCCTGCAGCAACTAGCTCTTCTGCCTCTCTCGTTAAAATTTCAGTCAAAGAAGTCCGAATATCAGTATAAAGTAATTTCATCTCAGCCTCGTTTGGTTTATCAAAGTTTCTTACTCTATTATAGCAAAGTTCGCTTCACAGTCCAAATCCAAAATTCTAGTTGACAATCATTTAACTAGGAAATCAATCCTCCATCATCCACTTTCATATGCTGAAAGATATAGAGGAAAAAGTCTTTGGAAACTTCAAAATGCCAATAGCGGAGGCGAGAAGTATAGTCTTTCCATTCAGGATGTTGTCTGGCTATTTCTATGGAACAATCTTTGACTGGTTGATAATACTCGACATTTCGTCTAAAGGGAAAGAATCCTTCAAACTGCTCTACTTGATAGGCCTTGTCGTCTATAATTTTACCTACGGCCACAAAAGCCTGTAACTTATCTTGACCATTCATATCGTATTTCGGACTATAGTATAAAAGGTAGTCTCCTTTTTTCATACGGTTTAAGGGGCCGCCCTTTCCATGACAGACCTGACAAAAATTCCCTTCAACTCCTCTTAAAACATGGTTCTTTGAAACAACTCCGACCCAATATCTAGGCATTTTTATCCTCCAACTCTACTAAAAAGCGATTAAAAACTTCTCTATCGTTAGATAGTTTTTCAAAAAATTCTTCATCAACACCTTCTACTAAAGGCAAAGCTTGATTGACCTTCTCCGCGCCAGAATTCGTCACTGAGACCAGTTTTGCCCGACTATCCTTTGGATGTTGATCTCGTCCAATGTAGTCTTTCTTCTCCAGTAGCCTAACAATCTGGGAAACCGTCATGACATCCATTCCAGTGAACCGAGCAATATCAACTTGCGTTACATATTCCTCTCTATTAGACAGAAACAAGAGAGAGGTTAAAACGATAAATTGGGGCAAAGTGAGGCCAACTGATTTCAAAACTCTTTTTAAGTTGCTTTCCCACTTGTTGTAGACTTTGATGAAAAGAAGACCTGTAGACTCTGTTTCATCATTTTTGTAAATTGAATTAAAGTGATACTTTGACATTATTTCTCCTTAAATATTAAGTATACATATTATATAAGATTTTATTTTCTTTTTCAAGAAAAGGAAAGTCGAATGTTACTATTCTGTCAGACATTTCATAGTCTATATGCTATAATAAAAGCAAAACACCTAGAAAAGGAAGTCTTATGATTAAACTACTAGCCTTGGATATGGACGGAACCCTCCTCAATGAAGCCAAGGAAATCCCACAAGCTCACATTACTGCTATTCACCAAGCCATTGAAAAAGGTGTCAAACTGGTTCTCTGTACAGGTCGCCCGCTTTTCGGTGTTCTCCCTTACTACAAAAAACTGGGACTAGACCTCCAGAATGAGTATGTCATCGTCAATAACGGTTGTTCAACCCACCAGACCAGTGACTGGAGTCTAGTTGATTGGCAGGAACTCAGTCCAGCTGACATTGAATACCTCTATGACCTAGCTGAAAAAAGCGACGTCCAGTTGACTCTTTTTGATGAGAAACATTATTTTGTTCTCGATGGCAAGCCTAATCAAATTGTTCAAAATGATGCCAAGCTCGTCTTTTCAGACCTGACTGAAATCTCCCTTGAGGAAGCCACCAGTGGTAAGTACCGTATGTTTCAGGGTATGTTTTTAGGCACCAAAGAGCAAACAGACGATTTTGAGCAGCGTTTTGCGACAGAACTATGCCAACGGTTCAGCGGTGTTCGTTCGCAGCCTGTCATTTATGAAGCTATGCCACTTGGAACAACAAAGGCTACTGCTCTTTCTCGACTAGCAGCGATTTTGAAGATCGAGCCCTCAGAAATTATGGCCATGGGCGATGCCAATAACGATATCGAAATGCTTCAGTTTGCAGGACTTGGCATTGCAATGGGAAATGCCAGTGACCATGTCAAATCCCTTGCTAATGACGTTACAGCCAGCAATGAAGAAGAAGGCGTTGCGCGTGCCATTGAGAAGTATATTTTATAATTGAGAAGCCCAGTTCATATCAACTGGGTTTTGTTTCTTTTAAGAATTACAAAACTTTAGAAACTCTTTAGAATTACTTGATGTTTCTTTGATTTCTATACCTTATACTAAAGTTAGAAAAATAAATCAAAAGGAGAAAATCATGAAAACAGTACTCGAAATTCATGGACTGACCAAACAATTCGGCCAACAAGCTATTCTTCAAGATCTTAGTCTAACCATAAAAGAGGGAGATATTTATGGACTAATCGGAAAAAATGGAGCAGGGAAAACTACTCTTATTAAAATCATTACACAATTATTGTTTGCTGACAAAGGTACAGTTTCCCTCTTTTCTAGTCAAGGACAAAATGAGTGGACCAAGGCATTATCTCAAGTGGGTTCTGTTATCGAATCACCTGTAGCCCATAATCACTTAACAGCTTATCAAAACCTTAAATATTATTGTATGATTCGCCATATTCCAAATGCTGATAAGGTGATTCAGGAGACCTTGGACTATGTTGGTTTGTCAGATACAGGAAAAAAAGTCTTTCGTGATTTCTCACTAGGAATGAAACAAAGACTTGGTATCGCCATTGCCCTTCTATCCAAACCAGACTTCCTTATCTTAGATGAGCCTATTAACGGACTTGACCCAATTGGAATCAAAGAATTTCGCCTCATGATCCAGCGACTCAATCAAGACAAAGGCATAACTATCCTCATCTCTAGCCATATCTTGTCAGAACTCTATCTCTTAGCTAGTCGCTTTGGTATTCTGGATCAAGGTAAGATTATCCGTGAAATCAGTAAAGCTGAGTTTGAAACACTAAGTGAGGATTATATTGTGCTTAAAACAAGCGACAAAGAAAGAGCTTGTCAGGTATTGAAAGAACAAATCCAGCTCCAGTTTAAGGTTGTAAACCCTGAAAATGAAATCCATATCTTTGGTAATGAACAAGATGTCAAACAGATTCTTAAGCAACTAACTTTGTCCGATGTTGCTATTGATGAGATATACTTTGCCCGTCAAAACCTAGAAGAATACTTCACCCAATTGGTAGAATAGGAGAAAAATCATGATACACACCATTCAAGCAGATTTTTACCGTCTTTTCCGCTCCAAAGGATTCTGGATTACAGAATTCATTCTCTTTATACTTATGTTAATGGGTGCTACTATTGGTGCTACAGGACATCTAATGGCAGTAGATACAACACCACCAGAGACTCCAACCCATGGTTGGGACGGCGTTCAAGCTCTTATCAACACGTCTAGCAATGGTTCAAACCTCGTTTTTCTCTGCATTGTTCTAGCATGTCTCGTTCTCGGAGTTGATCTAATCGGTAAGCTTTATAAAAATAGTTTGACAGTCGGCGTTTCTCGTACAGAATTTTTCCTTGCTAAATCCTTTGTACTAGCAAGTACCGCTCTCTTGCAGCTCATCGCCAGCCTTGTGATTGCTTTTGTTCCTTCAACTCTACTAAACGGACTTGGTACGATGCCTGATGGTTTTATTACAAACCTTCTCTTAACGATTTTCCTTCAATTTCTCTGCCTCCTCGCTTGGCTTTCGATTGTTTCCTTTATTCTCTACCTGACTCACTCCTATCTTGCCGTATTTATCGGCTATCTGGTCAGCTCTATCATCCTTTCTGTGCCAATGCTTATCTTTCCAAATATCGCAATTTTACGATATCTGAGCTTAAATTTTGCCTATGCTATGACTACTAATAGTCAAGCTATTCTCTATACCATCACGATTTGCGTAACGGTCATACTTTTCTTCTCTTTCAGTGGACTGACTGTTTTCAAGAAGAAAAGCTTATAAAAAGGACCTCCTCTAAACTTATAGAGGAGGTTTCTTCTGTTAAAAATAAATAAAGACTGAAAACCATTCACCATCAGTGGCTAGCTTCATATCCGCTCCAAGAAGATGAACTAATTCCTCAGTAATATAAAGACCTAAACCAGAGGATTCTTCTGTATCCGACATATTTTCAGAATAAAAACGATTGCTGAGATTGTCTATATTCTTGATAGGTTTTTTGACTAGATTATCTATTTCCAAAACAAGTCCTTTTTCTTCCTTTTTCAAAGAAAGTCGAGCCTTCTCCTTGCCGTGCTTGAGAACATTTCCAAGGAGGTTTTGTATAATTCGATCAAGCAAGTCCTCATCAGTCGTCGTTTTCAATCCTGGTTCGACGTTAAAATCAAGAACAATACGTGAAGATTGAAAAACGTCGTAATAGGCTAAAGTCTTTTTCGTTATAAAAGTTGATAAATCAAGCTCTTCCAGTTTCGGTTTGACTGCTCCTTCCATCAAATGACGATATTCAAGAAGAGCTTCCAAACGTTTGGAAACCAAATCCTGATGATGGGCTATTTTGCTTAAAGTTTCCTGACTATTATCGGGGTGTTTTATTAGTTGCTGAGTATATCCTGAAGCGATTGTCAAAGGTGTCCGAATATCATGAGCGATGTTACTGATTGCCATATCTAGGGTGCGTTTTTCACGCTTCATGATTAGCTGATTTTGCTCCACTTCTTGAAATAGATTCTCAATTTGGTTATGTAGACGCAAAATGGTCTTTGAAAAGAAATTTACCCCGATCCTCTTCATGCTACCAGAGCGAATCTTTTCTTCAATTTGTCTGCTTAAATCTCTAATTGCTATATGATAGCGAATCAAAGAAATCGACAAAATAATGTTAGTAAGGAGTAATATTGATATCAAAATGTAATTCATTATTTGTCTCCTTTTAATCGAACACCAACTCCCCAAATTGTTTCGATGTATTCGTGATTCGGGTCCAGTTGATACAGTTTTTTACGGAGATTGCTTAGATGGGTGTTGAGCGTATTGTCTCCAGGCAGGTAACTTTCTTCCCAAATAAATTCATAGAGTTCTTCTTTGGTGAAGATCTTTTTAGGATGCTGGAGCAACATTTGGAGAATCTGACACTCTTTCTTTGCAAGGCGAATGGTTTCAGTAGAGTTGCTTATTTCAAAACTATCCGCATCGAACTGGATATTTTTAAAGTTTTGTACGAGGTTACCAATTTCTCTTCGATCTACTGACTGATGTTCACCACTTTGGCGTAATTGCACGGTGACTCTGGCAAAGACTTCGTCCAAATCAAAAGGTTTCACTACATAATCATTGGCGCCGTCTAGTAGATATTGGCTGATGAGCTTTTTATCACCTAAAGCAGTAAGCATGATGACCGGAGTCTGACTAGTTTGTCGAATAGCTTGCAAGACTTGGTCGCCATTTTTCCCAGGGAGCATGATATCTAGCAAGACGAGATCGATGCCACCTTTGTCAAATTGCATTATACCTTCTGTCCCAGAAAATGCTTGAATCACCTCGTGCTCCTCTGCAAGAAGGATTCTTAAGATTTCCTGGATTTCATTATTATCTTCAATTACAAGTATGCTCGCCATAAACCTCGTCCTTTCTAAAACTATTATAACATGTTTTGTTAGGAATTCCAGATACAGAAAAGCTCCTCTCACATTTTAAGCAAGAAGGAGCTAATGAATATTGAATCTACTTAAGCAAATAAGCAATCAGAGTTATAATCCATAGATGAGCTGGATAGAAAATATAAAAGAAATATTTGCTCCAGCTGGTTTCTTTTCCTCGCTGTCCATTATACAAGGCCATAAAAGGAAAGACGGTGATAAAGAGCCAGTCAGAATTGAAAAGCATCATTTCCAGTGTTTGGTGCCAAGTGTCGTATATTTGGATGGAAGTCACTAACAGAAAGGCCCACAGAAAGGCATAAAGGAGATTTCGCAATCCCTTACGATTTCGGCAAGAGTAACTAATCAAGAGAAATGGTAGCATGGTGATACCACCCTCAGTAAAAAGACAACCGAAAATCAAGAGACTAGCAAGCCCAATCCGACGCCACAACTTCTCTTTTTTATCCAGCTCTTTTCTGGGAAAACCAATCCAAAGCATGGTGACACCGATGGCCAAAGTCAAGAAAATATTATTATTGACCATTACCCCTTTGGATGCAAATAGGGCGTTGAGTAGGCTATTTCCAGCAAACATGATAAGCGCCCAAGACCAAAGACGGATGAGGTAGTTTTTCAAATTTCGAGTATGGATGAAGCCTTCCATAGCCATATAGGCAAACCAAACTCCCACACAACGGGTCAAGGCGTGAAAGATACCTTCCCACAAAGGAGAAACGATTCCGGTAATATGCGGGATATGGTCTAGAACCATTACTGCCACCATCAGATACTTCAACTGCGTCGCATTCCATTTTTTCATAATAAACCTCTTTCTTTTTGATCTACATAGAGTATAGCATACATTTCCACGTATAATCGTACACCCATCTTACATTTAAAAAGCCTATCTTACATTTTTGTAAGACAGGCGTGAATATCAAAAATTTATTATGAAAGTTACCTTCTAGTCCGTAATTCGTTGGTACATTTCTGGTCTTCTATCTCGAAACAGTCCCCAGTTGAGGCGTTCACTTGCTCCCTTGTCAAGGTCATAAGTTGCAATCAGAACAGCCTCACCTTGCCTTTCAGCTCGCTCTAGAATAGCTCCTGTTTCATCCGTCATAAAGGATGAACCGTAGAAGTCAAGACTGGAACTCTGTCCACCATTTTCCTCACTAGGAGTGACTTCTTCCAAACCGTAACGATTGGCTGCAATGACTGGGACAATATTAGCTGCTGCGTGCCCTTGCATAGTACGTTGCCAGTGACCACAACTGTCTGTATCCAAAATTGGTTCTGAACCAATGGCTGTAGGATAGAAGAGCAATTCAGCACCATTCAGAGCAAGACAGCGCGCTGTTTCAGGGAACCATTGATCCCAACAGATGCCGATCCCAATTTTGGCGTAGCGCGTATCCCAGACTTTGAAACCGGTGTTTCCAGGCGTAAAGTAAAACTTTTCTTGATAATAATGGTCATCTGGTATGTGGGTTTTCCGATAAACGCCCAGCACTTCCCCATCAGCATCAATGACGGCGATTGAGTTATACAAGACGTTGCTATCTTTTTCGAAGAAACTAATCGGTAAAACTGCATTTAGTTCCTTAGCAATCACTTTAAAATGCTGAATGGCTGTATTTTCTGTCACCGACTGGGCATACTGGTAGTAGTCATACTGGCGTTCCTGACAGAAATAGGGACGTTCAAATAATTCAGGCAAGAGAATGATTTGCGCGCCTTGTTCTGTAGCCTGACGTACTAGACGTTCCGCTGTTTGAATATTTGTTGCCACATCCTTGGCACATTGCATCTGGATCGCTGCAACTCTAACATTTCTCATCTTTTTCTCCTATTCTGGGATTTGTTGGGTGATACAGTGGATATTGCCACCACCTAAGAGAATATCTCTGGCTGGTATTCCTACGACCTTACGGTCTGGAAAACACTTGCTGAGGATATCTAGGGCCACTTGGTCGTTTACATCCTGAAACTGTGGCACTAAGACAGACTTGTTGGCAATATAAAAATTGACATAGGAAGCCGCAAGACGTTCACCTGCATAACGCTCTTCTTCCCCTTCTTCATAGATGTAGCCTGGCAAATCCTCTTCGGTTACAACTTGATGAAGCGCTGGGATTGGCAATTTATGAATGGTGAAGTGACGACCTTTTGCATCTGTTTCTTTTTCTAAAAGCTCAAGGTCAGCTGCAGACATGGCATACTGAGGATCATTTTGATCATCTGTCCAAGCCAAGACAAGTTCAGCAGGACCAACGAAAGCTGCAACATTGTCAACGTGTTCATTGGTTTCGTCCTGATAAATACCATAAGGCAGCCAGATAACTTTTTCAGCGCTCAGGCACTCTAATAAGGTGTTTTCGATTTCCTCTTTAGACAGGTGGGGATTGCGTCCAGGACTGAGTAAGCAACTTTCAGTCACAAGAATGGTTCCTTGACCATCGCTGTGTATGGCTCCCCCTTCCAGTACAAAAGGTTTGGCATCGTAAATAGGCATCTCCAAGGCCTCAGCAAAACGACTAGCTACTTGGTTATCCTCTTCATAATCTTGATAAAGACCATCGACTGTACCACCCCAGGCATTGAAAGACCAATCGACTGCCAACTTTTCTCTTTTATCATTGACGAGAATAGTCGGACCTGTATCACGCGCCCAGGCATCATTGGTGGGAATGTCTAAATAAACGACCTTGTCTCCAAGATAGGATTGGGCTTCAGATAGATAGTCTTGCTCCACCAAAAGATAGACTCTTTCCCCTTCTGCTATGTTTTTTATAATTTGGCTAAATGCTCTTTTGGCAGCCTTTCCTTGAAAGGGCCATGAACCTGGTCGAGTTGGCCATATCATGAGGGTGCCATGATGGGGCTCGTATTCTGCTGGCATGCGATAGCCTAATTTTTTGGGACTGTCCATCATGATAATCTCCCTTTAAAATCTTGATAGCCAAAGGATTTGACTAAGCTGCAGTCACCTTGCTCGTCCATAAGATAGAGACTTGGCAATCCAATACCATTAAAGGTATTATTTTTGACAAAGGAGTAGATTGCCATGTCTTCAAAGTAAAGTCTATCACCGATTTGGACTGGATTTTCAAAACTATAATCACCAATCACATCACCCGTCAGACAGGTATTGGAAGAAAGTCTATAGGTATGGGCTTTTTCCTGCGGTTCAAATCCATTTCTCAAAGGTGGACGATAGGGCATTTCAAGTACATCTGGCATATGGCAGGTCGCGGAGGCATCTAAAACCAAGATCTCTATATCGTTTTCTACAATATCCAATACTTCAGTTGCTAGATAACCCGCATTGAGCGCAATAGCTTCACCAGGCTCGATATAGACTTCAAGATCGTAAGTTTCTCGGATACGCTTGATTTCAGAAATCAGCAAATCGATATCATAGTCTTCTCTTGTAATGTGGTGGCCGCCACCCATATTGAGCCATTTGACCTCATGTAAATAAGGACCAAACTGCGCTTCTACAGCTTTCAAAGTTGTCTCTAAATCATCTGCCCCTTGCTCACAAAGGGTATGAAAATGAAGGCCGTCTACCAAGTCCAGCAAATCACTCGGTATCTTGTCTAGGGTAACTCCAAAACGGGAGCCAGGTGCACAAGGATCGTAGAGCGCGTGGTCACCCTGCGTTGAACATTGAGGATTGATGCGCAAACCGACACTGATACCAGCCGCTCGACAACGAGCACCATGTTTACGCAACTGTCTCTCAGAGTTAAAAACGATATGGTCCGTTATCTCCAGCAATTCCTCCAAGTCCGTATCCTTGAAAGCTGGCGCAAAGACATGGACTTCCCTCGGAAATTCTTCTCTAGCGAGCTTAGCTTCATAGAGACCACTAGCCGTCGTACCAGACAGATACTGGCTGATCAAGGGATAGGTTTTGTAGAGTGAATAAGCCTTCTGGGCCAGTAAAACCTTGCAACCGGCTTCTTCCTGAACTTGTTGAAGAATGCGACAATTCTCTTCTAATTTTCCTAAGTCAATGATATAAGAAGGTGTTGGTACTTGTTCTAACTTCATTAGTCCACCATTTGTGGATTTTCTACCACAACCCAAGGCAATCCGTACTCATTCAAAGCTTCCATGAATGGATCTGGATCCAACTCTTCAAGGTTGTAAATCCCAGGTTGTTTCCAAGTACCATTCATCACTAATTTGGTCCCAATCATGGCAGGAACACCTGTTGTGTATGAAATTGCCTGTGAACCAACTTCTGCGTAACATTCCTGATGGTCGCAAACATTGTAGATATAGATGGTCTTTTCAACGCCATCTTTGACACCTGTAAAGATACAACCGATATTGGTTTTACCAACAGTGCGTGGTCCAAGGCTGGCTGGGTCTGGAAGTAAGGCTTTCAAGAATTGGATTGGTACAATTTCTTGACCGTTAAAGTTAATGGTATCCGTACGAAGGAGTCCGACATTTTCCAAGCATTTCATGTGTGTTAGGTAAGATTGCCCAAAGGTCATAAAGAAACGAATCCGTTTGACACCAGGAATGTTTTTCGCCAATGATTCAATTTCTTCATGGTGAAGGAGATACATGTCTTTTTGTCCAACTTGTGGGAAATCATACTCTCGCTTGATAGACATAGCTTCGACTTCGACCCATTTTCCATCTTCCCAGTAAGAACCTGGCGCAGAAACCTCGCGGAGATTGATTTCTGGGTTAAAGTTTGTCGCAAATGGATAACCGTGGTCACCGCCATTACAGTCTAAAATGTCGATATAATGGATTTCATCAAAATAGTGTTTAAGGGCGTAAGCAGAAAAGACGCTGGTCACACCTGGGTCAAAACCAGAACCAAGCAAGGCAGTCAGACCTGCTTCTTTGAATTTCTCTTGGTAAGCCCATTGCCATGAGTAGTCAAAGTAGGCAGTAAATCCAAGTTCCTTACAACGTTTCTCATAAATAGCACGCCATTCAGGGTCTTCTGTATCCTCAGCCTCATAGTTGGCTGTATCGATATAGTGGACACCTGTAGCCAAACAAGCATCCATGATGGTCAAGTCTTGATAAGGCAAAGCTACGTTCAAAACAGCTTCTGGTTTGTAGCTTTCGATCAAGGCAGTGACTTCTTCTACCTTGTCAGCATCAAGAGCAGCTGTCTCAATCTTTGTACTTGTTTTGTCTTCTAATTTAGCCTTCAAGTCATCGCATTTTGACTTGGTACGGCTAGCAATCATAATTTCTGTAAATGTTTCGCTATCTTGACAAATCTTTGAAATAGCAACTTGGGCAACGCCCCCACATCCAATAACTAATAAACGACTCATTTTTTCCCTTCCTCTTCTTCTAAAATATCTTCTACATACTTAGGCAACATAAAGGCACCCACGTGTAAGTTTGCAGTGTAGTATTCTGTGAAAAGCTGGCGTTTTTTCCAGCCTTCCTTGTCAAAATCTTTGACAGGGTGGTATTTTTTCGATGCAAATCCAAACAACCAATAGCCCGCTGGACTGGTTGGGATATGGGCCTGATAAACCCGACTGATTGGAAATGCTTGATTGACCTTGCGGTGCATGCTTCGGCATGCTGACTCATCCTCGTCAAAGAAGGGACTCCCATGCTGGTAAATCATGATGCCGTCTTCTTTCAAGGCTCTGTAACTGTTACCGTAAAATTCCTTGGTAAAGAGCCCTTCCGTATGTCCAAATGGATCTGTCGCATCGTTGATGATAATATCGTAGTCATCTTCACAGTTTCGTAAAAAGCGTAGCCCATTTTGGTAGTATATGGTAACACGAGGATCATCTAGCCCTGCAGCAAAGTCTGGAAAATACTCACGACAGACCTCAACCAACATCTCATCTGGTTCCACAATATCGATTTGTTCCAATTCTGGATACAGTGTCAAAACTTGGGAAACACCACCGTCGCCACCTCCAATAACCAAGACTTTCTTGGGATTTGGGTGGACAGCCATGGGAACGTGGACGGTCATTTCATTGTAAACAAAATCATCTGCATCTGAAAACAAGACGTGCCCATTTAAAATCAGTATTTTCCCAAAAGCTGGCGTATCCAAAACTTCGATATCCTGCCATTCACTTTTTCCAGCATAGAGTTGCTTGGCAGTTCTCAAGGACAATTTCACATCTGGAGTATGAACTTCAGAAAACCATAAATCCATCTAGTTCTCCTTTCTCTTAATGACGTTGATGTGATTGACCTCTGGATCTTCCGTCCCTTGGAGGGAGCAACCACGTTCCTTGGCAAATTGGATATAGTCTACAATTTCTCGTGTAATGCGTTCACCTGGTGCTAGGATTGGAATTCCTGGAGGATAGCACATGACAAATTCTCCGCAGACTCGTCCAACAGATTCGTCCAAGGTTAAACTTCTTCTCTCTGAATAAAAGGCTTCTTGAGGAGACAGTACCAACTCAGGCTGGATATATTCTCCAGCAATCAAATCTTTGCCATCTCTTGAGTAGAGTCTCTTGATATCCGCCAAAGCACCGACCAGACGCTCTATGTCTTGAATGCGGTCACCAATGGAAATATAGGCCAAGATATTGCCAATATCCCCAAACTCAATCTGAATATCATATTCGTCTCGCAGGAGGTCATAAACTTCGATACCTGTTAAGCCAATACCCTGAGTGTAGACTGACAGCTTGGTCACGTCAAAATCACAGACCGACACACCGTCTATTAACTCTTTTGAGTAGGCATAGTAACCACCGATAGCATTGATTTCACGACGAGCATACTCGGATAGTTCAATAACCTTCTCAAAAGACTCTTTACCACGAAGAGCTAGATTACGACGTGAAATATCAAGACTTGCCATCAACAAGTAAGAGGCAGATGTAGACTGGGTAAGGTTAATGATCTGTCGAACATATTCAGGATTCATATGCTCCCCGATAAGCAGGATGGAGCTTTGGGTCAAACTCCCACCAGACTTATGCATAGAGACCGCCGCCATATCAGCACCTGCATCCATAGCAGAAATTGGAAGTTTATCTGTAAAATGCAAATGAGCTCCATGGGCTTCATCTACTAAAACCAGCATGCCAGCTTCATGAGCCATTTCCGTTAAACCCTTGAGGTCTGAACAAATTCCATAGTAAGTAGGATTGTTAATCAAAATGGCCTTGGCATCTGGATGTTCCTTAATGGCCTGTGCAACACGGTCATTTTCGAGTCCTAAAGCGATGCCAATTTTAGGATCCACACTCATCTCAATATAGATGGGAATGGCACCACATAGAACCAGCGCATTGATAGCAGATTTGTGAACGTTCCGTGGCAGAATAATCTTATCTCCCGCCTTGCAGGTGGAAAGAATCATAGTCTGCACAGATGAAGTTGTTCCACCAATCATGAGAAAGGCATGGGCTGCTCCAAAAGCATCTGCAGCCAATTCCTCCGCATCCCGAATAATCGAAATGGGATGACCAAGATTATCCAAGGGTTTCATAGAATTGACATCAATGCCAACACATTTTTCTCCTAACAGTTCGACAAGTTCTGGATTTCCTCGTCCACGCTTGTGACCTGGCACATCAAAGGGGACAATCCTTTTCTTACGTAGCTTGACCAAGGCCTCGTAAATTGGGGCTTGGTTTTGATCTAACTTCTTCAAGACATACTCCTTTACCGTATTTTTAGCACCTCAAGAAGATAAAGGCGACTAAAGGTTGACTTATGAAAAAAGAGCAGGTTTTCACCTGCTCTGCAATCTTCTGACGTGTGTATTTTGGTTTCTGTTGAGTATGTCTGTTCCTGATGTTTCCTAACTCTCTAGTAGCAAATATTACGTACTTTATTGATCGTTTCACAATATGACGTGTGCTTTCACCACACTAAAATTTATGAATTAGGACAAGCGTCCTAACATCAACTTATAAAAGTAGGCTTTTAACCCTATCAATAATGCGGCTTTTCAACCACGCTTCGGCATTCAACCCTGCCTGTCCGTAGGCATTTTTTACTCGGGTTTATATTTGCTAGAAAACATCATCTCATTTTCTAAGCCTTATAACTATACCATGTTTACAAGAGCTTGTAAAGTATTTTATGAAAGTTTTTTAAACAATTTCTTTTTTTGTTCGTGAAATATTACTCAACAATAAAAAGAAATCGTTTTAAATTGAAATCAAAAAACAAAAACAGGAACTAAATCGATTAGTTCCTTTGTTGAATCGTAAGTATAGTCAGTTATTCAAAATCTTATCTACTTATCTCGTGCTACTTGAACAGCTAGTTCAAAATCAGTCATCATATAATTTTCATCTAGGCGGATGAGACCATAGTACTCATTCCAAAATAGCGAATCGCTGTTGCTGGACCACTTTAATCCATACCATAGTTGAGTGACATCACTTGTATTTGATGGTGGAATTGACCATAGATGCTTCTTGAAAGTTTCTTGAACAAGCGAAACATCCAGTCGTGTAGTCAAGTCAAGTTCATTTAATTTGAAAGTAATAGAATGTTTTTTCGCTGCCTCAATACTGTCCTTGTTAAATCGAACCTGAATAACCTTAGAATCTTCTATAGCCACATCATGGTCCTCAGCACCGTAAAAGGAAATACTGCCCAGTACTATGCCATCTTTTGCTAGGAGATAGGGAGCGTAAGGAACAGCATTGCTATCAAGCCTGAAGCCTTTTTCGATGGTAACTGTTTTATCTCCAGGATACTTTTGGAAACTGTTACTTGTCAGGAGGTCTTCATAATCGCTACCACCATCGCCCTGTCTTACATAGAGGTCAAATCCAGCGTCCATCAGCTCACTGGATTTAGTTTCAGCTAAAATGATTTTACTTTCATTAATTTGTAAAATCGGTGCTTGAGGTGGCAAACCAATCGTGAGATTAAACGTGACTCCTACTAGAAAGACCATCAAAGTTATAAGGAGGGCAAGCATAGACTTCCCAGTTCGTTTTCTTGCATTGAAAAGGGCCATTAGAGCAGGTAGGAGGATCATTTTGGCTAAAATAGAATTCCCAACACCGCCTCTATTTAAGGTCTGAAAGGCAAAGATCCCTGCGATGGCAATCAGTGTCAGGTAGACCAAAATCTCGCCTAGACCCAGTTTTTCTGTTCGAGTTTGTTGATTTACAGGAGTTTCGTACAATGACTGTCCATTCTCTTTCCTCTTTTTTAGAAAGAGATAGAAACCCAGACCTAGCAGCAGATTAAAGATTGCAAAAGCAATTAAAGTACCTATAATCACTGTTCTACCCATGGCTCTCTACTCCTTTATGTTCTCTCTCAAATCTTATCTTACTCTTTAGTACCCAATTCCCAATCAATAAAACCAGCAAGAAGAAGGGGCCGCCTTCTATCAGCACAATGGGTAAAGCCACTAGAGCAATCATCAAAAAACTAGCTTTCTTTTGACGCCAACTACTGCCCCATTCTCCGTTTATCAGTGCCCCTAAATAGTCGATGTAATCAGTAAACCAAGTCAATAAGGGATTTTGAAAATCATTGAGCCTTAGGTAAATGAACATAGCAGAATATAGCAAAACATAAAGAATTCCAAGGACTAGAATAATCTTTTGACTAGTTCGAGTAGCCTCTAGAACGATTTTTTCTCTCTTCTCTGGTTTTATTTCCTTGAGACTTGGATTCTTACAAGAGAGTTTTTCAAATCTATGGTCCAGAAATCGGTAGAGATAATATTTTTTTATATCACGCTTCATAAAACCCCCAATCTAGGAAAGACACTCAATTATAAATCATGGTTTAAACATCTAATTTCAAGGAATTTCCTTCCAAATAGACGGCTTTTGACTCAGTGATTTTGATTTTTTGATCTTCTGAAAAGCCAATGGTTTCACCGTCCTTTAAGGTGACATCACTGCCTAAAACATACTGAAGAATAGACAGGAGGAAATAATATAAGTCATCGCTATTCATAGGAGACTCGATAATTTCAATCTCAGTTCTTCCAAACTCTTTCAAACCATAAGTGTAAATACTAGTTTTATCTCCCTGGTTGATAATTCCCATATAAATCCAGAGTTGAAGGGGAAGCATTTCTTCTTTCAAAAGGTCAGTCAGGTCTAGATAAAGATCTTTGGGTAAGAGCAAGGTGGTAGAACCCTGATAAATACCAATAGCTGATTGACTAGTTTTTAAGATAGAGGCATTGACTTTAGTTAATAGGGAATAAGTTTCTACTGGCGAAAGATTGTCAGACAGGATAGAAACAATGGCGTGTTGTGTGTGCTCCTGTGTATCCTTCTCAACATCCTGCCAGAGGTAAGAATAGGCATACTATTCTTCAAATTCTTGACTTGGGATAGGCAAATCCATTAGAGCCAGCGCAACGAGAGCACCATCAATCACAAATGTTGCACTAGAATCATCCCCAGAAACTTCAGAAATTTCAAGCGCCCAGTGAGATTTCAATTCCTGAACGACCTGGTCTAAAGAATAGGCCTGCTTGCCTTTGAAGAGAGGCATGGACAAGTTCAGTTGTTTTTTCTTCTCTGACTTTTCTTTCTTACTTGTAAATAGTTTTTTTAAAAAATTCACAGGACTTCTCCTTTTTCTCATATCAGTTGGAAAGCAAAGCTCTCTTACTCAAAGTAAGTCGCCATACCAAGTTTCCTCATCCTCAAAACCGTAAAATTTCTCATCAAGTAGCCAATTTCCATCCACCAATCTAAGTACAAACTGATGCTTCATTTCTAAAGCTTCTTGATAATGGGTGATGACTCTTGCTTCTTCAGCCTTTGTCATGATGAAATCTACAGAAAAATCATTCCTTTTAACATAGTTATACTCACTTGGGGAGCTATAAGAAATTCGAACTCCTCCTTCCAAGTAATTTTGAGTCACTCGTCCAGTTAGAAGTTGCATTTGCCTCTGAAAATAGTCATCCATAAGTTCATTCCAATTGGGATGAAGTTGATTTGCTGGGATGCCAAGGCCTTCTTTTTCCTTATCCAGTGCTCTGTTACGCTCAAAAATTTCCTCTTCTAACAAGGTTAAACTTTTGAGTAAATCAAGCAAGGGTGGGATGATTATTTCCGCCATAGCTCGATAGTTTTCAGGGGTATTTTTATAGTTCACTCTCATGATTCCTCTCTTAACACTCCTGGATTAATTGCTTTACTTCTATGTCTGAAAGTTGTCCATCCATGTAGAGTTTCCTAAGTAAATCTTTATCTACGGTAATTTCATAATAATCCGTCACAAAATCATAAAATCTTTCAAAGCTATCAAAAAGGTAAGAAAGCAACCATTCTCCGCCATCCTGATCTTGGTAAGTCTGTTGATGCGCGTGACCGTCATACCAGATAAAGAAGGTTGTTTCATCCTTTTGGTCTTTTGAATAAAGTGAAAGATACTTTTCATCCAGTCCTTTATAAAAACCATCAATGACGTCTTGATTCCACTCGTCAGCAGCAAACTGGCTTAAACTACTTTCATGATCAAAGCCTTTCATGAGGATCATTTTATCAGTCAAAATCACATCTAAAGAATCACCTGAGCCATTGTCAATAAAATATCGGACTCCATAGTCTTCCTCAGTCTTAATCACGAGTCTAATCCAATCCTCACTCGGATCTGTTAGATACTCATCAATAACCAGCAAGGCATCTAAGCGAGTCTTTATCTTGTCCCAATTAATCTTTTTCATCTCTAAAAACCACCATCTTATTTTTTCTATTTATCAAGATCACAAGCCCTATAACGAGCTGTTAGATAGCCTGAAAAGCTAATCTGAGGGATATTCCACTCATTAGGCAAATAAATGGAACAATCTACCTGATCACCTAGAGGGGAACTTGCTGAGAAGACATATCTTCCCAAATCCTCATTATTAAGATTTCTTTCAACTTGACTCAATCTGCTAGTATTGAACCAGTCTTTAAACAGTAGCCAGATTTGCTCGGCATCTTCGTTTAATAGGGGGACTTTCAAATTGTAGCTGATTCCGACTCTACATCTTTTTTTGAATCCTGACTCATCAGCCTTACAAACTTTTATGGATCCCTTATCATACTGCCAGTTATCACTATCTAATAGGGGAAATTGAACAGATAGATTGTCTTTAAATCCCTGCATAGTATCAAATAAATCTTTGGAGGCAGCTTCGAATAATTCTAGTTCTTCCATAGTCTTCTCTTTAATTTTCATAGCTAATCACATTTCGATTTAATCTGCATCAACCCAGATATGGTATTTTTGACAATGTAGACATCTAAACAAATAACCACAGATAGGCCCGTCTTTGACCAAGTAGTCTTCTACCTCTTGATATTCTTCACGCGCTTCATAGTCTTCCAAGACTTGCTCAGCGATTCCCATATCCTTCAATTCTTGAGTTCCAACTGTACCCAAGTAAGCACAATAATCTTGGCAACAAGAAAGCCAATATTCTCCCTGCCAACTAGAGTAGCCTGGGGTCTGACAAAAAAGCAGCTGATTCTTTTCTGGATCCAATTCACCCTGCCACTCGGCATCTTGGATAAATTCTGCATCGAATTTTTTAGCTGCTTGACCATTTGCAATACAAAATGGACAAAGGTTCTCTATGTTGTCAATACAATAAGGGATCAAGTCATAATAAATATTGCTTTCTTTCCCACAAGATGGACAAAGCTTGGCTTCTCCTTCAACAAATGAACCTGTAGCTAAGGGATCTGGATGATAGAGAAAATGTGGCAAAGACTGTAATAACTCCTGACTCTGCTTTTTATCTTCTTTTCTTAGGGGACGAGGAAGGGCATAACGATCACCATGACTCTGATTCATTTCTTGTAAACGGCTCAGTTTCTTTTTCTGTTTTCGATCTGGTTTATCTAAGATTTCGGTAAATAAGCTATAGGCACTAGTGTAGAGACCCAATTGTTCATAGAGGTCAACTAAGACTTTCTTCGCTTCTAAATCATCAGATTTAGCTAATTCATCAGCCAAATCATAGAGTGCCGCAACACTTGAAGGCTTTCCATCTTTAGCATGGTATTCCCTTGTCCGGGTGATATATTCTTGTAAATATGGATTCATCTGACTACCTTTTCTTACATGGATAAATTCTGATTAACAAATGGTGACGAGGACAATACCATTTAAGCCTAACATTGCTTTATATAAATCTTTCATTTCATCACCTGATTTTAACCTCTTATTGTCAGACAGTTAGTAAATTTCATACACAAGCTCTCTATCAACTTGAAAATATTTGTCGAATTTCACTAAAAGATAAAGGGATCCAGCTGGAGAGACACCGGCATCATAACCTAGAGCAAATTCGCCATAAGAACTACTTTTATCCAAGATTAACTCCCTTAATTCCAGTTCTGTAACTGCTTTATCAGGCCAATTATCATGGATAACCTTTTGAGCTTTTTTATCAAGGTGTTCCAAGTTTCTATATAAACTAGTCATCAAATCATCTGATAATAAGACCAAATCCTGTTCACAGTAACCTGTAAAATAAATATTTATGTCTTTATTTAGATATCGCCCTAGAAAATAGATCCCCGAATCATGTTTTTCCCAGCTTATTCCCTTCCATAATGCCAATAAATCTTCTTTGTTCATTTATTACCTCAAGCAGTTTTATTCTTTTAGGAATGTTTAATAAACTTTCTAACAAATAGTGACCAGGACATTTCCATTGAGCTCCAGAATCTTTTTGTAAAACTCTTTCATATTTACAAAACTGATTCGAATTTCATCCTTGATTTCTTCCTCTTCCTCAAGATAATCCCAAATATCAGGATACAAGTCGGCTTTCTTGCAGGCTTCCATACTAAAGTCTTCCAAGGCTCTGTGCATGTCAAAACTTTCTAGAGCTTCTATGATTTCGGCTATCTTATTTTTTTCAGTATAGGCTATGTACTCAGACACTTCTTCTAAAGGAGTCACTCCTAAAACCGCTTCTCTCAAGGGATTGTCATCCAAAAATTCTGAACTACTAAATCCTGTCAAGACAAAGACCAAGGCATCCCACATTTTGTCAATATCTAGTAAGATATCATGACTATCAGCGGAATCCTCTGCAAAATCTAACAAGTCATCTTCTTGATTGGAAAGACCTTTTATTTGATCTAATTCATCGTCTGGTAAATATTGATAATTGGCAATCATTCCCATGATTTTGCTCCTTTGAATCAGTTAGTATTATACGGATCTTTCTAGCTCTATTTCCCTAGAAAATGCTATAATGGAGCTAAGAAATTGTTTTATTGAATGTTAAATAGGGGGAAATAGTAATGTTCACTAGTATTGTTTTGGGTTTTTATGCTCTTTTCTTTCTATCCTTGTCCTTTACTATCTATCTCTATATCAGACTTGTAGTTGCGGTCAGACAAGGGAAAGATGTCCCAAAATGGATCTATAAACTCGGCCATGCCATTCAAGGTAGAATTCACGTTGACTATGAAGAAATCACAGATGCTAATGCCCTTAAAGAGATTCATTGGTTCTTGCTGATCTATTTAATCGTAAATCTACTGGTATTGGCTGGCTTCTACTATCATGGCAATAGCCTTCCGCAAGCAATTTATGAATGTTTGAAAAAACAATTTTTTATCGTACTTGTTAGTATGGTTTTAAAAAGTATTGGTAAATTTATTGTACTAGCTATAAGAAAAAACTTTCATAACAGTCATGCTTATGCATCAATCAACGCTTTTGTCGGGACAGCCTTTTTAACGAGTTATGTTTTTATGTTTTGCATGATGATGAGTGGTCTTCCAGCTCAACCTGTTCCAGTAACCATTCAAGATACCACTGTCATTATCGGGGAGAGCAAGGCTTCCGAGCTTTTAGAGCAAGGTTTCACCTTCGAAGATAAAGGTGCAAATAGTCCTATCACCAATCCAAAAAACGACCATTTCTACTACGGCCAGCTTCTCGAAATCAAGCGTGAAGATCAGTCCTATGGTTTTATGATCCTTACTCCTACTGGCAAAGATACTGATCAACTCAAAAACTGTGTCATTACCTACTATAGAACGCCTAAGGATGCCCATCAATTGCAGGGAATTTCTATCAATCATGTCAGTTTAGCAAATCTCAAGCTCCAAGATTTTCAAACAAGAAAATTAATCGATATCTTTGAATTCAATCCTGCTGATTACAATGTCGCTGAGACTGACTCAAACTACATCCTAACCATTCAAACGGCAGATTACGACCTCTGGAAAAGATACAGGATTGAAGCCAAGTTCAATTCAGATGGTTCCATAGATAGTTATGGTGTTAGAGCTCAACACAGTATGTGGGAATGATTGACCATTTTCCCCTTTATCACATAAGCATTAAACTGAAAAAACATCATCGACAAGTTTATAGGTTTCGATGCGAAGGCCAGAAGAGCCCATATCTCTAGTGATTTCTTCATAAATATCTTCTAAATTTTGGGCTGGTGCTAGCATCCAAAGACTAAAAGGTCTAAGTTTCACCTGTCCAATTTTTTCAATATTATCTAATAATTGCCCTAAATCTTTGTGATTGAACCAGCAATCTGTAACGAGAGCAAACTTTGTATTGTCCATCTTATAGGAGATATGACTGGTCAAAAAATCATCGATGGTGGGCCGTTTTGTTTGTAAGAGGCGCGTGCAAGCCAGATGGTACTCAAGCTTTCTGGGACTCTGATCAACCATAGATACAAAGACAAGACCATACTCATCTTGGAACTTAACAGCAAGGATATCCCCTTCTTCAAAATAAGGTTTGCGTTTAGTTTTGGTTTTAGGGACCTTTAGAGGTCTAGGATTTTCAGTTTGCAACTGAACTGCAAGTTTTTCCAAGACCTTCTGCCTTTGCTTCAAAGCCTTTGGATCTATTTCCAACCAAAATGGATCAGCCCCTTTTTTGATAAGCTCTAATGTTTTATCTCTGATGTCGTCTGTCAGGTGACCAATCTTCCACAGTGAGTAGGCAAGAGCTGTCCAATAAATTTCTGTAAAAAAGTCTGTTTGACAGTAATCTTTTTCCGCATCGAGAATATCCTTGATAATATTTGCTACATGTTCACCATCTCTATAGCGACCAACTACCTCATTGTAAATGTCATAACCTTGATCACTGTCAATAATTTTAACGCCATCAATAGCCATACTCAACTCCTAATGCTCAATCAACATCTTATTGATAAATCTCAAAACTTATTTAATCTTATGCTTGTTCATTTTCTCTTGGAAAATATCTGTAAGAATTTGTCGCAATTCTTGAGCTTCCTTTTCAGGAAGTTGGCCTTCTTGTTCAGCTACAGCGTACAACTCTGGATACTCGAGCGAGATTCTCTTAACGGTACGTGTAATAGCATGTTTTCTAACAAAAAATGGAATCCGTTTAATCATATCTTGAGGAATTAAGGCGATAATCTTATCGGCTGTTTCCTTATCGTTCAGTTTAGAAAAAGTGAGTCCCTTTTTAATCATTTCTTGTTCTTTTTCTGTAAAATCTTTAATATCCATTGTGTCTCCTTATAACTATATTATTTACTACTATTATACTATTTTTTTAATTGGTCGAATGAAAAATCTCTATAAATCCTCTCTTGCCCAAGAACGGAATCTGTTGTAACAGGTAGTTTTTCCAGCAAATCTTGGATATCAATATCATTGGGAAGAGGATTAAATTCTCCCAGACTATTTTCCTGAAGATGTGCTGCAAAGATAAACTCTCCCTTTTCCCAATCCATAGCACAATCATTGATAACATCCACCGGCGACAGATCCAGTAGTTCTTGCTCTTGCGATATAAAAGTTTCGTAGATAAACTCAAAAATAGCTTCCTTATCAATTTTTACAACTCTTAATGTATATTCATCCATGCTTGCTGTCCTCTAATCATATCAATTTAACTATCATTCGGTTGGTAACTTCTTATCCCACTCTTTAGGCAAATCATCCCCAAAATACTATTTTTAGAGTTGAACCCACTTATCATTATCCATAATAAAGGACTTCGCTAGATCTTCACCTGTATAGTTTTCGTATTTTGTATCTAGATATTTGTAGCAATCTTCCTTGGTTGCAAATTTGATAGCTTGATAAGGCTCCTCAAAGGTTAACTTTTCGACAAAGAGATAACCGTCCTCGCTTGGCACAAATATGCCGACATGACCGATAAAGAGAGATTGACCATCCAAGTCATCATGAACTACAACAGACAGCACTCGAGCATTTTCATTAAACTTGAATTGAGAAAGGAATTGTTCCATCTTTGCAGCATGCACCTTAACATCTGTCGTTGCTTCGGTCTTGACTCTTGAGAATAAAATATCAAAAGCATCCTTGTCTTCTGCATCAAAGACCTTACCTTTGTCAATGGCATCATTATCGACAAACAAGAGAGAATCATCTTTCTCTAATTTAGGAATTTCGATAGAATTTTTTAATAAACAATAACTGTTAATACGACAGTTGGTACCGACAAAATCACCCTTTTTAGGCGTCCAAAGATTGCTTATCTTTTCAACATCATAGTCTGTTTTGGTAAATGTAGAAAAATCTCCAGTTAAGCCTACTGAACCGACAGTCGCGTTGTAATCATTGACAAGGTTGAAAAATGCATCGACACTATCTTTATCCAAATGTGCAGCCAAGGCTTTTCGAACTTCTTCTGAACTTTCCTTGCTATTGAGGTTGCTATAGGTTCCTTAACCACCTTAGTAGTTGAACTATTCTGTTTTTCCGTAGATTGGTTTTGGTTTGTACCACAGGCAGCTAAAGTAAAGAAAGCTAAACCACAGCAGCTCATTAATCTGATTTTTTTAGATACTTTCATAAAATATTTCCTTATTTACTAAGATTTTTCAGGTCGATTAGCTTCTCTTATATTATAGTTCAAATTTATTTTAAGTCCAAGCATTTTGCTGAATAAAGTAGATTTTAAATCATTAAAAAGGAAGCTGGCACACAGCACGCTCCCTAATAAGTGAAATATCTATGAAATCTTTAATTTTAGTCACCTTTTAGCTGTACCTGTGTATGTGCTATAAGGTCACCTAGATGTCGCTTATCCTTCCTGAAAACCATCATTACAAGTAGGGCAACTGCGAGGAGAGTAGCTAAAAACGAGAGAATAATAGATAAGGAATCAAACTCACTATAGAAACCATGTATCGTGCCCATATGACCTATTTGCCAAGGAAAAAATTTAATGGTGTTTCTAAGCAAGCTAGCTTGCACTGTTTTTTTCTTGTAAACCAATTGAAGTCCTGCTTTCGCCTTCCCGAAACTCCCATTTTTTGTATAATCTAAGAATGTAAAAAGTAGAATGATTGGCAAAACAGAGGTAAAAAATACAAGACACTGCGACTGAATTTCTGTAAACTCTGGAATACCATTAAAAAAATAGTGTAAAAAAGCATAGAACCCAAAAACAGAAGTGCTAAATAAGCTAGAATGAAAAGATAATCAAATAGTAATTCAATCATTCTTTTTTTAAACGAAATAGAATTAATTGCTAAAATCTTCCTCATCATCTCCTCCTTTGTTATCTACTATTCTTTTCAAAAGTTTTATTCTTTCGGTTGAGAATATACTTCGATATGCTGACCTAGTACCTTGATTTCTACAGGTAGATTATCGGATTTGTCACCATCAACATCCGTTTCCAATTCACTATCTGAAGAGATTTTTATATGTCGAGCTTTCAGATACTCGATATTGTCATTTACGACAACATCCCCTTTTAATAAATCAGGGATAACTGACAATTTAGTAAGAATTGACGCATCTTTTAGAATCAAAATATTAGCATAACCATCCTTGTCTTCATCAAAGATTTTTTTGTCAGCGAAATAATTTGTGAGGAGAACTAAAACATGACTGGCTGGGCCAATGTAATTAGCATTATCAGTCTCAACTTTAATGTTAAATGCTTGATCTGTAACCACAGACTTCATGGTATTAATCGCATAGGCGAGCATACCAAACTTTGTTTTATCTTCTATCCCAACGTTGTGGATAGCTTCTGGCAAAGAGCCAATACTAAAGATATAACCAAAATAATTTCCATTTGATTTTCCAATATCAATCTTGTTTGTAGAACTGAAATCAAGCTCGTCAATAGCACTATCAATATCCTGAGAGATTTCTAATAGTTTCGTAATGAGATTTCCAGTTCCTCCTGGGATAATCGCCAGTTTAGGAATATAGTCTTTTTCAGCGATACCAGAAATTACTTCATTGACAGTCCCATCTCCACCAAAAACAAGAACTGCATCATACTGCTCTCGAGCAGCTTCTTCTGCAAAGTTTGTTGCATCTTGCGCTTTTTCCGTAATTTTAATCTCTACATCATCAAAGTAGTCTCTAGCTTTATTCTCCAGCTTCACCTTATAATCCAGAGCTTTTTCACCTCCAGATGTTGGATTAATAATCACCATAATTTTATTCATTTATTGTTCTCCTGTCATTAGATTTTCTTACTTTAACTAACCATCTCAAGTTTGGTCCATATAAATTTTGATCGCTTGGTATTCCTGCTCTTTAGCATAGGCAAACACCTCTGAAGCTCTAATGTAATCAAAGATATTTTCCTCTAAATCTTCATCCCAGATCGATTCATGAAATATTTCATTCTCTTGACATGCTTCATAGAAAATATCGAGGTGAACCTGATAAAACTCTTCATCTTCATTTGAGGCTTGTCTTACTAAGGATAGTTGAAACATTGGCTTATCAGATATAGCTGTAAATGTCCCCGTTTCAAATAAAATCATCTCATCCTCAATAGGCTGACGACACAAGTCTTCAAAGATTGCTACTATTTCCTCTAAGGGCATCTTATCGGTGATTCTTTCTCTTAAAAATTCAAGTGATTGCTTCATATTTTTTCTCTTTCTAGATGTTTTCGTTCTTAGAATAATCCTATTAAAAAATTGAATCCCTACACCTTTTATTATACTACATAAACAGAAAAAAAGACCTAACCAGCGGGCCCTTACCTTTGTCTCAGTCTAGATCTTTTTGATAATCGGAAAAACCTCTGTAAGGACGTCTATCCCAAAATTAATTCCCTGTACTTGGTAGTGATAGATTGGGGCTAAGCAAAGTTTAAAACTCACAGATACAACTTTCATCTCACATTCTTTAGAAATTCTCACGATTAACTTCTTCAAAATAGTCATCCAGATGATGGTAGATTTGCATATCTTCTTCTGAACCATCTTTCAAAACTGCAAATACCTTCACTTTATCATCATTGACAAATACGAAATTATGTTCACCAAAATAAGCCTGATAACCCTTGTCAACTAAGGTCCAAAGTTCATCTTTTGTTAAACCAAAAATATCTTTTTTTACAAGATAGGTTTTCCCGATTTCCATTTTCATGATAGATATTTCTCCTTAAGAAGCTAGATAGTGCTAGATGTTTCTCTTTACTGCTCAATCCGTCTACTAAAGCAGTGGCATACACTCACAAAGAACTTTGTTTGACTATTGAATATCTTCCATCGCTTCTTTCACATATCCTTCGACATCTTCAATCTCTACAAACAACGGGTCTAAGTGACATAGGAAGTGCCAATCTTCGGTGTCGCGTTTTCTGTAGACAATCGCTTCACCGTCTTCACTTCCGAAAAAGCTTCTGTCGACTTCGTACCCTTTGCTTTCTAAGAAAGCTTTTGCCTTGCGAAAGTTTGCTTCTCTGGCTTCGACATAAGCTTTCACTTCATCGTTGTTAACGACATACGCGTCTACTTTTGTAGCTCCTTCGATCACTTTATCGTTTTTAAAGGATAGATTCGAAACCTCTTTCCAAATAATGTCCACATTTTCCTCAGAATTAAACGAAAACCTAGATAAAGGGACAATATTTCCGTTAAAGACAATCTCCATATAATCCGGTAGATTTTTTGAATTAAAATATTCCACTTCAAAACCATCTTCGTTTTCTAATGTATACCCAGGGATTTGAGTTACAAATTCCCGTCCTTCTTCTAAAGTCTCAAATGAGACTAAATCCTTTGAATAATTGTTTTGGTACAATTCTAATAGATACATCATTAATCCTTCCAATATTTGGATAGATGATAGTTTTTTAGCAAACTAATATATTTAACACGTGAGGATAGAGATTCAAGCATTCTTTTTTACCAGATAGGATTGATTGCTAAAAATTTCACCAGCTTACCTCCTCTTATCTCATCCTCAATTATAACACGTTTCCACTTACATATCAGATATTTATTATTGGACCAAATAACCTTTTGAAATAGAAAACAAGCTCACCAATTCATCAAGTCTATATTTTTTATGAGATTCTTCTTGATGTTAGATAAAGGGCTTCGACTTGCAAATCTATGGTATTTGATTCTGCTAACTTGTATAGCAGTAATAACATGCATTTTACTAATGAATAAACAAAAATCTGAGTAAATAGCTGAATAAAGCAAAATGGATTAATTACACCATTAATTTAAAAGAAAAAAGTGACGAGTTTATTTGTTATCTTGTCGCTTTGCTGTTTTTCAGTGGTCAAGCTCATGACTTGGTTAAGTTTGTTTCTGCCTTTTCTTCTCAAAAGGTGATAACTCTTTACCCTAGTATTTGCTCAACTTCCTTAATCTTATTTTTCAGAGTTTAATACTGACTAATTAGTATCCGTTATGATATCGAAACTTCTTTCTCCCATCGTCTGAGCACATCTTTTAAAGGCTCATCTAGATAGGTATAGGCTTTGTCTTTAATCCAATCAGGTATACCATAAGCAGCTTCTGCAATACTTCCTGTGATGGCAGCAAGAGTATCACTATCCCCACCAATAGAGATAGCATTTCTGATAGCGTCCTCAAAGTCTGTACTTTCAAGAAAGGCAATGATAGCTTGAGGTACCGTATTCTGGCAAGTTTCATTGAAACGATAAGTAGGACGAATTTCATCTAGTGTTTGAGAAAGATTATATCCATACTCTTGTTCTATATGCTCCTTGATAAGTCTCTTACACTCTGTAGGATTATCGTTGATCGGTTTTCCATAGTCACCACTGTAACCTCCGAAGTAATAACGACACATAAATATAGTATCAGACGTCGCCATAGCTCCTTTGACACCCTCTGGATGGTTATGAGTCACCTCTGCAGAAAGTCGTGCAACTGCTCTTCTGGACGGCCAGACTCCCGTTCGTGCACAGAAACTACAATCCATGGTCCAGGCACATGGAGAAACACGCATTGCTGAGCCATTTCCAAAGCTATTATAAGGTTCTCGATCGTCGCCATCAACCCAATTCCCAAATCTTGCACCGTAACCTGCATCGGGATACATCCTACCATATTTTTTCATGGCGTCAATAAAGTCATCCTTCTGACCGCCATTCATAATGGCTTCTGCAACAGCACAGGTCATAACCGTATCATCAGTGAAAAAACAATTCTCACGAAATAATGGAAAGTCTTTCGTTTTAATATTGTCCCATTCGTAAACCGAACCGACAATGTCTCCAACAATTGCTCCTAGCATGGTATTCCTCCTTACAAACTATTGGTTGAGACTGACATTTCTACTTTTCATACTCGTCTATTCTATCAGCATATTCAGTCAAAAGTTTTTTTGAATAAACTTTTTCTTTCTTTGAGTCTCGAACTTCTTTCCAAAGAATAGAAGCTACTTTTAGTTTATTCGAGTAGTTACCACTATTTTCGTCTGCACAGAAATCCTTTAAAAACTGATTCCATTGACAAACCGAATGATCATACTTGGCATAATCTGAATTTCCATAATAAACTTTTAACATATCTTGAATGGTAAAACTTAAATCATGTTCTCTTTTTACTTTTCTCCAAGCAGTGGCCATATCAGCAGTAAATTTAAAGGGGGAAACACCTGTTAAAGTTGAGAAATATTCTCTAAAGTGTGCGTTAAAGGAGAACCCGCATTCAAGCAAGGGCGTATCTAAGGTAACGACTTCTACTCGTTTCTTTTTCCTTTTTACTGATGATTTTTTAATCAAATTGCCCTTAAAGTACTGCTCAATAATATGATTGAGTTCTTGTTTTGTACCTCTATTTTCAAGTCCTAATGACTTGCATATCTGTGAGAGTTCATCACGATACCAATAGTATTTATTAAATTCATCAAAGGATGTGATTTTATCAAACCCAGGTCTACTCTCTATCAATATAACACCTCCTTAAAAACAGTTTAGGTTTTCATCTCAAAATAATGGAATTTTGGCTTCTTTATTTTGAGGATTAGCAACGTTTCACTAACAAACTCACACACTCAGCGGTTCGGACTTACCGTATCATCCGTGAAAAAACAATCCTCACGAAATAAAGGAAAATCCTTCGTTTTGATATTGTTCCATTCGTAAACTGAACCTACAATATCTCCAATAATTGCTCCTAGCATCCGTTTCCTCCTTATGGCATTTCAGATTCGTTACACATTTCTAATGAATCACTCTTTAAAAATGGCACCACCAAATCAATCCACTCATAAGGCAGGTAAGCTGATAAATAACCGTGGTTATACCCCTTTGCTTCATACAAAATTGTATTTGAATGTAGCTGATGAAATAATTTCGCTGATTCTTTCACACAGTTCAATTCTTTTTCACCATAGATATACAGAACCTGAGCCTTGCTAGCAGAAATCATATCTTTCAGCTTGTAACATCCCATATAGTTTTTGTAAATTGTCACCAATGTTTTGACAGGCGTCCTTGGCAAATCTTCCAAATAATAAGCTTTTATTTCCTCTGGATAAGTCAGTTTAGGATAGAGTTTGTTCATCATGCTTAACTGAAGTTTGCAAGAGAATTTATTGAACATCAACTTACCAAATAGAGACACTAGAAAGATGCTGATTTTAGCTAACCTTGGTTGAGGAATACAGAGGCTTCCGTCTATGATGGCCTTCTTAGCAATTTCACTGTCTAAAGACAAAAGCTCCATGGCAATTTGACCACCAAGTGAAACACCACCGATTGCAAACAATTTCCCATCACAGTTTGCTTTGATATAGTCTAGAATCTCCAAAGCAGAATCTTCAGTAGAAACATAATCAAGTTGATATTCCTCGCCGTGGCCATTCAAAGTGGGTAGAATTATACGATATTCTTCTGACAAGATTCGTGCTTGACGAAGATAATTCCACCAAGAACTTCCACCACCATGTATCAGTAAAATAGGAGGCAAATTCTTATCACCAAATTCATGGAATTTCATGTTTAAACTCCTTACTGTAGGACTTTCACTAGCTACACCCATGTTTAATCAGCTCGTACAAGCAGTGATACCGCCTTAACATGATGCGTCTGTAGAACTCAAAAGGTTCTGGGAGTTCAAAGCTCCACTGGAGCTTTGAAGCCTCTCACCCTAAAATGAAGGATTAACTATGTTTCTCTAACAAGCTAGCACACTCGACATGCGGTGCTAGCAAGCATCTATATTATAGAACGGAAGAGTTTAATTAGGCTTTGGGATTGTATTATTGAACGCAACTATTTACTACTCAAATAGCTAGGCAATATTTACAGATCTTTTTTTTAAAACCGCTCCTTTTGCCTTTTAATTACTTTAACAACCTCATCATGATTTTGCCCTTCAACAACTTGACATAGATGAATCCTTTGATCATCTTGACCAAATTTAACATGAAGTCTCCATCCTGAAATTTTATCAATATCTGCCCTATATACATTCCACTTAATACCAGTTACTTTATGTAATCTAGTTTTAGGAAAATCTTTAGCAATGTAATTATTATTATCTTCCAATTCTGCTATGGCTTCAATTAAAGCAGAATGATATTCTTTGGGTAAAATTCTACTACATTCAGCAATTACTCCATAATCATCCGCAAGTTTCTTAATCTGCATATCGATTCACCTCACTTTCCAAGTATGATTTTATCTCTTGGAAAAATGATTCTGATGTATTTCTTATCATTTTTTTAATATCATGGTCTCTCGAAAAAGCATATAACGTAATAATCTCTTGATTAAAAAGAGCATCATCATCAATAGAAACGATTGCTCTTGCAACCTGATCAACCTTAACTAGGTACAAAGTTGTATCTAGTCCATATTTTTCTATGTTTGGCATCGATAACTTACTAAGTTTGCCAACTGATTTTTGTATACAAAAAGAAATAATCTTCTCAATTTCTTTACTAGTTACATTATTTTTCTTGATATCTCTAGCACCGTGACCAGTAGTCTGAAAAACAACTTCTCTTTGATCTATCATTTTCACACACGCCCTCATCTATTATTCTTAAATGATTATACCACAAATATGCAACTAGGCTGTAACCATAATTAGGTTTTTATTGATTGATCAAGCTATCACTATTCAAGGTACTAATATGCTGATGCTCGTAAAATTGCATTAGTAAAATATGAAAATTAGAAATTTTTTTCAAGTGATAATTTTTTGTCATATAGTACTATAGGATTGGAATCGTAATTTTGATTTTTCAAAGTCATATAAAAGTTTTCCAAAGTAAAACCTTTTTCACGAAAAAATCTAATATATCTCTAATGTGCAATCATCGAATATACAAATCAAAATTATAAATGGAAGTAAAGAATTGTATAAAATAATCTTTAAACTCTTTCTTCATAGCGATTCCTAAGAGTTCATTAGAATCCATATCAATGAGCTGTTTTGTTGAATTCATAAAATTTTCACTATATCTTTTTTAAAAAATCCTAAATTTACTTTAGCTAAAAAATATCAAGAAAGATGGTATAACAGTTATAAAATAGGCAGATACACAATTAGGTACAAGCTTTTTGACGTAGTGCTATAATATGATTAAAGGCTATATTCTTCTACCGATATAACACTGAAAGTTTGATTCTTTTTTATGTTTTTATGGCTTTTAAATTTACATAGCTTGAAAAAATATTTATTATCTAAGTTTAATTATCTAAATCAAAACCAATCTGCCAAAATCCCATATCAAGTATTTTCATTTGAGGATATAGCATATCAGCAACAATAAATTTTTTTTGAACTGAATCTAATTGTTCTATGTTTTTCTCATAAAAATCTACTAATTGTAAAATAGATTTAATGTTATAGGTTCCACTTGCAATCTTTTGTGATCTTATTCCAGTAACAAAATATCTATCATATGCCGGAACACAACCAAGTGTGCCCATCAGTATCTTTGTGATTAGTGTATCTGATAAGTTATTTTTTAGTGCGGAACCTCTCACTTCACGCCTGATTACATCATAATAATTAGCAATAAATTCATTTATTTCCTTTAGCAATTTTTGGTTAGTTTCATTTTTAAAATCTTTACATTCTATTCCTGCTAGAGAATCATATTTATTGCTTAAGATTTCTCTTACTACAGGTATATGTACTCTATAATCCTTTTGTAATAAGAATGAAGAACCTCGATACATCCCCCAACTTGCTAAATAAAATGCAAGTTGTAAACTCAGGTAATCAAGATTTACATCATTCTCATTTCGAGCTGTCATAAAATGTGAATAACAATGCTCCCATGAACGATATCTATCATGTTCATCAGCTTTTAAATCGTTATAAAATTCAGTTGATGATTTAATAATCATATCAATTGTTTTCATACTTTCTACTTTCCTAATCAACTTTAAAATGTATAGCGTTTTCATTATTTTCTTATCCTATTATATCATTATTCAAAATAAAAAACTGCAACTTACTAGTTGCAGTTAATCATAGGTTTACTTCTGTTCCTTTTAGAAACTTATATTTTCATTTTCAGGCATAGTAAAAACATAGTTTTTTTCAAAATAAGGTTTTACCATTTCTTTCCATCTAGCTTTATGAAAATTGATTGAGTTTAAAGGAGGTAGGCCATAATTTCCCAATGCATAACCATCATTTACTTCAACAACAAGTGTCCTCCCATCACTAGTAACACCAATATCTAGTCCATAAGCTATTGGAGCATCTTTCCAACATGATATGGCTTCATCAATTACACTAGGATCAAATTGTGCATGATAATCACCTGTGTAGGGGCGAACATCTAATACGCGACCATCTAACACAAAACAACGCCATTCTGCTATGAATGCTACAACCTCACTAATCCATATAGGATAGTCAAAAGGTAAACCAATACCTATCAAATCACGGGTTCCGTTAACAACTCTTCCAGTAAAGACTTTTGAACCAGCTTTAGGCTTAATAAATTTTCCCCAATTATCAGGTATATTTACAATCTCTCCCAAAACACCTTCATAAATCTTTCGACCATAAAACTCTTTAAGCTCAATAGGATAGTCATAAACCGGAACGTTTAATCCCATCATTTTTAGTAATGCTCTAGTCCCCGTTACATAATCTACAACTATATCTTCACTTGTTAACTGTTTTATTTCAGAAAAAGATTGATATAAAATAACCTCTTCTCCTTGTAAGTAGGCACCTACTTGAGCATTGTATTTATTAATTGAAACCTCACTTGGTAATTTACTTTGTCTAATATAAACAACCATTTTATCACTCCTATATCACTAGTGTTGCACCAATTTGTAAAAAAATAATAGCATTTTTGCTGTTATTTTTTTGAGTAAATAGCTCCCATAATATCATCGAAATAATCAACGGTATTTAGGAGTAATTCAATAACCTGGGACTTTGTTAGTCGCATTCCTCTTCTATCTCTAGCATCTTCTACTAAATTTTCAAGTTTCTCTAGATTTTTATCATCCAAGCTAATCATTATTCTATTTTTATCAGTTGCCATTTTCTTCACCTCAAGTTAATTCTATCACAGGTGTAACACTAATGTCAATTGATTTTTTTATATTACATTAGTTTAAAAAAGCGGTGGCTTTTTATCACATTAACTTTAAATCTTTGATAATTAAAAATCCCAACTATAGTTTTTAAGAAGTAAAAAGCATAGCACTTAATTTAAGCGACTTGATAAAGCATACTTTACTATCTCGTTCAGTGTTTCTGTATGTTCTCTATTAGAAATATGTCGATATGATTCATAATCTTTGAAATCACAAAAATAATCTATAAATTTATAAAATAAAATTGCAGTATCGAAATAGATACCAACTTGAGTTGTCCAATATATATTCTGGCGTGTCCTAAGTACACTACCTAATAATTTATAACATTCAAATCCTTCTTTTCTTACGTTGAACCACTCTTCATCAATATAAGTCAATTTTGTAATATCAGCTGTCCTAATATCTAAATCAAGATTTCTAATTATACGACCTATAAAATTTGATAAAAAATCAGCAATCCTAATCCCAACATGATTTTCCGATTCTTCTCGAAGTGTTTCAGCAAAACAAAATCTTTCTATTGCTGCCTTGAACATTCCCTCCGTTCTCCAACTCTTCCCATCTAAAAATAATACAATATCTTCATCTGGGATATGTATTTCATCCAACAATCTCCTTAGTCCATCAAATGACCAACTATAATCCCAATTGTAGCTTTCAAAAGTTGTGATAGAAAAAGAAAACTCCTCTAGAATTAATTTGAGCTGTTCCGCAGTCTTTACCTCAAGAAATAGATGTGGTACATCTTTTCCCTCTTTAATAATATTATTTAATATTGATTGAATTTCAGATAGTATATTAGCACTATCGGTTTCAGGAGCAAATATTAGTTTAACTAACTTAGTTGTTCTATGTCTATCTAAAATTTTTATAAAAGAATAGAGAAACTTCTGCAACTCATAATTACCATTTCTAATTTCAAATTCAGAAATAATATGCTTAAAAACGTTGACTATAATTAATTCTAATTTATTTGTTGTTGATATTTGAAGAACCATGTCGTAGTTAATAAGTAAACTGAATAGATAATTATAAAATTTGATATACTTCAAATCCATGGATGCCAGGCCAAATTTATAGTTTTTGGCCTTAATAGATTCACCTTTAAATTCCGCACCATTTACTATTCCTAAGAATTTCTTATTAGTTTCCTCCCACATTAAATATAATTCTTCAATATTTTGATAAGTCTGTTCACTAAAACCTAAAAAAATATTTATAAAATATGGTGAAGCATCAAGTATTTCAAAGTTCAGTTCTCCTTCTTTTTGTTTTATTTTCAAATCATGAAACGACTCATCCTGAAAAAATTTTAGCATAAAATCCTCCATCTTAATTATCATTTATAAAAAATGAAATTATCTTATGTTTATTATACCACTAAAACCCGAAAAAGACTGAAACTTCCCAGTCGCGGTCTCTTATAAATCTACCACAGTTCCTTCAAGGAAAGTTATTACAATTTGTCTAACTTCTGAAATACTGATGTGGTCGAGAACTTGATTCATGATAACTCCATCAAATTTATCTAAATCTAGTATCTGATACATCTGCTTGGCATAGTGCTTAAGGAGAAAATTTGCTTCTTGCTCTAGCTTTTGCCACTTAGCTACCACATCAGATCTATGTTCTTGAAGCAGTCCAACTGCTTTTATAAAAGCTTTCTCGAGCATTTCCTCATCGATATGGTTGTTTAAATATCCAATCTGCCCTTTAATCCTATATCAATTATTACACTGCCATACCTTACGTTTACCTCGACTTGTAGTCCAATTTTTCCTACCAAATGCTGAACCACATTCGGAACAGAAAATATTGGTAGTAAAAGAAGCATTTCAATAATTTATTCATGGACGCTAGTTATGTTTCTTTCCCCTAAAACCCCTTTTCAATGAAAACAAACACGTACTCACAGGGTAAATAAAAATAGGATTAGATAATTTCTAGCTATCACTTCTACTCACACTAAAAATTCTTTCACTCTGATACTTACCCCTTTTATAACAAAAAACCTTGATAGCAAGGCTTTTCTTAACCCCTTTCGTTACAAGGTTTTTACTCTTTTACAAGCGAAGCTACACACTCAACATGATGCGTCTGAGGAACTCAAAAGGTTCGGGGAACCTTTTAAGGATTAGTTACGTTTCTCTAGCAAACTTACACACTCAACATGGTGCGTTTGCGGAAAAAGATCCACCGGCTGGACTTTCTTCAACTCGTATCCCAATTCTTGGTAGAGTTTGATATCACGCGCCATAGTTGCAACATTGCAGGAGATATAAGCAATGCGGTCTGCTCCTGTTTGACTGCTTGCCTTGATAAAGCTCTCGGTGAGGCCTTTTCTTGGTGGATCCACTAGGATAAGACTTGGCTGGATTCCTTCCTTGAGCCAATTCTTCATGGCATTTTCAGCTGTGTCACATACATAGTGGGCGTTGGCAATCCCGTTGATTGCCGCATTCTTTTTGCTATTCTCAACCGCTTCAGGAATAACTTCAACACCGTAGACTTCTTTGACATGCTTAGCGACTGATAATCCAATGGTTCCAATTCCTGAGTAGGCATCGATAACCACATCATCTTCTTTTAATTCTGCAAAGTTAATGGCTGTCTGGTAGAGTTTCTCTGCCATTTCAGTATTAACCTGATAGAAGGCTGGTCCAGATATTTGAAAGTCATTTCCCAACATTTGGTCGGTAATGTAGTCTTGACCATAAAGAGTACGCCAGTTCTTGCCGAAAATAGCATTGGTATTTTGGTCGTTGATATTTTGCATGACAGAGACAATCTCTGGGAATTGCTTGATTAGTTGTCCAATCAATTGCTCAACACGGAAAACTTTCGGACGAGTGGTTACCAAAATAACCATGATTTGTCCTGAGTAATGACCACGACGGACAACGAGATTGCGAATCAAGCCAGACTGTTCCTTTTCATCATAAGGTTTCAAATCATAACGACGGAGCAGGTCTCGTAGAGCTACTACAACTTGATCGATCACCGGATCTTGGATAAAGAAATCTTCTAGTGGCATGAGATTATGGGAATTCTTACGGAAAAAGCCAGTTTCCAAGACGCCATTGACACGACGAACTGGAACTTGCGCCTTATTTCGATACTTGACTGGATTTTCCATACCCAGCGTTTCAGCGATCTCTACATCTGTAATACCAGCAATCTTATAGAGACTATTTTTGACTTGCTTGGTTTTAAACTTGAGCTGCTCTGGGTAGGCAAGATGCCCCAAGTCAGCGATACCTGATCGTAGATAAGCTAGGTCGAGGTCTTGATTACGATGAGGTGACTGAATAAGGTATTCTTCAACCTTTCCAAAGCCAATCTTTTTAGTGACTTTAAGGACACGCATGAGGATTTTTTCAGTTGGTAGAGCATTCTCTACAAAGAAAACCAAACCATCTACCTTGGCAACTCCTGCCCCTTCATGGGTCAAATCAACAATTTCAACTTCTACAATATCATTTTTCTTTAGCATATTTTTCACTTTCTATCGGCCGACAAAAAAAGACGGCAACATTTCTGTTACCATCTATTATATCATGAAATGACCTAAGCACCAAAACTCTTGAAGAAGTTGACAATGGCTTGCCAAAGAGAGCTAAAGAAGTTGCCCCCCTCTTCTAGCGCTTTATTGGCATCAAAGTTGAGATTGATATTTTTAAAACTATCTCCAGCTTGGGAAACGATGCTTTGTTTGAGATCATTTAGGGTTTTGGTGAAATCAGCATTGTTCAAAATGTCACTCTTTGAGAGATTGAGCGCAAAATTGATGATGATATTGACCTGGTTTCCTGTTATAACCTGATCGAGTTTGTAGTTTTTTAGCGTGTCTTCAACGATTTTGCGAACATCTTCTTCTGTCAGATTTCCCTTGCTTTCTTTAGCTTTGGCTAGTCCTGCCTTGATATCTGTCATAGCCGCATTGAGCTTATTAGCATCATAACCTGACTTGTCCTTGCTTTCAGCATTGATATCGGACAAGGCTTTTAGCTCCTCTTGGGCCAAGTCTTTATTGGCTTGCGGTACTTTAGCACCATTGGCCTCTAACGAGTAGTAAATCCCAGCTAGGGCGCTCTCACCTGTAACTGGTATAGGAGCTGCAACTGTGATTTTGGCATGCTCAACTCCCAAGGTCACTGCTGCATTACGGTACATATCCTGCGTCACCTTGGTGATATTTTCAGGCGTTTCAATCTTGACCTCTAGAGGTGATTTGTCCCCCAGCTTTTGAATCTTGGCCGACGAATAGAGTTGTAGACTGGCATCATTAGCCACATTCATGATTTTCGAATAGATATCAGGTGTCATTGTTTTGATATCTTTGGTGTCTTTGGATGCGTCATAGCCAAGCTTGCTAAGAGTTTGATTTTTTTGGTTTTCAGTTAGTGAAGAACCAAGCACATATTCAGGTTGTACATAGGTTTCATCGATTACTTTTTGAACATCGGTTGCTGCGTGGACGCTCGTCATAGCTGTTGCGGCCCACAAAACTGCAGCACTTGTTAGAAAGAATTTCTTTCTCATGGGATATTCCCTCCTTTACCTTTCTAGGGTAATAAAACAATCTTAAAGAAAACTTATAGCAAAAAACACCTGGTCTAGCCAGATGTTGAAAAGAAAGTGAAACATTTGATGATATAAAGGTTTAGTTGTACCTGTCTAGAATAGTAATAGTTTCCACCATTTACATAGAGTTCAGCTCCGTGAAAGATAGAAATAGGGTGAATATAACTATAGGTCTTTCCAGTGGTATTACCAAGCAAGGGAGCAACAGTATCACGAGAGTACTGTTTGGCCAGTGCTAGGGTGTTTTCCTTGCCATTTTGAGCGATAAAATCGATATAGGCAGGTCCAAAATTATAGGCTTGAACGGCTGTCCAGACATCCACTCCTTTGTTTTGAGCAAGATAAAGGTTATCTGTAAGAGTTTGAATTCCTTGTCGAATACTAGAGGCATTATCATCAATGGTATTGGTTGTACCACTAGCAGACTCACTAGACTGCATGACGTCCCGCTCTTTTCCCTTCGTTTCGGTATAAATCATGGCGAGCACAAGCTCTTCATTGGCTGGAGTATCTTTTTCACTCAAGATTTCTCGAACCATAGGTTGATAAGTCATGACTTGCTTGACGTCTTGGTGAACTCGGTAAACTTTATAACCAGCAAAAAGGAAGACTGCTAGCACTAGCATTCTTCGTATAAATTTAAACATTATTTACTTTGAATATCCTCAATATTTTTGATTAAGATAGAATAGGTTCCATTGTCATTTTGAATAAACTCAACAGACTCCGCATCTTGATAGACGTTATTGGGAACGATGAGTTCGATTCCGTTTGACAAGGAAAGTTTTTGATTTTCAAATTTCTTGAGCTGACGACTGGCATCAATTTCATCAAACTGGACTGGTTCTGGAACAACTTCCTTGACTTGGTCGATAAAACTTAGACGAGCTGTCAGGTTGTTATCAAAAAGGTCGTTAGCCAATTTTTCAGGCGACAACTCATTGCTTTCTTCCAGATTGTTGAAAATAGCTGATTTGACCTTGGATTGAAACTGAAAATCATCCGTGTTAAAGGACTCTGCAATTCTCTGGGCTGTTTTTTCTAATTCCTTGATGGATTTCTTGGGAGAAATCTTAGGAGCGACAGCAAGAAGATTTTCTGAAAAATAGTTCAAAAAAGTCCCATTGTACTTGATGCGTTTTTCGATGAGATGGTACTTGCGACTTTGAAGATTAACCACCAAGGCCTCGTCAGCTCCTGTTCCAAATCCAGGCAGGTTATTCTGAGTCAGCTTGATTGGGTTATCAACTTCTCCACCGAGGTGGGTCAAGGTCTCACGTAGAGCAATTCGCAAGAAAGCGAAATGTTCAACGCCTTCTTTAGAAAACTGAACAAAAACCAAGTCATTGGTCTTGAGATTTTCAGAAATGCTAAACTCCTCTTTCCAGAGATTAGCCAGTGTTACTGATGTCTCCAACAAATCATCTGTGATGTGATTGAAGAAGGGATTTTCTTCTTCGAAAATCCCAGTCTTGGCTTCATCTGAATACACACGTTCGATTTTTTTACGTAGGTATTCTTCGATTTTTGGAGTGATATTGAGAAACTTATCCGCTAGAAACAGCTCGGTATCATCCGGGCTGAACTGATGGATAATGGCTTTCTTAATATAAATGTCCATAAAAGTATTAGTCCTCATATAATGGGAAGGCATCTGTCAATTCTTTGACTGCGCTTCTCACTTCTTCTAAGACAGCCTCATTTTCTGCATTTTTAAGAGTTTTAATGATGAGTTCAGCCACTTTACGGCTTTCTTCTTCACCAAATCCACGTGCAGTGATGGCTGCAGATCCGATACGAATCCCACTTGTCTTGAATGGTGACAAGGTTTCGTATGGAATTGAGTTTTTATTTAGGGTAATATTGACTTCATCCAGCAAGTTTTGAGCAACTTTTCCGTTTTCAACAACCTTAGTGACATCCACTAGGAAGAGGTGATTTTCAGTACCACCAGAAATGATACGAAAATCAGGGTCTTGCAAGAAGACTTCAACCATAGCTTTGCTGTTTTTGATGACATTAGCAGCATATTCCTTGAAGGCTGGATCCAAAACTTCTTTGAAGGAAACCGCCTTAGCCGCCACAACATGCTCCAAAGGACCACCTTGAATACCAGGGAAAATAGCTGAGTTGATTTTCTTAGCTAGATCCTCATCATTTGTCAAGATCAAGCCACCACGAGGTCCACGAAGAGTTTTGTGGGTCGTTGTTGTCGTGATATGAGCGTCTGGCACTGGACTCGGATGTAGACCAGCTGCAACCAAACCAGCGATATGAGCCATGTCCACCATGAGCTTAGCCCCAACAGCGTCTGCGATTTCACGGAATTTTGAAAAGTCGATAATTTGAGAATAGGCTGAAGCACCTGCTACGATTAGTTTTGGTTTTACTTCTTGAGCTTGTTTCAAGATAGCATCAAAGTCCAAGAGTTCTGTTTCAGGATCCACACTATAAGAAACAAAGTTGTAGGTTTGACCAGAGAAGCTTACAGGAGCCCCGTGGGTCAAGTGTCCACCTGCTGCCAAATCCATCCCCATAACGGTATCACCTGGCTCGATCAAGGCCATATAAGCCGCACAGTTAGCTTGGCTTCCTGAGTGAGGTTGAACATTGGCGAATTTAGCACCGAAAATCTCTTTTGCACGTTCAAGAGCTAGAGTTTCTACCACGTCTACTACATCAGTTCCACCATAGTAACGACGTCCTGGGTAGCCTTCGGCGTATTTATTCGTCAAGATAGACCCTTGAGCTGCCATAACAGCCTTGGAAACTACGTTTTCCGAAGCAATCAACTCAATGTTGTTTTGTTGGCGTTCTTCTTCTTTGGCAATAGCATTCCAGAGATCAGCATCATATGCTTTAAAATCATCTTTGTCAAAAATCATAGGTCTTCTCCTTTATAGTGTAACTGGTCCTTTAGTTTGTTTCCAATAAGAAAATAAACTAAAAGATGCGAATAAACCGTTTCTGCACTTTATCACAAGTATAGCCAACTTTTTCATAAAATGCATGAGCTCCCAGACGATGATCAGCAGAGTTTAAGCGGATAAACTCATAGCCACGTCTTTTTGCTTCTTCCTCCAACCCTTGCAGTAAGCTTTTACCGATACCTTGCCCTTGTACTTGAGGCGAAACTGCTAAGCCTAAGATATTAAATCCTGCTTTGGAATAGAGGGATTCATAAACTTCAGCATGGACATATCCAAGCAAGATATGACTAGCTGCATCCTCATAACCAAGTAGGAAATGATGGGAATCCTGAGACAGTCTAGCTAGTTGACTAGCTGTGTCCTCTGGACTAAAAGAGTAGCCCAAAGCCTCTTTGTTAATCTCACATATAGCATTCACATCTGTTTCTTGCAAATCTCTGAGCATCTCATTCCTCCTCAAAAGAAATCTCTGGCAACCGAGCAAGAATATCTTCTCGTTTAATCGCCCCCTGGCGTAAGATTTTCACCTTGTCTCCAGACAAATCCAAAATAGTCGAATCCTGTCCAGTTAGAAAAGCGTCGTCCTCCAGACCCAGAACCTCTTGATCAAAATCCTCTAGAATTTGAGCAAAGGTCACTCCACTCGCCTGACCCGAGATATTGGCAGACGGCCCAATCAAGGGTCCTGTCTCTCGAATCAAATCAAGTGTAATGGGGTGACTCGGCATCCGAAATCCCACCGTTGCAAGACCAGAATTGACCCAATAGGGAACTCGGTCATTGGCTTCGAGGATAATGGTCAAGGGACCTGGTAAAAAGGTCTCTACAAGTTTTTCTAGATAAGTTGGCTGATTCTTTGAAAAGTGTAAGATGTCCTCTAGAGAAGCGACATTAAGATTGAGTGCCTTATCTCTGGGACGACGTTTGAGTTGGTAAACATGGTCGACAGCTTTTTCGTCTAAGGCCTTAGCAAAGAGGCCATAAACTGTCTCAGTTGGTAGAACAACAGCTCCGCCCTTTTCTAACTCTTGTCTAATCCTGTCCATCATCAACTACAACCATCCTATCTTGACCAAATTGGTCCTTGAGTATTCGTGCTCGTTTTTCAGGAAAATGTTTCTTAAAAAGCGCAGGAACACTTTGACCTTGCCTGTATCCAATTTCAAGGTAAATCTTACCACCATCTGTGAGATAGTCTTTTGCATCTTCCGCAATTCTACGGTAAATAGCTAGGCCATTCTCATCTGCAAAGAGAGCTAGATGAGGCTCCGAATGTAAAACATTCAAACCAACCTCTGACTCATCTTCACGAGAGATATAGGGTGGATTGGATACAATTATATCATATTTTTCAGAAATTTCTGCAAAACAATCAGATTTTTTAAAAAATATATTAAGATTTTGATTTCTAGCATTCTCTGATGCAACCTCTAAGGCATCTTGGGAAATATCTGCTGCTGTCACTGACCAATCTGGTCTGTTTTTTGCTAATCCAAGAGCTATGGCGCCACTACCTGTTCCGATATCAAGAACTGAAAGGTTCGTCTCAAGATTTTCGGCTAGGATGAGTTCCACCAACTCTTCTGTTTCTGGACGAGGAATCAAAACCCGCTCATCTACTTTTAACTGCATTCCAAAAAAATCTGCGTGACCAATGATGTACTGTGCCGGTTTGTGGGCCGCTAACTGCTGGAAAATTTCTTCTACAAATACTTCTTCCTCTTCCGTTACTTCCTGTTGCAGAGCAAAAACGAAATCTGTAAACGAGAGATTTTTCAGGCTACGATAGACAAAAGAGAGGCTTTCTGCTTCCTCTCCTTGTCTTATCAACTCTTCTTCAAAATCTGAAAATAATTGAGCTAATTTCATTATTTGTTTAATTCTTCTAATTTTTGTGTTTGGTCATAAAGAACCAAGGCATCCACAACTTCATCCAATTTACCAGACAAAATGGTATCTAGTTTTTGGAGAGTCAAGCCAATACGGTGGTCTGTGACACGGTTTTGTGGGAAGTTATAAGTACGGATACGTTCAGAACGGTCACCAGTACCGATAGTAGACTTACGTTCAGCGTCTTGTTCATCTTGAGCAATCTGAGCAAAATGGTCAGCAACACGGGCACGGATGATCTTCATGGCTTTCTCACGGTTTTTCTGCTGGGTACGTTCTTCCTGCATCTCAACCTTGATATTGGTTGGCAAGTGAACGATACGAACGGCAGTCGCAACCTTATTGACGTTCTGTCCACCAGCACCTGATGCGTGGTAGATATCAACACGAAGGTCTTTTGGATCAATATCGTACTCTACTTCTTCCACTTCAGGCATGACTAGAACTGTCGCTGTCGAGGTATGAACACGGCCTTGACTTTCTGTCACAGGGACACGTTGAACACGGTGGGCTCCAGACTCATACTTGAGTTTAGAGTATACAGACTGACCAGAAACCATAGCAACCACTTCTTTGAAACCACCGACACCGTTCATAGAAGCTTCCATGACTTCAAAGCGCCAACCTTGGGCTTCAGCATACTTTTGGTACATGGTTAGCAAATCTCCAGCGAAAAGCGCCGCTTCGTCACCACCCGCTGCTCCCCGAATTTCAAGGATAATATTCTTGTCGTCATTTGGATCCTTTGGAAGGAGCAAGATTTTTAGTTTTTCTTCGTATTCTTCTTTTTCTGCCTTAGCATCTTTGAGTTCCTGCTTGGCCATTTCTTCCAAGTCCGCATCTCCGCCTGATTCCTTAATCATCTCCTCAGCATCAACGATGTTTTGAAGGACTTGTTTGTACTCACGGTAGGCTGTTACTGTGTCACGAGTTGAAGCCTCTTCTTTTGAAAGCTCCATGAAACGTTTGGTGTCTGAAACGACATCAGGGTCACTCAGCAATTCTCCTAATTCTTCATAACGGTCTTCTACAGCTTGTAGTTGATCATAGATGTTCATTTTTCTTTATTCTCCTTATTGATTTCAGGGGCAAAATAATGTTTACGGCATACTGAGATATAGGTTTCATTGCCACCAATTTGAATTTGTTCGCCATCATAGACTGGCACACCATCGTGCGTACGCAACACCATAGTCGCCTTTTTCTTACAGTACTGACAGATGGTCTTGATTTCTTCAATCTTGTCTGCTAAGAGCAAGAGGTATTTTGAACCTTCGAACAAGTCATTGCGAAAGTCATTTTTCAAACCAAAAGCCATGACAGGTATATCTAGCTCATCAACAACACGAGCTAGATCGTAAACGTGGTGACGCTTGAGAAACTGGGCCTCATCGACCAACACACAGTAAGGTTTTTCAGGTAAGTCTCGGATATAACCAAAGATATCCGTCGTTTCCTCAATCGCAATAGCTGGGCGTTTCATGCCGATTCGACTCGACACATAGCCAACACCGTCACGCGTATCCAGAGCCGAAGTCATAATCACAACTCCCTTTCCTTGCTCCTCGTAGTTATAGGCCACCTTGAGAATCTCAATCGTCTTACCAGAGTTCATGGTCCCATAACGATAATACAACTGTGCCATGCTTCTATTTCACGTCCATTTCTAAATTTTTGCTACATTCTAGTATATCATAATTTTCTGAAGCTTTAAACGGCAAAATGTGGTAAAATAGAAGAAATCAAAAACTACTGGAGGAAGCTATTATGCCATTTGTACGCATCGATTTATTTGAAGGACGCACGCTTGATCAAAAGAAAGCTCTTGCTAAGGAAGTTACGGAAGCTGTTGTCCGTAATACTGGAGCACCTCAATCAGCCGTTCATGTCATCATCAACGACATGCCAGAAGGAACTTACTTCCCACAAGGGGAAATGCGCACCAAATAAGCTAGCTTAAGCAGAATTGCTTAGGCTTTTTCAATCTCCAAGTAGCATCCATTGAAGAAATAACCTAAATTTGTTACAATTTGAAGAGATGTTTGGATACATATCCTAAGAAAAGAATTACAAAAGGAATTAGTATGATTACACGTGAATTTGATACCATCGCTGCTATCTCTACTCCACTAGGTGAAGGGGCCATTGGTATTGTCCGTTTGAGCGGAACTGACAGTTTTGCCATTGCGCAAAAGATTTTTAAAGGAAAAGACTTGAGCAAGGTTGCAAGCCATACCCTCAACTACGGTCACATCGTTGACCCTCAAACTGGTAAGGTCATGGATGAGGTTATGGTTGGAGCTATGAAATCTCCAAAGACCTTCACTCGTGAGGATATTATCGAGATTAACACCCACGGTGGGATTGCGGTGACCAATGAAATTCTCCAACTGGCTATCCGTGAAGGAGCTCGGTTGGCAGAACCTGGTGAATTTACCAAACGTGCCTTTCTAAACGGTCGTGTGGACTTGACACAAGCCGAAGCAGTGATGGACATCATCCGTGCCAAGACAGACAAAGCTATGAATATTGCAGTCAAACAATTGGACGGTTCTCTTTCTGACCTCATTAATAATACTCGCCAAGAAATCCTCAATACACTTGCCCAAGTTGAAGTCAATATCGACTATCCTGAGTATGATGATGTTGAGGAAGCTACTACTGCTGTTATCCGCGAGAAGACTATGGAGTTTGAACAATTGCTAACCAATCTCCTTCGAACAGCTCGTCGCGGTAAGATCCTTCGCGAAGGAATTTCCACTGCTATCATCGGACGCCCCAACGTTGGGAAATCCAGTCTTCTCAATAATCTCCTGCGTGAAGATAAGGCTATTGTAACGGATATCGCTGGTACCACCCGTGATGTCATCGAAGAATACGTCAACATCAATGGTGTACCTCTCAAATTGATTGATACAGCTGGTATCCGGGAAACAGATGATATCGTTGAACAAATCGGTGTTGAGCGTTCGAGAAAAGCCCTCAAGGAAGCTGACTTGGTACTACTAGTGCTAAATGCTAGTGAACCACTAACAACACAAGACAGACAACTCTTAGAAATCAGCCAAGATACTAATCGCATTATTCTGCTTAACAAAACTGATCTGCCAGAAGCGATTGAAACTTCAGAACTCCCTGAAGATATCATTCGTATTTCAGTTCTTAAAAACCAAAATATTGATAAGATTGAAGAGCGTATTAACGATCTCTTCTTTGAAAATGCTGGTTTGGTTGAGCAAGATGCTACTTACTTATCTAACGCCCGTCATATTTCCTTGATTGAAAAGGCCGTTGAAAGCCTACAAGCTGTTAACCAAGGTCTGGAACTGGGGATGCCAGTTGATTTGCTTCAAGTTGACTTGACCCGTACTTGGGAAATCCTCGGTGAAATTACCGGAGATGCCGCACCTGATGAACTCATCACCCAACTCTTTAGCCAATTCTGTTTAGGAAAATAATAAAAATCCATGATCGTTCTTGCGGTCATGGATTTTATTGTCTTTATTAGTAATCTGGTCTAAGGACGCCTGTTACGGTTGCCTTAGTTGCTTCGTAGTCGCCATCTACGACAACTTTGATAATGCGTTTGGCATCTTCTTCTGGTGCTGGAACTAGAGGTAATCGAGTTGGTCCAGCTTCAAATCCCATATAGTTAAGAACAGCCTTAACTGGAGCAGGACTTGGATAAGAGAAGAGGGCATTGACTTTAGGAATGAATTTACGTTGAATAGCTGCAGCTTTCTTCATATCGCTTTCTGCAATAGCAGTCAACATCTCGTGCATTTCATCTCCATTTGTATGAGAGGCAACAGAAATAACCCCATCTGCACCAAGGTTCATAGCATGGAAAGCATCTCCATCCTCACCAGTATAGACCAAGAACTCTTCTGGTTTGTGCTCAATCAAGTAAGCCATATTGGCCAAGCTCGTACATTCTTTGACACCGATAATATTTGGATGATCAGCCAAACGAAGCATGGTTTCTGGAGTTAATTCCACAACTACACGCCCTGGAATGTTATAGATGATAATAGGCAAGTCAGAAGCATCTGCAATAGCTTTAAAGTGCTGATACATGCCTTCTTGAGAAGGTTTGTTGTAGTATGGTACGATAGCAAGTCCAGCAGCGAAGCCACCAAAGTCTGCTACTTCTTTGACAAACTCGATCGAGTCACGCGTATCATTGGTACCTACACCCGCAATCAAAGGAACACGTCCATTAACAATCTTTTGTACAGCGGCAAAGAGTTCCAACTCCTCATCGTGGGTCAAGGTCGGACTCTCAGCAGTCGTTCCAGCTAGAAGAATGCCGTCTGTGTGATGGGCCAATAAATGCTCAATCAAGGCTGGAATGGCGTCAAAGTTGATGGAACCATCCTCATGAAAAGGGGTAATAAAGGCTGTGATGATTTTACACTCTTTTAAATCTTGATAAGACATGAGAAACACCTCTCTATTTCAAAGAAGGAGTTCATCTGAACTCCTAAACGATATGACTATTTTAATTCAAATTTCAACTCCGCTGTTGGACGAACCAAGCCACGTTCGTGAAGCGTTTCTGCGATCTGTACAGAGTTCCAAGCAGCACCTTTAAGAAGGTTGTCTGAAACAACCCACATGTGAATTCCTTTTTCAGCATCCAAGTCTTTACGGATACGACCAACAAAGGTATCTCGTGAACCAACTGCGTTGACGGCTTGAGGATAGATTTGGTGCGCTACATCATCTTCAAGAACGGCACCTGGGAAGGCTGCAATAGCTGCTTTCACTTCTTCGATTGGAGCCACTTCTTTTGTTTCGATGTAAACAGACTCAGAGTGAGCTGACAAGACTGGAATACGCACACAGGTTGCAGACACTGCGATGCTATCATCTTCCATGATTTTCTTGGTTTCCTTGGTCATCTTCATCTCTTCGTAAGTGTAATCATTGTCAGTGAAGACATCGATTTGTGGAAGAGCATTGAAGGCGATAGGATAATGTTTCTTGTCACCACCTGAAGGCAAGATTTCGGCATGTAAATCACGTGGGTTCACACCATCATTCAAGACTTCACGAAGTTCACGTTGTGTCTCAAGAATCGCTCCCATACCAGCACCTGAAACGGCTTGGTAAGTTGAAACAATGATACGATCCAAGCCCCATTTTTGACGAACAGGCTCAAGAGCCACCATCATTTGGATCGTTGAACAGTTAGGGCAGGCAATAATTCCGTTGTGAGCATCAAGTGCATGAGCGTTTACTTCTGGCACAACCAAGGGTACATCTGGATTTTGACGGAAGTAAGATGTATTATCAACTACTACTGCTCCAGCTTTCACTGCGTATGGTGCATACTTGGCAGATGTCGAACCACCTGCTGAGAAGAGTGCAATATCAACACCCTCAAAAGCTGTCTCAGTTGTTTCTTCAATCGTAATATCTTGGTTTTTAAATTTCAAAGTTTTGCCTGCTGAACGTGCAGAAGCAAGATAACGAATTTTATCGATTGGAAGTGTTGATTCTTCCAACATTTTTATCATCTGAGCTCCGACAGCACCTGTCGCGCCGACTACAGCAACTGTATATCCCATAAATAACCTCTTTCGGAATTTTCTAAAAATTTCTATAATAGAAGTATTATACTACTTTTTCTAAAAATTGAAAAGTATTTTTGGGTTCTATTTTCTGAAAATTAAAAATCCCTAGCCATTGACTAGGGACTAAGAGGCATCTTCATGTGATGAGCTGGTTCACACAACTCACCAAGGTCCGCTCCTGCGTTATGACCTCCTTATGCTCAATAGTAGTCCGAAGACTACCTATCGACTCATCGCAGGTTTTATTCTACGATGCTTTGCTGACTTTGTCAAGGCTTACGCGAGGTAAATATAAAAAACTCTTGAATATCAAGAGTTTTCCTGTCTATCTAATGCTAATTGCCGGGATTGAACCGGCGACCTCATCCTTACCATGGATGCGCTCTGCCAACTGAGCTAAATCAGCTTACCTAAAAAGTATACTATAGTTCTATGCTCTTGTCAAGCGCTCTCTTTTAATTTTCTAGAATGAAAAAAGCTAGATCTAGCAAGAATCTAGCTTATAAACTTCTTATTTTGTAAGGTCGATTCGCTGTCCCAGTTTTCCGATTAGGATTGCACCAACGATAAGCGAAGCAAACTCTCCAATCCCTGTAGTAAACCAAGTAAAGAAGAATGGAGCTTCAGCAACGATATGAAGTTCTGCTGCAATGGTAATCATTGAAATAGAGAATAGGATTGAAAAGAAGAAATGATCTTTTCGAATCAAGCCATTAAACAAAAAGTCCTTTTTGTACTTGCTAAGGAGCCAGACACCTAAACTTAAAAAGACTAGGGTAGATCCCCCTCCAACAAAGACATCTATCAGACCAAAGCTAAAGAAATTTGCAATCATACAGCCAATCGTCACACCAATGATGTATTTAGGGTTGTAAAAGGCTAGAAAATTCATCATCTCAGAAATACGGAACTGGTAAGCACCGTAGCTAATAGCATTTAGTGGTGGAGTAATGGTCAAAACCACATAGATAGCAGCAACAATAGCAATATCTGCCATGTCACGAACAGTTAAATTTTTCATGTTTTCTCCTTTGGCGGTTTCCCGCGTAAAATATGCTTGGTGAAAGAAGCTAAGCACCAAGGGTTGATTGAATCAACCTTACCAGTATAGCACAATATATGACTTTATGCTATACTAAAACCATGAGAAAATTGATTCAAAATTTTTTTGACAATGAGATTCTAGCTTATCTCTTCTTTGGAGGAGCCACTACTTTAGTCTCAATCCTATCACGTTTAGCTATCTATCAAATAACTCATCAAGAGCTTCTAGCTACGGCTCTAGCTAATATTATCGGTATTCTTTTTGCCTTTATCACTAATGATACTTTTGTATTTAAACAAGAAAGAAAGAATTGGGCAATCCGTTTGGCTAAATTTTTCTTAGCTCGTCTCTCTACCCTTGGGCTGGACGTACTTTTAACTTATATCTTCGTTACATCTTATCCTAATATTATTGGTCAGTTTGTCGAACAGAATTTAGATAGGATTAATACTATTGAGACTATCTTGGCGCAGATATTAATCATTATCTTAAACTATATTATCAGCAAAATCTACATTTTTAAAAAGGGCTATTCATCTCTAAAACATTAATCTCGCAATTCGTTCGGTTTTAGGATATAATAAGAATGAAATTTTGGAAAGGAATTTATGAAAATGTTAAAGGATCTTAAAGCATTTTTGCTTCGTGGTAATGTTGTTGACCTTGCTGTCGGTGTGATTATTGCCTCTGCTTTTGGTGCAATCGTTACTTCATTTGTTAATGATATCATCACTCCACTTCTATTGAATCCTGCTTTGAAAGCAGCAAAAATCGAACGTATTGCTGAACTTTCATGGAACGGTGTTGCGTACGGTAACTTCTTGAGTGCTGTTATCAACTTCCTTGTAGTTGGTACTGTTCTATTCTTCGTTATTAAAGGTATGGAAAAAGCACAAAGTCTTACTAAGAAAGAAGAGGAAAAAGAAGAAGAGAAAAAGCCAACTGAACTTGAAGTACTTCAAGAAATCAAAGCTCTTCTTGAGAAAAAATAATCGATTAAAAGGATCTAGCACAAAGCTAAATCCTTTTTCTTTACTCTTTTGGTAACTTACCTGCTTTTTCAAGCATTCTCTTGATAAGATAAGGCATCTTAACATTTTCCCGACCTTTTTTCTCAATCAATTTTTTCACAAATTCAGGCATTTGTAAATCTTGAGATTCGGTCAAAATGTTTTTAGTATCGTCTGAAGGAACTAACTCATCAAAGGTTTCTTCTTCTGGGAGAAATTTCTTAAATTCTTGATGTTCATTGACTCTGATGGTATTGACTAAGGCATTAATCAAACGAGAATCCGTATTTGGCATTGGTGGACGATGATAGTTTACACCCAATTCCTGACATAACTCATAACATTCCACATCGTTGTCAAACAAGACTTCAATGTGCTCACTAATAAAACTAATAGGTACAAAAATATAATGATCTGGCTGTTCTGTCTGTTCTCTGAGATATTCTAATACATCTGGCTTAATCCAAGGAATCCCGATATCACTCTCACTCTGCCAAGTGTTGGTATATTGCTCGGAACTCAAACCTAGTTTTTCAGCAACTAACTTGCTATTTTCAAAAATTTGGTCGATATAAGGGTCACCAAAATCCAAGGCAAAAATGGGCACACTATGGGCTGAAAAGATGACTTTAAAGCTATCTTGCTTCACTTCTTCTTTTACAATCTTAGCAATTTCATCTGCCCAATAGTTTAAGAGCGCTTCTTCTTGATACCAGTCCTTAATAACTAAAAATTGAATTTGCTTGCTTTCTAAAAATTTCTCATAGCCCATGACAGAGTAAAAAGAATAATGAGGCTCCAAAATCAAACAAATACACTGCTCGATTCCGTCCGCTTCCATCTGACCAATCACATCTGGGATAAAGGGTCTAGAAAACTTATTAGCAAAATAAACACTATATTCATTCCCCATCCTAGCTTCTACCAAGGCAACCTCTTCACGGGTAATTTTTTGCAGAGGCGTGCCTCCAATTCGTACATAATTATCATAGAGAGTTTGAATCTCGTGGTCTTGAGGTCTCACTCCACGACGAATATTTGTGAAAAAATCAGCTACACCTTCAAAGGTAATCTCTTCTGGCGAACCAAAGGTCATCATTAAAATTGCTTTTTTCATAACTTTATCCTTGTGATTTTTTTATCAAGCTTATTTTATCATTTATCCACTGATAAGTAAACGATAACATAGTAAATTCCCCTAACTTCTGTCTTTTGTTTTTCTCTTTTTTCTATGATACAATGGAAAAAATGAATTCAAAAGGAGTTTTTTATGCCGTACCCAAATCTCTTAGACCGTTTCTTAACCTACGTTAAGGTCAACACGCGCTCTGATGAACACTCAACTACTACTCCAAGTACGCAGAGTCAGGTTGACTTCGCAACCAATGTTCTTATTCCTGAAATGAAACGTGTTGGTTTACAAAATGTTTATTATCTACCAAATGGTTTTGCAATTGGGACCTTGCCAGCCAATGATTCAGCTTTAACACGAAAGATTGGCTTTATATCTCACATGGATACTGCTGACTTTAATGCCGAAGGAGTCAATCCTCAGGTGATTGAAAACTACGATGGTGGTGTGATTGAACTAGGGAATTCTGGTTTCAAACTCGATCCAGCTGACTTCAAGAGTCTTGAGAAATATCCAGGACAAACGCTCATCACAACTGATGGAATAACTTTGCTGGGTGCTGATGACAAATCAGGTATTGCTGAGATTATGACAGCTATCGAATACTTGACTGCTCATCCTGAAATCAAGCATTGTGAAATTCGTGTTGGTTTTGGACCAGATGAAGAAATCGGTGTCGGTGCTAATAAGTTTGATGCAGATGACTTTGATGTTGACTTTGCCTACACCGTTGATGGAGGACCACTAGGGGAACTGCAGTACGAGACTTTTTCAGCAGCTGGTGCTGAGCTTCATTTCCAAGGACGCAATGTCCACCCTGGTACTGCTAAAGGACAGATGGTCAATTCCCTTCAGCTGGCGATTGATTTTCATAATCAACTTCCTGAGAATGACCGGCCAGAGCTGACAGATGGTTACCAAGGTTTCTATCATCTTATGGATGTTTCAGGTAGTGTCGAGGAGGCGCGTGCAAGCTATATCATTCGCGACTTTGAAAAAGATGCCTTTGAAGCTCGTAAGAAAGCCATGCAGGACATTGCTGACAAAATGAATCAAGAGCTTGGAAATAATCGAGTGACCTTGACTCTGACAGACCAGTACTACAATATGAAAGAAGTCATCGAGAAAGACATGACACCCGTTACCATTGCCAAAGCCGTTATGGAAGATCTTGGAATCACGCCAATCATTGAACCGATTCGTGGTGGAACAGATGGCTCTAAGATTTCCTTCATGGGTATTCCAACACCGAATATCTTTGCAGGTGGTGAAAACATGCATGGACGTTTTGAATACGTCAGCCTTCAGACTATGGAGCGTGCGGTGGATACCATCATTGGTATTGTAGCTTATAAAGACTAAAAAAGACGAGGTAGCTCAGCTACTTCGCCTTTCTTTTTATTCATTTTATTGAGCACTTAGCTCAGATTCACTTTGCGCTTGCTTTTCTGTTGGTTGAGAAGCAACTGTTTCACTGTCTTTCTCAGACTTAGATTGGCTATCAGTTTCACTTGCTTTTGAACGGAGTTCCTGGTTCAATCTAATGATTTCTTTAGCTAGAGTGAGGAGACCTTCTTTATCACTGCTTTTGGCTGCAAGTTGATCAAATAGGGCATCAACACGTTCAAAGTCAGCATCGGATCCTTTGTTATCCTCTAAGTACTTGTGAAGAGAGAGCAAGACATTATAGAGTTTTTGGTAGATGATCACAGTTTGTGGATCTTGCTCCGCCTGTTTTTCCTCTCGTTGGATAGTCGCTGCAATACGATTTAAAAGATCCTCAAGTTGTGTTTTAGCTTCGTCAAGGTCTGCATTTTCCTTTTCAGTAGCCGCTTTGATATTAGCAGCTTCTTCAGCTAGGGATTGTTTGACACCATCCTCTTTAACACGTGCTAGGAGTTGGGCAACTTTAGTTAGGAGAGCATCCACTTCTTCCTTCTTAACATGGCTAACCCGCTCTTCTGGCATAAAATCACCGTAGAGTTCTTTTAGGAATTCATAGATGGCTGTCTTAGCGGTTTGACTATCTACTTTTTCCGTATCTAGAATAGTCTTACCAGCTTTTGTAGAAACGGGTTCTTCTTTGAGAGCTTCTTCTACTTCTAGCTTAGTTTGGTAAATAGTTGGGAATAGCTTGTTCAAGTCGGTTGCTTTGAGGAAAGATTGTGACTGGTAAAGTTCCCATGTCAACTTGGCAACACGGTTCCGAAGTTCTTCTCTCAAACGACCATCAGATACATGTTCATAGAAATACTTGATGTACTCTACTGTTGTAACCCCTGTCCGATCACGGAAATCTTGCAAGGCCTGAAGTTTCGCTTCAATGGCAGCCAACTCTGTCTCATCTTGTGCTAGTTTTGCTTCCTGCAAATGTACCAAAAGATCTTTCTTAGACAAGCCATAAGTGTCCGTATCCAGTGTATTGATCTTATCTACAAGGGCTTGGTACTTCTTATCTAAAGGTGAAGTTTCAACTGGTGCCACACTTTGATCCACATGGATATACTGCTTATCAAAGAGATCCAAGGCTGCTAGGTATCCAGCAGTTGAGTTTGTTGCCAATTTTTTCATATTTTCGGTGAACTGCCCCAAAGCAAGTTCAACACGTCTCTGCATGATTGGCTGGTCTTTGTAGAGACTTCTGCTATCTGCTAAAAGTTGATCCACTTTAGATAGAACAGTTTGTTCATCAAATGCTCCAGGTTGATAGGTCGATTGTAGGGCTGGAATCTTGTTTTTCAAAGCTACTTCATAGCCCTTAGTTTGAACCTTGATGTAGTGATTGTGGTCTCCGTGAGGAATCACAAAACTACCACTTTCTACCTGTAAACTATAAGGAGACACCCCATCACGTAGGGCAGTCGTATAAAGTTCATTTAGGAAATCCAGTTCTGGATTCCCAGTTTGGAGAGGAATACGAACATGTTCTTTTCGAACAGCATAGGGATGGATATGGGTTGGATCATAGGCTTGATCCGGATTTCCAAAGACAAAGAATCCATTTGAAATACGAATCGCTTCGAGCGGAACCCCATAGGTCTGTGAGATATACTTGATTTTTTCTTCATCACTAGCATCTCTTGAGAAACTTTCCACAGTCTTTGCAAGTGGTTGAACCGGCTCAGACTGATGATTTTCTTTCAAGTGATCTTGGGCAGTTTTGATTTGAGCTGCAGTCAAGTCTTTCTTAAAGAAATAATGAGCGTGATCTCCATGAGAAACTACAAACCCTTGCTCATCCTCACTGATGACACGGTCAGCTGCAAAACCATGATCATGTTCTTCACCGTGATGGTGGTCATGCTCCTCTCCATCATGGTCATGATCTTCATGGTTGGTATCCTGACTTCCATGGTCACCGTCTTGGTCATGATGATGATCCGATTGAGCTGGATGCTCTGCTGGTTTGCTTGGATTTTCCAAAGGTGTTGGTTTCCCACTGTCGCTAGATAAAGGAATCATTCGCGCAATCTTTTCTTCCAAGGCAGAAAGCTTTGTATATGGGATGAAATGATAGTGATTTCCATGAGGAATCGCTACGCCACTTGGCGTTCTGCTTGAAATCTTAGCAGGGTCAAAAATCAAGCCATCAGATTCTGCATAACGTTGATTACTTGGAAGTGCATAGAGTTGCTGCAATAGACTCTGTAAGCTCTCTTCTGGATTGCTTGGTGTTTCAGTTTGTTGACTAGGATTAGTGGTTTGACTGGTTCCATTTTGACTTGGACGATAGTCAGTCACACTCGGTTGTTTTCTAGTTCCAGATAGGTAGGCTTGAGCAGCTGCTAATTCGCTAGCAGATAAGGAACTCTTTGGAATGTAGTGGTAATGTCCACCGTGAGGAACGATATAAGCATCACCAGTATCTTCTATAATATCAGATGGATTAAAGATGTATCCATCATCGGTAGTATAGCGTCCTTGTGATCGTGCAAGTGTCACTGCACTGTTAGAAGTTGGTGCATCGTGAGTATGGCCTTGTTTTTGGCGTTCAATTTCGTCCTTCGTACGAACGTTATCTGCATGCGCCACATCCTTAAGGTAAACATAATACTTACCATCCACCTTGATAATGTAGCCACCTTTGATTTCATTGACAATATCAGCGTCTTTCAGTTGATAATTGGCATCTTTCATCAAAAGCTCTTCGCTGAAAATCGCATCAAAAGGGACTTTCCCATTGTAATAATGGAAATGATCACCGTGTGATGTAACATAACCTTGATCGGTAATTTTCACGACAATTTGCTCAGCCTGAATATCTTCTTTTTTGCTAACTTGATCTGGTGTCTGAGTCTCTGTTTTTTGAGAGTCTTGTTTCCCATCAACATAAGATACACGATTTGTATCTTTTTTGTCTTCTAGCTGGTGTTGGTTCAGTGCATAGATGCAAAGACTCAGGGAAAGGACTAAAGCCGATCCCACCGCAAGATACTTTTTCTTCATTTTCATAATCTCCTCATTTTAATTCTTCTGCAAGAACTTTCATATTTTCTTCTAGATTTTCTAAGTACGTTTTGTCGTTTTCAGGGTCTGCTTCCAAAGGATTGAGTGTTTTTAGATTAACTCCTGTTGATTTGACCAAGGTCTCAGCGACTTTAGAAGAAGCATTGCTCTCAGTAAAGATAGTTTTAACCTTATAGGTTTTAACGAATTCCTGAATTTCTGTTAGTTGTCTCGGACTTGGCTCTTGTTCAGGGGAAATCCCCGCTATACCAAGCTGTTTCAATCCAAATCGTTTAGCGAGGTAAGAAAAGGCTGTATGTTGCGTAACAAAAGTCTTTTGACTCGCTTTTTCAAAAATAGGCTGGTACTTCTTAGTCAATTCTTGGGCTTTAGCGATAAAGTTTTTGGCATTCTTTTGATACGCTTCCTTATTGGCACTGTCAATCTCCGAAAGTTTGTCCGCAATAATCTGAGCTTCTTCACCTGCTTTTTCTGGATCTAACCAAGTGTGAGGGTCGTAGAGTGTTTTTTCATCAATACCGTCACCAGCTTCTACATCTTCTAAACCCGGTACACGGTCCAATGTCATTCCTTCAGAGGCCTCTAAAACCTTAACTTTTGATTTTTTCAAGTTAGGATCTAGACTTCCCGCCCAAGACTCCAGTGTATGCGAGTGGTAGACAAAAACATCCGCGTCATAGATAGCAGCAATGTCATTCGCTGAAGGTTCATATGAGTGAATCCCACTACTTGACTGAATCATCCGTACATCATTCAAGTCCCCTGATACCTCTTTTACCATGGCATAGATTGGGTAAAAACTTGTGACAATCTTCATCCCTTTTGCTTCTTGTTTTTCTTTTTGACCACATGCTCCTAAGACAAGAGCCAATAAACTGGCCATCAATAATAGGATTGTTCTTTTTTTCATCATTACTCCTTAACTAGTATTTAACCATTTAATTAACTAGTAAATAGTTTATCTTTATTTACACTATCTGTCAAGATATTTTGTACATTTTCATGAAAAAAATGAGAACTAGAACTCACATTCTGCTCTCATTTTTCGTTTTCCCGTTCTCCTATCCTGTTTTTAGGAGTTAGAAAATGCTGTTACCTTTACTTACTTTCCTTTAACAAAGCCAATAGTTTTTCAGCTTCTGCCATAATAGTATTGTTGTCCTGAGCGCCAAACAATAGATTATTCTTTAATCCAGTAAGAGTTTCGTTAGCGTTGAACTTGATGACGGGGTCTTGGATTTTTGCAAGTAGCTCTTCAGCCTCTCTTAACTTCGCTTCAACCTTTTCAGTTTCAACCTGAGGTTCCTCTGGCGACTCTTCTTCTGGCTCCTCAGTCGGTTTTGGAGACTCTGGTTTCTCACTCTGAGGTTTCTCTTCGCGAGGTTTTTCTTCCTCAGGTTTTTCTGTACGAGGTTTCTCCGCTGATGGTTTTTCCGATTGATTGTTATCAGCTTGACCATTTTGGTTTCTTTGAACATGGTCACTTGCATTGCCCCATCCACTATCTGAATGAGGACGTTCGTTTGGATGTTCAACATAGTACTTCACAGTCGCAAAGAGATCCTCTAAAGTATAGCCCTTAGGTGCCTCATAAAGACCTTCGTCAAACCACTCAAATTTGATGTTATGGTAATGGTCATAATGAGGAATAATCAAGCTTCCGTTTTTGACTTCCACAGTATGTTGGAGATTGTAAGGCATACGATCAAGCGGTACCTTCTTAGCTGCTTTCACGCGCTTGTAGATAGCTTCTGCTCCCTTAGCCTCAGTATTTCCTGAATCCTGATGGTCATTCGAAGGAGGTGTCAAACCTTTCTCTTTAGCATAAGCCTGGGCTGCCGCTCTTTCAGCTTCAGACAAACTATCTTTCTTAATCCAATGACTGTGGGTCATATGCGGAGTTACATAGGCATCCCCCTCATCACTGGTGATATCTCGTGGATCAAAGATATAACCGTCTTCTGTTGTATACTTACCTGCCAACTTGGCTACTTGAATCTCATCATCTGTGTAAGCTATTTGCGCATTCGGTTTTCCTAAACGTTCTGGATGACGAATCGGTGCTAAGAAGGCAAGAATATCATCCACTAACTTGACTTTATCACTTGAGACATTATTGAGACGTTCCAAGAGTTTATCCAAAGCGTCAAATTCAGCTTGACGCCCTTTATTGGAAATTAAATCTTGATGAATGCTTGCTAGTAAGTCATAAGCCTTATTGTAAAAATCTCGATCACTAGATGGGAGGTTGGTTTTCTTAGCTCCTAGCTTATGAGACAAACTTTCTTGCTTGGCTAGTTTGCTATCAATGGCTGCAGCAGTTTCTGCTGAAAGTTCCTTAGCAGGAATATAACGTGAGGTTCCATTTTCCTCAAAGACATAGCCATCAGCTACTTTTCGAACCGCTTGTCTAACCAATTTTTCGTCAATTGGATTGCTTGGAGCTGGTTGAGGATTTGGTGCAGGTTGCGGGCTTGGACTAAGTTCCGGAGTCGGTTGTGGACTTGGTTGTTCTGGTCTTGAATCCGGCACCCAATGGTTCGAACGATAGCGAAGCGGGATGATGCGAGCGATTCGTTCTTCCAATTCAGACATCTGTGAATAAGGGATAAAATGGTAATGGTCCCCATGAGGTACTGCAACACCTCTAGCTGTTCGACTTGTGATTTGTGCTGGATCAAAGACAAGGCCATCAGATTCTACGTGTCGTTGGCTGAGTGGCAAGCCATAAAGTTGTTTCAGAAGGCCATCAATATCCTCATCACTTTGACTCGCTTGACTATCGTCGCTACTGTTACTGTTGTTAGCCGTGTTTGTGTTCGTATAGCCACTACCTTGATTATTATAGGATGGGGTCCATCTATCTATATCACTGCTAGCACTGTTGTTATTGGTACGGCGATATGTAGGCGTATTTGATTGACCACTTCTACCAGATAGGAAGGCTTCTGCGGCAGCCAATTCGCTGGCTGATAACTCACTCTTAGGAATATAATGGTAATGGTCGCCGTGAGGAACGATATAAGCATCACCAGTATCTTCAATGATATCAGAAGCATTAAAGATGTAGCCATCATCTGTGGTATAGCGTCCTTGTGAACGTGCCAAGGCTACCGCACCATCGTTTGCTGAAGTTCCTCCTTCACGATGCTGACTATGCTCTTGTTTTTGTCGATTAATTTCTTCTTTCGTACGGACATTATCTGCATGGTCTGCATCCTTAAGGTAGACATAGTATTTTCCATCTACCTTGATAACATAACCACCCTTGATTTCACTGACAATATCCTCTTCCTTGAGCTGGTAGTTTGGATCCTTCATGAGCAACTCTTCACTGATGATAGCGTCATAAGGAACCTTGCCATTGTAATAATGATAGTGGTCGCCATGTGAAGTGACATAGCCCTGGTCTGTTATCTTGATGACGATTTGTTCGGCATTGATGCCTTCTTTTTTACTGACCTCATCAGGAGTTAGATCCTCCGTTTTTTGTGCTGCTTGTTTACCATCAACGTAAGACACACGATTATTTTCCTTGACTGTTCTAGCTTGATACAATCCCAACTCATAAGAACAAACACTTAAAATCAAGGCAGCCGCAGAACCAGCTAGATATTTTTTATTAATTTTCATCGAAACTCTCTTTCTTTTTGATATTTCTAGTTGCAATTCATTCCTAAATTGCAGAAACTCCTCTCTAAAAGTTAACTGGTTAATAGTTTACTCCTAAATTTTCAACTTGTCAAGAATTTTATGAACCAGTTAACAATTTTTTGTTTTCTACACTACCTTCTATCTGAACAGTCTGATTTAAGAATCCTATATTGAAAATCAATCACCAAATTTTTAAAGCAAAAAATCCCTGCAACTGAGTTGCAAGGACCTTTCAATTAATCAAAGTCAACGTATTCTTTTTGAAGTTCAAGAACTTCTTCCATTGTTGAGCATTCTGTAAGGGCACGGTTTGCGTACTCTTCCATCTTAGCTGTATCGAGTTTTTTCATCAGGCTACGTGTACGAAGGACAGATGTTGCTGACATAGAGAACTCATCCAAGCCCATTCCGACAAGAAGTGGAACAGCCTTTTGGTCACCAGCCATCTCACCACACATACCTGCCCATTTACCTTCAGCGTGAGCTGCTTTGATAACGTTGTTAATCAAACGTAGGATTGATGGGTTGTATGGTTGGTAAAGGTATGAAACTTGCTCGTTCATACGGTCTGCCGCCATTGTGTATTGGATCAAGTCGTTTGTACCAATTGAGAAGAAGTCAACTTCTTTTGCAAATTGGTCTGCAAGCATAGCCGCTGCAGGAATCTCGATCATGATACCAACTTGGATGTTGTCCGCAACTGCAACACCTTCAGCAAGAAGGTTTGCTTTTTCTTCGTCAAAGACTGCTTTCGCTGCACGGAATTCTTTCAAAAGCGCAACCATTGGGAACATGATACGCAATTGACCGTGTACAGACGCACGAAGAAGAGCACGGATTTGTGTGCGGAACATAGCATCTCCAGTCTCAGAAATAGAGATACGAAGGGCACGGAATCCAAGGAATGGGTTCATTTCATGAGGCATATCAAAGTAAGGAAGTTCCTTATCTCCACCGATATCCATTGTACGAACGACAACTGGTTTACCGTTCATTCCTTCAAGAACAGCTTTGTATGCTTCGTACTGCTCGTCTTCTGTTGGGAAGTCTTGAGAATCCATGTACAAGAACTCTGTACGGTAAAGTCCAACAGCTTCAGCACCGTTGGCATTGACACCTTCAACATCTTTTGGAGTACCGATATTAGCAGCCAATTCAAAGTGTTTACCATCAGCAGTCACTGTTTGAGCGTCTTTCAAAAGTGCCCATTCAGCTTTTTGCTTCGCATAAGCTTCACCAGCAGCCTTGAATTCTGCCGCTTGCTCATCAGTTGGGTTGATAATCACTTCACCAGTGATACCGTTAACAGCAAGGATATCACCATCTTTAACAATTTCAGTGATGTTGTTTGTACCTAGTACTGCCGCGATTTCAAGTGTACGAGCCATGATAGCTGAGTGGCTTGTACGTCCACCAATGTTGGTTACAAAAGCTTTTACAAAGTTTTTGTCCAATTGAGCTGTATCTGAAGGAGTCAAGTCATGCGCAATCACGATCACTTCTTCATTGATAGAAGCTGGGTTCGGCAATTTTTTACCAAGGAGATTTGCCAATACACGTTTTGTCACGTCGCGGATATCCGCTGCACGTTCTTGCATGTATGGGTTGTCTTCCATGCCTTCAAAGATAGTGATGAACATGTCTGTCACTTCCTTCAGACCTGCTTCTGCATTCACTTTCTTCGCACGGATTGTTTCCTTGATTTGGCTGATCATTTCTGGGTCAGCAAGAACCATTAAGTGAGCGTCAAAAACTTGAGCAGCTTCTTCACCGAGCGTACCTACTGCTTTCTCACGAATAACAGAAAGCTCGTCTTGTGATGCTTTTAGAGCGGCATCAAGGCGAGCTTCTTCTGCGTTTGTATCTTCGACTGTAATAGTCTCAAATGACAAATCCGGTTGAACGAGTAGATATGCTTTTGCAACTGCAACACCGTCTGATGCTGCGATTCCTTTAAGCATTTCTGTCATTTTCCTTATGCCAATCCTTCTTTTTCCATAGTTTCAGTGATTGCAGCGATTGCATCGTCAGCATCTGCACCTTCAGCTGAAATTGTAACGTCAGCACCTTGGCCAACACCAAGACTCATAACACCCATGATAGATTTAAGGTTTACTGATTTACCTTTGTATTCAAGAGTGATATCTGAAGCAAATTTGCTAGCTGTTTGAACCAACAATGTTGCTGGACGTGCGTGGATACCTGTTTCTGCCACTACGTGGAAATCTTTAGAAGCCATAGTTTGACTCTCCTTTAATTGTTTCTTATTTGGATTATATGTGATAACCCTTACAAGATTGTATTATATCACCTTCTAGATAATTTTTCAAGTATTTTATGGACTTTTACTGAAAATGAACTTGCTTCTTTTTCTATCATACAGGTACTATGGGAAATTTGGGCACTAATTATTAATAGTATAGAATTATCTAGTTAGCCACTTAACGTAAAATAATCTTTTGATGTCTCACATTAAAATAGATATACTTAAGTAGTGTAAGCGTGGCTAAAAATTCAATCTATTCCATTCAAATAAAGTGTCCAACCAATCAAAAACGATATTATGGGCGAGTCTTAAATTATTGACTTGACAATGAGCATCTGCACCGCTTTCGGACTCAAAAACCTGAAGTTTAGTTTGCGGATTTTTAGATTTAAGCGCTTCATAAATTACCTTAGTTTGTCGTTGCAGCTCAGTACCTTCTCCCTTTCCCATTATAAACAGGCAAGGACATTGAATTTTTTGATAATCTACAATCTTTGCGTGGTTAAATACATCATCAATAGCACTCTTAAAATCAGAAGTACCAAACTGCCATGCATACTTTTTAAGATTCAAATTTGCTGATTCATTCAAATTTCCAGATAATTTTAAAATGGCATTTATTAACCAACTAGGTGCTTTCAAACTTGATCCAAATTCTTTTCTGAAAAGTTCTGCAACGTCGTAAATAGGGGTACTAGCAATCCAAGCATGAATTCTTGGATCCTTTTCAACAGCTTGTGCGGTAAAATATCCCCCTCCGCTGACACCATAAATGGCTAAATAATTTAGTTTAGGATTTCTATTTTCCAACCAGTCTATGCATAATGAAATTGGAATAGAGGCATCCACATCAAAGACCAGCCCTCTACTAGGATTGCTCCCTTGACCAGGAAGGTCAACCATTAAAACATTATAATTTCGTATCCATCCAGGATATCCTGCAAAGTAAAATAAATCTTCGCGATAAGTATCACCTCCACCAATCATGATTAGCGTTGGGCAATTATCGCCGCTATGAAGATAATAACCAGGCAAGTAAGAACCCTGATAGGTAATAGTTAATTTTTCAATCGGTGCACCTAGTGAATGAATTGCACTAGAAAACACCTTCTCCATTTGACGAACGGTCGGTAAATACTCTTCAGAAAATGGATCGGTAAATTGGATTGCCGAGCGAAGTGAGTAGGTCTGTGCAAGATAATACTGCGCCTTTGTTTGTTCACTCAACCCTGAATTACTTGCTTCTTGTTCAAGGTAGTTTACATGCGATAAAAATACATTTTTCCAGTCATCAGGCTTTGGTGAGTTCCCCAATCTTTGAGCAAGATAATAAAGCTCTCCATGAGAGAAACCAAAAATTTCACCGATTCCTAACAACCAATTGAAGAAAAAATCCGTATCACCATTCTTAAAAAATATTTGAGTCGATTGCCGTTTTAAAATAACATCATTTTCTTTCACCACGCGCCTCCTAATTCTGTATTCTTTCATTCATTTAATCTAATTATAATCCGATAACATTCTCTATCAAACAAAAGTATCCAGATATCCATTTTTTAATCTTATAATCACAGATAGTGTATCACATAAAATGAACTTTTTCAAACATTGTATTTATATACTCCTTATGAAAGGATACGAAACTCATAAGTATCCTATATAAAATTAACCAATGATCCATTTTTATGAATACATCATAATCTGTCATTTCCACTTTGGTTATATTTTAGATATTCTAATACAAATATTGGAACATCTTGTGTAGAAAATTTCTTTTTTCGTAAATATTACAGTTTCTATTTTGTTAAAGTATTATCTCAGCTATACTTATTACTTTTCTTACGATTTTTGCTATTTTCTTCGTTTTCCTTTCTGATAACTTGCTGAAAATCTTCTATTTATATTGCCAATACACAGTATGTAGTTTTTTTATTTTGAGAAAGTTTGACAGTTCAACGGAAATCAAAATTTATGTTTTCAAAAACACTATATCTTGTGTTTTAATTTCAAAACTGTAACTTTTTAGCACAAGATTTAGTTTAAAAAGTTTGACAAAGTTTTTTTTTTTGATATACTAAGAAAGTAATCTATTTTGAAAGAGGAGTTACGAAAATGGTAACCGTTTATTCTAAAAATAACTGTGTCCAATGTAAGATGACCAAGCGTTTCTTGGACAGTAATAATATCGCTTATCGTGAGATCAATCTTGACGAGCAACCTGAGTATATCGATCAAGTTAAAGAGCTCGGTTTCAGCGCTGCTCCTGTCATCCAAACACCAACTGAAATCTTTTCAGGTTTCCAACCAGGAAAACTAAAACAGTTAGCATAATTTTAGTGCATCATCCAGAAGAAATTGCTTCTAGGGCTAACTTAGAGGCCTTTCTTTTGTAATCAGGTTAGATAAGGAAAATTTTATGGGATTAAAACATCTTGAAGACGTGACTTACTTCCGTCTCAATAACGAAATCAACCGTCCTGTTAATGGACAAATCATGCTTCATAAAGATAAGGAAGCCTTGGATGCTTTCTTTAAAGAAAATGTAGTTCCAAACACTATGGTTTTTGATTCAATCACTGATAAAATCAACTACCTCATTGAACACAACTACATTGAAACTGCATTTCTCAAGAAGTACCGTCCAGAGTTTTTGGAAGAATTGCATCAATTTATCAAGGACCAAAACTTCCAATTCAAGTCGTTTATGGCAGCCTATAAGTTTTACAATCAATATGCCTTGAAGACTAATGACGGTGAATATTACCTTGAAAGCATGGAAGACCGTGTCTTCTTTAATGCACTTTATTTTGCTGACGGGGATGAAGCGATTGCAATTGATATTGCCAATGAAATCATCCACCAACGCTACCAACCAGCTACTCCTTCCTTTTTGAACGCAGGTCGTGCTCGTCGTGGGGAGTTGGTATCTTGTTTCCTGATTCAAGTAACTGATGATATGAACTCTATCGGACGTTCTATCAACTCAGCCCTTCAACTTTCACGTATCGGTGGTGGTGTGGGAATTTCCCTCAGCAACCTTCGTGAAGCTGGAGCTCCTATCAAAGGTTATGAAGGTGCTGCTTCTGGTGTCGTACCAGTTATGAAGCTTTTTGAAGACAGCTTCTCTTACTCAAACCAACTTGGTCAGCGTCAAGGTGCTGGGGTTGTCTACCTCAACGTCTTTCACCCAGATATCATCGCTTTCCTTTCCACTAAGAAAGAAAATGCCGATGAAAAAGTTCGTGTTAAGACGCTTTCACTCGGTGTTGTAGTACCCGATAAATTCTACGAATTGGCCCGTAAAAATGAAGAAATGTATCTCTTTAGCCCATACTCTGTAGAACTTGAATACGGTGTGCCATTCAACTATATCGACATCACTGAGAAATACGATGAATTAGTAGCAAATCCAAACATCCGCAAGACAAAAATCAAGGCGCGTGATTTGGAAACTGAAATTTCCAAATTGCAACAAGAATCTGGCTATCCTTATGTAGTCAACATTGATACAGCTAACCGTGCAAATCCAGTTGAGGGTAAGATTATCATGAGTAACTTGTGTTCTGAGATTCTTCAAGTTCAAGAACCAAGTTTGATCAACGATGCTCAAGAATTCCTTCAAATGGGAACAGACGTTTCATGTAACCTTGGATCAACAAACGTCGTCAACATGATGACTTCACCTGACTTTGGTCGTTCTATCCGCGCTATGGTTCGTGCCCTTACTTTCGTTACAGATAGTTCACACATCGTAGCTGTTCCTACTATCGATCACGGAAATAGTTTGGCTCACACCTTTGGTCTTGGTGCCATGGGACTTCATAGTTACCTTGCCCAACAACTGATTGAGTACGGATCACCTGAGTCAATTGAATTTACAAGCATCTACTTTATGCTTATGAACTACTGGACCTTGGTAGAATCTAATAACATCGCTCGTGAACGTGGTATCACCTTCCACAACTTTGAAAAATCAGACTATGCTAACGGAAGCTACTTCGACAAGTATGTAACTGGTGAATTTGTTCCAAAATCAGACCGTGTCAAAGAACTCTTCAAAGACGTCTTTATCCCAAGTGCTGCTGACTGGGCTGAACTTCGAGAAAAGGTTCAAGCAGATGGACTTTATCACCAAAACCGCCTTGCTGTAGCGCCAAATGGTTCTATCAGCTACATCAACGATGTTTCTGCTTCTATCCACCCGATTACGCAACGCATTGAAGAACGTCAAGAAAAGAAAATCGGTAAGATCTACTACCCAGCTGCAGGTTTGTCAACAGATACTATCCCTTACTACACTTCTGCTTACGATATGGATATGCGTAAGGTGATTGATGTTTACGCTGCTGCAACAGAGCACGTGGACCAAGGACTTTCACTCACCCTCTTCATGCGTAGCGACATTCCAAAAGGTCTTTACGAATGGAAGAAGGAAAATAAACAAACGACACGTGACCTATCTATCCTTCGTAACTATGCCTTTAACAAGGGCATCAAGTCTATCTACTACGTCCGTACCTTTACTGATGATGGTGGAGAAGTTGGTGCTAACCAATGTGAAAGCTGTGTGATTTAATTTTTATCTGAGGCAACCACATTTTCTCAGACTACTGATTAAGTTACCCACCAGAAAAAAACTTGACAAGTATCTAAAATACTAGGAAAAATGAAAAGTCGGTCTTCCGACTTTTTGTGCGATACTCTTCTCAGACTATGATAAAACAGAGAGGATTCGACAATCGCATTATTACATACAGAAAGAGATTTCAAAATGGAAACTTACTACAAAGCCATTAACTGGAATGCCATCGAAGATGTCATCGACAAATCAACTTGGGAAAAGCTGACGGAGCAATTCTGGCTCGACACTCGTATCCCCTTGTCAAATGACCTTGACGACTGGAGAAAACTATCAAACAAGGAAAAAGACTTGGTAGGAAAAGTCTTTGGTGGTTTAACGCTTCTTGATACCATGCAATCTGAAACAGGGGTTCAGGCTCTTCGTTCTGACATCCGTACACCGCATGAGGAAGCTGTTTTCAACAACATCCAGTTTATGGAATCTGTCCACGCAAAATCTTACTCTTCTATCTTTTCAACCTTGAATACCAAGGCTGAAATTGAAGAAATCTTTGAATGGACCAACACCAACCCTTACCTACAAAGAAAAGCTGAAATTATCAACGAAATCTACCTCAATGGTACGCCTCTTGAAAAGAAGGTTGCCAGCGTCTTCCTTGAAACCTTCCTCTTCTACTCTGGTTTCTTCACACCGCTCTACTATCTCGGTAACAACAAACTGGCCAATGTTGCGGAAATCATCAAACTGATCATTCGTGATGAATCTGTTCACGGAACCTACATCGGATATAAATTCCAACTCGGTTTCAATGAATTGCCTGAAGAAGAGCAAGAAAAACTCAAAGAATGGATGTACGACCTGCTCTACACTCTCTACGAGAACGAAGAAGGTTATACAGAGAGCCTCTATGACGGTGTTGGATGGACGGAAGAAGTCAAGACCTTCCTTCGCTACAATGCCAATAAGGCTCTTATGAACCTAGGACAAGATCCACTCTTCCCAGATTCAGCAGATGATGTCAACCCAATCGTTATGAACGGTATTTCAACAGGAACTTCCAACCACGACTTCTTCTCTCAAGTCGGAAATGGTTACCTCCTTGGTGAAGTTGAAGCCATGCAAGACGATGATTACAACTACGGTTTAGACTAATTTGGCCGATCATTCAAAATATCATGGTTTGTTTAAAACAACCATGATATTTTTGTTTTTGTTTTATTTTGTTTTTTTCTATTTGATTGATTGAGCGTTTTATGGTAAGATAATAATAGTAGAAATCGAGGTGATAAGGATGCTAAAGCAAGAAAAACTAGATAGTATTCTAGAAGCAGTAAACACAAAAGGCACTATTACTGTAAAAGAGATTATGGAGAGTCTTGATGTGTCAGATATGACAGCTCGTCGCTACTTACAAGAATTGGCAGATAAGGATTTGCTGGTTCGTGTGCATGGTGGTGCTGAAAAACTTCGTACAGGTTCTCTATTAAACAACGAACGCTCAAACGTCGAAAAACAAGGCTTGCAGATTGCTGAAAAACAAGAAATTAGCCGTTTTGTCGGTCATTTGATTGACGAAGGTGAAACCATTTTTATCGGACCAGGAACAACCTTAGAATGTTTTGCTCGTGAGCTCCCTATCGATAACATTCGTGTTGTAACAAACAGTCTTCCTGTTTTTCTCATCCTAAACGAACGAAAACTAACAGATTTGATCTTGATTGGCGGAAATTATCGCTCTATCACTGGTGCTTTTGTAGGGACACTTACCTTGCAGGATTTGACCAATCTTCAGTTCTCTAAGGCATTTGTTAGCTGTAATGGTATTAAGGATAAGTCTATTGCTACTTTCAGTGAGGAAGAGGGTGAGGTACAACGAATCGCCTTGAACAATGCCAATAAAAAATACTTACTGGCAGACCACAGTAAGTTTAATAAGTTTGATTTTTACACTTTCTACAATATCTCAGAGATTGATACCATCGTTTCAGATTCCAAACTGAGTCAGGAGACATTTGAAGATCTGTCGAAACAAACAACCATTCTTTTATCAAAACCATAAAAATTCCCCTGCCTTTTGGCGGGGAATTTTTGTTGAATTTTAATCAATAAGTTGTGTCTCAGCTAGTTTCTTGTACCAATGAGCCGATTTCTTTGGATAGCGCTCCTGGGTTTCAAAATCAACATAGAAGAGGCCGTAACGCTTTTCGTAACCATTTGACCAAGAAAAGACATCCATCAGAGACCAGATAAAGTAGCCTTTGACATTGGCTCCATCAGAGATTGCATCTGCAATCACTTCCATATGTTTCTTAACATAATCAATCCGTCCATCATCGTAGACTGTCCCATCCACAAACTCATCTTTGTATCCGAGACCATTCTCTGTGATGTAGATTTTCTTGTAATTTGGGTAATCTTTCTTCACGCGCATGATTTGATCATACAAACCTTGAGGATAGATAATCCAGTCCCAGTCCGTACGTGGGACATAGTCAGGCGCCACTCGGCGTCCAACTCCCTTAATCTGATACTTAGAGCTTCCTTTTTCACCCTTACCGTTATGAATGATTTCTGTTTCTCCATCAAAGGCTTGCATCCAATCACTCATGTAGTAGTTAATTCCAAGGAAGTCATTCAGGTCTTTTGCAGCTTCTAGCACAGCGAAGTCTTCTTCACGCAGATCTAAACTTCCACCATTGACTGCTAAGATATGGTTGACACCTTCCATGGTTTCTTCGGAATATCGTCCTAGATAAGTCGCATCCAAAATAAATTTATTGTGAATGATATCTTCTAACTCGGCTGCACGAACATCTGCTGGATTATCTGGATCCAGAGGATACTTAGTAGGCAGGGCATGAACCACACCAATTTCACCCTTATATCCCTTATCCTTGAAAAGTTTTACTGCACGCGCATGCGACACCATCATATTGTGATGAGATTGGAAGACTTTGGCAAGGTCGTACTGAATACCTGGAGGGAATTTCCCAACCAAATACTGGCCATCCCCTATCGGCCCAATTTCATTAAAGGTTGTCCAAAAGTTAACTTCAGGAAATTCTCCAAAACAGAAGGCCGCATAATCCACAAAGTGATTAATGTTTTCTCTATTCAGGAAATCTCCGTTTGAATGAAGTGCTTCTGGCGTGTCAAAGTGATGGAGAGTCACGAAGGGCTCAACATGCCGTTTGTGACATTCTGCAAACAACTTGTGATAGAACTCAACTCCCTTGGCATTGACTTTCCCGTAACCAGTTGGAAAGATACGTGACCAAGCGATTGAAATACGGATACCATTGACACCATATTCTTCTGCAAGTTTGAGGTCAACTGGGTATTTGTGATAGAAATCACTGGCTGGCTCAGCAGTGTACCAGTAGTTGTCCTTAAGATATTTATCCCAGGCAACTGGCCCTTTACCATCAGTATTGGTTGCACCTTCTGCTTGGTAGGCTGCTGTTGCTCCGCCAAAAATAAAGTCTTTTGGTAATGTTTTTGACATTTGATTCACCTTTCAAGAAATAGAAATGAGATGGAGATATAGTTGGGAGGAGTTCCTCCATCTCACTTCTTCGCTATTTACATTTTAATCTTCGAACTGCGCTTGAACAAAGGCAAGAGCGCCTTTTCCATCGCGAGTCAGTTTAATGTATTGGCCACCTTCTGTCTTAGCAAGTTTGATACCCAGTTTGTCGGTTTCGGCCTTCATGTCTTCAAAGTTTGAAGCTACTTGAGGAGCAAGGATAACCAGATCAAACTCAGGCAACATTTCACGGTGAGCTCCATAGCCACCAGCTGCTGCTTTAACAGGAACCTTGTACTCCGCAGCTGCCTTGTTTAGAGCATTTGCAAGGAGACCACTTGTTCCTCCGCCTGCACAGAGAACGAGAACATTTGTTTCTTCTGTAATTGTGTTTTGCGCTGCTCCTACACCTGCTTTTTCAAGAATCGCATCTGCTTTAGCAGTATTGAAGTTTGAAGCTACTTTTTCTTTCAATTCATCATTGGCTTTACCTGAACGTTCTTCTTCAAGTATTTGTTCATCATAAACCTTGAGGAATGGATAGTAGATGGCTACGTCTACAAGGATTAACAAAGCAGCAAGTACAAATGATAAAAATTGGAAGTTTGTTCCGAGAACAATACCGAGCGGACCTGGTGTTGTCCAAGGAAGGTTGGCAGTGAATGAGTTCATGCCAAGCGTTTCGATAAAGAATTTGAAAATCCAGACGTTTGCGATTGGCGCAAAGATAAAGGGAATAAAGAAGATTGGATTCAAGACAAGTGGTGCACCAAACAGGATTGGTTCGTTTACACCGAAGAAAGTTGGTACTACTGACGCACGACCGATTGCACGGTTTCGTTTTGATTTGGTCAACCACATGAACATGAATGGAACAACCAGTGTCGCACCAGTACCACCCATGGTAACGATAAACATTTGTGTACCAGAAGTAAGAATCTTGTCAGCGTGCATACCTTGTTGGAGAAGGTTCAAATTGACTTCAGCATTTGCATAGGTAATCGCTGCGATTGCAGGTTCGACGATGGAAGGACCGTGGATACCCACAAACCAGAAGAAGGCAAAGGCCCCAAAGATAATGGTAATACCTAGATAACCATCAGCAGCAGAGAATAATGGTGCAAAGAATTTACCGATTGATTCAGCTACGCTTGCACCAACAAAATGACGAGCTAGTAAATCAAGAGCATAAAGAGAAACCACTGATAGAGTGAATGGAATCACATCTTTAAATACTTGTGAGATATTTGGTGGAACTTCGTCAGGCATGCGAATAGTGACGTTGTTCTTAACACAAACCTTATAGATGGCTACAGTAACAAAGGCAGCAAGGAAGGCTGAAAGCAAACCTTTTGTCCCCAAGAATCCAGTAGCTAGGCCATTTTCGATAGGATCAGCTGCCAACATCAACAAACCAACAATTGCTGCCAACAATGTTGACATATAGTTGATTTGATTGGTTTTCTCCATGCTACGGTTTACTGAGTCAGTCAATGACTTAGCTGTTGTACCAGCTACCAAGAGAGCTAGAATCCCCATTGAATAGCTATAAGGTTTCATGAGGAGATTAACAACATCATCAGACCATTTAAAGCCCCATGAGTTAGGAACAAAGGCAATCAAGATAAAGATACTTGAGAAGAGAATGACTGGCATACCAGCAATGAAACCATCACGAATAGCACGAAGGTAGATATTACGAGACAGTTTTTCAAAGAAAGGCTTTCCTTTCTCAATAAATGCAATTAGTTTGTTCATTACTTAACTCCTCTCTTGTAGAGTTCGATTAAATGGTGCATCAAATCTTTTAACAAGATAGTTGTCATCAAGTGGTCTTGGCCATGCATCATGGTCACACTATAGGCCAAATCTTCACCAGCTGCTTCCTTGGTCAATAGACTTGTTTGCGCGTGATGAGCCTCGGCGATACAGCCACCAGCTTCCTCAACTAAGCTATCTGCTTTCGCAAAATCGCCAGCTTCAGCAGCCTTCAAGGCTTCCAATAGTTTTGAACGAGCATCGCCAGCATAGGCTACGATTTCAAAACCTAACAATGTTACTTCTTCTCTATTCATGATAGAATCCTCCTTATGTATTTTTAATTAAATTTTTATGACAATAAACGTTGGATATGTAGAACTAGATAAACTCGTTCACTTTTATACAAATCAAGACCCGTATGTTGCGTAATCACATCATAGATCTTGGAGCCGACCTCAAATGCCTTTGGATAGGATTGTTTGATATGGTCTTCCATATCTAGAAGAGATTGATTATCATCTCTAGATCTGTCTAAATAATCCAAGAAATAATTCAAATGAATCATAAAACGATCATAGAAATGGTTATTCTCTTTGGTTCGTTGAATAGCGTAACTCTTCAGCACTTCTTCAACATTCCTGAGAATTTCTTTCCTCTTATCTATCGACTCAACCACTTGAACTTCGTTCTCACCTTCGGCATTAATGAAATGATAAGCGATCCGAATAATTTCATCCTCAGGGAAATGATCTGTCAACTTCTGACGATAGATTTCAAAGGCTTCCTTTGCGATTTGAAAAGCTACAGGATACTTGGCAGAAATATCTGGCAGATTACTATCCTTGTACCTTCCTTGTGCTAGAGCTTGGTAAGAACAGTAAATATGATCTGTCAAGGTTACGTAGAGATACTCTTGAATCGGATAATGATATTTCTTAGAAAGCTTATCAATAATCTCATAGGTCACTGTGATAAAATCAAGCGGGACATCTTTGAGCAGAGCCATAAAGTTTTCCCTAGACTCTTCTGTCTTCATCCGAAAGATTTTCTCAACTTGTTCTTCAGCAATCAAATCCCCTTTCTTCTTTCCAAATGCAATCCCTTTACCAATTACAATCACCTCTTCTCCTTTATCATTTCTGACAAGTGAAACATTGTGATTCATTGGATTTAGAATTCGATACATGTCAACCTCCTTTTATCTCTTAATGGTATATGAGTATAAAAAATGACCACAAATGAACTAGAAAATCTTTTGATTTCTAATTCACCTGTGATCATGCCTAATATTACTTAGTAACACTCACCTTGTATTAACTTGTGATTTAAGTATAGCACAAGTAAGTTTTTTTGTAAACCTTTACATGTAACTTTTTTTTTAAAATTTTTTTAGATTCATGTTCCTAAACTAGGAGGAAGATTTTACACGCGTTCTTTCCATGAAGTCGCTGTTGTTTGAAGAACCTTGTTGAGTTCGTCAATGTTTTCAAAACCAGTTGTGCGAAGCCATTCGCGAGCTGCTGCTTCACCAACTTTGATGTAAGCTTCAACTGATCCAGCCCATGTAGCACGGCCACAAAGAACGCCGTTGAAGTTTGCACCTGATTCATGGGCAAATACAAGAGTATCTTGGAAGAGTTTAGCTGATACACCAGCACTCAAGTAGATGTATGGAAGATTTGTTGCTTCATCTTGAGCTTTGAAGAAGGCTGCTGCTTCTTCACGTGTATGCACGATTTCACCATCACTAAATCCTTCAACGTATTTGACGTTGACTGGAACCTCCACTTTCAAGACATCGATGTTAAAGCGTGGGTCTGAGAAGACCTTCATAGCACCGATAACCTTGTGTGGTTTTACTTTGGCGTATTCTGCAGAACCTGCGTCAGCAATCTTTTCATCGTAAGCGAGGATTTCAAGGAAGAATGGAATGTCTTCCGCCACACATTCAGAACCGATGCGTTCGATGTAGGCTTGTTTTTGTTGGTTGAGTTCGTCAGAGCTGTCTACGTCATAGTAAAGCAAGAATTTGACTGCATCCGCACCTTGTTCTTTAATGCGTTTTGCAGACCAAACATCCAAGCAGTCAGGCAAGCGTTTGGTGCTTGTTGTGTCGTAACCAGTTTTCTCATAAGCAAGGAGAAGACCAGCATTTGGAGCAAGCGCTTTTGTAGCTGGAAGTCCATACTCAGGGTCGAGAAGCATAGAGGATGCGTATTTTGTCAATTCATCTGCTACCAAGACTTTGAGTTCTTCCATTTGAGCCACTGTTGGCTCTTCTGTTTGGTATTGAGCCATGAGGCGTTTCAAAGCACCACGTTGGTCAAAGGCAAGGGCTGAGATGATTCCATTTTCATCTGAAAGTTTTTCTAAGCGTGCACGTTTTTGTTCTGTTAAAGCCATTTTATACCTCTTTTACTATTAATTGATCATATAGAGCTTGATAGTTGGCCATATTCACATGACCTGTTATCTTTTCTTGAGCATTGAGCATACCAAGGACATTGGCCTTGATGAGGAGTTCTTGATCAGATTCCTTATGAAGAAGTCCTGATGAAATCCCTGCTACAGTAGAATCTCCAGATCCGACAGGATTAACTACCTGAATTCTTGGAATATCTACTTTATAGAAAGTATCCCCTTGTTTTGCAAAAGCACCATTTGCACCAAGTGACACGATAATCCACTCAATCCCTGCAAATAGAGGCTCCTGAAGAACTTCTTTTAATTCATCCAGATCCTCAGAAACTTCTTTCCCAAGAAGCTGAGACAATTCTTCGTTATTTGGTTTAATTACTGTTGGTTTATGTGGTGATTCAAGGACAGCCTGAAGAGCTGCACCTGAGCAGTCTAGAACAACTGGTTTCTCTGCTTGATTAGCAAGCTTCACCAAGTTTGCATAATAGTCAACTGGAAGACCAGCTGGAAGACTACCTGAGATGGTTACTACTTCCACAGTGTCAAGAAGATTTTTGAAATGAGCCAAGAAATCTTGCCCTTCTTGTTCTAGAACTTCAGGCCCTTTCTCAAGAATTTCTGTTTGATTTTCACCATGTAGAATAGCGATACAGTTACGAGTCTCTCCTTGAATTGAGAAGAAATCTTTCGTTACTTTATCATCGATATGTTCTACCAAAAATTCACCAAGTTTACCACCAACTAAACCAGTAGCTACAACAGAATCACCAAATTCTGAAAGAACTCGCGTAACATTGAGACCTTTACCACCAGCTGTCTTGGTCACGTCCACCACACGGTTGACAGTGTCAATTTTTAATTCATCCAAAGGATAAGAAATATCAATGGATGGATTCATTGTGACTGTTAAAATCATGCGTCACCTCTTAGTCGTGGTATTCACCGCGATCCCATTTTTCAAGGAATTCTGTAAAGAAGTTTGCATCTGCTTGATGAGCATTGTGAGTTTCAACGTGCTCAATTTTCGCAATCAATTTTTTGTTTTCTTCTGATGGTTTGTATTCAGCTTTGATGAAAGCTTCAATGATATCGCACATAAGCAATTCACCAGTGATTTTACCACCAAAACCAATAACGTTGGCATTCAATTGTTCTTTTGCATAAAGAGCTGTTGTCATATCACGAACCAAGGCAGAACGAACTCCTGGAACTTTATTTACAGCGTTGTTGATACCAACACCAGTACCACAGATACATACCCCAAGATCAGCTTGACCGCTAGTTACAGCTTCACCAACTTTTTTACCAAAGATTGGGTAGTGAGTACGTGTGTGGTCATAGGTACCAAAGTCGATAACTTCATATCCTTTTGATTTCAAAAATTCTGAAACCGCCATTTTTTCATCTGTTACGATGTGGTCACATCCAATTGCAATTCTCATTTTTAACTTACCTTTCTTACTGTAATCTAATTAGCACATTTTGTTCAACATATCCACACGAATTTGGTGACGACCACCGTCATATTTACCGTTAACAAATCCTTTAGCAATATTTTTAGCCAATTCATCACCAACAAGTTGTGCACCCATAGTGATCATACGTGAGTTGTTGTGTCCACGAGTCATATAAGCTGAACGTTCATCTGAAACTTCTGCAGCAACCATTCCTTTGATTTTAGTTGCGACCATGAATGGACCAGCACCATAAGCATCAATCACGATACCAAGGTTTTGTTCTTCTTTGTTTACTTCTGAAGCAACAGCAAGAGTCACATCAACAAAATCTTGACCTTCAGCTGTAACATCCACAACGTGGAAGTTTTCTTTTTCCAAGAAGTCTTTCACAACTTCTTTCAATCTCAAACCTGCAGCATCTGCACCGATAACAATAGACATATTGTATACTCCTTTTTATTTTTCTAGGCTAGTAAAGACTTTTATAGTTAGCAGTTTACCTACAAAAGGTTTTCTAGCAGTTTAGTGACAAATTTGATTGAATGAGATGAATATCACCTTATCCAAGTCCAGGAAATCAAGTTCCTAGAAACAAACTTTCTCCTCGAAAGAGAATATAACAAGTGGTTATTTGTTTGTTACAAACATCATTTGTTGCTTACAAACATAATATACTCCTATTTTTATAAAAAGTCAACAGTAAATGTTTGTTTTTGTGTTTTATTTTTTATCTAAAAGACTTCAATATCAAAGCCAATTTGATCCACTTGACCAGGTTCTAAGAGACGAACGTTTTTCTTATCTTCTAAATGATCTCCTTCTTCAAGAGATGTAGATAATCCAGACCAAGGTTCAAACGCAATGAATGGTCCCTTATTCAAAGTTGACCAAATGATGAGATTTGAGAACTCTGCAAAGTGGACTTTCAATCCCTTATCATGTTTACGAGAACGAAGGGCAATTGTTCTAGATTGCAATTCATCCAAGGTGACTGCATCTGTGCTGAAAAGATCATAACTAAGATCTATTTCTTTTTGCCCCTCTAGCCATGGACTTCTATCTTGAAAATCTAGCATACCCGTTTCTGGGAAAGGACGTGGGACAGAGCAAGTCTCTTCTTTCTCAAACTCTAAATAGTAATCTTCATAGACTTCATCATCAAATAGAGGACAATTAAATCCCGGATGGCCTCCGATAAAGTATGGCATAACTTTGCTAGTTTCTTTATTAAAGACTTTGTATTGGGTACGAACGGTCTTGCCAGTAACCCTATAAGTGATTTCAAGTCGAAAATGATAAGGATAGTTTTGATAAGTATTCTCATCATCTTCGATAGCGAAGGTTACACTGTTTTCAGTTTGATCAACTAATTCAAATTCTTTTTTGCGAACCAAACCATGTCGAGGAATAGTTCCTTTCGTCTCCGTTCCATCTCCGTGACTGTAGAAGGCTGTATCCTCTCTTAAAGAGCCACAGATTGGAAAAAGTACTGGAGCTTGCCCACTCCAATAGGTGGCATCTCCTTGCCACAAGTACTCAACGCAATCCCGATCCTTAATAGACGACAAGGCACCACCAAAAGTTTTAAATTGGACCGTCAATTGCTCTGATTTTATTTCAATTACCATTATTTTCTCCGATTTCTTGATAGTTTATAAAAAACTAGGCTGTCACTCCCCATTAGGAAACTGACAACCTAGTTTTCACAATTTACATTTTATAGGAGCGAATTATTTAGCATTTGCTGCGTATTCTTCATTACGTTTAATCATTTGTTTTCTATACCAAGCAAAGATACCTACATAGAATACAAGGAAGACTACTGCGCCAAGGATTGCTTTAATATCACCTGTTGTGGCATTACCAATTGCCCAACCAAGAAGTTTTTCGATTGGTCCTTCAAGAGTTGAATGAGTAATCAATTGAGTTTGACTCACACCTTCTGGGAAGGCACCCACACCTTTAGCAAGTTCAGTTGCAAATGGTGCAATAAGTGTACCTGAAAGAAGGAAGAGTGGCAACAAGAGAGTTCCGAAGATGATCATACGGAGCAATTTACCACGAGTAACAACCAAGAGAGCTGGAGTTACACCCATTGCGATGATACCCGCAAGTGGCAAGATACCATTTCCGACTTTAGAAAGAAGTACAGCTTCTACTAGCATGATTGGAGCAAGTACGTTGGCACAAGCCCAGATTTCAGCACGACCAGCGATGAAAGGCCAGTCAAGACCGATGTTAAATTTACGTCCTTGAAGACGTTTAGTAGCAACGTTTGTAATACCTTGTGAAAGTGGTTCCACGGCTGCGATGAACCAAGATCCGATAAGTGAGAAGAGTTCCAAAGATACACCAGCAGTCAAACCAAGGCTCAACCAACCTTTAATTACAAGTTCCCAAGAAGATGCATCTTCTACTCCAGCAACTGGATGTGGAGTTCCCATTAAACCAATAACGATACCAAGAATGAAACCGATGAAGAATTTAGATCCCCAGAAACCGATTTTCTTGTTCAATTTTGCAGCATCAAAGTCATATTTATCTAGACCTGGCAATACTTTATCAAAAATCTTATCCAAGACCATGATAACTGGGTTCATCATGTAGTTCATGTGAGTTGAAGTCATTGGTGATGAACTTGGTGCATTAAGAAGGTCGTCGAATGTTGGTTTCATCAAGTCAGAGTTGATGATTTTCAAAATACCTACAAGGACAACTGCTGCAGTTGCGATGAAAAGGGAAACCCCTTGGCTAACTCCATTGTTGTCTGCATACCATTTGATCAAAAGACCAGTGATTGACAAGTGCCAGATATCGAAGATATCAACGTCAAGTGTGTCTGTTTTCTTCATTGCAAGCATCACAACGTTGACAATCAACATCACAAGCAAGAAGTAAAGTGTCCAGGCAGAACCCCAAGTGATGGTAGCAAGTGGTGCCCAACCAACGTCAGTGATGTTCAATTGAATACCAGTGTTTTCAACGAATTTTGCAAGTGATGCTGAGAAAGCTCCGTTGAGCATACCGATAATAGCACCGATACCAGTAAGGGCGATGGCAAGTTTGATACCACCTTCAAGCGCTTTGGAGAATTTCACTCCAAAAAGTAGGGCCAATACTGTCAAAATGATCAGCATGATGATAGGGCCACCCATAGCCAAGATAGGTTTGAAGATATCGTTGGCCAGATTGATAATGACATCCATAATAGTTCCTCCCGTTTTTCTAAGTTATATGAATGTTAACAAGATAAAGGATAAATTAGCTTAGTCCATGTTCTTTGATAGCTGCTTCAATATTGTCAAATACTGGAGCACTCATCGCTGGAATACGGAACAAGATTGGTCCAGCTTCAATTACTGGAATTCCTGGTTCAAAACCAAGGTCAGTTGCAGCGATTGGCGTGAAGATATCGTATCCCTTGATAAGGTCTTCGTTTACATCTTTCACCATGACTGCATCACAGTGAACGTCATAACCACGATTTGATAGTTCTTCTTCTAGAGCACTTTTAATTTGGTGACTTGAGTTAACACCTGCACCGCAGGCAGCAAGGATTTTAATCATTTGGATTTCCTCCGATTTTAGATTTTAATAGACAAGATTAAGCTGTTGCTTCAGCAATATAAGCATAAAGTTTTTCTGGTTCAGAAATTTTTGATAGATCTTCTAGATGATCCTTCCCTGTAAAGAAATCCATCAACTGAGCCAGAATATTCGTTTGACTTGAACTTGAATTGTTAATGATAAAGAAGAGCAGTGAAACTTCAACCTCTCTATCAGGAGCAATCATATTGTGAAAAGTTACTGGTTTTTCTAATCGAACAACCACTACTTTCTCAGCTAGATTATGAACAATATCTGTATGAGGAATCGCTACATTTGGCAAATCCTTTCCTAGAAATTCCATATCTAAGCCAGTTGGAAATGACTTCTCACGCGCGATCAAGGCTTCACGATAAGTTGGAGTAACGATTTCTCGTTCTTCCAATAAGGTTGCCACCTGATTAAAAAGTTGTTCTTGATTATCCGCTTCTAAGCAAAACACTAGGTTTTTGTCAAAGAAATGATCTAACCCCATAACCTTTTCCCTTCTTTCAATTATCTTTTATGGTATAAGTATAACACTATATGAAATCGTTGTCAATATTTTTTTGTTTCATTTTGTTCATTTTTTTGTAATTTTTGTTTTGTTTCAAGAATATAATCAATATCAAACATTTCTATTTTAAAATCTACAAAAAAAGAAGGCTCAAGCCTTCTTCTCTTTCCTTACTCAATAGTAGATAAAATCTCTTCTAACTTATGGTAATCTTTTACACTATCAATTTCATAAATGCTATTGTCTTCTAATTCTTCAACATACACATCTAATTCTTTGATATTATCCTTAACCATGTTGTCCCAGTAGAGATCTACAAATTCACCACTTGCATATGCTTTGTCAATAAAGCCAACAATCTTCTCTGCAGTTGGAGCATCCCAGAATGAAACCCCACTCAAAATTCGACCAGCTTTGCTGTCAACAATGATGTCTTGAACCTTATAGTCATCACCATAAACCAAGAACCACTCGTTCGTACAGTCTTCACGATAAACGCTGAAATAGGTAGAACGTTTGAGATCGTTTCTAAACATATTTTTGAAAAGATAGTTATCTGCATCGATGACGTAGCTGTTAGCCAAATCTTCTTTTACTAGATAAAGTGAGTAAAAGTTATTGTAATCAGCATACTTGTCGTTAAAGACTAAACGGACACCATATTTCTCTTTTAGGTAGTCAAATTGTTCTTTTAGGTAACCGACAACTATGATAATCTCATCAATTCCTCTCTCTTTCAAAAACTCGATTTGGTATTCTACCAAAGGTTTTTGATTAACCTTAACCAAAGCTTTTGGGGTATTTTCAGTCATAGGGCGCAGACGAGTTCCTAATCCCGCTGCTAAAATAATCGCTTTCACATGAATCTCCTTTATTCTTTAATAATAATATAAACACCAGCCATAACAATAAGTGAAGTGATAATTGTCAGCATATCTAGCGGTGCACCTAAGAAAATAGCTGCAAATAAGACAGTCCAAACTACATAGCTCACATTCAAACCTGTCGCTTTCGCAGGTTGCAAACGATTAATAGCGATATAATAAGCTAAGTAGGAAATCATATCAAAGGCCGCAAAGACAATCAAGAGGCCGAATAATTGCCCATCTGCCACTTCTGCAAATGAATGGTGAGAAAAGAGCACAATCACAAGATAGGACAAGAATGAGGTTACTTGTCGGATTAACAAGGCTTCAATTTCACTTAATTCACTTTCCATGGCGTAGGAACTAAGAACACTTTCACTCCCCCAGGCAATGGCACAGATAAGGGCACAAAGAATCCCAATGTAAAACGAGTTTACTTGTTCAACCTTGTAAGTCTGAGCAATGATCGCTGCAATAATCAAGAAAACACCGAATACTGTATTCTTTGAAACCTTGTGTTTCAAAATGAAGAAGGCGAGCAAAACTGAAATTGCTGGGTAAATAGCCGATACAGATGAAGCTAGAGAACTACCGATATATTTAACCGCATAAAGATTGGCCTGCATGCCTATTGGTCCTGCTAGTAAAGCTCCGATAATTACACTTACATTTCGAATATTTAAGAAAATCGAGAAGCGAACTTTTCCTTCTTTTACCAAAAGAAAAGCTAACAAGATAAAGATACTCAAGAAATCATGAGCAGCAGCCACCACAAAAGGCGAAAGATTTGTAAAAATTGAAAAGATATAAGCACTAATCGTTAGACCTAATCCCCAGAAGATACCAGAGAGCAGACCAAAGGAAACACCATTTTTATTCTTCATCCTAACCTCCATAATAAGTCAAACCTTCGACAGCTCTTTGGTAACGGTTGATACCATAATCTCCAAAATCAGCTCCTTGAGCTTCTTTATACACTGTCCACAAACTCCAGATAGTATCTTGTAAGATTTTATAGATACGAATCTTCTCACGTGATACAGGCGTTTTATCACTTTCATAGTAGGAAAGGAAATCATCTTCCTCTTGCTTTGTAAATTCAGACTCTAAGAAAAGAGCTGCCAAATCCCACATCGGGTCATTCATAGAAGAGTATTCCCAGTCAATCAAATACAAACGACCTTGTGGTGACTCGATAAAGTTTTCTGGTACCAAATCGATGTGACAGGACTTTCTATCAACACCCAAATCAGCCAATCTCTTTTCTAGTGAAAATACATCTTTTCTTACAGTTTCATAGTTTTCATAAGGGATAGGTCCCTCAATCAAGGATTCATATTTGCTGATTTCCTCAAAAGGAGCAAATTCTCCTCTTAATTCTTTCCCTGAAGCGTGGATGGTTTGTAAAATTGGTGCAATCTTTTCAAACTTGGACTTGATTGATGTTAAATCAAGAGTTACTGCTGATTCGATGTACTCATTTACTTTGATCCCTGACTCAATATCAAAGAGATAATTTTTGACATCTAAATCTAAATCCTCTAAAAGTTCAAGATTGTACTTTTCATTTTGACGATTGATGAGTTTTTCAGTCCCTTTACCAAAAAATTTCACAATATACTGTTTGTTGGTTGTTTTAACCAAATAGTTTTGGTTGGTCATGCCTCCCAGCTGTTCAACACTGAGTACTTCCTCTTCATTAGATAGTAAAGAAGAAATTTTTTCTTTGATGAGTTTCTTCACAATTAACCTCCATCTTCTACACTTCCCACTTGAATACTGTTTTAAAAGCAGTATTCAGGTCTGTAGCAAAGACACGGTGAATGTCCTTGATTTCTCTCACAGGTTCTTCAACATAAAGGATATTCTTCAGTCGATTTGCAAACTTTTTAACTTCCATCATTTGAATGGCCTTCTCAAAATCGACGCGTCCTGAGCGAGATGAACCTACTAATAACAATCCTTTTTCCAAAGCATCTCGTGTATTGATATTAACCTTGTATTCACTCACTCCCATCATGAGAATCGTTCCCTGTGGACGAATATAGCGAATCAAGTCATTGATAGCTGGACCTGTACCATCACCACCACAACACTCAAATCCATGATCAAAGGTCAAATCCTCTGGGATATTATCCGTGATATAGCACTCTTTTGCAAAAGAGAAAAGCTCCAATTTTTCCCAATGGCGACCAATGACAATAATCTCTGCTTCTGGCAAAGTATAATTGATAATATTTGCAACCACAAAGGCCAAACTACCATCTCCGATAACAGCGATGCGTTCTCGCTTGCTATGAGCGAGATGCAAGAAACGATCCATAGCATGCATACCAACACTTACAAACTCGGTAATGGCTGCAACTGTGTCCTCAATGTCATTATAAGAAACAACTCGGTCTTTGGGAAGAGAGACAAATTCTCGCATAAAGCCATCATAACCACTAGATAGGAAGTAGGTCCCTGTCATGTAGTTCTCGTAGAATTCCTTGTCACTCTGCATAGGCGGTTGATTTGGAATCATAACTACCTTTTGACCGACTTCATAAGTCCCAGTTGGATCTGAAATAACAGTTCCACAAGACTCGTGAATCATAGCCATAGGAAGCTTTTTAGCCAATATATTTGGATCGCGTTTCCCTTGATAATAACGTTGATATGCATGACAAACCGCCATATAATTTGGACGAATAAGGATATGATTCTCCTGATCAATGTCCTCTTCTTGGTATTTTACATTGATAAACTTTGGTTTTGTCAGTTGATAAATTTGATTAATCATATCCTTAGTCTTTCTCAATCATGCTTTTCGCGATTTTCAAATCTGTTACAGTTGTGATTTTAAGGTTTGAATATTCGCCTTTAGCTAGAGCAACATCTTTACCTTTGATAACAAAAATCTTACATGCATCCGTCAGGATTTCCTTTTCTTGATCAGATAGGGAACCATACAAATCCATGAAATCCTTGCAACGGAAAGTCTGAGGCGTTTGACCTTGATAGAGGTGAGCACGATTTGGAATATCCGTGATAAACTGACCATTGGTACTTTCAACAATGGTATCAACCGCTTCTACTACTGTGTCAACTGCATCATGATCTTGAGCCAGTTTGATGTTGTCCTGGATCATGCGAAGTGTGATAAAGGGACGAACAGAGTCGTGGGTAATCACGATATCTTCTGGAGTGATTGGACGATAGGCATCAATAGCTTCTATAATCTTCTCTATACTGGTATTGCGATCAGCACCACCCTTAGTAATGATGATACGATCCTTGTGAAGAGAAAGATACTTGTCAACCAAGTCCTCAGCGTGTGATACCCAATCTCCATGGACTCCAACTACAATTTTTTCAATACTTGGTTCCAAAACAAATTTTTCAATTGTGTGGATCAAAATAGGTCGATCACCCAACTCCAAGAATTGTTTTGGTAAATTACTGATTCCCATGCGTGTGCCAGTTCCTCCGGCTAGGATTCCTGCATAGATCATTTATATTCTCCTTTAGTTTATTCTAAAAAACTCATTACCATCTATTATATCACAATCTGCCCCCATCATGAAGAAAAGACAGAGCATCATTTAGTCTAATCAACACACCATTTAATGTGAAAAGTGAACAATGTCTTACTAAATCTGGAAAGACCATAACAAATTAAGAAATAAAATTAGGTTATCTTCTATATTATCCATTTAACGTTCGGTTAATATAGAGTTCTTTAGAATATAATAGAAACCTTAAAGAAAACTTAAACATATTTTTAGAAATACAAGAAAAAGCTAGGAAAATTATGGCATCCATTTTTGTAAATTTAAGAAAGCAATCTCTACGATGTTTTAAACTATTGTTAGACTTTTGCTCCTAAAATTGGTAAAATAAAAAAGAAAATAATAGAAAAAGGAAACTATAAACCGCTATGATGAACATGCAGAACATGATGCGCCAAGCACAAAAACTTCAAAAACAAATGGAACAAAGTCAAGCAGAACTCGCTGCCATGGAATTTGTTGGAAAATCGGCTCAAGACCTTGTCCAAGCAACTCTAACTGGTGATAAGAAAGTGGTCAGCATTGACTTTAACCCAGCAGTTGTAGATCCAGAAGATCTCGAAACCCTTTCTGACATGACTGTTCAAGCGATTAACGCTGCTCTTGAACAAATTGATGAAACGACTAAGAAAAAACTAGGTGCTTTCGCTGGAAAATTGCCTTTCTAATCCACAAAAAAAGAGAAACATCTGTTTCTCTTTTTTTCTTAGAAATCAAAGAATTCCATTGCTTTCTTTAAGAGTAATTCCGTGTATTCCGGATCATCTTGAGCCATTGTGACTTGTGACTGGACCATTTCAAGATCATCCGTTATCATGCCATCTGCTCCAAGTCTGACTGCCTTATCAAAGGACTCAGAACTATTCACAGTCCAAACATATAGTTTCTGATCTGTTGTCCAAAGTTTATTGACAAAGTATTCATCCAAAGTTGAATATTCCATGGTATAACCAGTCGCCTTGGTTCTCGGAAACACACTATTATATGGCAGGATGAAGTACACTGGAATTTCAGGATCGTAAGCCAAGACCTTATCAATCACATGATAGTCTAGTGACTGCATCTGGTGGCCATATTTCTTGATCGTCGTTCCATACTTTTCAAGGAAATGGTCCATCATTTGTGGGCTATCTTTTTTACTGGTTTTAATCTCAATCAACAATTTTTGGTTTAAAGCATTTGCTCGCTCTAAATAGGCATCAAAACTTGAAATCTTTGTTTGATAACCATTCTCGTAAATATCTGTATTTGTTAATTCATCCAGAGTTAAGTCTTGCGGTGTAGCATTAATTCTTGCTAGCGATTTAAGGTTAGCATCGTGCATCATCACGAACTGACCGTCTTTCGTTTCCTGAACATCTATTTCAATGAGATCTGGTTTTAGTTGAGCTGTTTTTTCCAAAGACTGCACAGTATTTTGAACACCATTTTTATTACTTACTCCTCTGTGCGAAATCACTAAAGGTGTATTGGTATCCGGAGACTCCAAATAGATGTAACCTTCTAAAGCAAAGAAGATACTTGCACACCCCATGACTCCCCACCTCATCAAATGGTCTTTCTTTCGCCTTGGCATGATCTCCAACTCTTCTCCCGTCAGGAAGGAAACAAACTTCACTAGGAAATAAGTCAGAGTCATGTAATGGAGGTTTTTAATCAAGATAAAATTAATCACACCAAGAATCAAGGATTCTTTTTGAGTAAAATTATCCATTACCGCCTGAGCAAAGAGCAAGGGAATTAACAAAACAAAGAAGAAGAGATAGGTTTTAATGATAATGAGTAGAAGATGCCAAGAGAAGAAAAGGACGTTTTTCTTCGTCTTTTGGAGACTATATTTCACACTTTCTCTTACTGTCTTTCTTTCAAAGAGAATCTTAGGAAGGGCAAACATGAAGCGAACAGAAATGTAGAGAAAGATCCAAGCGGATGCTATGATCAACAGCCCTACCAGCCAGTTCTTATCTTCTAGGTATGTAACGATAAAATCAGGGATAATAATCTTATTGAGATAGTAGATTTTTAAAATTTTCCTAATAAAAGGAAAAAGCAGAGCTACATAAAAGAAGACAAAGGCCATCTTACAAAAGCTCAATCGTTTGACAAATAGAAAACTCTGGTGAAAGACTTTTCGACTATATTCAATCAGGGTTCTCTTTTCATGGTAGAGAAGGTGACGCGCCCCAATGAACAAAAGACAGATTTGAAAATAAGCCACTAAAAGATTGATTACTATTAAAATGAGAAAGGCTAAACTGACAAAAGGCGAGCCTTGTATAATCGCCCAAAAGTTATTGTAGGAGATAAACAAGTAACCTGTTTGTCTTAGAAGTATGCCAGCTATCCATGAATTCAATGGCAACCAAACAAACTCTACCATCATGAAAATCAAGAAAAATAGAAATAGTATTTTATCTAGGTTATAGTATATCTTCCTAAAACCTAGCTTTTTAGGTTTTTCAGGTTTCATAGGCACTCCTAGTCTAAAAATTGAGATAAATCTAAGCCACCGAAAGGATTATTCAGAGAAAAACTACTCTGGTCTTCTATTAATAGCTTTCCTTCATCCGATTCTAAAAAGGCTTCGTAAACACGCGCCGTCATGCGGGCATCCTCTAAACTGTTATGAGACCTCCCGTGAAAACCTAAAAAATTCGCGACAGTTTGCAATTTGAGATTTGCTATGCCGTGTAGGTCAGAACTACGCCGTTCAAAAGCCTCATCATATAGATCAACCTTATACTGGTCACGATAATCGATACCGTGCTCCAAGAGAATGGGCAAATCACTCTTGGTCGCATTGTAACCAACCATAGGTAAATTACCAGCAAAGGTCTGAAAATCTCTTAAAACTTGTTCCACCATTGGCGCATCTTTCAAGGTTTCAGCTGTGATTCCAGTTAAGCCATTGATAAAACTCTTCAAAGGTGCTGTAGTATGAACATAAGAATCAAAGGCACTTATTTCTTGACCATTTTGAAAGCGAACTGCTGATACTTGAATTAAATGGGTAACCCCTTCGTATTGATTGAACTCCAAATCAAAGGCAATATAATCTCTTAATTTTTCCATTTTTTACCTCAGTTCCGACTCGATTTAAACCATAAATAATAAAAGAAGCTATCAGGTTAGTGAATAACCCAAACAGCTTCTTTATTTTCCTCCAAATAAGCGAGCAAAAAAGCCTTTTTTGGTAGCTTGAACTTCTTCTTTTGCTTGGTCCAACTCTAGTTTCAAGGTTTCTTGATCCTTCATGGCTTGAAGAGTTAATTGTTGCTGTTGGTCCAACTGTTTGTCCTTTTCAGCAATCTGGCGGTCTTTGATGCGCATCTGCTCATCTTTTTCTGTCAACTGCTGGTCCTTGGCCTTGAGTTGCTCGTACAATCGAAGAATTTCAGCATTCTTCTCATCGACCAAGATTTCCATCAGTTCGCGTTGTTTGACATCATCACTGACTGGTTCATCTTCAAAAATCGTTTTTTTGTAGATTTCTTCTAGCTTAATCAAGCCACTTCGAGTAACTACAGTTACACCTTTGTCATTTTTTTTCGTGTCCTCTTCAGGAAGTTCTTTGACACGATTGTTGATTGCTTGACGAGAAAGTCCTAAGACCTCTGCAATCTCACTGACGGTCATTTCAATACTCATAATATCCTCTGAAACGTTTTCTAGCTTTTCTTTACTTAAATCTTATCATAAGCTAGATAAACTGTCAAATTTCCGCTTAATCCATAGCCTTTAAAAAGGCCAGTAAAACTTGAGCAGAACGACGTCCAGCTTCAATGATAAACTCATCAAAAGAGATAGAAGCTTCGTGATTAGCATTGTCGCTCATGGCACGAATGACCAAGAAAGGTAGGCCAAGAGCCTGAGCCGCCTGTGCAATTGCTGCCCCTTCCATTTCAACTGCTAAAACTTCTGGGAAGTGGGACTTAATACTAGCAATCTTATCCTCCCCAGCTATAAAACTGTCCCCTGTAGCAATCAAGCCTAGGTGCCATATCTGCTCTAATTGAGATAAGTTTTCTTTAATCCTAGCGATGAACTTCTTATCGGATTCAAAGTAAAGAGGTTGACCAGCCATTTGGCCATAAGCATAGCCAAAAGCAGTTACATCCACATCATGGTAAGCCAATTTATCCGCAATCACAACATCTCCAACAGCAATACCTTCTGCAACTGCACCTGCCGATCCTGTATTGATAACGGCATCTACTTGGAAATGGTCAGCTAACACCGCTACACTCATAGCTGACATGACCTTTCCAATCCCACTCTGAACTAGAACAACTTCTGTCTTGCCAACAGTGCCAGTATAGTAAGTATTTCCGAGGACTTGGACTTCTTGTGCTCGATCTAAATTCTGAGTCAAGTGTACGAGCTCTTCTGGCATTGCTGCAATGATTCCAATTTTCATTTTATTTCCTTTTCTATTACAAAAGTTTCATCGCCAACACAAGTAAAATCAAGAGTAGGATGACTGTAAATAAGATTCTGTTTAATTTTGAGTTAAAAACATTTCTCTTGGTATTCTCAATGCGACGGCTCTTATGAATCGTTGGCTCTACTTCGATTGTTAAAGTATCTTGAATAGAATTATAGTCTCTAGAACGTGAATAACCAAAGTTTTGTGAAGAAGTTGATAAAATTTTAGTTTCCTCGTCATCTTGAAGAGGTGGCCCAGAGATTTTCTCCCCACGATTGGCACGTTCGATTATTTCATCTGTTAACAAAGGTTTTCCCATGGGCTACTCCTCTATTTCTTTTGCAATTCCCAGTACTGGATTGCCATAATCGTCTTGGCATCACAGATATGGCCAGACTGAATTAAGTTTTTTGCTTCTTCAAGGCTGACCTCTAGAACTTCCAAGGTTTCATCATCATCTTGCGGACGAGGATTTTCCACCTTAGTTAAATCTCTTGCGAGGTAGAGTTTTAATTTTTCGTTACAAAAACCAATAGCAGAGTAGAAATCATATAGAAGTTCTAACTTACCTGTATAGGCAACCTCCTCCTCCAATTCACGAAGGGCCGCCGACATGGGATCTGCATTTTCACCAATTTCCAGTTTACCAGCAGGAATTTCATAAGAGATAGCTTCAATAGCTTTTCTGTATTGCTTAACAAGGACGATTTTGTCCTCAGCTGTTACAGCTAGAACACATACGCCTCCATTGTGAAAAATCAGATCACGTTGGGCAGTTCCCTTCCCTTCTGGTAGTTCCACCTGATCTTGCACTAGCTTAAAAATAGGACCTTGGTAGATTTCCTTCCGGCTAATCGTTTTTTCTTCAAATTCCATTATAGACTCCTACTGATTCTTAGGATGATGAGGCAAACGTAGTGCATATTCATCTTTATTAACTTGACGTCCACGTCCAATAGCAATGGCGTCAGCTGGAACATCTTTTGTAATCGTTGAACCAGCTCCAACTAGTGAATTATCACCAAGTTCCACTGGAGCAATGATGGTTGAGTTTGATCCAACAAAGACATTATTGCCAATGACAGTCTTGTACTTATTCTTCCCGTCGTAGTTAACTGTAATCGTACCTGCGCCAAAGTTAACATGGCTACCTACCTCACAGTTTCCGATATAGGTCAAATGACCTGCCTTGGTATTTTCACCGATTGAAGATCCTTTTACTTCAACAAAGTTTCCAATGTGAACTTGGGAAGCTAGACTTGAGCCTGGACGAATATGAGCATACGGACCGACTGTCACACCATCTGCAACTGTACTTTCCTCAATCATTGAATTCGTAATCACAGCTCCAGCTCCGATAGCGCTATCCACGATATAAGTTCCATTTGTTAAAACAGTTTCCGCCCCAATCTTCGTTTGACCTTTCAAGGTAACGTTGGCTTCGATTTGAACTTCAGGTGCAATCTCGACATCAACGTCAATATAAGTTGCTTCTGGATTGACAAAGCTAACACCATTAACCATGTGCTTTTGGTTGATACGGCGGCGCATCACTGCTTCCGCAGTGGCAAGAGCCACACGGTCGTTTACCCCAAGACTTTCATCAAAATCCTTGAGAGTATAGGCGCCAACCTTCTCACCTGCATTACGGAAAATACCAATCACATCAGTAATATAGTATTCACCTTGGGCATTGTTGGTGTTGATGTTTTTAAGGGCCTCAAAAAGACGTTCATTGTCAAATACATACGTTCCCGTATTGATTTCCTTAATTTGCTTTTCAAAGTCTGTGGCATCTTTCTGCTCCACAATGCGAAGAACTTCAGCATTATCGTTACGGACGATACGACCATACCCAAAAGGATCTGCTGCTTCAGCCGTTAAAATAGTCGCCACATTTTTGTGATTGATATGGAAATCCAAGAGATTTTTCAAGCTTTCACCTGTAATCAGAGGAGTATCTCCAGCGATAACCAAGGTGTGCCCAGAGCGATTTTGGAGAATGGGCTCTGCCATCATAACGGCATGCCCAGTTCCTAGTTGTTCCGATTGAGTGACAAAGTCTGTCTGACCAGCCAATACTTGCTCAACTAACTCCGCCTTGTGTCCCACAACAGTGACTGTTTTTTCAGGTTGAATAGCATCAACACTACGAAAAACATGCTCCAACATCGAAATTCCTGCTACTTTATGAAGTACCTTTGGAAGATCTGATTTCATGCGAGTACCTTTACCCGCTGCTAAGATAATGGCATAATTTGACATACTATTCTCTTTTCTGTAAAAATTCCCTTATATTATACCATAATTTACTTCCTTAGGAGTAAACAAACAGAGAAATAGGGGAAAACATGCTAGTTCATTCATCTTTTCAACGTTTTCTTTGATTTTTTTATCTATTTACGTTAAACTAATTAGATATGAGAAAAGAGATTCATCCAGCTATTATTTTTAGTCTATTCACCATTGTTATAGCTATTTTAATCTTTAATAAACCAGCTTATGAAGACCATTCGGTCAAGTCAAAAAGCAACACTGTCCAAGTTGAAAATCAGGCCTTGCATAATCTTGATAAACCCATTATTGACATTTCTGGTTGGCAAAGACCAGAGGAGATAAACTACGATATTTTATCTCAAAATATTTCTGGAGCTATTGTTCGCGTACACAGTGGTACTCAACACACGGAAGCAAATGATGCAGCCTTTATCAACGGAGTCGATAAAGCCTATAAAAATCACATTTTAGAATTTCAAAAGCGCAATGTTCCCGTAGCCGTCTATGCTTATCTAGCTGGTACGAACAAAGAAGAAATGGAAAAAGCGGCTGAAGTTTTCTACAATTCTGCTTCTCCATACAACCCTAGTTATTACTGGCTTGACGTTGAGAAAAAAACAATGGAAGATATGAATGACGGAGTCGAAGCTTTTCGAGCTAAGCTTGAATCGCTGGGCGCTAAAAACATCGGGATCTACGTTGGGGTTTATTTCATGCAAGAACATAGCATCAATACGGAAAATTTCTCCGCTGTTTGGATTCCTTCTTATGGGACAGACTCAGGCTACTTTGAGTCCACACCCAATACTGATTTAGACTATGACCTCCATCAGTATACTTCCAAAGGAAAAATTGCAGGATTTGAACATCACCTAGACATCAATCTCATTTCTACTGATAAGGAAAAAGAAGAAACCTTCCGAAAGCTATTTTTAAGACCATAAAGCAAGTGAAAATCGCAACTTTTTCACTTGCTTTTTCATTTTTTTGCCGTCTGTGTTATAATTGATAAGACAGAGAAATAATTTATGAAATTGAGGAGTCTAATATGTTTTCATGGATTGCAAGAGTTATTAAAGGAATCGTCATCGCCTTAGGATTTATCCTACCTGGAATTTCTGGTGGTGTTCTAGCAGCGATTTTGGGGATCTACGAGCGAATGATTGGCTTTCTTGCTCATCCCTTTAAGGATTTTAAAGAGAATGTCCTTTACTTTATCCCAGTAGCTATCGGGATGCTGCTAGGCATTGGTTTGTTTTCCTATCCGATCGAGTATTTGCTAGAAAATTACCAAGTCTATGTTTTGTGGAGCTTTGCCGGAGCTATCATCGGTACAGTTCCTAGTCTCCTTAAAGAATCTACTCGAGAATCTGATCGTGATAAGATTGATCTAGTCTGGTTCTGGACTACCTTTATCCTTTCAGGACTAGGGCTCTACGCGCTAAACTTTGTTGTTGGTTCTCTCAGCGCCAGTTTCGCTAGTTTCATCTTGGCAGGTGTTCTTTTAGCTCTAGGTGTCTTGGTACCTGGTTTAAGTCCATCAAATCTACTCTTGATTTTAGGACTGTACGCTCCAATGCTAACTGGCTTTAAGACCTTCGATTTATTTGGTACCTTCCTTCCTATCGGGATTGGTGCAGGAGCAACTCTTATTATCTTTTCAAAATTAATGGACCATGCCTTGAACAACTACCACTCCCGTGTTTATCACTTTATTATTGGAATTGTGCTATCAAGCACCCTCTTGATTTTGATTCCAAATGCTGGAAGTGCTGAAAGTATCCAATACACTGGACTTTCCATCGTAAGCTATGTTCTCATCGCCTTCTTCTTTGCACTTGGCATTTGGCTTGGTATCTGGATGAGTCAATTGGAGGATAAGTATAAATAATGGCAAAGAAAGTTAAGATTAAGAAAACCTTGGTCGAACAAATCTTGACCAAGGCAGGAATTGAGCACACAGGGATTCAAATCAATGCGCTTGAGGGTGAACTTCCTTCGGAATATGATCGAACACATATCTTTAAAACCTTGGCTCTGCTGGGGGACAAGACAGGCCCAATTATCGGAATCGTCCCCATAACAGAACACCTCGCTGAGAAAAAACTAGCAAAGGTTTCTGATAATAAAAAGGTGAGTATGATTCCACAAAAAGACCTAGAAAAAACGACAGGCTATATTCATGGGGCAAATAATCCCGTCGGCATTCGCCAAAAACACAACTATCCTATTTTTATTGATAAAACAGCTCTAGATTTAGACAAAATAATCGTCTCTGCTGGGGAAGTCGGGCATAGTATCATTATTGCTCCACAAGACTTGGCTAGCTTTGTGAAAGCAGATTTTGCAGATATCTTGGAGGAAAACAACTGATGAAACTCTATTTTGTGCGTCACGGCCGAACTATCTGGAATCTTGAAGGACGTTTCCAAGGTGCTGGAGGGGACTCACCTCTTCTTCCTGAGTCTATTGATACCTTAAAGGCGCTCGGTCAATATCTCAGCAATATCCCTTTCGATGAGATTTATTCAAGTGATTTACCAAGGGCGATCAAATCTGCTGAAATTATCCAAAGTCAACTCCAGATACAATGTCCTTTAAAGGCTATTCCTGACCTGCGTGAATGGCATCTCGGAAAACTAGAGGGATTAAAAATTGCAACATTAGAGGCCATCTACCCACAACAAATCAAGGCTTTTCGTACAAACTTAGCTAAGTTCGATACAAGAATGTTTGAAGCGGAATCCCTCTACTCTACAACTCAACGCACCATTCAATTTATCAAATCTCTGAAGGGGAGTCAGGCTAAGAGAGTTCTAATCGTTGGTCATGGTGCAAATCTCACTGCTAGTCTTCGTACCCTTCTAGGTTATAAAGAGCCCCTTCTTCGAAAAGATGGTGGTTTAGCAAATGCTAGTCTAACAATTTTAGAAACCGAGGATTTTGAAACCTTCACTCTGGAAAGGTGGAATGACACTTCCTATCAGGGAAAATAATGGAACTTGATCTTAATGGTCAAGTTCTTTTTAGTTTTCAAAGAATATCCGTGAATTTCTTGACTATTTATGATAAAATGAGAGTACCGCAAAAAAGACTCATCGTATCAAATTTTGAGTAAAATTAGGAGGATTTCATGTCTACAGAACATATGGAAGAACTAAATGACCAGCAGATCGTTCGCCGTGAAAAAATGGCTGCGCTCCGTGAACAAGGAATTGATCCTTTCGGAAAACGTTTTGAACGTACTGCTAACTCTCAAGAACTAAAAGACAAATTTGCAGAACTCGATAAAGAACAATTACATGAATTAAACGAAACTGCTACTATCGCTGGACGTTTAGTTAGTAAACGTGGTAAAGGAAAAGTCGGCTTCGCCCATCTTCAAGACCGAGAAGGTCAAATCCAAATCTACGTTCGTAAAGATGCTGTTGGTGAAGAAAACTATGAAATCTTTAAGAAGGCTGACCTAGGAGACTTCCTCGGTGTCGAAGGTGAAGTCATGCGTACAGATATGGGAGAGCTCTCTATCAAGGCAACTCACATTACACACTTGTCTAAAGCACTTCGCCCACTTCCAGAGAAATTCCACGGTTTGACTGACGTTGAAACAATTTACCGTAAACGTTACCTTGACTTGATTTCTAACCGTGAAAGCTTCGAACGTTTTGTCACTCGTTCAAAAATCATTTCTGAAATCCGTCGTTACCTTGACCAAAAAGGTTTCCTTGAAGTGGAAACACCTGTTCTTCATAATGAAGCCGGTGGTGCTGCTGCCCGTCCATTTATCACTCACCATAATGCCCAAAATATTGATATGGTCCTTCGTATCGCGACTGAGCTTCACTTGAAACGCCTTATTGTTGGTGGTATGGAACGTGTTTATGAAATTGGCCGTATCTTCCGTAACGAAGGAATGGATGCTACACATAACCCTGAGTTCACTTCTATCGAAGTTTACCAAGCTTATGCAGACTTCCAAGACATCATGGACTTGACTGAAGGCATTATCCAACATGCTGCTAAAGCTGTTAAAGGAGACGGCCCAGTCAACTACCAAGGAACTGAAATCAAAATCAACGAACCATTTAAACGTGTTCACATGGTGGATGCTATCAAAGAAATTACTGGTGTAGATTTCTGGCAAGATATGACTTTCGAGGAAGCCAAAGCTATCGCTGCTGAGAAGAAAGTTCCAGTTGAGAAACACTACACTGAAGTTGGTCACATTATCAATGCTTTCTTTGAAGAATTTGTCGAAGAAACCTTGATTCAACCAACCTTTGTCTACGGTCATCCAGTAGCTGTCTCTCCACTCGCTAAGAAAAATCCTGAAGATGAACGCTTTACTGACCGTTTCGAGCTCTTTATCATGACTAAGGAATACGGTAATGCCTTTACTGAGTTGAATGACCCAATCGACCAACTTAGTCGCTTTGAAGCCCAAGCAAAAGCTAAAGAACTTGGTGATGATGAAGCAACAGGTATCGACTACGACTACATCGAGGCTCTTGAATACGGTATGCCACCAACTGGTGGTTTGGGTATCGGTATCGACCGTCTTTGCATGCTCCTCACTGATACAACCACTATTCGTGATGTATTGCTCTTCCCAACAATGAAATAATACTCTTTGATTTTCATTGAGTATAAGCTCTTATCCTCTGGTACTTGCCAGAGGATTTATCGATACAAAAAGAGACTGAGGAAAAACTCAATCTCTTTTCTTATTCTTGATTTTTAACTTGACTGGTGGCTACATCTTCCCCAAACCATTTCTGGCTGATTTCCTGGAATTTTCCTTCTTGGTATAGTGATACAAAGGCTTGATTCAGAGCAGCTAGCAAGATTTTATCAGCAGGTCTAACACCCACAGCAAAAGCTTCACTTTCAAATCCAGCTGAAAAGACATTGTAGTCATTTAATATTCCTTCAGACTGGAGATAATAATTGGCATATACCCGGTCAATCAACAAGGCTTCAATTCGGTCATTTTTCAAATCAATCAAGGCTTCATTAAAACTTTGGTATTGGTTGGCCTTCTGGTCTTTGACACGATTTTTCAATAAGTCTGGCTGGGCTTCAAAATCCAAATAACCAGAAGATCCAGCCTGAGCCCCTAAAACTTTGTCTGTCATATCCTGAATTGAGTGGATATTTTTAGACTTTTTAGAGACCAAAACTTGTTGATTTTCCATGTAAGGAATGGTAAAAGCGACCTTCTCTTTCCGTTCATCTGTAGCTGTATAGCCATTCCAGATGGCATCAATAGTACCATTTTGTAATTCAGTTTCTTTCATATCCCAGTCGATGGGTTGAAATTTAATCTGAATTCCTAGCTTTTCAGAGGCAGCTTGGGCTAGGTCAATATCAAAGCCCGCGTACTGGCCATTCTTTTCCTCAAATCCCATGGGAACAAAGGTATTGTCAAAGCCAATGGTAATGCTACCCTGTTTTTGATATTTGGCCCAATTATCCTGATTTGGATCACTTGCCTTCTGAGTACAAGCTGTCAGGAAGAAGCTAAAGAACAGAGCAAGTACAAGGGCAATTTTCTTTCTCTTCATAGGCACCTCCTACTTTGGATCAACCTTAAGGATCTGATCAGCAATGTTTTCTGCAAACTGAAGGTCGTGGGTAACAACAATCTGAGTCATCCCACGCTCTTTATTTTGAAGGATGAGTTTTTCTACTTCTAATCGCAATTCTGGGTCTAAGGCTGATGTAGGCTCATCATATCCAATAATTTCTGGGTTTATCATCATGGCGCGTGCTAAGGCCACCCGTTGTTTTTGCCCACCTGAAAGTGAGAAAGGGAAGGCATCTGCATGCCCAGCTAATCCAAGTTGTTCTAACAAACCACGCGCCTTCTTCTCAGCAATTTCCTTCTCCATATTCATTGTTTTTATAGGCGACAGAGTTAAGTTATCTAAAACTGACAAATGCGGAAAGAGTTGAAAATCTTGGAAGACAAATCCTAGTAGGTTGCGCTTTTCTAGTTCGTCTATAGCTAGCGATTCGCCGTTATAGTAGATTTCCCCAGAATCGATGGTTTCCAGTCCAGCTAGCATACGTAATAGGGTTGTCTTTCCGCCTCCTGATGGACCTACGATTGCGAGGATTTGCTTTTCAGGAATTGATAGGCTGAAATTGGTTAAGATTTGTTTGCCACCAAAGGCCTTGTTGATGTTTCGTAATTCTAACATAGCAATCCTCCTATCTGTAATAACTGTACTTCTTCTCAAGTTTTTTCGCTACAATGGTTACAAGACCAATCATGATCAAATAAATCGCTCCAGCTAAAAACATAGGAACAAGACTAGCATCTCGATTGGCTGCAGTCCTACTAGCCAAAATCAAATCTGAAATCCCCAAAGCATAGACCAAAGAAGTATCTTTGACCAAACTCATAATTTCATTAAAGACACTCGGTAAGACAATCTTTGTAACCTGAGGAAGGATGATATAGCGAACTGTATCAAAGGAGCTAAATTTTAACACTTTTGCGGCTTCATACTGCCCTTTGGGAATGGTTTCAATCCCACCACGAAAGATTTCTGCAAAGTAGGCTGCATAGTTCAATACAAAAGCGATCACAGCAGCAGGCAAACGATCTAAACGTATCCCAATGCTAGGAAGAACATAGTAAATAAAGATTAATTGCAAGAGCAAAGGAGTCCCTCGCATTACCCAAATATAAAGGTCAATGAGATAATGGAGGGGTTTCCAGCGGACTTGTAAAGCAAAGGCAACGACAATACCTAAGGGAATTGAAAAAATTAAAACCAGAGCAAAGACCTGAAGTGTCATACTTGCACCGTTTAACAAACTTGGTAATATCTCAAACATATAAGACATACTGCACCTCCTAAAAATAATTGTTCCTATTATAGCATAAATAAACAATTTAGCAAGAGTAATTGAAAAAAAATTCTATTTCTTCCAAAAAAACGTATCTGCCAAATTGACGGATACATTTTTAGAGAGATAACTTTTAAAGTGTTTCTAAGAGTTCTTGTATCTGAACATCATCTGGAACGAGTTTTAAATAGGCTTCAGCTTGTACCTTTGCTTCTTCAAAATATCCCAATTCACGCAAAAGATAAGTATACTGCTCCAAAAACTCGGGATTATCCTTGAGGTCAGGCGATAGTTCCTGATAGAGCTCATGGGCCTTATCTAAATCCTCGATTTCCTGGTAAGAGCGTGCAATCATCCACTTGGTCAAAAGATTTTCAGGTTCTTGACTTTGGAGAGCGATGATATCTTCATACCGCTCTTGTTCCATATAAATGGTTGCGAGGCGAAGAAAAATTTCTTCTGTATCCTCTGCATCTTCTTTAGCAGTAAGGAGAAACTGCTCAGCACCACTAGGATCATGCAATTCATACGAAAACTGAGAAGCAGCCAGTAAGAGCCGAGTTTCAAATGGATTTTTCTCCAAACCTTGTTTAACGATACGAAGGGCCTCTTCCACCTGATGTTCCTTGTGCAATGCTTGACTATAACCATATTCATATCCTTCAAAATCAGGTGAAATGGTATCAATCTGCTTAAAGTAAAGAACAGATTTTTGATACTCTTCTTGGTCAAAGTAAAGGCTAGCCAGTTCAAAGGCAGTTTGGTCATCGTATTCCAATTCTAAAGCTTTTTCTAAGAATTCAGTTGCGGCTTCAAACTTGCCTAACTGGGCATAAGCGTAACCAATTCGTTGATAGGTTGAGACACCCGTTTGCTCATAGATGGAGCGATTGTCTAATTGAGCATAGCCCTGAATAGCTTCCTGATAATTCCCTAACTCGCTATCCAACTCAGCCAAACCAAAAACTAATAAGGCATCATCTGAGTAATTTAAGGCTTCCAGTAACTTTTCACGCGCTACATCTGTCAATCCTTCCAACTGATAGAGGTCAGCCTTCAAGGCCAAAGCCGACACGTACCAGTCACTTTCGGGTGTGATTTCCTCAAGGTAAGCAAAGGCTTCCTCAACATTGCCATCCTCACTAGTAATGCTTGCTAAATTCAGATTCACTTCTGGAAATTCTGAAACGATATGTTGGTAAATTTCTTTTGCTTGAGGATAAAAGCCAATTCCCTCTAGATAGCTTGCTAGTTCATAGAGAACTTCACTTGAATCTGTTTCGAGGGCTTTGTGAAAATACTGATCCGCTTTGGTTAAATCCTGTTCATCCAAAGCCTGGAGCATGCGTTGACTATTGTTCACTCTTGATTTCCTCCCCTTCTTCTTCATACAGACCGCTGACTTTTTTATACCAGTTAAAGATAGCTGAGATAACGACCTTGGCAGAAGCATAGACAGGAATTCCCAGCAAGACTCCCCAAATACCAAACATAGAACCTGAAGTTAGGAGAACAAATAGGACATTTATCGGATGGATGTTTAACTGACTACCTAAAATAAGCGGAGAAACGAAGCGACCTTCAATCGTTTGTTCAACAATAAAGACAATAATTACTTTCAAAAGCATCACAGGTCCTGCTATCAAGCCCAAAACCAAAGCAGGCAACATCGCTAGAAAACTACCTAGATAAGGTACTAGATTAAGGATACCAGCCGTGATCCCTAGAGTCACAGCATATCTGAGACCAATAATCTTAAAGAAGATAATAAACATAATTGCCACGATAATAGCAACTGTAACCTGCCCTCTAACATAGTTTGACAACTGTTTATTAACATCTGACAAAACTTGTCCGACAGGTTCTTTTAACTTGTTTGGGATGAATTTAGTCAGGTAATCTCGCAAGCCTTTCCCATCTCTCAAAAGATAAAAGAGCATGAAGGGTACGATAATAACCGCAACAATGACCTGGGAAACGCTACTGATAAAGGCGCTAACCCAGTTAACAGCTTGAGAAGAGATTTTGCTGGCCCACATGGTCGCCTCACTAGAAACATTGGAAAGAACCTGCTCCAACTGTGGTCTAAAATCATCTGGCAAGCGTTTGGTTACAAGGTCATTGATCACCTTATCAGCATCTTCCAGGTATGTCGGCACATTCTTCGCAAAATTTAAGACTTGACGTTGCAGATTAGGAATTGCGACTGCCAGCCCCCAAATGATAAAGAGTCCAATAATAACAAAAACAATACTAATGGCAAGGACACGATTGATCTTGTGCTTCTCCATCCAGTCCACAATCGGATTGAGGAGGTAATAAAGTAAACCAGATAAAATAACTGGCAACATGACAACTCCTAGAAAATCCAAAACTGGTAAAAAGATAAAACTAATCTTACTTAGAATAAAAATGTTTAGCCCCAGTAACAAGGTTACTAAAAATACAGTGATGGCTTTATTATCCAAAAACCACTTGAAGAACCAAGATAGGCTAAAATGTTTCTCTTTATGTTCCATAAATACATCCTTTCTGTCATCCTCTCATTATACCATTTTTAGACTAAAATAACTCTTTTTTAAAGTGCTTACATGAATAGACAAAAAGAAAAATCTCCTCTATTGAACTGCACCCCAAAAGTTAGATTTTTCTGTCTAACTTTTAGGGTGCAAATCAAATTGAGGAGATTTATTTAATCTTTAATATGACTTGATAGTTGTTTTTGGTATTCTTCGTTTGATTTTGCTTTTTCTTCAGCAAATTTCTTGCGGAATTCTTCCATTTCTTTACTTGTCACAATCTTATCTTGAATCTTCAGATATTTATAACTGTTTTCGCCTGTTTTATCGCCGACCCAACCATCTGCTCCTGTTCCTGGAACTTTCTTTGTAACAAGCATTTGGGCACCATCAGAGTTAACAGGGATGATCAAAGCACTGTCTGTCAACCATGCTTGAGCTTTAGCATATTTTGAATAGCGTTTTTCGAGATCTGTTTTCTCACTGTTAGCATCATCAAGTAATTCTTTGTATTTATCCAATCCTACTGCCTTAATGGCTGAACTATCTGATCCTGGTGCAATACCAAGTGCTCCAAGAAGAGTTGGTCCAGATGTTGGATCAAATGCATCAAGATAGGTTGATGGATCTGCATAGTCTGGGCTCCATCCACTGTTTGGATTGATATCCCAGTCGATATTGTCTTTTGAAGTTGCAAGAACGGTCATACTTCCCAATTCATCATCAGAAACTTGTTGGATATCAACCACTACATTTTCAGCTCCAAGAGCTTCCTCTATTGATTGTTTATACGATTGAGCTTGACGTACAAAATCCGTTTGAGTAGAGGATACTGGCAAGTCCAAATGAATAGGGAACTGAACACCGTCGGCTTGAAGAGTTTTCTTAGCCGCTTCAAGTTTAGTTTTAGCTTTATCTACATTATGAAGTGAATCTTGTGCATCATCCAAGCTAACATCGCTCCAAGCAGTATCCAACTTGTCAAGTTCTGCTTTTGTTACTTGACCAAAAGATTGATCTCCAATTTGAACAAACGTTGGAGGTGTAAAGCTAGTACGTAATTTACGAGGGGCAACTTCATCACCAAATACTTGAGAGACAGCAGCCTTACGATCTGCTCCAAAAGCCAAGGCTTGGCGGAAATCTTTGTTCAACAAAGCTTTCTTAGTAGATGTCTTTTCTTCGTCCGTTGTTTTAGAAGTATGGTTATAGGCTACACGGTCAATATTAGTTGAAATGTAGTAGCTACCTCCTCTTTGTTGACCATACACAATGTTGTCTTTGTATTTTTCTTTGAATCGCTCATAGTTTGCAGAATTCTTAAAGAGGGGAGCTGCTGGGTAGTGACCTTCATCAAAACCACGACCAAGAGAGTCTGCATCTTGACCATCAAAGAAGGTCAATTTTATATCATCAATGAAGACATTTCCTTTATCCCAATAGTTTTGGTTTTTTGTCATCTCAATTGAAGATTTCGATGTGAGACCTTTCAGAAGGTAAGGACCATTGTATAGAATACTTGTAACATCAGTAGGTTTACCAAAATCATCCCCTTTAGAGGCTAAAAAGTCTTCATTGATTGGTGCTAAAACACCCATCGTTGTCTTGGAATTCCAGAAAGATTCAGGATTATTAAGCGTATAAACGAGTGTATAATCATCTGTCGCCTTAATTCCAACAGTAGAAAAATCATTTGTTTTCCCGTTAATATAATCATCCAACCCTTTGATTGAATCCTGTACGAGATAGAGGGCTTGTGATTTCTTAGCGACAGCATGTTTCAAACCTGTCACGAAATCCTGAGCCTTTACTTCACCATATTCTTCGCCTTCATTAGTGTACCACTTAATCCCTTTCCGGATTTTATAGGTGTAAGTCAAACCATCTTTAGAAACACTCCAGTCCTCTGCTACAGACGGTACAAGATTTCCATATTGGTCATTCTCAAGCAAACCATCGATGACATTCCCAGTCACCTGTTTAGTACTGGAATTTCCAGAAACTGTGTAGTCCAAAGTTGCGGGATCCGATGAGAAGACATAAGTATAAGTCACAGGTTGGTTGGCATTTTTACCACCAGACGAACAAGCTGCTAGTAGTGCTGATGACAACACTGCTACTGCAGCCGTTAGAAAAATACGTTTTTTCATAAAACACTCCTTTAAATCCAATATATGATTATTATATCACTTTGATTTTTGAAAGCAAGGTAAAAACTAAATAAATCTCCCTAAGATGTTTTCTGTAATTTTCAAAAAATGATGAAAGTCAGTTAAGAATTTCATTTTGTGGTATAATAAATTTATCATTATTAAGAGGTATGGACATGAAAGAAACTGTTTATTTTGGAACTTACACTCGTCGCTTATCTAAAGGGATTTACAAGGCAGATTTTAATACAGAAACAGGCCAGCTTGCAAATCTTGAACTCTTTGCTGCTGAACCAAGTCCGACCTACCTTGCCTTTGACCAACAGCAACATTTATACACCGTAGGGAGCCAGGATGGTTTAGGTGGAATCGCTGCTTACAAGACAGATGGCGCTTTGCTAAATCATGTGGTGGAAGAAGGCGCTCCCCATTGTTATGTGGCAGTGGATGAAAAGCGTGGTCTCGTTTATGGAGCCAACTATCATAAGGGTCAAGTTCTGGTTTATAAACGTCAAACGGATGGTAGCCTCATCCAAACGGATCTGGATCAGCATAGTGGACAAGGCCCTCATGAAAATCAAATTTCTCCTCATGTCCACTTTACAGATCTAACACCTGACCAGTATCTCGTCACATGTGATCTAGGAACGGATGAAGTAACGACCTACGATGTTAGCCCAGAAGGAAAACTAAGTAAACTCTATACTTATCATAGCCAAGCTGGAGCAGGGGCTCGCCACATCGTTTTCCATCATCATTATAAGATTGCCTACCTCATCTGTGAACTCAACAGTACCATTGAAGTCTTGATTTACGATGGTGTTGGTGAATTTGAACGCATGCAAGTCATTTCGACTTTGCCAGATGGATATGAGGGATTTAATGCTACTGCCGCCATTCGTCTTTCAAAAGACGGCAAATATCTCTATGCATCAAACCGAGGTCATGATTCCATTGCTGTATTTAGCATCCTAGCTGATGGTAGTCTGGAATTATTAGAAATTGTGCCCAGCCATGGACAAAATCCGCGCGATTTCAATCTTACTCCTGACCAAGAATTTCTCATTGCTGTTCACCAAGATTCAGATAATGCAACCGTCTTTAAACGTAATCCCGAAACTGGTCGATTAGCTGAGCTTTCTAACGATTTCCGAGTTCCCGAAGCCGTTTGCATCACATTTAAACATTAATGTAAAATAAAAATGAACTTGCTTAAGCAAGTTCATTTTTATTTTACAGTTTATTTCCGACATTGATACGGTTAATGGCACGTTGTAAAGCAACCTTAGCTCGCCGTTCTTGGTCAATCAAGTGTTTATCTTGTGCTTCTTCAATCTCACGTTCAGCACGAAGTTTAGCACGTTGGGCACGGCTGATATCGATATCACGAGCACGTTCTGCTGAGTCTGCTACAATAGTAATGATGTCATTGGCAATCTCGATAATTCCTCCGTTCACTGCAATCCAGTTCACATGAGTATCGTCATCGATTCGTTTTACCTTTACTTCATCAACCGCTAAAACCGCAATCATATTTTCATGTCGTGGCAAGATCCCCATCTCACCATCCAGAGTTCGTACCGATACAAAGCTGGCATGGTGATCATAGACGAGGCCATCTGGTGTCACGATCTGGACAGTTAAATGAGCCATAGATCACCTCTTAAAATCCCATTTTCTCAGCTTTTGCAATCACATCTTCGATTGAACCGACACCACGGAAGGCATCTTCTGGTAGATGGTCATGTTTTCCTTCAAGGATTTCCTTAAAGCCGCGAACTGTTTCCGCCACTGGTACATAAGAACCAGGTTGGCCAGTAAATTGTTCGGCAACGTTAAAGTTTTGAGACAAGAAGAACTGGATACGACGGGCACGAGCAACCAAAGTCTTTTCTTCATCAGAGAGTTCATCCATACCAAGGATAGCAATGATATCTTGCAATTCATGGTAACGTTGAAGGACACGTTTGACCTCAGCAGCAACTGCATAGTGCTCCTCACCAACAATCTCAGGTGCCAAGGCACGAGAGCTTGAAGCCAGTGGATCAACGGCTGGGTAGATACCCAACTGTACCAACTTACGTTCCAAGTTTGTTGTTGAATCCAAGTGAGCGAAGGCTGTTGCTGGCGCAGGGTCAGTATAGTCATCCGCTGGCACATAGATAGCCTGGATAGAGGTTACAGATCCCTTCTTGGTTGATGTGATACGTTCTTGCAATTGACCCATTTCCGTAGCAAGTGTTGGTTGGTAACCAACGGCTGAAGGCATACGACCCAAAAGGGCAGATACTTCTGAACCAGCTTGAGTGAAACGGAAGATATTATCGATAAAGAGAAGCACATCTTGGCCTTCTACATCACGGAAGTATTCAGCAATTGTCAAACCAGTAAGGGCAACACGCATACGTGCTCCAGGTGGTTCATTCATCTGACCAAATACCATGGCTGTTTTCTCGATAACGCCTGATTCTTTCATTTCCCAGTAAAGGTCGTTCCCTTCACGAGTACGTTCCCCAACACCAGTAAATACTGAAATACCACCGTGTTCTTGGGCAATGTTGTGAATCAATTCTTGGATCAAGACAGTTTTACCAACTCCGGCACCACCGAAGAGTCCAACTTTCCCACCTTTAAGGTAAGGGGCAAGAAGGTCGATAACCTTGATCCCTGTTTCCAAGATTTCAGATGAGGTAGACAATTCATCAAAAGTTGGAGCTTTCTTATGAATTGGCTGACGCTCAGCGTCTTCAGCGAAAGGAGCATCCAAGTCAATGGTATCTCCCAAAACGTTGAAGACACGTCCCAAAGTTTCTTTACCTACTGGCACAGAGATTGGACGGCCCGTGTCCAAAACTTCCATTCCACGAGTCAAACCATCTGTTGATTCCATGGCGATAGTACGAACCATACCATCACCCAACTCCAAGGCTACTTCAAGGACGATTTTTGTTTTTCTTTCGTCATTTTTGTAGACGACAAGTGCATTATTAATCTCAGGAAGTGTTTCACCTGCTGCGAACAAGACGTCGACAACGGGTCCAATAACCTGAGCAATTTTACCTGAACTCATCTCCTTCTCCTATTCTATATAAGATACTGTCGGTTCCTAGTTCACCTAGGTCCTAAGTTCATTTTGATACGAGGGAGGCAAAGCCTTATTCTAAGGCACTAGCCCCCGCTACAATTTCTGTAATTTCTTGTGTAATCGCCGCCTGTCTGGCACGGTTATACTGGATTGTCAAATCATTGATGACTTTCTTGGCATTATCAGTCGCCGTTTGCATGGCTGTCATACCTGCAGCATTCTCAGCTGTCTTGGCATCGATGATAGCCCCGTATATCATACTTTCTGCAAACTGAGGTAACAACTGCTCTAGAATCTCATCACGACTCGTTTCCAACTCAAAGGTCAAGCTATACTCTTCATCTGCTTCATTTGGATCTAAGTCAACGATTGGGAGCATTTGTTCTACACGCATTTGACTTGTGAGAGTATTGACATGATGATTGTAGCAGACGTATAATTCATCAAAAAGTTCGTTTTGGTACATCTCAATCGTTTTTGAAATAATTTTACGAACTTCATCAAAACTAGGTTGATCTGCCAAGCCACGTAGTTCATAGAGTGGCTGAATACCACGAGCCTTAAAGAAATCAGCTCCCATCCCACCGATACAAATGATCTCAAAACCTTTACCATCTGGATGGTATTCTTCTTTCAACTCCATAACAGCTTTAAGGATGGAAGCATTATAACCTCCAACCAAGCCACGGTCTGAAGTGATAACGATATAGCCTGTTTTCTTAACTGGACGACTAATGAGCATCGGATTGGTAGAACCACCAGATCCGTTACCATGCAGAATATCCGTCAAAAGCTTACGAACTTTCTGGGCGTAAACTTGGAAGTTGCGCGCTGCTTCTTCAGAGCGACCTAGTTTAGCAGCCGATACCATTTGCATGGCATTAGTGATTTGACTAGTATTTTTTGTTGAGGCGATTTTTGTTTTAATATCATTTAGAGATACTGCCATCTGACACCTCTATTCTTATTGGAAGCTGGATTGTTTGAGAAACTCTGTAATCGCAGCATCCAAGACTGCTTCTTCTGGCAAGTCTTTTGTTTCACGAATAGTTTCCAAAATCTCTGGATGTTGTGCATCAAAGAAATCATGAAACTCTTCCTCAAAACGAACAATGTCATCTACAGGAATCGTATCCAAGAAACCATGTGTCAAAGCATAGAGAATGGTTACTTGTTTCTCAACAGGCAATGGTTTGTGAACTGGTTGTTTCAGAACTTCAACGGTACGACGTCCACGATTTAACTTAGCTTGAGTAGCCGCATCCAGATCAGAACCAAACTTAGTGAAGGCTTCCAACTCACGATATGAAGCAAGGTCGATACGAAGTGTACCAGCAACCTTCTTCATAGCTTTGATTTGTGCAGAACCACCTACACGAGATACAGATGAACCCGCATCGATAGCTGGACGAATACCCGCATTGAAGAGACCATCACCAAGGAAGATTTGACCATCTGTGATTGAAATCACGTTAGTTGCGATATAAGCAGAGATATCTCCTGCTTGTGTCTCGATAAATGGTAGAGCTGTGATTGAGCCACCACCAAGTTCATCAGAAACCTTAGCTGAACGCTCAAGCAAACGGCTATGAAGGTAGAAAACATCCCCAGGGAAGGCTTCACGACCTGGTGGACGACGAAGCAAGAGGGAAAGTTCACGATAAGCGACCGCTTGTTTTGAAAGATCATCATAAACGATCAAAACATGCTTCCCTTGGTACATAAACTCTTCTGCCATAGCAACCCCAGCATAAGGAGCTAGGAAGAGCAATGGAGAAGGTTGTGAAGCAGAAGCTGTCACAACGATTGTGTAGTCCAAGGCACCGTACTGACGAAGTGTTTCAACTTGCGTACGAACAGTTGACTCTTTTTGTCCAATCGCTACATAGATACAGATCATATCTTGACCTTTTTGGTTCAAAATAGCATCAATAGCGATGGTTGTTTTCCCTGTCTGACGGTCACCGATAATCAACTCACGTTGACCACGACCAATCGGAACAAGGGCATCAATAGCTTTCAAACCTGTTTGCAATGGTTCTGATACAGACTTACGTTGCATAACGCCAGGAGCCGGCGCTTCTACTGGACGAGACTTATCAGTATGGATTTCTCCAAGACCGTCAACTGGACGACCAAGTGGATCCACAACACGTCCAATAAGGCCCTCACCAACAGGAACTTCCATGATTTTACCTGTACGACGGATTGTATCGCCTTCACGGATATCTGTAAAGTCACCTAGGATGATAATCCCTACGTCTGTAGACTCCAAGTTTTGCGCCATCCCATAAGAGCCATTTTCAAAAATCAACAGCTCTCCACTCATGGCATTTTCAAGTCCGTGAGCACGCGCAATTCCGTCCCCGATATAGGTTACAACACCTGTTTCCGATACATCAAAATTGGGTTTGAAATTTTCAATTTGTTGCTTAATTAAAGCGCTGATTTCTTGTGCGTTAATTGCCAAAAGAACACCACTTTCTATTTCAAATTTTCTTTAACAACTCGAAGTTGTTGTTTAATACTCACATCAATTGTCTTGTGATTAGCAAAAATGACAAAACCACCAATGAGTCCTTCATCAATTTGTTCTTTGACGCTCCGCACTTTCAGAGACATTTTTTTCTCTATCAATGGGAGCAGACGTTCCTTCTGTTCATCTGTTAAAGGATGGGCTGAAGAAATCGTGACTACAAAACGATTGGTCTCTTTTTCAAGGCGATTCAAACAATCAACAATGATATCATAAAAAAGATTTGCTCTGTGATTGTAAACCAGAACCTGAATAAAGTTTTGCATTAAAGGTGACACAGAGTCTTGAAAGAAACGAACTGTTTTTTCCTTATCTGACTCATCAACTGCCACCTGAGCTAAAAAAGAAGGTAAGCCCGTTTCTTCTGCGACTTGCTTGATTTGATCCAAGTCTGAAAAAATCCGGTCCTCTTCTCCTTTTTCAATCACTAATTGGACAAAAGGCATGCTGTATTTTTCAATTACCTTTGCTGTTTTCTTGTCCATTAGGCTTCTCCTAGCTGATCGATATACTGATCAATGAGTTCCTTATGGGCATGACTGTCAAGGTTTTGTGAGATGATTTTTCCAGCTAGACTAACTGTCAAATCTGCCACCTCGCCCTTAACACTTTGTAAAGCCTCAGCTTTGTTTTGCGCAATTTCTTGGTTAGCTTTTTCTTTCAAGCGACCAGCTTCTAGCTTAGCTTCAGCCAAAATATCTGATTTACTCTTTTCAGCTGTCTCTTTAGCATTTTCAATGATAGTTTTAGCTTCACTACGACTACCTGCTAATTCATCTTCGCGCTTTTGAGCAAGAGTCTCTGCTTTTTGACGAGCTTGTTCAGCGCCATCAATATCAGCAGCAATCTTTTCAGCTCGTTCTTCAAAGATACTTGTCAAGTTTGACCACGCGTATTTTTTGACTAAGACGACCAAAAGGATAAAAGAGCCAGCGATTAAAATAAAGTTACCAATCAATTCACCTACTGTTACGTGCATCATTTACTCCTTTCTACTCTTCATCATTAATTTTATTTCCTAGATACATTGAAGACAAGACTGTGAATACATAGGCCTGAACACAGGAAATAAACACAGAGAATGCCGTCCAGACAAGATTGGTAACAAATGCGACTGGATACCAATAAAGAGCCTGATGAGAAAGAGTAATAAGCAAGCTTGCCATCACTTCTCCGGCAAAGATATTCCCGAACACCCGCAAAGCAAGTGATAGGAAATTCGTGACTTCTTCAAGGAGATTCATCGGTGTCATAAAACCTGGGGTAACAAAGCCTTTCAGATACTTTTTAACACCACGGCGACGAATTCCTTCTATATGGGTCATCAGGATAATTCCAAATGACAAAGCCAAGTCAAACTGGAGATTTGCAGTTGGCGATGTCCAAAGGTTTGTCCCATCTGTAGTTTGAAGTTTCGCCATCAAACCAAGATTGTTTGCGATAACCATAAAAAGAAATAAACACAAGTAAAAGAGTGAGTAATCTTTCATGTACCGAGAACCTACGTTGGGTTCTGTAAATCCGACTACAAAGTCATAGAGATACTCTAGTACATTTTGCTTTCCTTTGGGTTTCACAGTCATATTACGACTTGCCCAATAGATAAAGCCAAAAATCAGTGCCACAGACAACAAAGTCAATGCTGTCAAGGTTAAATCAAAGGTAACAGGACCAATATTGATGGTTGGATTGATACTTTCTTCCATCTAGAATCCTCCCTTTTCCATTTTATACTTCTCTTTATTTGATGATAAATGAAAATACGAGAGTTACAAAGAATGTTCCTTCGATAAACGCAATCCCCATGATCATCAAACTACGCAATTGTGGGATGATATCTGGTTGGCGTGCTGCAGACTTGAACAAACCGTTCATCAAAAATCCTTCTGCAAGAGATACACCCATACAGGCAAGACATAGACCGAAAAATGTTAAATTCATGATGAATTCTCCTTTTATTTAAAATTTACTTACTTAGTTTAGTCCTAAAATTTGTTTTTGTCAACTTTTTACTTACGTTGGAAGCGTTTCAGATGATTTATTTCTATTTTTGCTATTTTTATACCACTGTATAGATAAGTTTATCATTTTATGATGAAATGTGTTTCCACTTTTTCTATATTTTCTGAAATAAATTGAAAAATCCAAGTTTAGAACTTGGATAGATTCATTTTATTTGAAATAGTAGGAATAGTGTTGTTTACACCCTGGATTAAATGGAGATTTGCAATAAGGGCAGGCTATTTGTTTTTGGTATTCTTGAAATGTTATTGTCCTCTTACAAGCCCCACATAAAATCGGTCGATCCTCGGTAAGCGTCAAGGGGTAAGGTGAAAACAAATGCGTTTCTATAGCATCGTGGCACTGATAGCAAGCATAGTATTTTTTACACTCATAACACTGGAGGGAAACGATGTCCTTTTCGCCATGGTAATGAATACATCTGCCTTCATTATCTACCAACAATCCTTGCACTTGAATCATTCACTTTTCCTTATCTAGGCACGAACTGTGACACTTGTCCCGTCTTCCTTATAGAGATTGATAAGACCTTCTTTGAGAGCTCGAACCATATCCCCAGCTTGCACAGGTTGAGGAACCTTAATGGTCAAGAGTTCCATTGGATTTGGAGCACGGTCGATTTTATTGCCTTTAGAATCGTGAAGATTTTCGATATAGGTTTCAAAATGACGGAAACCTGGTCCATAAAACTCAACTTGATCTCCTTCATTGATAACATTCCGTTGACGAATGGTTGCTGTCTGGGTTGCATCATCATAAGAAACCACCTCAGCGACAAACTTGTATTCAGGGATTTTACGACGTGCACCAAACAACTGTTCATTTTCTGTAGGTGTGCTATAGTAGAAACCTGTTGCCAATTCACGCTGGGCAACTTTCCACATCTCATCTACCAGGTCTTGTTTAATAGCTTCAAATTTTTCTGGGCTTTCAAGGTAAGCATCCACAGCCGCCTTGTAGCAGTTTGTTACTGTTGAAACATAGTGAATAGACTTCATTCGACCTTCAATCTTGAGACTATCTACACCATTTTCAATCATATCTGGGATATGGTCAATCATAGACATATCAACGGCAGACATTGAAAATTCTTCTGGGATTTCACCCTTAAGGCTCTTACGTTCTTGGCCAAAGGGCATATCGTAGAGGTCGTATTTCCAACGGCAAGACTGAGAACAGCCTCCGCGGTTAGCATCACGCATACTCATGTGGTTTGAAAGCGTACAACGACCTGAGTAAGAAATACACATGGCTCCATGGACAAAGGCTTCAATCTCAACGTCTGTACGTTTACGAATTTCTGCCAATTCTTCCATGGAAACCTCACGAGCTAAAACCACACGAGTTAGACCAAGTTCTTTCCAGAACTCAAGAGTTTCATAGTTGGTCGCACTGGCTTGAGTTGAAAGATGGATTTCAAGACCTGGCGCTTCTGTTGCTGCAATCATAATCAAGGCAGGATCTGACACGATAACTGCCGCAATCCCGATATCACGCAACTTACGGAACCATTCACCAGCACCAGCTTCATTTCCTTCATGCATGACCATATTGGCAGCCACATAGACCTTAGCACCATACTTAGCGGCGAACTGCACGCCTTCTTCCATCTGTTCAAAGGTAAAGTTTCCTGCACGGCTACGAAGACCATAGGCCTGTCCACCAATGAAGACTGCGTCCGCACCGTATTGAACAGCTACTTTTAGCTTCTCTAAAGTCCCCGCAGGTGATAAAACCTCAGGACGTTTTAATGTTTTTGTCATTTTTTCTCCTATTTGCAATATAAAAGTTTGACGTTTTTCCTTCTCATTTTATAGTAAATAATGGATAAAATCAAGTCTAGAAAGATTGTTTTGACAATTCTAATCTTTTCAAAAAGAAAAAACTAATCTTCTGAGACTAGTTGTTTTCAAGATAAAATTCAAAACGTTCACCCACATACTGACTCTTAACATATTCAAAAGCCGTCCCATCATCAAGATAGGAAACCTGAGTCAAGGCTAGAATCGCATGCCCCTTTTCGACTTCCAGATAGTGAGCTATCTTTTCCTTAGCCAATCTCGCATAAATGGTCTGTTGGGATTTGCCAATCCGGTAGCCATATTTTTGCAAGGTTTGAAAGAAGTGACTAGTTACTTCTTCTTTTTTGAAGTCCTTAATAAATTTCTCAGGAATAGATGCTACTTCATAGACTAGTGGTACTTGGTCAGCATAACGCACCCGCTCCATGCGGATAATATTCTCTGTCGGAGTAATCCCCAGCTTTGCGACCTCTTGCTCATTTGGAATGGTTCTTCTGTAAGAAATGAGTTGGCTAGAAGGTACTTTCCCCTGAGATTTGACAATCTCCGTAAAACTAGTCGTTCCCCGCATTTTTTCTTGGACACGAGTACTAGAGACAAAAGTCCCACTCCCTACACGACGCTCCAAAACCCCTTCCTCAACCAAGAGAGAGATAGCTTGACGTAATGTCATCCGGCTAACTTGAAACTGTTCAGCTAAATCTCGCTCACTTGGAAGTCTCTCCCCGATTTTCCAATGATGCTCATCTATATCCTTCTTGATCTGATCGTGGATTTTCATATAAGCTGGTAACATGATTCTCACTTCTTTTCTTTATTTTCTCCATTGTACCGTATTTGCTAAGAAAAAGTCAAACTTTGCCTTGTTTAGTTGGTAATTCGCCCCTATTTGTGATAGAATATTGAAAAAGATATTTCTTTTGAGAAAGGAAAAAGATGAGCAACATTTCAACTGATTTGCAAGATGTCGAAAAAATCATCGTGCTGGACTATGGTAGCCAATACAACCAGCTGATTTCACGCCGTATTCGTGAAATTGGTGTTTTTTCAGAGCTAAAAAGTCACAAAATCTCAGCTGCAGAGGTTCGTGCGATTAACCCTGTAGGGATCATCCTCTCTGGTGGACCAAACTCTGTATACGAAGATGGTTCATTTGATATTGACCCAGAAATTTTTGAACTTGGCATTCCAATTTTGGGAATCTGCTATGGTATGCAACTTTTAACTCATAAACTTGGAGGAAAAGTTGTTCCTGCAGGTGATGCTGGTAACCGCGAGTATGGCCAATCACCACTTACTCATACCACTTCTGCCCTCTTTGAAGGGACTCCTGAAGAACAGATTGTTTTGATGAGTCATGGCGATGCTGTTACAGAGATTCCAGCTGATTTCGTTCGTACTGGCACTTCTGCTGACTGTCCTTATGCAGCTATTGAAAACCCAGAAAAGCACATTTATGGTATCCAATTCCACCCAGAAGTGCGCCATTCTGTATTCGGAAATGATATCCTTCGCAACTTTGCCCTTAACATCTGTAAGGCTAAAGGCGACTGGTCAATGGACAACTTCATCGACATGCAGATCAAGAAAATCCGTGAAACTGTAGGCGACAAGCGTGTTCTTCTCGGTCTATCAGGTGGTGTTGACTCTTCTGTTGTTGGAGTTCTTCTTCAAAAAGCAATCGGTGATCAATTGATCTGTATCTTTGTAGACCATGGTCTTCTCCGTAAGGGAGAGGCTGACCAAGTTATGGACATGCTTGGTGGTAAGTTTGGTTTGAACATTGTCAAAGCAGATGCTTCAAAACGTTTCCTTGACAAACTTGCTGGCGTTTCTGACCCTGAGCAAAAACGTAAAATTATTGGTAACGAATTTGTTTATGTCTTTGATGACGAAGCTAGCAAGCTAAAAGATGTAAAATTCCTTGCTCAGGGAACGCTTTACACTGACGTGATTGAGTCTGGTACAGACACTGCTCAAACCATCAAATCACACCACAATGTTGGTGGTCTTCCAGAAGACATGCAATTTGAATTGATTGAACCATTGAACACTCTTTATAAAGACGAAGTCCGTGCCCTCGGTACAGAGCTTGGTATGCCAGACCACATCGTATGGCGCCAACCATTCCCAGGACCAGGACTTGCTATCCGTGTCATGGGTGAAATCACTGAAGAAAAACTAGAAACTGTTCGTGAGTCTGATGCTATCCTGCGTGAAGAAATCGCTAAAGCTGGTCTTGACCGCGATATCTGGCAATACTTCACTGTCAACACAGGAGTTCGTTCAGTTGGTGTTATGGGTGATGGTCGTACTTATGACTACACAATCGCCATTCGTGCAATCACTTCTATCGATGGTATGACAGCAGACTTTGCCAAAATTCCTTGGGAAGTCCTTCAAAAGATTTCCGTACGAATCGTAAATGAAGTGGATCACGTTAACCGTATCGTCTACGATATTACAAGTAAACCACCTGCAACTGTAGAGTGGGAATAAACCAATCAAACACAAAAGAACTCTGAATCCGATTCAGAGTTCTTTTTATTGGTAAGGTAAGCACTTCTACTTTCCTTTTTTATTTACGTTTTTTCTTCGCTTTTTTCATTTTGTTGGCCATACGTTTCATAGACTGTTTCATGGCAAATTCACCGATTTTACCTTTGAGTCCGCCACCAAACATCTGGCTCATATCTGGCATGCCTGCGCCTCCGAGACCTGACATATCCGGCATTCCACCTTGTCCCATCATGTCTTCGAGGGCAGACATATCCATTCCTCCCATATTTGGCATATTTTTTGGAAGGTTGTTTGGATTGATTCCCATTTGCTTCATCATTTTGTTCATATCTCCAGACATGACACCTTGCATGAGCTGTTTAGCCTGGTTAAAGTCCTTGATAAATTTATTGACTTCGACAAAGGTATTTCCAGAACCAGCAGCGATACGGCGGCGACGACTTGGATTTAATAGATCAGGATTTTCGCGCTCTTCAGGTGTCATGGAAGACACAATGGCACGTTTGCGCGCAATTTGGCGCTCATCCACCTTCATATTTTGAAGGGCCGGATTGTTAGCCATACCTGGAATCATCTTGAGCAAGTCTTCCATTGGCCCCATATTTTGCACCTGATCCAATTGATCGATGAAATCATTGAAATCAAAGGTGTTTTCGCGCATCTTCTCAGCCATTTCAAGGGCTTTTTGCTCATCGTATTCCTGAGAAGCTTTCTCAATCAAGGTCAGCATATCCCCCATACCAAGGATACGGCTAGACATACGGTCTGGGTGGAAGGTTTCGATATCTGTAATCTTTTCACCTGTACCAGTGAACTTGATTGGTTTTCCAGTGATATGACGAACGGATAGAGCCGCACCACCACGTGTGTCCCCATCAATCTTAGTAAGGATGACCCCAGTTACTTCTAACTGAGCATTGAACTCACGAGCGACATTGGCCGCTTCTTGACCAATCATAGCATCAACGACGAGCAAGATTTCGTTTGGTTGGGCCAATGCTTTTACGTCACGAAGCTCATTCATGAGAAGCTCATCAATCTGTAAACGACCTGCCGTATCGATCAAGACATAGTCGTTATGATTGGCTTGTGCTTGCTCCAAACCTTGACGAACAATCTCAACAGCTGGAACCTCTGTCCCAAGAGCGAAGACAGGCACATCTATCTGTTGTCCAAGTGTTTTCAACTGATCGATGGCAGCTGGACGATAAATATCTGCTGCAATCATCAATGGACGGGCATTTTCTTCCTTCTTGAGTTTGTTAGCCAATTTACCAGCAAAGGTTGTTTTACCAGCCCCTTGTAAACCGACCATCATAATGATTGTCGGAATCTTAGGTGACTTGATAATCTCTGCCGTATCAGAACCTAGAACAGCTGTCAATTCCTCATCAACGATTTTGATAATCTGTTGGGCAGGATTGAGGGTATCAATGACCTCGTGTCCGACTGCACGCTCACGAACTTTCTTGATAAAGTCTTTTACAACAGGCAAGGCAACGTCGGCCTCAAGCAGAGCCAAGCGGATCTCTTTTGTTGCCTCTTGGACATCAGCCTCAGAGATTTTTCCTTTTTTACGTAGATTTTTAAAGACGTTCTGTAAACGTTCTGTTAAACTTTCAAATGCCATTTTTCTTCCTCTTATTCTCTATTATCAATGCTTGTTAAAACTTCTATCTGCTCCTGCAGAAAGTCATCCTTAGGATAACGCTCCAAGATCTGGTCAAAAATCTGACTGCGGACAATGTAGTCCGAATACATGTGCAATTTCATCTCATAATCTTCTAGAATCTTTTCTGTCCGCTTGATATTATCATAAACAGCTTGACGACTGACACCGAACTCTTCAGCAATCTCAGCAAGACTGTAGTCATCAGCATAGTAGAGTTCAATATAGTTCATCTGCTTGTCTGTCAAAAGCGCAGCATAAAATTCAAAAAGCGCATTCATACGATTGGTTTTTTCGATTTCCATAACCTTTATTATACCAAAAAAACGATTATACTGCTAGAGTAGAAGCACTTCAAATAGAACAAGAAGAAAAAAGAACCTTGCAAGGCAAGATTCTTTTAGTGTCTGACTTAAATAATTGTTCTTCTGGGAACTTAATCGAATTAAGCTTCGATTTCTGTAACCATACCTGAACCAACAGTACGTCCACCCTCACGGATAGAGAATGTAGTACCTTGTTCTACGGCGATTGGGTGGATCAACTCAACGTCGATAGTCACGTTATCACCAGGCATTACCATTTCAGTACCTGCTGGAAGTTCGATTGAACCTGTAACGTCAGTAGTACGGAAGTAGAATTGTGGACGGTAGTTGTTGAAGAATGGAGTGTGACGTCCACCTTCTTCTTTAGTAAGGATGTAGACTTCACCTTTGAATTTAGTGTGTGGGTTGATTGAACCTGGTTTAGCGATAACTTGTCCACGTTCGATTTCGTCACGTTGAATACCACGAAGAAGGACACCTACATTATCTCCGGCAAGACCTTCATCAAGTTGTTTACGGAACATTTCAACACCAGTAACAACTGCTTTTTGAGTTTCGTCTTTGATACCAACGATTTCGATTTCGTCGTTGACACGAACAGTACCACGGTCGATACGTCCTGAAGCAACAGTACCACGTCCAGTGATTGAGAATACGTCTTCGACTGGGAGAAGCAATGGTTTATCTGTATCACGTTCTGGTTCTGGGATGTACTCATCAACAGTATCCATCAATTCCATGATGATATCTTCGTATTTAGTATCACCTTCAAGTGCTTTAAGAGCTGAACCTTGGATAACTGGAAGATCGTCACCTGGGAAGTCGTATTCTGACAAGAGGTCACGGATTTCCATTTCAACCAATTCAAGCAATTCTTCGTCGTCTACCAAGTCAACTTTGTTCATGAAGACGATAAGGTGTTTAACACCAACTTGACGTGAAAGAAGGATGTGTTCACGAGTTTGTGGCATTGGTCCGTCAGTTGAAGCTACTACAAGGATAGCTCCGTCCATTTGAGCAGCACCAGTGATCATGTTTTTAACGTAGTCCGCGTGTCCTGGAGCGTCGATGTGAGCATAGTGACGTTTTGCAGTTTCATACTCAACGTGCGCAGTGTTGATAGTGATACCGCGTTCGCGTTCTTCTGGAGCAGCATCGATAGACGCATAGTCTTTAGGTTGGTTAACTGCTGAAGGCAAGCGACGTGCCAAAACAGTTGTGATAGCTGCAGTCAAAGTAGTTTTACCGTGGTCAACGTGTCCGATAGTACCAATGTTAACGTGTGGTTTACTACGATCGTATTTTTCTTTTGCCATTTGAGTAAAAGCCTCCAATAAAATATATTTTATAGATAGACAGTAGGCAATACAGTCTAACTTTCCTTACTATTTTATCAAATTTCTGCTAAATTGCAAGTGTTTTACACATATTTTGTGAATTAATCTAAATCTTACAAAGTGCTGTTCTTCTGCTTCTTTATACAATTCAAGCTTATTTCATTCTAGCGGTATTATGCTCACAAAAAAATCAGGTTTCCCCTGATTCTAAATGGATTCTGATTTTTCCAGTTCTTTAGCTTCCTTATGATTTTCATATAATTTTGCCAAGAACTTAGTGATTTCTTTGAGAATAGAGTAGGTTGGTACTGCTACAATCATCCCTATGACGCCGTAGATATTACTTGACAGTAAGAGGAGTACCAAAATCGTAATCGGGTGTACTTTCATAACCCCTCCAACGATACGTGGATAAAGAACATTTCCATCGATTTGCTGAATAATAAGCATATAGGCAACCGCAATCAGCATACGATGAGGATCCGTGAATACATTCGCAATCACCATCGGAATCAAGCCAATACTTGGACCAACATAAGGAATTAAATTTGCGATTCCAGAGAAAATAGCAAAAACTAGGGCGTACTTTAATCCGATAACGCTATAACCAATATAGGCTAAACATCCAATAATAACCGCATCAATCGCAATTCCGCTGATATAACGTGCTATGGTTGTATTGAGATTGGTTAAGAGGCTAGAGAGATTTAATTTGTCATGTTTTAAGACAGTTCGTTCCAACATAGGCAGCAACTTATGTCCATCTAACAAGAAATAAATCAAGAAGACGGGAGTCATAATGAGAATCAGAACCGTGCTAAACAAGGCTGAAAGGACGCTTCCTAAACTGTTGCTGACGCTATTAAGAATATTCTGTAGGATATCCACATAGGAGAGATTTAACTGTTGAATTGTTTGTTGAATATCGATATTCTGGAAAATAGGGTTCATCGACAAATCAATAACCAAATCCTGCAATCTACTATAGATATTTTGACTAGAAATAATCAAGCTAGTCAACTGATTAATCAGAATCGGTAAGAGATAAACAACCCCTACAACGATGGCACCAATTAAAGCACAGAGAGTGACCAAGACACCAATTAGACGATTAATCTTACATCTCTTTTCCAAAAAGGTAACGATTGGATTGGTAATGTAGTAAAAAAATCCACCTAATAAAAATGGAATCATGATGGTATTCACAACCGTCACGAAAGGGGTAATAATCGCTCCCATCTCTCTCCAAAGATAGAAAATCAGTGTTAATAATAAAATTTCAGCTGTCCAAAAAAATAATTTGTTTCTACGGAACATAGGCATCCTCCTCTATTTATTTTATCATATTTCTTCAAAAGATAAGATGGCTTTAGTATAAAAGCGAGAATATTTTTTTTCTTTATGATAAAATAAAACTAATATGAAAAAAATAATTCTATCTTTTATAACACTTTTTGTTTTTGGAACAGTTTCTACTGTTTCTGCTCAGGAGTTTGATGTTGCTGCTAAACATGCCATTGCTGTCGAGGCTACAACTGGAAAAATCCTCTACGAGAAAGATGCAAATCAGCCTGTAGAAATTGCTTCTATTACCAAACTTGTTACAGTCTATTTGGTCTATGAGGCCTTGGAACAAGGAACCATCAGCCTATCTACACCTGTCGATATTTCGGACTACCCTTACAAACTTACAACCAATTCTGAGGCGAGTAACGTCCCTATGGAAGCTCGAAATTATACTGTTGAACAATTATTAGAGGCTACAATGGTATCCAGTGCAAACAGTGCTGCGATTGCGCTAGCAGAAAAAATTGCTGGTTCTGAGAAAGATTTCGTTGATAAAATGAGGGCTAAACTTCTTGAATGGGGAATTCAAGATGCAACTATTGTAAATACAACTGGTTTAAATAATGAGACCCTTGGTGATAATATCTATCCCGGTTCTAAAAAAGATGATGAAAACAAGTTGAGTGCCTACGACGTTGCAATAGTCGCTCGTAATCTCATCCGAGATTATCCTCAAGTTTTGGAAATCACCAAAAAGCCAACTTCTACTTTTGCTGGACTTGAAATCCACTCAACCAACTATATGTTGGAAGGAATGCCAGCCTATCGTGGTGGTGTCGACGGTTTGAAAACAGGTACTACCGACAAAGCCGGTGCTTCTTTCGTTGGAACAACTGTTGAGAAAGGGATGCGTATCATTACGGTTGTTTTAAATGCGGACCAACAAGATAGCAACCCTTATGCACGTTTTACTGCAACTTCTTCACTTTTAGATTATGTTTCTGCAAACTTTGCTTTAAAAACTGTCGTTCAGAAAGGCGAAACCTATAAAGATAGCAAAGTGACAGTCCTTGATGGGAAAGAAGATAAGGTAGCTGCAATTGCTAAGTCAGATATTGCAATCGTCCAACGAGTTGGAAGTGAAACAACATCAGCTCTTCAATTCACACCAAAATCAGAAATAGCTCCACTGGAAGAAGGCAAGGTTGTCGGTACTCTAACCTATGACGATCAGGATTTGGTCGGTCAAGGTTATCTCACTTCTGAAAAACCTTCTTTTGAAATGGTCGCTGAAAAGAAAGTAGAAAAAGCCTTCTTTTTGAAGGTTTGGTGGAATCAATTTATCCGCTTTATCAATGAGAAACTATAAAAAAATCGCGAACAATGTACTGACCCCAAAAAGTTAGACAAATAATTATTGAAAGGATTTAGTTCTGTACTGCACAGGACTAAGTCCTTTTA
>NZ_JALDUF010000004.1:0-203934 GCF_023109315.1 Streptococcus oralis
TATCTTCATAACTCAATTTCATAATAAAACACCCCAAAAGTTAGATTCTTTCTGTCTAACTTTTGGGGTGCAGTTCAAAATTAGGGGTTCTTTTATTTACAACAGTGTCAATTTAATTTACAGATATCTGACCGTTTTGAATATTGAAAATACTAAGGTTTTCTGGCAAGTTTTGTAAGTGATCCAAACTTGTTGTTGTGATAAAGGTTTGGATAGATTGAGAAATGGTTTCTAGTAATTTTAGTTGCCGGGTGTTATCAAGTTCGCTCATAACATCATCAAGCAAGAGTATCGGAGACTCGTTGGTAATACTTTCCATTAGCTCAATCTCTGCTAGTTTGATAGAAAGTACAAGACTACGATGTTGACCTTGACTTCCAAAACTAGCATCCATACCATTGATATAAAAAGAAATATCATCTCGATGAGGGCCAACTCCAGTATTCTTTTTAAATAAGTCTCTGGATCTGCTTTTCTCCAAAGCAATTTTAAAAGAACTTGTTAGCTGTTCTTCATCAGTGAAGTTGACAGATGATTGATAATATATTGACAAGTCTTCTAATTTATTTGAAATTTCTAAGTGTTTTTTTTGACCAAATTTCTCTAAGTCTTTAATGAATTTTATCCGATGCTTTATGACGCGACAACCATACTCTACTAACTGATCATCTAAGACTGACAGAAATGTTTCATCAATCTTCTGACTGGATTTTAGATAAGTATTTCTTTGCTTGAGTATGTGGTTATAGTTAGACAAGTCTGACAAGTAGATTGGTTTTATTTGTCCTAGTTCGATGTCTATAAACTTTCGACGGACAGAGGGCGCTCCTTTAATTAGCTGGAGATCTTCAGGTGCGAAGAGGACAACATTCATATGTCCGATGTAGTCTGATAGGCGCGCTTGCTTTAAGTGATTGACTTTAGTCACACGCCCTTTTGGCGTTAAATCAATTTCTAGAGGGATAGAGCTTGTTTTTTTCTGTAGCAAGCCAGAAAGATGGAGTTGCTCGTTATCAAAATGAATGAGATTTTTATCTGTACGAGTCCGATGACTACGTGTCAAGGCCAAGAAATAGATTGCTTCTAGAATATTGGTTTTTCCTTGTGCATTTTGACCTAGAAAGACATTTAATTTTGGATTGAAATCAATTTTTGCCTCTTTGTAGTTTCGAAAGGTTTTAATTGTTAAATGTTGGAGCCACATGGTTATCTTCCTGGAAAACGTGGAGCTTGTTTGGTTTTAGGTGATGAAGAAATTTTTTGTTTTTCTTTCTTGACGCCTTTATTCATCTCTTTGACAAGTTTAGCAATTCGCTCTTTCTCAATCTTATCTGCTTGATACTCTTCTTGCTCTTTTAAACTTGGTTTTGTCAAGGTGATGTCAATCTTTAAATCAGGAATGTCAATCGTATCTCCAATACGGATTTTTTTCCCACGTCTATTTTCTAATTCACCATTAAAGTAAACTTGATGATCTATTAAAAAGGATTTGATAGCACCACCGCTTTGTATAATTCCAAGCTCTTTTAGGAGGGCTTGGAGCGTAATAAATTCTTCAAATAATTTGTATTCCATAATTCACCTCAATCTTTGGTATTATACCATATTTTCCTTGAAATAGCTGAAGGAAAGTTAGCTAAAATGAAAACGGTTTCACTCTTTAAAGCTATGAAGAGAACAAGAAAAATTTTGATTTTCGTGGTATAATAGAACTCTATATGTAAGGAGGTAAGGTATGGAATTAGTGCCTGGAATTTCAGCACATTTTGTTCAATCCAAAAAGTTTAAAACAAATAAAATCACTATTCGTTTTACTGCTCCCTTATCTCTTGAGACGATAGCAGGACGCATGTTAAGTGCAAGTATGTTGGAGACGGCAAATCAAGTTTACCCAACATCACAAGCATTTCGCAGATACTTGGCAAGTTTATATGGAACAGATATTTCCACAAGTGCTTATCGTAGGGGACAGGCACATATTCTTGACTTAACGTTTACTTATGTGAGGGATGATTTTTTAAGTAAAAAGAATGTCTTGACTTCTCGAATTTTGGAATTGGTGAAACAGACTTTATTTGCTCCCTTAGTTCAAGATGGTGCTTTTGAGCCGGTCTTATTTGAAATTGAAAGAAAACAGTTGTTGGCTAGTTTAGCTACTGACATGGATGATTCATTTTATTTTGCGCATAAGGAGTTGGATAGCTTGTTCTTCCATGATGAGCGTCTTCAATTGAGATACAGTGATTTACGAAATAGCATTTCAAATGAGTCTCCGGAAAGTAGCTACACGTGCTTTCAAAATGCTCTGAAAAATGATCGTATTGATTTCTTTTTCTTAGGTGACTTCAACGAAGTAGAAATTACAGAATCACTGAAGTCATTACCCTTTACAGCTAGAGAGAACGGCGCCACTATCCAGTACCATCAATCTTATTCGAATGTTCTACGAGAAGGAATGTTTCAGAGGAATGTTGGGCAATCTATTTTGGAATTAGGCTATCATTCTCCTGTAAAATATGGTGATGATGAGCATTTACCCATGCTTGTTATGAATGGTTTGTTGGGTGAATTTGCACATTCAAAACTTTTTACAAACGTTCGTGAAAATGCTGGAATAGCCTATACAGTCTCGAGTCAATTGGATTTGTTTAGTGGTCTGTTAAGGATGTATGCGGGTATTGATAGAGAAAATCGAAATCAGGCTAGAAAAATGATGAATCATCAATTGCTAGATCTGAAAAAGGGTAACTTTACAGATTTTGAACTTGAACAAACCAAGGAGATGATTCGAAGATCTTTATTGATTGCTCAAGATAGTCAGCATACCCTAGTTGAAAGAGCCTATTTGAATGCTCTATTTGGAAAATCAAGCTTTGATATTGATCGATTGGTAGCAAAATTAGAGAGTGTTGATAAAGAAGCTGTCTGTATAGCTGCCAACAGTTTAAAGTTACAAGCGATTTACTTTATGGAAGGAGTAGAATGACAAAGGTTACTTTTGAAGAAAAATACTATTCTGCTGTAAAGGAAACAGTCTACAAAACAAAATTGTCAAATGGGTTGACAGTTTCTTTACTCCCTAAGCAAGATTTCAATGAGGTTTATGGGATTGTAACGGTTCAATTTGGTTCTGTAGATGCAACTTATACAAGCTTGGACAAAGGTTTGCGTTATCATCCAGTAGGGATTGCACATTTTCTTGAACATAAATTGTTTGAAAGAGAAAATTCTGAGGATATAATGGCTGCGTTTACTCGATTAGGTGCGGACAGTAATGCTTTTACAAGCTTTACTAAGACCAGCTATCTTTTTTCAACAATTGACCATCTATTAGAAAATTTAGATTTGCTAGATGAGCTAGTTGGAGATGTTCATTTTACAGAAGAGTCTTTTTTGAGGGAACAGGATATTATCCAGCAAGAACGAGAAATGTACCAAGACGACCCAGACTCACGCTTGTTTTTTGCAACATTAGCCAACCTTTATCCTGATACTCCTTTAGCAATAGATATTGTTGGAAGTGAGAAATCAATTTCTGAGATTCAAATTTCAAATTTAAAAGAGAACTTTACAGACTTTTACAAACCTGTCAACATGTCACTGTTTTTAGTTGGAAATATTGATGTAAAAGTTGTTGAGGAATACTTTTCGAAAAAGGAAAAGGACGTTTCAAATCAGTTTACAGTTACAAAAGAGAAACTACCCTTGCAACCTGTGAAGCAAACAGATAGTCTTCGGATGGAAGTTTCTTCACCCAAACTTGCTGTTGCTATTAGAGGAACTGGTCAAATAAAGGAAGAGGAGTCTTATCGTTACAACATTTTATTGAAATTGCTATTTACGATGATGTTTGGATGGACTTCGGATCGTTTTCAAAAATTATACGAGACAGGGAAGTTAGATGCATCATTGTCACTAGAGGTTGAGGTAAATAGTCGCTTTCATTTTGTGATATTGACGATGGATACCAAGGAACCTGTTTCTTTGTCGCACCAGTTTCGGAAAGCGATTCGTCAGTTTAGTAGTGATGCAGATATTACTGAGGAGCATCTCGATCTTGTTAAGAGTGAGATGTTTGGAGAATTTTTCAGTAGTATGAACTCTTTGGAATTTATTGCAACTCAATACGATCCGATGGATCGCGGAGAAACAATTTTTGATTTTCCGAAAATTTTACAGGAAATTACTTTGGAAGATGTTCTTGAAGCTGGGCATCGTTTGATTGATAATGGTGATCTAGTTGATTTTACAATTTTTCCAGCCTAAATAAAGCAAGAACACTAGAAAGAAGGAATGGTAAGTATGAGAAAAAAAACAATTGGCGAGGTTCTGCGTTTAGCTAGAATTAACCAAGGATTGAGTATAGAAGAATTGCAGGAAAAAACTGAAATTCAGTTGCATTTTCTAGAAGCAATGGAGGCGGATGATTTCGATCAACTTCCTAGCACTTTTTACGCTCGTTCTTTTTTAAGAAAATATGCCTGGGCAGTAGAGTTAGATGAAAGAATTGTTTTGGATGCCTATGATTCAGGTAGTATGATCACCTATGAAGAGGTCGATGTTGATGAAGAAGACCTGTCTGGTCGTAGACGATCAAATAAGAAAAAAACGTCTTATCTCCCCTTATTTTATTTTGTGCTATTTGCTTTGTCAATTTTAATTTTTGTCACTTACTATGTTTGGAACTACATCCAAACTCAGCCAAGACCTTCTTCAGCTAACTATAGTGTTGTGAACTCAACTAGTTCAACAACCTCATCTAGTTCATCTTCTAGTAGTCAGGTATCGAGCTCATCTTCTACTGCGGAATCAACTATTACCGTTTCAGGTGAAGGGAACCGCATTGAAGCTCGGTATAAAACGAGTAAGGAAACCACTACTGTTCAACTGGCAGTATCAGATGCAACTAGTTGGGTAAGTGTTTCAGGAAGTGAGCTGGAGGGTGGTGTGACACTATCTGCAGACAATAAGAATGCAAAAACAACAGTTTCAACTAAGAATCCCGTTACTATTACTTTAGGTGTAGTGAAGGGAGTTACTGTGACTGTGGACAATCAAACAATCGATACCTCGAAGCTGACAACTCAGACTGGAACTGTAACACTTACATTCACTACAGATTAAGGAAAAATCAATGAAAAAAGAACAAATTCCTAATGTATTAACTATTGGTAGAATTTTCTTTATACCTCTCTTTATTCTTATTTTGACTTTGGGCCATTCACAAGGCAGTCACCTGCTGGCAGCGATTATCTTTGCAGTTGCTAGTATAACGGATTATCTCGATGGTTACCTTGCTCGTAAATGGAATGTAGTCAGCAACTTTGGAAAGTTTGCTGATCCGATGGCCGATAAGCTGTTGGTTATGTCAGCTTTTATCATGTTGATTGAGTTGGGTATGGCTCCAGCTTGGGTTGTTGCTATTATCATCTGTCGTGAACTTGCGGTGACAGGCTTGCGTTTGTTGCTTGTTGAGATGGGAGGGACAGTTCTAGCAGCAGCGATGCCAGGGAAAATCAAGACCTTTAGTCAGATGTTTGCTATTATCTTTTTGCTCTTACATTGGAATTTAATTGGTCAGCTGTTACTTTATATAGCTTTGTTTTTCACTATCTACTCTGGTTATGATTATTTCAAGGGTAGCGCTCATGTATTCAAAGGGACATTTGGTTCGAAATGAAATCGATTATTGAAGTAAAAAATCTGTCTTTTCGTTACAAGGAAGACCAGGATCATTATGATGTTAATAATGTCTCGTTTCACGTGAAACGGGGAGAATGGCTTTCGATTGTAGGTCATAATGGGAGTGGAAAATCGACAACTATCCGTTTGATTGATGGTTTGCTTGAAGCAGAGTCTGGGGAAATCTGGATTGATGGACAATTGCTGTCCTCTGAGAATGTTTGGGACTTACGCCGTCAAATTGGTATGGTTTTTCAAAATCCAGATAACCAATTTGTGGGGGCAACTGTTGAAGATGATGTCGCCTTTGGATTAGAAAATCAGGGACTTCCTCGAGAAGAAATGAAGAAGAGAGTGGCTGAATCTTTGGAGTTAGTAGGTATGCTAGACTTTAAGAAGAGAGAACCAGCTCGTTTATCTGGTGGACAAAAACAGCGGGTGGCCATTGCAGGAGTTGTTGCCTTGAGGCCAGCTATTGTGATTTTGGACGAGGCTACAAGTATGTTGGATCCTGAGGGACGCAGAGAACTGATTCAGACAGTGCAAGAGATTCGAAAAGACTATCAGATGACAGTTGTCTCCATTACGCATGACTTGGAAGAAGTTGCGATGAGTGACCGTGTCCTGGTCATGAAAAAAGGCCAAGTGGAGTCAACCAGTAGCCCAAGAGAACTTTTTTCTCGGGATGACCTTGACCAGATAGGCTTAGATGATCCCTTTACGAATCAATTGAGAGAATCTTTGAGAGAGACTGGCTATCAGTTGCCGGATGGCTATTTGACAGAAGGAGAGCTAGAGGACAAGTTATGGGAATTACTCTAGAAAATGTGAGCTTTACCTATCAAGAGGGGACACCCCTATCTTCATCAGCCTTGACTGATGTTTCCTTGACGATTGAGGACGGCTCCTATACAGCTTTGATAGGACATACAGGTAGTGGGAAATCGACAATCTTACAGCTTTTAAATGGCCTATTGCTTCCAAGTAAGGGTTCTGTTCGAGTTTTCGATACCGTCATTACCCCTACATCAACCAATAAAGAAATTCGCCAGATTCGAAAGCAGGTCGGTCTAGTGTTTCAATTTGCTGAAAATCAGATTTTCGAAGAGACTGTTTTGAAAGATGTTGCGTTTGGACCGCAAAATTTTGGAGTTTCTGAGGAGGAAGCCAAGAAAATTGCGCGTGAAAAGTTAGCCTTGGTGGGCATTGATGAGTCACTCTTTGAACGAAGTCCATTTGAACTTTCGGGTGGTCAGATGAGACGTGTGGCTATAGCAGGTATGCTAGCTATGGAGCCTACTGTCTTGGTTTTGGATGAGCCAACAGCTGGACTAGATCCTTTGGGCAGAAAAGAATTGATGACCCTGTTTAAAAAACTTCACCTTGCTGGAATGACAATCGTTCTGGTAACGCATTTGATGGATGACGTAGCTGAGTATGCTGATCAGGTTTACGTTATGGAAAAGGGGTGTTTGATCCAAAGTGGTAAACCGAGCGAAGTTTTCCAAGATGTAACCTTTATGGAAAATGTGCAGTTAGGTGTGCCTAAAATCACAGCCTTTTGTAAACGTTTGGCAGACAGAGGTGTCGCTTTTAAAAAACTGCCAATCAAGATAGAGGAGTTTAAGGAGTCGCTAAATGGATAGTATGATTTTAGGGCGTTATATACCGGGGGATTCCATCATTCATCGTTTGGATCCACGTAGTAAATTGCTTGCCATGATTCTGCTGATTTTGATTGTATTTTGGGCCAATAATCCTCTCACCAATCTCATTCTGTTTGTAGCGACAGGTATATTTATCGCTTTGTCAGGCGTTTCCCTCTCATTTTTCATTCAGGGATTAAAATCCATGTTTTTCTTAATTGCTTTTACGACTCTTTTTCAGCTCTTTTTCATTTCAAGTGGAAATGTCCTATTTGAGTTTTCTTTTATAAGAATAACGGATTATGCTTTGCAACAAGCGGGAATCATTTTCTGTCGTTTTGTGTTGATTATTTTCTTTTCAACCTTGCTAACCTTAACGACCATGCCTTTGAGCCTGGCAGCTGCAGTTGAAGCCCTTTTAGCACCGTTGAAACGCGTGAAAGTTCCCGTTCATGAAATTGGTCTGATGTTATCAATGAGTTTGCGTTTTGTTCCAACTTTGATGGATGACACGACGAGAATTATGAATGCTCAAAAAGCTCGTGGAGTTGACTTTGGCGAGGGAAGCATCATTCAAAAAGTAAAGGCTATGATTCCAATTTTAATTCCTCTTTTTGCGACGAGCTTAAAGCGTGCAGATTCATTGGCAATAGCCATGGAAGCACGTGGCTATCAGGGAGGAAAGGGTAGAAGTCAGTATAGACAGTTGAGATGGAGTCAAAAGGATACACTGGCAATTCTTGTGATTTTGGTACTGGGATGTTTCTTATTTTTCTTAAAATCTTAGCAGGTTTGTAGGATTGATAAGAAGCTCACAGTAGCAGGTTTTTAGTATAAAGGTAGGAATATGAACCGTTTTAAAAAATCAAAATATCTAATCATCGTTTTTGTCACAGTTTTGGCAGTTTCTGTTCTATTAGTGACAACCTATTCAAGCGCTATTGTGACGAAACTAGGAGATGGGATTTCTTTAGTGGATAGAATTGTCCAAAAACCCTTTCAGTGGTTTGACGATTTCAAATCGGATTTGGACCATTTGACGCAGACTTATAATGAAAATGAAAGCTTAAAAAAGCAACTCTACAAACTAGAAGTGGAGTCTAATCAATCAGAAAGTTTAAAAAATGAAAATGAACAACTACGTCAGTTGCTGGATATGAAGTCAAAATTGCAGGCTACAAAAAACTTAGCAGCAGATGTGATTACGCGCTCACCGGTATTTTGGAAGCAAGAGTTAACGATAGATGCAGGAAGTTCAAAGGGTGCTTCTGAAAATATGTTGGCCATTGCAAACGGGGGCTTGATTGGCAGTGTTTCAAAAGTGGAGGATCATTCAACAACGATCAACCTATTGACAAACACCGAAAATTCAGACAAAATTTCCGTTAAAATCTTGCATGGTTCTACTGAAATTTACGGAATTATCGTTGGTTATGACAAAGAAACCGAACTTCTTAAAATTAGTCAATTAAACAGTAACAACGACATTAGTGCCGGAGATAGGGTGACTACAGGGGGGCTTGGAAACTTTAATGTTAAGGATATTCCTGTTGGAGAGGTTGTTGCTACAACTCATAGCAGTGATTATCTAACACGAGAGGTAACAGTAAAGTTAAGTGCTGATACTAAAGATCTTCATGTGGTAGAGTTAGTGGGGAATTAGCAATGAGACTGTTAAAACAAGTTGGTATTTTCTTTTTACTTCCTTTTCTTGTGCTAATTGATGCACATATTGGTCAATTAGTAGAATCCTTTTATCCACATTTTCACTTAGCAAGTCATTTCCTGTTTTTATTTCTCTTGTTTGAGACAATTGAGGTATCAGAATACTTCTATTTAGCTTATTGCTGTATAGCAGGTTTGGTGTACGATATCTATTTTTTCCACTTGATAGGAATTGCGACACTTTTATTTATCTTGATAGGTGCCTCACTTCACAAGTTTAATAGTGTAACTTTGTTGAACCGTTGGACGAGAATGTTAACAATAGTTGTGATGAGTTTCCTATTTGATATGGGTAGTTATCTTCTGGCCCTTGCTATGGGACTGACAGTAGAATCAATGCCAGTTTTCATTGTTTACAGCCTTGTCCCATCAATGATTTTAAACTTTTTATGGATGCTTATTTTCCAATATATTTTTGAAAAATATTATCTATAAGAAAGAAATAAAAATGTAACAAAGGCGTAATATTTATTATGTCTTTTTTTGGTATACTAGTAATGTCTTAAATAGAAGGAGTATCTACACAATATGAAGAAAAAAATCTTAGCGTCACTTTTATTAAGTACAGTATTAGTGTCTCAAGTGGCAGTGTTAACAACTGTTCACGCTGAAACAACTGATGAAAAAATTGCTGCTCAAGATAGTAAGATTAGTGACTTGACAGCTCAACAAAAAGAAGCTCAACAACAGGTAGATGAAATCCAAACGCAAGTTACAGCCATTCAAACACAGCAAGCAAACTTACAAGCTGAAAATGAAACACTACAAGCGGAATCTAAAAAACTCGAAGGAGAAATTACAGAGCTCTCTAAGAATATTGTTGCTCGTAATGAATCTTTGGAAAAACAAGCACGTAGCGCACAAACAAACGGTGCTGCAACTAGCTATATCAACACAATTGTAAATTCAAAATCAATTACAGAAGCTATTTCCCGTGTTGCGGCTATGAGCGAGATTGTATCGGCTAACAACAAAATGTTAGAGCAACAAAAAGCTGATAAAAAATCAATTTCAGAAAAACAAGTCGCAAATAATGAAGCAATCAATACTGTCATTGCGAACCAACAAACGCTTGCTGACGATGCACAGACATTGACAACAAAACAGGCGGAGTTAAAAGTTGCTGAGTTGAACCTTGCTGCAGAGAAAGCTACTGCAGAAGGTGAGAAAGCTACCTTGTTGGAACAAAAAGCAGCAGCAGAGGCAGAAGCGAAAGCAGCAGCTGAAGCAGAGGCAGCTTATAAAGCACGTCAAACAAGTCAACAACAATCAGTTGTTGCTTCTGGAAACACAAGTTTCTCAGCTCAAGTGCAAGCAACATCTACATCAACGTCAGCATCAGCATCTGATGACGAGGACTCAAGCTACACTCCAGCACCTACACCTACTCCAACTCCTACTAGACAACGTCCAACATACAGTACAAATGCTTCAAGTTATCCAACTGGTGAATGTACTTGGGGAGCTAAAACATTAGCACCTTGGGCTGGAGATTACTGGGGTAACGGAGCACAGTGGGCTACAAGTGCAGCAGCTGCAGGTTTCCGTACTGGTTCTCAACCACAAGTTGGTGCGATTGCATGTTGGAATGATGGTGGCTATGGACACGTAGCGGTTGTTACAGCAGTTGATTCAACTACTCGTATTCAAGTATCAGAATCAAACTATGGTGGAGATCGTACAATCGGTAACAAACGTGGATGGTTCAACCCAACTACAACATCTGAAGGTTATGTTACTTACATTTATCCAAACTAATGAATGAAACGAAGAGGCTCGATTTGAGCCTCTTTTATTATTTTTAATCGAGAGCAAGATCGAAATCTATCAAAATCACTTGAAAATATCGCTAAAATGTGGTAGAATGAAACTTGTCGTGTAAACGATAATACTCATTCTTGATGAATTGTGAAACTGTTGCCCTCGGGTCGTTTTGCAAGTTGAAATCAAGAAGAGGAAAAAAACAAAAAGGAGAAATACTCATGGCAGTAATTTCAATGAAACAACTTCTTGAGGCTGGTGTACACTTTGGTCACCAAACTCGTCGCTGGAACCCTAAGATGGCTAAGTACATCTTCACTGAACGTAACGGAATCCACGTTATCGACTTGCAACAAACTGTAAAATACGCTGACCAAGCATACGACTTCATGCGTGATGCTGCGGCTAACGATGCAGTTGTATTGTTTGTTGGTACTAAGAAACAAGCTGCTGATGCTGTTAAGGAAGAAGCAGAACGTTCAGGTCAATACTACATCAACCACCGTTGGTTGGGTGGAACTCTTACGAACTGGGGAACTATCCAAAAACGTATTGCTCGTTTGAAAGAAATCAAACGCATGGAAGAAGAAGGAATCTTTGATGTTCTTCCTAAGAAAGAAGTTGCACTTCTTAACAAACAACGTGCACGTCTTGAAAAATTCTTGGGTGGTATCGAAGACATGCCTCGTATCCCAGATGTAATGTACGTAGTTGACCCACATAAAGAACAAATCGCTGTTAAAGAAGCTAAAAAATTGGGAATCCCAGTTGTAGCGATGGTTGACACAAACACTGATCCAGACGATATCGATGTAATCATCCCAGCTAACGATGACGCTATCCGCGCGGTTAAATTGATCACAGCTAAATTGGCTGACGCTATCATCGAAGGACGTCAAGGTGAAGATGCAGCAGCAGTTGAAGCAGAATTTGAAGCTTCAGAAGCTCAAGCTGACTCAATCGAAGAAATCGTTGAAGTTGTAGAAGGCGACAACGCTTAATTCAAATAAGTAATCATTACCTAGGAGGGCGGGGCTTAGCCCGGCTCTCCTATTTTTAAAAAATATAGGAGAATCAAAATGGCAGAAATTACAGCTAAACTTGTTAAAGAGTTGCGTGAAAAATCTGGTGCTGGTGTTATGGACGCTAAGAAAGCATTGGTTGAAGTTGAAGGTGATATCGAAAAAGCAATCGAATTGCTTCGTGAAAAAGGTATGGCTAAGGCAGCTAAGAAAGCTGACCGTGTTGCAGCTGAAGGTTTGACTGGTGTATTTGTTAACGGTAACGTTGCAGCAGTAGTTGAAGTAAATGCTGAAACTGACTTCGTTGCGAAAAACGCTCAATTCGTTGAGTTGGTAAATGCAACAGCTAAAGTAATTGCTGAAGGTAAACCAGCGAACAACGAAGAAGCACTTGCTTTGACAATGCCTTCAGGTGAAACTCTTGAAGCAGCCTATGTATCTGCAACAGCTACAATCGGTGAAAAAATCTCATTCCGTCGTTTTGCTTTGCTTGAAAAAACAGATGCGCAACACTTTGGAGCATACCAACACAATGGTGGTCGAATTGGTGTTATCTCTGTTATTGAAGGTGGAGACGAAGCGCTTGCTAAACAAATCTCAATGCACATTGCTGCGATGAAACCAACAGTTCTTTCTTACAAAGAATTGGATGAGCAGTTCGTTAAAGATGAGTTGGCACAATTGAACCACGTGATTGACCAAGATAATGATAGCCGTGCAATGGTTGGTAAACCAGCTCTTCCACACTTGAAATATGGATCAAAAGCTCAATTGACTGATGAAGTGATTGCTCAAGCTGAAGAAGATATCAAAGCTGAATTGGTTGCAGAAGGCAAACCGGAAAAAATCTGGGATAAAATCATCCCAGGTAAAATGGATCGCTTCATGCTTGACAACACTAAAGTTGACCAAGCATACACACTTCTTGCACAAGTATACATCATGGATGACAGCAAGACGGTTGAAGCCTACCTTGATTCAGTTAACGCTTCAGTAGTTGAGTTCGCTCGCTTTGAAGTTGGTGAAGGTATCGAAAAAGCTGCAAATGATTTTGAAGCTGAAGTTGCAGCTACAATGGCAGCAGCCTTGAATAACTAAAGAATCTGAAACAAAATAGTTCTCAGCCACAAAAAAGCTAGAGGTTTCCAATTGAGGAACTCTAGCTTTTTAATTTTGACTCCTTCTCTTATTGTATTTTAAGAGGTTATTGGCCATGAGTATGAATCCCATGTTAATTCTCACTTGACGCTTACCTCTCAGATTACATCTCGTGTAACCCCAGCAAGCCTTTATCTGCCCCAAAACTTTGTTTTAGAGAATAGGCTCTATATGAGTATATAAAAAGCCCTTTAATAAGGGCTAAGTGCATTTAGGAGACTACACTTCAAATTCGTAGAGTGCTGTAGACAAATAACGTTCGCCGTTATCTGGTGCTAAAGCAAGAACTTTCTTCTCTGTACCTAATTTCTTGGCAACCTCAATTGCCCCGTAAATTGCTGCAGCTGAAGAAATCCCAACAAGGAAGCCTTCTTTTCCACCAATTTCACGTCCGAGTGCTAGAGCATCATCTGACGTTACGCGGACGATACCATCATAGGCTTTTGTATCAAGGGTTTCAGGAATAAATCCAGCTGAGATGCCTTGAATTTTGTGAGGTCCTGGTTTTTCACCAGACAAGATAGCTGACTCGTCTGCCTCAACTGCATAAACTTGAATGTTTGAATTTGCTGCTTTAAGAGCGTGAGAAACACCTGAGATCGTTCCACCGGTGCCAACACCACCCACAAAAGCATCTAGTCCATCAGAACCGAAAGCAGCCAGTATTTCAGCTCCTGTTGTTCTTTCGTGCACTTCTGGATTAGCTGGATTATTAAATTGGAGGGGAAGGAAGCCGTCACGTTCAGCGGCGATTTCCTGAGCTTTGGCAATAGCCCCTTTCATTCCTTCACTTCCAGGAGTAAGGACGAGTTCAGCACCATAGGCTTGGATAATCTTACGTCGTTCCACACTCATCGTTTCAGGCATGACGATAACAACTTTATATCCTTTAGCGGCACCAACCCATGAAAGACCGATACCAGTGTTTCCACTCGTTGCTTCAACAATGGTAGCACCCGGTTTTAGAATACCATCTTGTTCCGCTTTTTCAATCATACTAAGGGCAATACGGTCTTTTACTGACGATCCAGGGTTAAAAGCTTCTAGTTTAACATAGACGTCTGCAGCACCCTCTGGAACAATGTTGTTGAGTTTAACAATCGGTGTTTGTCCAATTAGTTCAGTGATATTATTATAAATAGTCATAGATATACCTCTTTGTATAAGATGATACTAGTATAACGCGCTCAAGGCTATTTGTAAAATATAGAAATCCTATCAAAGTGATAGGATTTTTTTATATCAAAGGTCTAAGCCATTAATTTTTAATCGATTGTGATAAGCCAATTCTAATAAATAGGTGTAAAGCGGAAGGATGTCCGTTTTTTTAGGGAATTCAAATTTATGGAAACTCAGATGCTCATTATGTGCTTTTAGAAAGACATTTTCTAAATAAGTGATCGTAATCTCACTATCATCTATACCTGCTCCAGCAGTTTCCATTTCAACGTTTACAATGTTCATCAAAAAGAGTGACTTAACAGACATCTTGCGACCAGTGGCACCTTGCTTATCTGTAAAGATGATACGGATATTTGTAAAAATAATTGAATCGCGAATAAGTTTATATCCACTTTGAATTTCTTCATTCTCTAGTAGATATTGTCCATATTCTTTGATAAGAGTCTCTTTGTTTTCCTCGCTGAAGTTACCAGCAAGTCCTTGAATAAATTTTCCAAACGCCATGTATTTCTCCTTTGTTTACACTAAGTTCACAGGGACTTCAACTTCTCGTAAACCTTGATCCGTTAAAGTAACCTTTCCATTAAAAAACTCTACAAGAGCAGCCTTGATATTTTCTTTCTCTTCCTTATCAACATAAATCATTGTATCAACTTGATCTGTAAAGTTTGTATCCAGCTCCATGAGATTATGTTCTTTAAGAAAATTGCCATATTCTTGATACTGAGTGTAGGACATCTGAATGTCTATACCAGCCTGTTCTTTGATTTCAATAATGCCAATTTCTTTGACAGCCAAGGCCACACTACCTGCATAGGCACGGATCAAACCGCCAGCACCTAGTTTGATGCCACCAAAGTAGCGTGTCACTACCACACAGAGATTGGTTAGATTATGATTTTCTAAGACACCCAGCATAGGGACTCCAGCAGTACCACTAGGTTCCCCATCATCACTCGTACGTTTGATTTCACTGCGTTCCCCTATAATAAAAGCAGAGCAGTTATGGGTGGCTTTATAGTGTTCTTTTTTGATGGTAGTGATGAAGTCACGAGCCTCTTCTTCGCTATAAACACGCTTGACATGACAGATAAAGCGGGATTTTTTGATTTCTTCTTGGACCTGCCCATCCTCTTTAATTGTTCTAAATTCCATGATTCAATTGTACTAAAAAAATATCTAAAGTGCTAGATTTTTACGAATATTAAAGTATGAAAGTAAATCCAAATTACCTCGGTCGCTTGTTTACTGAGAAAGAATTAACTGAAGAAGAACGACAGGAAGCAGTGAAACTGCCAGCAATGAGAAAAGAGAAGGGGAAACTGTTTTGTCAACGTTGTAATAGTTTGATTCTAGAAGAATGGTATTTGCCTATTGGCGCCTACTATTGCAGGGAGTGCTTGCTGATGAAGCGAGTCAGGAGTGATCAAGCTTTATACTATTTTCCGCAGGAGAATTTTCCTAAGCAAGATGTTCTCAAATGGCGTGGTCAGTTAACCCCTTTTCAGGAAAAGGTATCAGAGGGGTTGATTCGAGCAGTCGAAAAGAAAGAACCGACTTTAGTTCATGCTGTGACAGGAGCTGGAAAGACAGAGATGATTTATCAAGTTGTGGCCAAAGTGATTGATGATGGTGGTGCAGTTTGTTTGGCCAGTCCTCGAATTGATGTATGTTTAGAACTGTATAAGCGACTGCAGAATGACTTTGCTTGCGATATAGCGCTACTCCATGGCGAATCAGAGCCGTATTTTCGAACACCATTAGTTGTTGCGACGACCCATCAGTTATTGAAGTTTTATCAAGATTTTGATTTGCTGATAGTGGATGAAGTAGATGCTTTTCCTTATGTTGACAATCCAATGCTTTACCATGCTGTCAAGAATAGTGTAAAGGAGAATGGATTGAGAATCTTTTTAACAGCGACTTCTACCGATGAGTTAGATAGGAAGGTTCGTTTAGGAGAACTAAAAAGATTGAGTTTGCCAAGACGATTTCATGGAAATCCGTTGATTATTCCTAAAACTATTTGGTTGTCGGATTTTAATCGCTATTTAGATAAGAAGTGTTTGTCACCAAAGTTAAAGTCTTATATTGAGAAGCAGAGAAAGACAGGTTATCCGTTACTCATTTTTGCTTCAGAAATTAAGAAAGGGGAACAGTTAAAAGAAATCTTACAGGAGCAATTTCCAAATGAGAAAATTGGTTTTGTATCTTCTGTAACAGAGGATCGATTAGAGCAGGTACAAGCTTTTCGAGATGGAGAACTAACAATACTGATCAGTACGACAATATTGGAACGCGGGGTTACCTTCCCTTGTGTGGATGTTTTCGTAGTAGAAGCTAATCATCGTCTCTTTACCAAGTCTAGCTTGATTCAGATTGGTGGTCGAGTTGGACGTAGTATGGACAGACCAACTGGTGAGTTGCTCTTTTTTCATGATGGATTAAATGCTTCCATAAAGAAGGCAATCAAGGAAATCAAGCAGATGAACAAGGAGGCGGGGTTATGAACTGTCTATTATGTGGACAGACAACAATGAGTGACTTGACATTTAGTCACCTCTTGCTGTTTAAGAATGATAACAACTATCTTTGTTCAGATTGTGAGTCTACTTTTGAGAAAATTGGTGAGGAATATTGTCCAAACTGTATGAAAACGGGCTTGTCAACTAAGTGTCAAGATTGTAAACTTTGGTGTAAAGAAGGAGTTCACGTCGATCATAAGGCAATCTTTACCTATAATCAAGCTATGAAAGACTTTTTCAGTCGATATAAGTTTGATGGAGATTTTTTGCTTAGAAAAGTGTTTGCTTCCGTTCTTGCTGAGGAGCTGAAAAAGTATAGAGGTTATCAATTTGTTGTAATTCCCCTAAGTTCTGAAAGATTGCTTGAGAGGGGATTTAACCAGGTTGAGGGTTTGGTCGAAGGGGCAGGCTTTTCTTTTAAAGATATATTAGGAAAAAGAGAAGAGAGTGCTAGTTCTTCTAAAAGCCGTTTGGAAAGGTTGGCTACTGAAATTCCATTTTTTATTAAAGATGGGATCTCACTTCCTAAGAAGATTTTGCTGATTGATGACATCTATACAACAGGTGCAACTGTGAATCGTGTGAAACGACTTTTGGAAGAAGCAGGTGCTTTGGATGTTAAAACTTTTTCCCTTGTAAGATGAGGAAAAAATTTGCAAAATGAAAATGAAAGCGCTATAATATAGTTAGAAAAACAAAAATGTTTAGAAAGAAGGTACTTATATGATTAAATATAGTATCCGTGGTGAAAACCTAGAAGTAACAGAAGCGATTCGTGATTATGTAGTTTCTAAACTCGAAAAGATCGAAAAGTATTTTCAACCTGAGCAAGAGTTGGATGCACGTGTGAATTTGAAAGTTTACCGTGAAAAAACTGCAAAAGTTGAAGTAACGATTCCACTTGGATCTATTACTCTTCGTGCAGAAGATGTTTCTCAAGATATGTATGGATCTATCGACCTTGTAACTGATAAAATTGAACGTCAGATTCGTAAAAATAAAACAAAAATCGAACGTAAGAATAAAAATAAAGTTGCGACAAGCCAACTCTTTACAGATGCCCTAGTTGAAGATGCAAATGTTGTGCAACCAAAAGTGGTTCGTTCAAAACAAATTGATTTGAAACCAATGGATTTAGAAGAAGCACTTCTTCAAATGGATTTATTGGGACATGATTTCTTTATCTATGTAGATGTGGAAGATCAAACAACTAATGTTTTGTATCGCCGTGAAGATGGTGAAGTTGGTTTGCTCGAAGTGAAAGAATCATAAAATTGAAATAACTAATAAGAGTGGTTTACTGATTTGTAAACCACTTTTTCTTGTGCCTAAGTGGTTAGAAAAACTAGGAAATCCTTGATAAACAGTCAGAATCAGCCCCTATAATCTGAACTTATAGGGGTGTTTATATTTATTAAGTAGACAAAATAATACCCTAAGGGATAGAATGGTGTTGTCAACAAATAGCGAATACAAAAATGTAAGCGCTCTTATAACAAATAAAGGAGTCATAACTATGGCAACAAAAGAAGAAATTTTACGCGAACTATATCCTGAAGACCTTTTTCACTATGCGGATGGTCTAACTTTGGGAGAAGCAGAGGTTTTACAAGAAACTCGCCGTTTGATTGAGAAACATCTCCGTCCGGTTATTAATGAATACTGGGAAAAACCTGATTTTCCTTTTGAAGAATTCTATGCTGTAGCTAAGGGCGCTCAAATTATGAACAATCCAAAATTGTTTGAGGGACGTGAGGGTAGCTGGAAACCTTCTGAACTTTATATTGCTTTCTTGTATCTTGAACTTGCTCGCTTCGATGCTTCTATGGCAACATTCTACACCGTTCATGGCGGACTTTGCTACAACACAATTCTCTTGGGTGGTGATGAGCGTCAACAAAAAGAATTTCTTCCAAAACTAGCTGCATTTGATTGGCAAGGTTGCTTCGCTTTAACTGAACCTCTTTCAGGTTCTGATATTGCTGGAGGACTTGCGACTACTGCAGAACGTGTTGGAGACAAGTGGATTCTAAATGGTGAAAAACGCTGGATTGGTGGTTCAGATACTGCGGATGTTGTTCCTGTATTTGCTCGTGATGTTGCGGATGGCAAGGTGAAATGCTTTATCGTTCGTAAGGGAGCTCCTGGATATCATGCAGAACCAATCCCACACAAGATTGCTCTTCGTTGTATCCGCAATGGCCATATTACAATGAAGAATGTAGAGGTTCCAGATTCAGACCGTTTGGTAAATATCAATGGTTTTGGTGATGTAGCCCGTATCTTGACCTTCACTCGCGCGGACGTTGCTCACATTGCTATGGGAGTAACTTGTGGATCCTATGTTGCAGCTCTTAAATATGCTAAAGATCGTGAACAGTTCAAACGTCCAATTGCCAAATTCCAAATTGTTCAAGAAAAATTGGCTCGTATGCAAGCAAATGCTGTAGCAGTTATTGCTTATTCAACTCGTATTGCTGAGATGCAAGAGAAAGGTAATGAATTGATGCTTAACTCTGCTCTTGCTAAAATGCACAATTCCTTGGTGATGCGCGAAACAGTTGCCCTTGCTCGTGAAACTTGCGGAGGTAATGGTATTACACTTGAGACAGACGTTGCTCGTTTCTTTGCAGATGCTGAATCAATCTATACCTATGAAGGTTCACACGAAGTGAATGCCTTGATTGTTGGTCGTGAGATTACTGGACTAGGTGCCTTTGTTTAATGTCAGAAGGGCGATTGAAGGATTTCTGTTCAATCGTCCTTGCTTCATGCACTGGATTTTTGTAAAATAAGAAGGAGAAAATAATGATATCTAAGGTGATGATTATTGGTTCTGGTCAAATGGGAAGCGGAATTGCTCAAGTATTTGCTCAGGCTGGTTTTACAGTTTACTTAAACGATATTAAAGAAGAATTTGTTCAAAGAGGCTTGAATAATATCACAAAACAATTGGAACGTTCAGTTGAAAAAGGACGGATGTCTGCGGATGAGAAGGATCAGGTATTGGCCAATTTGCTTCCATCTGTTTCATATGAAGATGCGAAACAAGTCCAATTGGTGATTGAAGCTGCAACTGAGAATCGTGAGATTAAGTTGAATATTTTCAAACAATTGGATGAATTGACAGATCCTAAAACTATCTTAGCATCAAACACATCCTCTTTGTCAATCACGGATATAGCTGCTGCTACTAAACATCAAGAGCGCGTGATTGGAATGCACTTCTTTAATCCTGCCCCAATCATGAAACTTGTAGAGGTTATTAAGGCCTTGCAGACTTCAGAAGAAGTGGTTCAGGCGGTTCGTGAACTGACAGTGAAAATTGGTAAAACACCAGTTGATGTTAAAGATTCTTATGGTTTTGTTGTGAACAGAATTTTGATTCCTATGATCAATGAAGCCATTTACATTCTAGGTGAAGGAGTGGCTAGTGCCGAAGAAATCGATGAAGCGATGAAACTTGGTGCAAATCATCCTATTGGACCTTTGGCTCTTGCTGACTTGATTGGGTTGGATGTTTGTTTGGCTATTATGGGCGTCCTAAACCAAGGGTTTGGTGATCAAAAATACCGTCCTGCCCCTCTTCTTAAGAAAATGGTCGAAGCAGGAAAATTGGGACGGAAGACAAAAGAAGGTTTCTTTACTTACTAGACACTGATGGAGGTAGTCATGAAAGACGTAGTTATTGTTTCGGCAGTGCGAACACCTTTAGGTTCCTTTGGCGGGAGCTTGAAGAATGTTTCTGCTGTTGATTTGGGATCTTTGGTAATTAAGAGTGCTTTGGAAAAAGCGAATATTAAACCAGAGCAGGTAGATGAAGTGATTATGGGGAATGTCCTAGGCGCAGGTTTAGGTCAAAACGTAGCTCGTCAAATGAGCATTCACGCAGGACTCCCTGAATTTACACCAGCCTTTACTATCAACAAGGTTTGTGGTTCCGGTTTGAAGGCAGTGCAGTTGGCTGCTCAAGCGATTCGATGCGGCGATGCAGATATTATCGTAGCTGGTGGTGCAGAAAACATGAGTCAGGCGCCATACGTTTTGCCAAGTTTCCGTTGGGGTGGTCGTATGGGAGATTCGAAAGTGGTAGATACCATGATTAAGGACGGTTTGTCTGATGCCTTTAACGAATACCATATGGGGATTACAGCTGAGAATGTGGCAGAAGAATATGGTATTAGCCGAGATGATCAAGATGCGCTTGCTTTGGAATCACAAAAACGAGCAGTGGCGGCTATAGAATCTGGACGCTTTAAGGAAGAGATTGTTCCGGTGGTTATTCCTCAACGTAAAGGCGATTCTATCGTCTTTGATACAGATGAATTTCCTAGAAAAGATGCTAGCTTGGAGAGTCTGTCTAAGCTACGACCTGTTTTCAAAAAAGACGGTTCTGTTACAGCGGGTAATGCATCAGGTATCAATGACGGAGCAGCGGCTGTCTTGGTCATGAGCGCTGAAAAAGCTGAAGAATTGGGACTCCCAGTGATTGTTCGCATTCGTTCGTATGCAAGTGCAGGTTTGGATCCTAAAATTATGGGATGTGGACCGATTTATGCGACTCGCAAAGCTCTAGAAAAAGGCAATTTGACAGTTGATGATCTTGACTTGATCGAGTCAAATGAAGCCTTTGCTGCTCAGGCTTGTGCGGTTGGGAAAACACTTGGCTTTAACACAGATATTGTCAATGTTAATGGTGGCGCGATTGCTCTTGGTCATCCAATTGGAGCTTCAGGCTGCCGTATCTTAGTGACTCTGGTACATGAGATGATGAAACGTGATGCCAAAACTGGTTTAGCAACTCTCTGTATCGGAGGAGGGATGGGAACAGCCCTCATCGTTGAACGTTAGTTATTAGAAAACTGAACGTCAGTTCCTCTTTTTCAATATTACGATTACAAAATGAGATATTGATCCGATCTCATAGTTACATACCTTATCAAGTGTCTTTCTCCGAAAGTGCTTGATAAGGTATTTTTGCTTTTCCTAAGACTTTGAGGGTAGATTGAATGGCTCTATTCTATAAGCTGGACTTATAGGTCTATAAATAAAGATTAAGTAGACGGATAGGGAAAAAAGGATTATGATGAAAATGTAAGCTCTTACATTTTGTGTTGGTATTTGTTGACGCTGTACTCTGTACTCAAAATAAATCAAGTAGGAGCAGAACAATGAGTAAAACTGTTTTATTAGAGGTTAAGAATGGTTTTGGCTATCTAACAATTAACCGTCCATCGGCTTTGAACGCTTTAAGTTCAGAAGTCTTAAAGGATTTGAATCTCGCTTTAGACCAAATTGAAGCAAGCGAGGACATTCGTGTTGTCATTGTGACCGGTCAAGGAGAGAAAGCATTTGTCGCAGGAGCAGACATTAAAGAGATGGACCAAATGTCTCCAATTCAGGCTCATGAATACATGACCTATGCGAACGACACCTTTACCCGCTTATCTGAATTGACTCAGCCAACTATTTCAGTATTGAATGGTTATGCTTTGGGAGGCGGTTTAGAATTAGCTCTTTCAACTGATATCCGAATCGGCTATGACAAGACAATGGTTGGCTTCCCTGAAGTCGGCTTGGGAATCATTCCTGGTTTTGCAGGTACTCAAAGAATGTCTCGTTTGATTGGTATTAGTAAAACAAAGGAATTAATCTTCACTGCTAGAATGGTTAAAGGACAAGAAGCATATGATCTTGGAATTCTTAACAAGTTGGTAGCAGCAGAAGAACTATTGCCTGCGGCAGAAGAGCTGGCAGGAGCGATTATGAAAAATGCACCGCTAGCAGTTGAAAAAGCTAAACATATTATCCAAGTTGGCTCAGAACTCCCTCTGAAAAATGCTATTCGTTTGGAAACAGAAGCGGAAGCTCTACTCTTCTCAACAGAAGATAAGGTAGAAGGAATGCGCGCTTTTGTTGAAAAACGCAAAGCTGTCTTTCAACGTAAATAAGAGAGGAGATAGGTTATGAAAGTTGTAACATTGTCTGAAGCTATTTCCTTGATCCATTCAGGAGATAAAGTTGGTATTTCTGGTTTTCTCGGAGTGGGAGAGCCACTTGAGTTAATTGAGGAACTGGTTCATCAAAACCAGCAAGATTTGACCTTGGTGTCTGTTGTAACCTCTCAACCCGGTAAGGAAGTTGGAGTTGGTCGACTTTGTGAAAACCATCAGGTTACAAAGTACATTGCAGCCCATGTAGGGACATCCGCTGCTGCTCAGCATGATTATTTCTCGGGAGCCATGAAAGTGGAGTTCACTCCGATGGGAACTGTCGTAGAACGCTTGCATGCTGCGGGCGCGGGCCTTGGAGCAGTCTTAACACCAACAGGTGTAGGAACAATTCTTGAAGATGAACACGAAAAAGTGACTCGAAATGGAAAAGAATATTTGATTTATGATCCATTGAAGATTGATGTTGCCTTGATTAAAGCTACAAAGGCGGATAAGTATGGCAACCTTTATCTGGATGGGACTACTAAAAACATCTCCCTTCAACTCGCTCTAGCAGCTGACACAGTTATTGTTGAGACAAACGAATTGGTTGAAGTCGGAGAAATTGATCCAAATGATATTTACATCCCTGGTATCCTAGTTGACTATGTCGTTCAAGGATTGACACCACAAGAGCATCATCAGATGATGGGAGATCTGTGGACAGAGACAAAGAAACTGGCGGGGGTGAAGTAAAATGAAAGCAAAAGAGATTATCGCAAGACGTGTAGCACTTGAATTTAAAGATGGAGATGTGGTCAATCTTGGTTTTGGGATTCCAAATGCCTCTGCTGATTACATTCCTGAAGGTGTAAATGTTATTTTACAGGCAGAAAATGGCGCCCTTCGATTTGGGGAAACACCTACCAAGGACAACTATAATGCCAATTTAGCGAACTCTGGTGGAGCTCCTATTACATTGTTGCCAGGAGCAGCCTTGTTTGATCTACAAACTTCCTTTGCCATTATTCGTGGTGGACACGTGGATGCAACCGTTCTTGGAGCTCTTGAAGTCAGCCAAGATGGTAGCATTGCCAACTGGATTATCCCAGGGAAATTTGCTCCTGGTATGGGTGGCGCAATGGACTTATTGGTAGGAGCTAAGCGCGTAATCGGGGCTATCCAACATACAACTGCTGATGGGGAATCTAAGTTGTTGAAAGAATGTACCTTGCCACTTTCAGCTAAAGGAGTATTGGATCTTGTCATCACAGAATTAGCTGTTTTTGGATTCAAAGATGGTAAATTCCTGTTGAAAGAGCTGGCTCCTGGTGTGACATTAGAAGAAGTTCTTGAAAAAACAGCTGGGGAAGTCATTGTCTCAGAAGACCTAAAAATAATGCCGATTTAAGCAAAAAAAGAGCTATTTTCTACTTAGTGTGTTATGATATAAACTAGATAGTATTGTAAGCGCTTTATATACAACGTTAAAATGAAGTATTCGAAATGTTATTTCGATAAAAAGTCAGTAGACAACTATCAAACACTAGAATAGTTGTCTAATTGACCTACTAAAATAGTGAAGGAAAGCTAGGTGATGGGTAAGTGGATATTATCCAAATGAACTATTTCATCAATATCATAGAATGCGGATGCAACCTTTCCATTGCTGCAAAGAAGATTCACATTAGTCAATCAGCCTTGAGTCAATTTGTGACAAATTTTGAAGCAGCTGAAGGGGTTCAATTATTCAATCGCAAGAATGGAAGATTAGAAAGTTTAACAGAGGCGGGACGCAAAATTTATCGTTATGCGACCGAGATTGTGAATCGACATGAAGAAATGCTTTCCATGATCCATATAGAAGCTCAAAAGCAAAAAGGCACCATTAATTTTGGTATTCCGTCCTTGATTTTACGAGTTTATTTTGCTAGTGCCTTGCCTCATTTTCTGAAAAATAATCCTCATATCCATATCCAGGTTACGGAAGGTGGAGGGAAGGAAATTCGTCAAAAAATGGTTGATGGAGATTTGAATCTCTCTATTCTGATAGAGCCTACGAGCCTGGATGCTAAAAAATATGAACAACATATCATTCAATTGGATGAATACGTTGCTTATATGGATAAGGATCATCCGCTGGCTCAGAAAAGCTTGTTGGAATGGTCTGATATTGCTGGTTATGAATTGGCAACCTTCAACAAAACATTTACGACTTATGATTTAGTGACAGAAAAACTTCGTTCACAACGAATTGAGGCTAAATTTGCTTATCTTTCCTCTACTTGGGACTTCCTAGTTGAATCAACTCATCAGACAGATTTGATTGCCCTTTTGCCAAGGCCGGTTGAATATTTTGTGGACAAGAGTCGTTTTAAGGCGGTTAGATTCAAGGATCCGATTCCATTTAATATTTGGTTTTGTAGACCCTATAAAAACTCCTACAATGAAGTAGAGTCTTATGTGTATGAAGAATTGTTGAAAGATTATTACCAACCGTTTTCTGACAACTAAGATGAGGTGAATGCGATGACCTATAATGACGTGCTGGCACGAGAATTGAAGGCAGATGTGAAAGTGTTGATTCGGGACTATCTTAAGTCTCATGAGGATGAACAACAGTTCCCTAGAGAATTGCTTTATCAGTTTATTGAGCAATTTGATATCTTTTCCTTGCTTTTAGATAGTCAAGATTCTGTTTTGAGAACCGAGTTTTTAACCTTTATTCGCTTGATTTCAAAAGATTTTCCTGCTTTTTCTGCTGTTCTACTAACTCAGGCATGTTATGGTATCTATCCTATTTTACGATATGGGAGTCAGGAACAAAAATCGCGTTATGTAGAACCATTAGTAAGGGGAGAAATCTTAGCTGGCTTGGGATTTTCTGAAGGAAAATTGATGGACAGCTTGGAGGTTATTGCAACAACTGCAAGGAAAACGGAAACAGGTTGGTCTTTAACTGGGAAGAAGTCAATTGTATCAAATTGCCGCTATACAGATATTTTGTTAATCTTAGCCAAGGTTCAGGAAGCTAACGGAGAAGATGGATACGGATTTTTCATTGTTGATACGACTCGACCGGGAGTTGCTTTTGGAGATGATATTGCAAAACCTGGTTTACAGGGTTTGCCTGTGAATTCGGTAACTTTTGATCAGGTCATATTGCCAGAAGATAGTCTGCTAGGATTGACGCTAAATGGGGAAACTCAGTTAAATGATATTATCAAAAAATTACAGCTAGGATTAAGCGCAATCTCTATTGGTATCTCTGAGGGAGCTTTTGAAACAGGTCTGGCTTTTGTAAAGGTCAAAAGAAGATTTGGGAAACCATTAATCGATGCGACAGTCTATCAACATCAATTCGCAGACTTGTATACTAAGCTGTGTGCGGCTGAATCTTACTTTGCTTCCTACAAGGATAGGATGAAGGCGGATTCTCTCTTTGTATCTCAGATAAAACTTTATACGACAAAAGTAGCAATTGAGATTTCTGAGGAAATTATTAGATTAATTGGACCTCTTCAAACCTTGGATGACATCCCCATAGACCGTTATCTAAAGGATGCCAAAACGATTGAAATCTATGGAAAATCTGGGGATTCGATTCGTAAAAGAATAGCAGCCCAATGGATAAAGGAGTAAAGCATGGCAGAACTCACCTTACAGGAATATCAATTTCATGATATGAAACTGACATGGCTACGTGGAGCCGATAAATTGACGGATGCAGGGACTCTTTTTGGTCCGGTTCCGAAAGTTGTGTGGTCTCGTTACTACCCAACAAATGATGCTAATATGATGGCAGAATTGACGGATCCTATTTTGATCCAGTACAAGGGTAAAAATTACTTGATAGATGCAAGTTTTGATACGGCAAAATTATCTGATAAACAAAGGCGCAACTTAGGAATCTTAACTGAAAGTCGGGTAGAAGAAAGTTTATCTCTTTTAGGACTATCGCCTGAAGATATTGACATCGTGCTGATGACACATATGCATCATGATCATTCTGGTGGCTTGACGCGTGTGAATGATCAAGGAGAGTTGGTTTCCAAGTATCCAAACGCCAAGATTATTGTGAATGATGTCGAATGGTATGAGATGAGAAACCCTAATAATCGAACACGAGGAACTTATCTGAGAGAGAATTGGGAACCGATTCAAGATCAGGTGACGACTTTCTCAGAGTATATCAATGTCATTCCAGAAATCCAAATGATTCACACAAGTGGTCACAGCAATGGCCACAGTATTATCTTGCTCAAACAGGGGAAAGATACGATGATCCATATGGGGGACTTGATGTTATCACATGTTCATCGAAATCCTCTCTGGGTTCCAGCAGTTGATGATTATCCTATGAAATCCATTTTAGCCAAAGAGAAATGGTTGCGTCAGGCTTTTGAGAATCATTACAAGTTTTTCTTTTATCATGATCAATTTTTCGCGGTGGTAGAGTTTGACAAGGATGGGAAGGAATTTGTAGATTATGTTCTACGTTCTCGCCCCCCACTTATTCCTTTTACAGATCAGCAGGATCGTAAGCCAGATTTTTTAGGATAACAGAATATGAGGAGACAAATGTAACATTTTCTTGTTGACGGGGATATTGGTGCACTATGCATCCATTTGCCAACAAGAATCAACAGAAAATAAAAGGAGGACTCATATGTCAATTACAAAACTTTTACAGATTCAATATCCAATTTTCCAAGGGGCCATGGCTCAAATCTCCCACTATCAACTAGCAGCAGCTGTTTCTGAGGCTGGAGGATTAGGAATTATTGCGTCAGGTGGTATGACTGGAGAGCAGTTGCGAGAAGAAATTCGTGAATTGAGAAAGTTGACAGATAAGCCTTTTGGTGTCAACATTATGTTGATGATGAAAAACATCAAGGATATTGTGACTGTTATCATCGAAGAAAAGGTTCCGGTGGTAACTACAGGTGCAGGAACACCTAAGCATATCATGCCTTACTTGAAAGAAGCAGGAATCAAGGTTATTCCAGTTATTGCCAGTGTCAAGCATGCTCAAAAAATGGAAGAATTGGGAGTTGATGCTGTAATCGCTGAGGGTTCAGAAGCTGGTGGGCATATCGGAGAGACCAATACAATGGCTCTTATCCCGCAAATCGTTGATGCGGTATCAATTCCGGTCATTGCTGCCGGAGGTGTGGCAGATGGCCGAGGGCTGGCTGCTGCGATTGCCCTAGGTGCACAAGGAGTTCAAATGGGAACAGTTTTTCTTGCTTCAGAAGAATGTCCAATTTCTCCAGCCTATAAAGAAGCTATTTTGGCGGCAAGTGATACAGCGACTGCGGTTACAGGTCGCATTGCGGGAGCGCCAGTTCGTTGTATTCGCAATGAGATGACAGATCACTATATTGAATTAGAGCAGAAAGGTACAAACCGAGAGGAACTGGAAGAAATTACGATCGGTTCCCTATCTAAGGCTGTCTATGAAGGTGATACAGTTCATGGTTCAATGATGAGCGGACAAATTGCAGGTTTGGTGAAAGACATCAAACCATGTAAGTCTATTTTAGAATCAATTGTGAAACAGGCGCAAGAGCGCCTACAAGACATTCGACTAGAATTAGGTGAATAATGTAATCTAGGCGGAAGATTCTGCACTGATGTGGAAAAAGGAGAGCGAGGAATTTGCTCTCCTTTTTTATGTATGGTTTCTTTAAGAGTATCTTACTATAATAAAAGCAGTGCTTTCTCTTTAAAGGTCGCTTTTTAAGGGCATTTGTGATATAATAATGCGCAAGAGGTTTAGAATGAAAAAAAATAATTTAACTCCGAATTCTGCGATTCTACTAGGGATTGCAACTTTCGGAACCTTAACAATGCTGATTATTTTTTCACAAAATAATGTTGTAACAATCAGTGTCTTGTTTTTATTTGTACTTCTTTATCTGCTTTTATTTGTCTGGCAAAAAAAACAGTATGAAAAGAGCGAAATTGAACAAATCCAATACGTAAATCATCAAGCTGAAAATAGCTTGAGTACTTTGCTTGATCAAATGCCGGTGGGAGTCCTGAAATTAGACTTATCTAGTGGCGAAGTGGAATGGTTTAATCCCTATGCTGAGCTGATTTTGACGAATGAAGAAGGGGAAATTGATGTTGAATTAATTCAAACCATCATCAAGGCTTCTGTTGGGAATCCTGGTTCGTATGCTACCTTGGGCGAAACACGGTATGCTGTTCATATGGACAAGGCTTCGGGTGTTTTGTATTTCTTTGATGTTTCTGGGGAGTACGAAGCGACTGTCGAATTGGTAACTAGTCGTCCAGTCATTGGGGTCATCTCAGTGGATAATTACGATGATTTGGAGGATGCGACGTCTGACTCTGATATCAGCCATATCAATAGCTTTGTAGCTAATTTTGTTTCAGAATTTGCTAGTAAGTATGCTATGTTTTCTCGCCGTGTGGGGATGGATCGTTTTTATTTATTCACAGATTACACAGTACTCGAGGAATTGATGAATGATAAATTCTCTGTTATTGATAGTTTCCGAGAAGAATCAAAACAGAGGCAACTGGCCCTAACCTTAAGTATGGGATTTTCTTATGGTGATGGAAATCATGAAGAGATAGGGAAAATTGCCTTGCTCAACTTGAACTTAGCAGAAGTTCGCGGTGGTGACCAGGTGGTGGTCAAGGAAAATAACGAAACCAAGAATCCTGTCTACTTTGGTGGAGGAACTGCTGCATCTATCAAACGTACTCGTACACGTACCAGAGCCATGATGACAGCCATTTCTGATAAGATTCGAAGTGTTGACCAAGTTTTTGTAGTCGGTCATAAAAATCTAGATATGGATGCTTTGGGCTCTGCTGTTGGTATGCAGTTGTTTGCAAGTAATATTATTGAGAACAGTTATGCTGTCTACGATGCAGACCATATGCCAGCAGATATCGAACGTGCTATTCAGTTCTTGAAGAAGGAAGATGTCACGAAACTTTTATCTCTTACAGATGCGATGAAGCTAGTTACAAACCGTTCATTATTGATTCTGGTGGATCATTCCAAGACGGCTTTAACCTTGTCAAAAGATTTTTATGATTTGTTTACTCAAACCATTGTTATTGACCATCATAGACGTGATCAGGATTTCCCTGAGAATGCAGTCATCACCTATATTGAAAGTGGAGCAAGTAGTGCGAGTGAGCTGGTCACAGAATTGATTCAGTTCCAAAATTCTAAGAAAAATCGTTTGAGTCGTATGCAGGCTAGCGTACTGATGGCTGGAATGATGCTGGATACCAAGAACTTTACATCTCGCGTAACGAGTCGGACCTTTGATGTGGCTAGCTACCTGAGAACACGTGGAAGCGATAGTATTGCTATCCAGGAGATTGCTGCGACAGATTTTGAGGAGTATCGTGAGGTAAATGAACTCATTTTACAAGGTCGTAAGCTAGCTTCAGATATCTTGATTGCCCAAGCTAAGGACTCAACCACTTATGACACCGTTGTTATCAGTAAGGCTGCCGATGCTATGCTGGCCATGTCCGGTATTGAGGCTAGTTTCGTTCTGGCAAAAAATACACAAGGATTTATCTCCATCTCGGCTCGAAGCCGTAGTAAAATCAATGTGCAACGCATTATGGAAGAGCTAGGTGGCGGAGGCCATTTTAATCTAGCGGCTGCGCAAATCGAGAATATGAATCTGTCAGAAGCAGGAGAAAAATTGACTAAACTAATCTTGGATGAACTAAAGGAAAAGGAGAAAGAAGAATGAAAGTAATCTTTTTAGCAGATGTTAAAGGAAAAGGAAAAAAGGGCGAAATCAAGGAAATGCCAACTGGCTATGCTCAAAACTTCCTGATTAAAAAGAATTTGGCCAAGGAAGCGACTGCTCAAGCAGTGGGCGAGTTGCGTGGTAAACAAAAATCAGAAGAAAAGGCTCATGCTGAAATGATTGCTGAAGCAAAAGCCATCAAGGCTAAGCTTGAAGCAGAAGAAACGGTTGTAGAGTTTGTTGAAAAGGTTGGACCAGATGGCCGTACATTTGGCTCCATCACTAACAAGAAAATTGCAGAAGAATTGCAAAAGCAATTTGGTATCAAGATTGACAAACGCAATATTCAAGTGCAAGCACCAATTCGAGCAGTAGGTTTGATTGATGTACCAGTGAAAATCTATCAAGATGTTACAAGTGTCATCAATCTTCGTGTAAAAGAAGGTTAAGTTTACAATTTCTTGACAAGATTGTAAAAGGAAGGAAAGTCGGATGGCAGAAGTAGAGGAACTGCGAGTTCAACCTCAGGATATTTTGGCAGAACAATCTGTTCTGGGGGCTATTTTTATAGATGAGAGTAAGCTCGTTTTTGTCCGAGAATACATTGATTCTCGTGACTTCTTTAAATATGCTCATCGGTTGATCTTCCAAGCGATGGTAGATTTGTCGGATCGTGGGGAAGCAATTGATGCGACGACAGTTCGGACGATTTTGGATAGCCAAGGGGATCTCCAAAATATTGGTGGCTTGTCTTACCTTGTCGAAATTGTCAACTCTGTACCAACTTCAGCCAATGCAGAATATTATGCTAAAATCGTAGCCGAAAAGGCTATGCTACGTCGCTTGATTTCCAAATTGACAGAGTCTGTCAACCAAGCCTATGAGGCTTCTAAGCCTGCAGATGAAATCATCGCTCAGGCTGAAAAGGGACTCATAGATGTTAGCGAAAATGCCAATCGTAGTGGGTTCAAGAACATCCGAGATATTCTAAATATCAACTTTGGGAACCTAGAAGTTCGGTCACAACAAACAACGGATATCACGGGTATTGCAACGGGTTATCGAGATTTGGACCATATGACGACAGGTCTCCATGAGGAGGAGCTAATTATCCTAGCGGCGCGACCAGCGGTTGGTAAGACGGCCTTTGCTTTGAACATTGCGCAGAACATTGGGACTAAGTTGGACAAGACGGTAGCTATCTTTTCACTGGAAATGGGTGCGGAAAGTCTAGTAGACCGGATGCTAGCGGCCGAAGGCTTGGTGGAGTCTCATTCTATCCGTACGGGTCAATTGACTGATGAGGAGTGGCAAAAGTATACTATTGCCCAAGGAAATCTAGCCAACGCGAGTATCTATATTGATGATACACCAGGGATTCGAATCACGGAAATTCGCTCCCGTTCACGCAAACTAGCTCAAGAAACGGGCAATCTAGGATTGATTTTGATCGACTACCTACAGCTTATCACAGGGACTGGTCGTGAGAACCGCCAACAAGAAGTTTCTGAAATTTCTCGTCAGTTGAAAATTCTTGCTAAGGAATTGAAAGTTCCAGTCATTGCTCTTAGTCAGTTATCTCGTGGAGTGGAACAGCGGCAGGATAAGAGACCAGTCTTGTCTGATATTCGTGAATCGGGTTCTATCGAGCAGGATGCAGATATCGTAGCCTTTCTATACCGTGACGACTACTACGATCGTGCGGGTGAAGAAGAGGAAGGAATTCCAAATAATAAGGTTGAGGTTATCATCGAGAAAAACCGTAGTGGAGCTCGTGGAACAGTGGAATTGATTTTCCAAAAAGAATACAATAAATTTTCAAGTATCTCAAAGAGGGAGGCATAAGATGTCAGATGCATTTTCAGATGTAGCCAAGATGAAAAAAATCAAAGAAGAGATCAAGGCGCATGAGGGACAAGTCGTTGAAATGACTTTGGAGAATGGCCGTAAGCGCCAAAAAAATCGATTGGGTAAGCTAATTGAGGTTTATCCATCTCTATTTATCGTTGAATTTGGGGATGTTGAGGGAGACAAACAAGTCAATGTCTATGTTGAATCCTTCACCTACTCAGATATCTTGACAGAGAAGAATTTGATTCGCTATCTAGACCAAGAATCCTAAAATGAAGTGAGCTTTGCTCACTTTTTTCTTTTTCTCCCGAATAGTATAAAGGAGGGTAACCTCGGAAATTTATATTATTAAGGAGAATGAATGACGTTTTTTAAATCAGGAGTTAAGAAGAGTAGATGTGCTCAATTGAGTGTAGGACTGGCTACATTGTTGGTTACGAGTGCTTTTTTGTTTGGTGGAGAATCGGTTCAGGCCAACAGTGTAGCGCGTGGAGATGACTATCCGCTTCACTACAAAAATGGTAGTGTTGAAATCGATCAGTGGCGGATGTATTCTCGCCAGTGTACGTCTTTTGCGGCCTTTCGTTTGAGTAGTGTAAATGGCTTTGAAATTCCACCTGCCTACGGAAATGCGAATGAATGGGGACATCGTGCAAGGCGAGAAGGCTACCGTGTGGATACTAAGCCAGAAGTTGGGGCCATTGCTTGGTCGACAGAAGGTTATTATGGGCACGTGGCCTGGGTATCAAATGTATCAGGGGATACGATTGAGATCGAAGAGTATAATTATGGGGTTCGAGAAAAGTATAACCGTCGAAAAGTCAGGGCTAGTTCGATGACAGGTTTTATTCATTTCAGGGATTTATCTGCCAGCCATAGTGCGGGTGAGAATGCTCGTAGCCCAGAACTTCCGTCTAGTGGGACAATAGTATTCACGGGGAAATCGCCTATTATGGACCAACCGTCACGTACAGGACAGGTTATTGACTACTATTATGCTGGTGAGAGTGTGAGTTATGATCAAGTTCTTGAAAAGGATGGTTATAAGTGGCTCGGTTATTTGTCTTATAGCGGTTCTAGAAGATATGTGCAGTATGCAGAGCTAAGCAATACAGAAAAGGGCTGGAAAAAAGAAGGAGGGAGTTGGTATTACCGAGAGAATGGGAAACTCGCAACTGGTTGGAAGAAAATAAATGGCAGTTGGTATCACTTTAAAGACAATGGAACCATGTCAACAGGTTGGGTGAAGGATAGTTCGCATTGGTACTATCTAAAGGCATCAGGGGAGATGCAGACGGGATGGCTCAAGGAAAATGGAACATGGTATTATTTGGAGAGTTCAGGGGCTATGAAGTCTAGCCAGTGGTTCCAGGTAGGAGGAAAGTCTTATTACGTCAATGCTTCGGGGGCTTTAGCAGTGAATACTACTGTAGATGGCTATCGAGTGGATAGTAATGGAGCTAGAATCTAGAAAGAATATAAAAAAGAGGGCTTCACTACCATTTGCCTATTCTTTCCGATGGTATTTTTCCTTGCTTTCCTTTATAATGGGTGTATGGACAAGAAAAAATTATTATTAATTGATGGATCTTCTGTTGCCTTTCGAGCTTTTTTTGCGCTCTATCAACAGCTGGATCGATTTAAAAATGCTAATGGTCTTCATACCAATGCAATCTATGGCTTTCAACTTATGTTGAATCATGTCTTGGAGCGAGTTGAACCCAGCCATGTTTTGGTAGCTTTTGATGCAGGTAAGACGACTTTCCGAACAGAGATGTATGCAGACTACAAGGGGGGGCGTGCTAAAACTCCAGATGAGTTTCGTGAGCAATTTCCCTTCATTCGTGAGTTGCTAGATCATCTTGGGATTCGCCACTATGAGTTGGCCCAGTATGAAGCAGATGATATCATCGGAACCTTAGGTCGCTTGGCTGAGAAGGATTCTTTTGAAGTGACTATTGTCAGCGGAGACAAGGACTTGATCCAGTTGACGGATGAGCATACAGTGGTTGAGATTTCCAAGAAAGGTGTGGCTGAGTTTGAGGCCTTTACACCAGATTACCTTATGGAAAAGATGGGCATTACCCCAGCTCAGTTCATTGATCTTAAGGCTCTTATGGGGGATAAGTCTGATAATATCCCTGGTGTCACGAAAATCGGTGAAAAGACGGGTATCAAGCTCTTGCTAGAACACGGTTCGTTAGAGGGTATTTATGAAAATATTGATGGGATGAAGGCTTCTAAGATGAAGGAAAATCTCATCAATGACAAGGAACAAGCCTTTTTGTCTAAAACCTTGGCGACCATTGAGACTCAGGCACCAATTGAGATTGGACTAGATGATTTGGTCTATAATGGCCCAGATGTGGAAAATCTCGGAAAATTCTACGATGAGATGGGCTTCAAACAGCTTAAACAAGCTTTAAATGTTTCGTCGACGGATGCGCCTGAGAGTTTAGACTTCACTATCGTTGACCAAGTGAAGGAGGATATGCTGAGCGCAGACTCCATCTTCCACTTTGAACTTTTTGGTGAGAATTACCATACAGATGCCTTGGTTGGTTTTGCCTGGTTCTGTGGAGATAAGCTTTACGCTACAGACAAACTTGAGCTCTTGCAGGAGCCGATTCTCAAGGATTTTCTAGAAAAAACACCTCTGAAAGTGTATGATTTTAAGAAAGCGAAGGTTCTTTTAAATCGTTTGGGCTTGAATTTGCAGGCCCCTGCTTTTGACAGCCGTTTGGCCAAATACCTCCTCTCTACTGTCGAGAACAATGAAATTTCAACCATTGCGAATCTCTATGGCCAAACTTATTTGGCTGATGATGAGATTTTCTACGGTAAGGGGGTCAAGAAAGCTATCCCTGAGAGAGAGAAATTCTTGGAGCATTTGGCTCGCAAGGTTGCAGTATTGGTTGAAACAGAGCCGGTTTTACTCGAAAAACTCAGTGAACATGGACAGTTAGATCTCCTCTATGACATGGAGCAACCTCTGGCTTTTGTCCTTGCCAAGATGGAAATCGCTGGGATCAAGGTCCAAAAAGAAACCCTGCTTGAGATGCAGGCTGAAAATGAGGTCGTCATTGAGCAACTCACTCAAGAGATTTACGAACTGGCTGGTGAGGAGTTTAATATCAACTCGCCTAAGCAGTTAGGCGTCCTTCTCTTTGAAAAACTGGGTCTTCCTCTAGAGTACACCAAGAAAACCAAGACAGGTTACTCGACAGCCGTGGATGTGCTAGAGCGTCTGGCTCCTATTGCACCGATTGTCAAAAAAATTCTAGACTACCGTCAGATTGCTAAGATTCAATCTACCTATGTAATTGGCTTGCAGGATTGGATTTTAGATGATGGCAAGATCCACACGCGCTATGTGCAAGATTTGACTCAGACCGGACGTCTGTCTAGTGTAGATCCAAACTTGCAAAATATCCCTGTTCGCTTGGAACAAGGTCGTCTCATTCGTAAGGCTTTTGTGCCAGAGTGGGAGGATAGTGTCCTTCTTAGCTCCGACTATTCACAGATTGAGTTGCGCGTTTTGGCGCATATCTCTAAGGATGAGCACTTAATCAAGGCCTTCCAAGAGGGAGCAGATATCCATACTTCGACAGCTATGCGTGTCTTTGAAATTGAACGTCCTGAGGATGTGACGCCAAACGACCGTCGCAATGCCAAGGCTGTCAACTTTGGAGTGGTTTACGGGATTTCAGATTTTGGTTTGGCGAACAATCTTGGTATTAGTCGTAAGAAGGCCAAAGCCTACATTGATACCTACTTTGAGCGTTTTCCTGGGATTAAAAACTATATGGAAGAAGTGGTGCGTGAAGCGCGTGATAAGGGCTATGTAGAGACTCTCTTCAAGCGTCGTCGTGAGTTACCCGATATCAATTCGCGTAACTTTAACATTCGTGGTTTTGCAGAGCGGACAGCTATCAACTCGCCTATCCAGGGTTCGGCGGCGGATATTCTCAAAATTGCTATGATTCAGCTAGACAAAGCTCTAGTTGAGGGTGATTATCAGACCAAGATGCTCTTGCAAGTGCATGATGAAATCGTCCTTGAGGTTCCGAAATCAGAACTAGCAGCCGTCAAAGCTCTGGTGAAACAAACCATGGAAGAAGCCATCCAGCTCAGTGTTCCCCTCATCGCTGATGAGAATGAAGGAGCAACCTGGTACGAGGCTAAATAAGAAAGTTATGAAAGAGAGTTTGAAGCATTTGCCTTCAAACTCTTTTTCATGGTTTTCTGTAAGCAGTTTCCTTGACTTTTCCTTGTATTTGCGTTACTATATTTCCATATAAGATATGGGAGTCTGTGTACAGTCTGAGAGGAAGTGTTAAACTTCGACCGCACCTGATCTGGGTAATGCCAGCGTAGGGAACGATACTTAGCCGAATTCTGCACCTTTTCCATATATGGAAGGGGTTTTCTTTTTGTCAAAAGGAAACCTGAGAAAAGGAGGTTTTTATGAAAGCAAGCATTGCCTTGCAAGTCTTGCCCCTATCACAGGGGATTGATCGAATTGCTATTATCGATCAAGTGATTGCTTATCTGCAAGCTCAGTCCGTGACCATGGTGGTGACACCCTTTGAAACGGTCTTGGAAGGGGAGTTGGATGAGCTCATGCGTATTCTTAAAGAAGCGCTAGAAGTGGCAGGGCAGGAGGCAGATAATGTCTTTGCCAATGTCAAAATAAATGTAGGAGAGATTTTAAGCATCGATGACAAACTTGAAAAGTATACTGAGACGACACATTAGTCTATTGGGTTTTCTAGGAGTCTTGTCAATCTGGCAGTTAGCGGGAATATTCAAACTTTTACCCAAGTTTATCCTGCCAACTCCTTTTGAAATTCTCCAGGCCTTTGCTCGTGACAGAGAATTTCTCTGGCACCATAGCTGGGCGACATTGAGAGTGGCTTTGCTAGGTCTAGTCTTAGGAGTCTTGATTGCCTGTCTGATGGCAGTGCTTATGGACAGTTTAACTTGGCTCAATGATCTTATCTATCCCATGATGGTGGTTATCCAGACCATTCCGACCATTGCCATAGCGCCTATCTTGGTCTTGTGGCTAGGCTATGGAATTTTGCCTAAGATTGTCTTGATAATCCTGACAACAACCTTCCCTATTATCGTCAGCATTTTGGACGGATTTAGGAATTGTGACAAGGATATGCTGACCTTGTTTAGTCTGATGCGAGCAAACCCTTGGCAAATCCTGTGGCATTTTAAAATCCCTGTCAGCCTGCCCTACTTTTATGCAGGTCTGAGGGTCAGTGTCTCCTACGCCTTTATCACAACTGTGGTGTCTGAGTGGTTGGGAGGTTTTGAAGGACTTGGTGTTTATATGATTCAGTCTAAAAAACTGTTTCAGTATGATACCATGTTTGCCATTATTATTCTGGTGTCGATTATCAGCCTTTTGGGTATGAAATTGGTCGATGTTAGTGAAAAATATGTGATTAAATGGAAACGTACTTAATAGAGCGTTTTAGAAAAAGAAAAGAGGAAATGAAAATGAAGAAAACATGGAAAGTGTTTTTAACGCTTGTGACAGCTCTTGTAGCTGTCGTGCTGGTGGCTTGTGGTCAAGGGACTGCTTCTAAGGACAATAAAGAAGCAGAACTCAAGAAGATTGACTTTATCCTAGACTGGACGCCAAATACTAACCACACAGGGCTGTATGTTGCCAAGGAAAAAGGTTATTTCAAAGAAGCTGGAGTGGATGTTGATTTGAAATTGCCACCAGAAGAAAGCTCGTCTGACTTGGTGATCAATGGCAAGGCACCATTTGCTATCTATTTCCAAGACTACATGGCTAAGAAATTGGAAAAAGGGGCAGGAATCACTGCCGTTGCCGCTATCGTAGAGCACAATACATCAGGAATCATCTCTCGTAAATCTGACAATGTCAGCAGTCCAAAGGACTTGGTTGGGAAGAAATACGGTACTTGGAATGACCCAACGGAGCTAGCTATGTTGAAAACATTAGTAGAATCACAAGGTGGAGACTTTGAGAAGGTCGAAAAAGTACCAAACAACGACTCAAACTCAATCACACCGATTGCCAATGGTGTCTTTGACACTGCTTGGATCTACTACGGTTGGGACGGTATCCTTGCCAAATCTCAAGGTGTAGACGCTAACTTTATGTACTTGAAAGACTATGTCAAGGAGTTTGACTACTACTCACCCGTTATCATCGCAAACAACGACTATCTGAAAGACAACAAGGAAGAAGCTCGTAAAGTCATCCAAGCTATTAAAAAAGGCTACCAATATGCCATGGAACACCCAGAAGAAGCTGCAGATATCCTCATCAAGAATGCACCTGAACTCAAGGAAAAACGTGACTTTGTTATCGAATCTCAAAAATACTTGTCAAAAGAATACGCAAGTGACAAGGAAAAATGGGGACAATTTGACGCTGACCGCTGGAATGCCTTCTACAAATGGGATAAAGAGAATGGTATCCTTAAAGAAGACTTGACTGACAAGGGCTTCACTAACGAATTTGTAAAATAATGACAGAAATTAGACTCGAACATGTAAGCTATGCCTACGATGATGAAAAGATTTTAGAGGATATTAACCTGCAGGTGACTTCGGGTGAAGTGGTTTCTATCCTAGGACCAAGTGGTGTTGGAAAGACCACCCTCTTTAATCTGATTGCTGGGATTTTAGAAGTCCAGTATGGGCGAATTGTCCTTGATGGCGAGGAAAATCCCAAGGGGCGCGTGAGTTATATGCTGCAAAAGGATCTCCTCTTGGAGCACAAGACGGTTCTTGGCAATATCATCCTGCCACTCTTGATTCAAAAGGTGGATAAGGCGGAAGCCATTGCCCGAGCGGATGACATCCTTGCGACCTTCCAGCTGACTGCTATACGAGATAAGTATCCTTATGAACTCAGTGGTGGGATGCGCCAGCGTGTAGCCTTGCTTCGTACCTACCTTTTCGGGCACAAGCTCTTTCTCTTGGATGAGGCCTTTAGCGCCTTGGATGAGATGACCAAGATGGAACTCCACGCTTGGTATCTGGAGATTCACAAACAGCTGCAGCTGACGACCCTCATCATCACGCATAGTATTGAAGAGGCCCTCAATCTCAGTGACCGCATCTATATCTTGAAAAATCGTCCCGGGCAGATTGTCTCAGAAATTAAACTAGATTGGTCTGAAGACGAGGACAAGGAAGTCCAAAAGATTGCCTATAAACGTCAAATATTAGCAGAATTGGGATTAGATAAGTAGAAAAATAGGGAGTTGGTGAAGATTATCCTTTACCAGCGCCCTTTTTCTTTAAAAAATGAGAAAATTTCGGTATAATAGTCAAAGATAGTCAAGGTTCAAAGAAGGAGTTTGATTTACTATGAGATTTAAAAATACATCAGATCATATCGAAGCCTATATCAAGGCGATTTTAGACCAGTCTGGTATCGTGGAATTGCAGCGGAGTCAGTTGGCGGATACCTTTCAGGTTGTACCGAGTCAGATCAACTATGTCATCAAGACACGTTTTACTGAAAGCAGAGGTTACTTGGTTGAGAGCAAGCGTGGTGGCGGAGGCTACATTCGCATAGGGCGTATTGAGTTTTCCAGTCATCATGAGATGCTCCGCGATTTGCTTTACTCGATTGGTGAGCGAGTTAGTCAGGAGGTCTATGAGGATATTCTCCAGCTTTTGGTGGAGCAGGACTTGATGACCAAGCAGGAAATGACCTTGCTGACTTCAGTGGCAACGGATCGTGTCCTAGGGGAAGAATCTTCAGTTGTCCGTGCCAATATGCTCCGACAGCTATTACAAGAGGTAGATAGAAAAGAGAAGTAAGATGAACTATTCAAAAGCATTGAATGAATGTATCGAAAGTGCCTACATGGTTGCGAGCCATTTTAGAGCTCGTTACCTAGAGTCTTGGCATTTATTGATTGCCATGTCCAATCACAGTTACAGTGTGGCAGGTGCAACTCTAAATGATTATCCTTATGAAATGGATCGTTTAGAAGAGGTTGCGTTGGAGCTGACTGAAACGGTCTATAGCCAAGACGAAACCTTTACAGAATTGCCCTTTTCCCATCGTTTGGAGGTTCTCTTTGCAGAAGCAGAGTATGTTGCCTCAGTGGTCCACGCAAAGGTGCTAGGGACAGAGCATATCCTCTATGCAATCTTGCATGACGGCAATGCCTTGGCAACTCGCATCTTGGAGAGAGCAGGCTTCTCTTATGAAGACAAGAAAGATCAGGTCAGAATTGCCGCTCTTCGTCGCAATCTAGAAGAGCGTGCTGGCTGGACTAGAGAAGATCTCAAGGCTTTGCGTCAACGCCATCGCACAGTAACTGACAAGCAAAATTCCATGGCCAATATGATGGGCATGCCTCAAGCTCAAAGTGGCGGTCTCGAGGACTATACGCATGATTTGACAGAGCAAGCGCGTTCTGGCAAGTTAGAGCCAGTTATCGGTCGTGACAAGGAAATCTCGCGTATGATTCAAATCTTGAGCCGTAAAACCAAGAACAATCCTGTCTTGGTTGGAGATGCTGGTGTCGGGAAAACAGCTCTGGCACTTGGTCTTGCCCAGCGTATTGCTAGTGGGGACGTACCAGCTGAAATGGCAAAGATGCGTGTTCTAGAGCTTGATTTGATGAATGTCGTTGCAGGGACACGTTTCCGTGGTGACTTTGAAGAACGTATGAACAATATCATCAAGGATATCGAGGAAGACGGCAAAGTAATCCTCTTTATCGATGAACTTCACACCATCATGGGTTCTGGTAGCGGTATTGATTCGACTCTGGATGCAGCCAATATCTTGAAGCCAGCCTTAGCTCGTGGAACTTTGAGAACGGTTGGTGCAACCACTCAGGAAGAATACCAAAAACACATCGAAAAAGATGCAGCCCTTTCTCGTCGTTTTGCCAAAGTGACGATTGATGAGCCAAGTCTAGCTGATAGCATGACCATTTTGCAAGGTTTGAAGGCTACCTATGAGAAACACCACCGTGTGCAAATCACAGATGAAGCTGTTGAAACAGCTGTCAAGATGGCACATCGTTACTTGACCAGTCGTCACTTACCAGACTCTGCCATTGATCTTTTGGACGAAGCGGCAGCAACAGTGCAAAACAAATCCAAGCATGTGAAAGCAGACGAATCCGGCTTGAGTCCAGCTGACAAGGCCCTGATGGATGGCAAGTGGAAACAAGCGGCCCAGTTAATCGCAAAAGAGCAGGAAGTCCCTGTCTATAAAGACTTGGTAACAGAATCTGATATTTTGACCACCTTGAGCCGCTTGTCAGGTATCCCAGTCCAAAAACTGACCCAGACTGATGCCAAGAAATACCTGAACTTGGAAGCGGAACTGCACAAACGTGTCATCGGTCAAGATCAAGCTGTTTCAAGTATTAGCCGTGCGATTCGCCGCAACCAGTCAGGTATTCGCAGTCACAAGCGTCCGATTGGTTCCTTTATGTTCCTAGGGCCGACAGGAGTCGGTAAGACCGAATTGGCCAAGGCCTTGGCAGAAGTTCTCTTTGATGACGAATCAGCCCTTATCCGCTTTGATATGAGTGAGTATATGGAGAAATTCGCAGCCAGCCGTCTCAATGGAGCTCCTCCGGGCTATGTGGGCTACGAAGAAGGGGGGGAGTTGACTGAGAAGGTTCGCAATAAACCTTACTCAGTACTTCTCTTTGACGAGGTAGAGAAGGCCCACCCAGACATCTTTAATGTCCTCTTGCAAGTCTTGGACGACGGTGTCTTGACTGATAGCAAGGGGCGCAAGGTGGACTTTTCAAATACCATTATCATCATGACGTCAAACCTCGGTGCGACAGCCCTTCGTGATGATAAGACTGTCGGTTTTGGGGCCAAGGACATTCGTTTTGACCAAGAAAATATGGAAAAACGAATCTTTGAAGAGTTGAAAAAAGCTTATCGACCTGAATTTATTAACCGTATTGATGAAAAGGTGGTCTTCCATAGCTTGGATAGCGAACACATGCAGGAAATTGTCAAGATCATGGTTAAACCATTGATTGCTAGCCTGGCAGAGAAGGGCATCGACTTGAAACTACAAGCTTCGGCACTGAAGTTGCTAGCTAGCCACGGTTACAATCCAGAAATGGGAGCTCGTCCACTTCGTAGAACACTGCAAACAGAAGTGGAAGACAAGTTGGCAGAACTCCTCCTTAAGGGAGAACTGGTAGCAGGAAGAATCCTCAAGATCGGTGTCAAAGCAGGCCAGTTAAAATTTGATATTGCTTAAAAATAGAGAGTCAGGAGCAATCCTGATTCTTTTTTTCTACTTTTTTATAAAAAATGATAAAAAACTATTGACAAAACAAAAATATAGTATATAATAAAAACATATAAAACAAAAATATTAAAAATTATAAAAAGGTAAAAGGTTTATGAAAAAGAAAACAGCAGTGGTATTTGGGACCTTTGCCCCTCTCCATCAGGGACATATCGATCTGATCCAGCGAGCGAAGCGTCAGTGTGATCAGGTCTGGGTAGTCGTTTCAGGCTATGAGGGAGACAGAGGGGAGCAGATAGGCTTAACTCTTCAAAAAAGATTTCGCTATATCCGAGAGGCTTTTCGTGATGACGAATTGACCTCTGTCTGCAAGCTGGACGAGACCAACCTTCCCCGTTACCCTATGGGCTGGCAGGAGTGGTTGGATCAGATGTTATCGGAGATTTCCTATGATGAAAACCAGCAAGAACTGATCTTTTTTGTGGGAGAACGTGACTACCAGCAAGAATTATCTAATCGTGGATTTGAGACTGTTTTGCAAGAAAGAAAGTTTGGTATCTCAGCGACTATGATTCGAGAAAATCCAAGCAAATATTGGAAATACATCGCACAACCCTTCCGTCGTCAGTTTACCAAGAAAGTGTTGATTATGGGAAGTGCTAGCAATGGGAAGACCACTCTGGCCAAGGATTTGGCAAGGTATTACGATGCGCCGGTCAGCCTGGAATACGCGCGTGAGTACCAGATCAAAAACAATGTCCGCGACGATGAATTGACTCCAAAGGATTACTACTATCTCCTTTTAGGGCAGTATGACCAGACCTCAAAACTAATCGATAGCAATGCCAATCGAGGCCTAGTGATAGCCGATACCAACTCCTTGGTAACCAAGGGCTACTATGACTATTACATGGAGACTGAGGACCAAAGGGACTTATCAGGGGAGACATTTGACAATCTCTTTGCCTCCATCTTGGCCAAGGAAAAATGGGATTTGATTCTCTTTGTGCAGCCTGTTGGCTCCTATGTCAATGACGGATTTAGAGATATGACCATGGCAGAAGACCACATTCGCTACAGTTTTTCCCAGCATTTGGATCAGATGAGGGAGCTATACTTAACGACCATTCCTTTAGTTTATCTAGCGGAGGATTACCTAGGTAATTATGAAGCAGCAAAAGTGGCTATTGATGCCATTTACCAAGCAGATTAGGAGAAAATTATGAAAAAACTAACCGAAAAAATCACACAATTTATCGAAAACTTTAAAAATGTCCATGAAGAAGCCCGCAAGATCGGTTTTGCAGGGATCATGCGCCTGCTCTGGAAAGATCTCTTTGTCGGCCGTAGCCTTTTCCAGTGGTTGTATCTCATCGCCTTGTCAAGTGTTCCCTTGATCTTAGAGTTCACGCAAAATACGGAAAGTCATGACTGGCTGAGCTTGTTTGCATCCTGGACTGGGATTGTCTGTGTTATCTTGGTAGCAGAAGGTCGTGCAAGCAATTATCTCTTTGGGACCATTAACTCGGCTATCTACTTGATCTTGGCCATGAATGCGACTTTTTACGGAGAAGTTTTGACGACTGTTTACTTCTTTGTCATGCAGCCGATTGGTCTCTATGCTTGGCTGTCCAATCGTATCAATGACCAAGGAAAACCAGAAGAATCCCACTTTGAAGCTAAGAAATTATCTGTTCTTGACTGGCTCAAGTACTTGGTCTTGACTGCCATTATCTGGATTGGTATGGGCTTTGCTTACCAAAGTATCCATAGTGCTCGCCCTTTCCGTGATAGTGTTACCGATGCGACCAATGGTGTTGGTCAGCTCTTGATGACACGTCTTTACCGCGAGCAATGGATTTTCTGGATTGCAACCAATCTCTTTAGTATCTACCTCTGGTGGGGTGAAAATATTCACATCCAAGGGATGTACTGGGTTTACACACTGAACAGTCTAGTGGGTTGGTACCAATGGACTAAGGCAGTTCGAAAGGAGGCATAAGATGGCAGATACGATGATTCCAGCCGGGATGACGGAAAAAGAATATTATGAAATCCATGCCAGTCAGGAGGAGTTTTTAGACTGGTACTACAAGCAGGAACTCCCTCAATATGAAAAACCAAGTGTGACGGTGGATATGGTAGCCTACTGCTTTGTCGAAGGAAAGATCAAGCTCCTGCTGATCCGTCGCAAGGCCCACCCTTATCAGAACTGTTTAGCCTTAGTTGGAGGTTTTATGGATAAGGGAGAAGACGCTGCACATGCCTGTCAGCGCGAGGTGAGAGAAGAAGTCAATCTCGATCTACCTTTGGAGAAAATCGAGCAATTGATGACGGTATCGACCCCCGGTCGTGATCCACGGGGCTGGACAGTGACCATTGCCCACTTAGTGTACTTACCTAGTCGTGCCTTAGACCTCGTTCAGGCAGGTGACGATGCCAAGGATGTCGTTTTCGTAGATGTCGATTTTCAGACGGGCAAATGCTTCCTAGAGGGAGTAGAGCTGGAGGAGCAAGCCTTCGCCTTTGACCATTATGCCATTATCCAAGAATCCATCAAACGAATCCAAGGCCGTCTCGATTGGAACCCGACCTTCCTTTATCTGTTGGAGGAAGAGTTCACTGTCTATGAAGGGACTGAACTGGTCAATCTCATCAACCCCGGTCACCCAATCGTCAGCAATAACTTTCTCGTAAAATACGGAGAATATGTAGAAGAAGTCGGACTCAAACGAGTACCTAAAAAGAAACCAAGAAAAACCTATCGATTGAAATAAAAAGTAAGGCCGGGACAAAGTTTCCGACCTCTTTATTTATCATCATTTTTATGAATGGCTATCTTTCTTAGAATTACACAAGAGCGATGCAAAAAATAGGACTCTAATCTAAAAAATTTCCTATTTTTTCGTTTCGATTACGAATTGAAATAGTGGAGGGAACAATTTTTAAAATAGGTTCTCTAAATAGTTGACAGATTCAAGGCCTAATGTTACAATTATATTACAAAAAGATTTCATAATATTTCAAAAGTATTACAAAGGAGTGGAAAGATGAAAAAGAAAACCTATATCAAATTGATGGCAGCGACTGTATTGGCTTCTACCTTGCTACTGGGAGCTTGTGGAAATAAAAACGAAACCACTCAAACTAGTAGCTCTGCAAAAACAAGTCAATCATCAAGTTCTAAAGCGGCTTCTTCTAGCAAAGAAAGCAAGACTCAAAAATCTTCAAGCTCAGCTTCATCTGAAAAGGCTCAGGCATCTTCTGGTCAGTCTTCTACAACGACAGATCAGTCACAAGCGAAACCGGCACCTGAATCAAGACAAGAGCAAGCAGCTCCTAGTCAACAAGCCCCTTCTCAAGCTCCATCAACTCAGCAAGGCTCTCAAGCCCAGTCTAACCAGTCAGGCTATGATCCAACAACTGATCGCAAACTTCAAGACAAGCAAGCAGAACATAACAAACGCTACAAGGGAGTTTTAACCATGGTCGATGGTGATTTCTCAGCAGCTGCAGGCAATTGGAAGGGAGCGAATGGCGAAACTATTACGGTTTCATCAGGGGGCCAATTTACAGTAGAAACTGCAGATGGAAAGAAAGAAAACTATTCTATTAGAGGCTACTCTTACACTCTTGATGACGGCAAGTATAATGCCAAAGTCGGTGGAGGAAAAATCATCCAAATTACAACAGGTGCGGATGGTAAAGTTTCAAGCGTTGCCTTGATTCAATAATAAAATTTGGTGTTTTAACTCTTACTAGAAATCGTTCTGCAAAAGAGTGAGTCAACTGTTTTTCACTTAGTTTCTCCAAGAGAAAGTGGTATAATAAAAAAATCAAAGGAAAACGAGTGATAATACATGGCGGATAAATTAATCTTACCTCAAAACACACGATTGATGGGAGTATTTCTTGGATTTGTAGGTGGTTCTTTGGATGTGTTTTGCCATATTCAATACCATAGTTTGGTAGCAACACAGACAGGGAATATTCTCCTATTGATATCTGATTGGCACGACTCAAATGTTATCAATACAATGCTACGATTCTGCTCCATTATTTTCTTTTCTCTAGGATTTCTGTTTGCATTGCACATGAAAGAATACCGCAAAACGGCCTACTGGCGGGTTAAGATGCTGCTCCCTTTATTTATTGGAACTCTTATTCTACCTTTCTTTTCACGATTTCCTCTATTAGAAGTTCCTTTCATCGCTTTTGGAACAGGAATGATGATGCTAACATTTACGGGCAGTTTGATTGAAGATCATCCCTATGTCATTTTTATGACGTCTGGAAATTACCGAAAGATGCTGACCGCTTTGTATCGCATTGCTAGAAGAGAAGGAAATATCCAAGAATACCGTCGTCAGGCCTTAAATTATGGGATTGTTGTGGGAAGTTTCGTAGTGGGCGCAATCAGCTTGGCTGTATTGATGCATTTTCTTCATGAATGGTCTATATGGATTGTCAGCCTCAATTTGTTTTTAATTATGTCCTATTATATAGCTAGAGTGAAGCAATTAGATTTACAAGATGAAAATATATAAAAACGGCAAGACTCATTTTTGAGCTTTGCCGTTTTTGTGAGTTGTAGATGTGAGACTATGCTTTGTCTAATTGCAAGAGGGCTTCAATCTCTGCAAGAGTGCTAGCTTGTGAAATGGCTCCACGAAGTTTAGCAGCGCCAGATGTTCCCCGGAGATAGTGAGGAGCGAGGCCGCGGAATTCACGGACTGCAATTTTTTCTCCTTTGAGGCTAATCAAGCGTTTTAAGTGTTCGTAGGCGATTTTCATCTTATCTTCAAAGGTCAAATCAGGAAGGATTTCTCCTGTTTCAAAGTAATGATTGATTTGATTGAAGAGGTAGGGATTTCCCATGGCTGCGCGGCCAATCATAACTGCGTCAGCACCAACTTCTTTGATGCGTTGTTTAGCGTCTTGAACCGTACGGATGTCACCGTTGGCGATAAATGGAATCTTGGTCAAAGCTTGAGCGACCTTGTGAAGGGTCTCAAGGTCAGCGTGACCAGTATACATTTGCTCACGGGTACGACCGTGCATAGCAAGGGCAGAGACACCAGCAGCCTCAGCGGCGAGAGCATTTTCCACGGCTAGGGATGGATCAGACCAGCCGGTGCGCATTTTGACAGTAAGGGGGATATCAAGGACAGATTGGACCTTGTTGATAATAGAGTAGATTTTGTCTGGATCCTTGAGCCACATAGCGCCAGCTTCGTTTTTCACGATTTTGTTAACTGGGCATCCCATGTTGATATCGACGATATCAGTCTTGGTATTTTCTTGGATGAATTCTGCTGCGCGTGCTAGGCTGTCTTCATCGCTACCAAAAAGTTGGATAGAGACAGGGTTTTCGCCTTCATCGATATGAAGCATGTGCAAGGTTTTTTCGTTGTTGTATTGGATTCCCTTGTCAGAGACCATTTCCATGACAACGAGTCCAGCTCCGAGCTCTTTTGCGATGGTACGAAAGGCTGAGTTGGTGACGCCAGCCATAGGCGCTAAAACGGTACGATTGGGAATCTCAACATTGCCAATCATAAAAGGTGTATTAAGATTTGTCACGAATGAGTTCCTCCAGGTCGTTTTCATCAAAGTTGTAAGTTGTTTGGCAGAATTGACAAGTGATTTCTGCCCCGTGGTCTTCCTCTTTCATTTCCTCTAAGTCTGAGCTTGGAAGGCTGGCAAGAGCATCCATAAAGCGGTCTTTGCTGCAGTCACATTGAAAACGGATTTCTTCTTCGGAAAGGCGTTTGTAGGATTCGTCGCCGTAGATAGCCTTGAGAAGGGCTTCGATATGGTCGTCGCTTTCTAGAAGAGTTGAAATGGCTGGCATTTCTTGGATGCGTTTCTCAAAGCGAGCAATCTCTTCTTCCTTGGCCCCTGGCAATACTTGGAGAAGGAAGCCACCTGCGACTTTGACCTTGTCGTCTTTATCCAAAAGAACATTGAGGCCGACGGCTGAAGGAGTTTGTTGACTTTCGGTCAGGTAGTAGGCTAAGTCTTCACCGATTTCTCCAGAGATGAGAGGAGTCATGGAGTTGTAAGGATTTCCAGTACCATAGTCTGTGATAACGAGGAATTGACCGTTTCCAACAAAAGGTCCGACTAGGACTTCACCTGTTGCGGTCTTTTTGATGTCAACACCTGGATTTTGAACGTAGCCTTTGACATTTCCCTTGGTATCTGCGACCGTGATGATGGCACCGAGAGAGCTCGTTCCAAGAACTTTTACAGTAATCTTGGTATTTCCTTTTTCATTGGCTGCGAGAATTTGGCTAGCGATAAGGGCACGACCAAGTGCAACAGTTGAACTGGCTTGAGTTTGATGTTTTTCTTGAGCAGTGCGGACGGTTTCTGTGCTGTCAAGGACAAAAGCACGAAAGGCTCCGCTTTCTGATATAGTTTTAATAATTTTATCCATAGCTACTATTTTAGCATAAAAATGCCCAAAGGGGGAGCCGTGTGTTTGCTGTCATTCTTTAAACTGTTTAATTTCTGATGACTGGTATAGGAGATTTATAGAAATGGAAATCTTTGCCTGCATCTGCTGTTAACATTTTAATTTATCTTAAAATAACCTAAAACGAACTTTTAAGTTATGGTAAACAGTTGAAAAAAAGGTTGATAAAGTGGTAAAATGTTAGGAAGATAAGTTACTAATAGTGCGTATTTGTAGTCGATAGAAATGATATATTAATGGATAGCTTATGAAAAAACAACGAAACCTACATGTATTTTTAGGCCGGACGGCCCTATATTTTGTAATCTTACTTGGCTTGCTTTATTTTTTTAGTTACCTTGGGCAGGGACAAGGTGGCTTTATTTATAATGAGTTCTAGTTTAAAGGAGAAAAAGAACTGTGTCTAATAAACCGATAAAAGATATGATTGAAACGATTGAGCACTTTGCTCAAATACAACCAACATATCCTGTCTATAATGTTTTAGGTCAAGAGCATACTTATGGTGATCTGAAGGCTGATTCAGATAGTTTAGCTGCAGCTATCGATCGACTTGACTTGCCTGAGAAATCTCCAGTCGTCGTTTTTGGTGGTCAGGAATATGAGATGTTGGCTACCTTTGTAGCGCTAACTAAGTCAGGTCATGCCTACATCCCAATTGATAGCCATTCGGCCTTGGAACGAGTTTCTGCTATCGTAGAAGTTGCAGAGCCAAGTTTGATTATTGCCATCTCAGATTTTCCATTAGAGCAAACTATCACACCGATGCTGAATTTAGAGCAAGTCCATGAAGCTTTTGCTCAAGCTTCCAGCTACGAGATGACCCATCCAGTCAAGGGAGATGACAACTACTACATCATCTTTACTTCTGGTACGACTGGTAAGCCTAAGGGAGTGCAGATTTCCCATGATAATCTTCTCAGCTTTACCAACTGGATGATTACAGATAAGGAATTTGCGACGCCAAATCGTCCACAAATGCTGGCTCAGCCCCCTTATTCTTTTGACCTATCTGTCATGTACTGGGCGCCAACCTTAGCACTGGGTGGTACGCTTTTTGCTCTTCCTTCAGCCATTACTCAGGACTTCAAAAAACTCTTTGCGACGATTTTTTCCTTGCCCATTGCTATCTGGACCTCAACACCATCCTTTGCAGATATGGCCATGTTGTCAGAAGACTTTAACAGTGAGAAAATGCCAGGAATCACGCATTTCTACTTTGATGGTGAAGAATTGACAGTCAAAACAGCTCAAAAACTACGCGAGCGATTCCCAAATGCCCGTATTATCAATGCCTACGGACCAACAGAAGCGACGGTAGCTTTGTCAGCAGTTGCCGTCACTGATGAGATGTTGGCGACTCTCAAACGCCTGCCAATCGGCTATACTAAGGCTGATTCTCCAACCTTTATCATTGATGAGGAAGGTAAGAAAGTTCCAAATGGTGAACAGGGAGAAATCATCGTTTCTGGGCCAGCTGTTTCAAAAGGCTATATGAATAATCCTGAAAAAACGGCAGAAGCTTTCTTTGAATTCGAAGGTCTTCCAGCCTACCATACAGGGGATGTAGGAACCATGACAGATGAGGGCTTGCTTCTCTATGGTGGACGCATGGATTTCCAGATTAAGTTTAATGGTTATCGCATTGAACTTGAAGATGTCTCTCAAAACCTCAACAAGTCTCGCTATATCGAGTCGGCTGTTGCTGTCCCACGTTATAACAAGGACCACAAGGTACAAAATCTACTGGCCTATGTCATCCTAAAGGACGGCGTTCGTGAACAGTTTGAACGTGATATCGATATTACCAAGGCTATCAAAGAAGACCTAGCAGATATCATGATGTCTTATATGATGCCGTCTAAGTTTCTCTATCGAGATAGTTTGCCGCTAACGCCTAATGGTAAAATTGATATCAAGGGCTTGATTAACGAGGTAAACAGTAGATGATGGAGCTTTATAAACAGCTACCTCATTTGGAACCTTATGGTGATCTTCAGTACTTTTTATACGTAATTGCTGCGACTTTACCTATCTTTATTGGTCTTTTTTTCAAGAAACGTTTTGCCTTGTACGAGGTGCTCGTTAGTCTCTTCTTTATCGTCACCATGTTGGTAGGTGGAAAGACGAATCAAATAAGCGCTCTTATCCTTTATGTTATCTGGCAAGTACTTCTTGTATCTTTCTACAAAAGGTACAGGAAACAACGGGATAGTAAATGGATATTTTACCTAGTTAGCTTTTTATCTCTATTGCCTATCGTCTTTGTGAAAGTATCTCCTGCTATTCATGGACCTCAATCTTTGTTTGGATTTTTAGGGATTTCTTACCTAACCTTTCGTGCTGTTGGGGTTATCGTTGAGTTAAGAGACGGTGTCATTAAGGATTTAACGATTTGGCAATTCTTACGTTTTCTTCTCTTTATGCCGACTTTCTCGAGTGGTCCCATTGATCGTTTTAAACGCTTCAATGAAAATTATGAGACCATTCCTGAACGGGATGAGTTAATGAACATGCTAGAAGGGGCTGTCAAGTATATCATGCTTGGCTTCCTTTACAAGTTTATCTTGGCCCATGTTTTGGGAGAGATATTACTGCCTCCGCTGAAAAATTTGGCCTTGCAGACAGGCGGTTTCTTTAATCATTATGCTCTGGCGGTGATGTATACTTTTGGTCTAGACTTGTTCTTTGACTTTGCGGGCTACTCTATGTTTGCCTTAGCCATCTCCAATTTGATGGGGATTCATAGTCCCATCAACTTTAACAAGCCTTTTTTGTCAAGGGATTTAAAGGAGTTTTGGAATCGTTGGCACATGAGTCTGTCTTTCTGGTTCCGTGACTTTGTCTTTATGCGGATGGTCATGGTGTTGACCAGAAAGAAGGTCTTTAAAAATCGCAATGTGACCTCAAGTGTAGCCTATATTCTCAATATGCTGATTATGGGATTTTGGCATGGTGTGACCTGGTACTATATCGCCTATGGACTTTTCCATGGGATTGGGCTAGTTATCAATGATGCTTGGGTTCGTAAGAAAAAAGCGCTCAATAAAGAACGGAAAAAAGCTGGGAAGGGTTCCTTACCTGAGAATCGCTGGATTCAGTTGCTTGGCATGGTTGTCACCTTCCATGTCGTGATGGTTTCATTCTTAATCTTTTCTGGATTTTTGAATGATTTATGGTTTAAAAAATAAAAGGATATAAAAAATGGATATCAAATCAGAAGTTATTGAAATTATTGATGAGTTGTTTATGGAAGATGTTTCTGACATGATGGATGAAGATCTTTTTGATGCTGGTGTCTTGGATAGCATGGGAACGGTTGAATTGATTGTTGAGATTGAAAACCGTTTTGACATTCGTGTTCCAGTGACGGAGTTCGGTCGTGATGACTGGAATACGGCTAATAAAATCGTAGCAGGTATCACGGAGTTAAAGAATGCTTAAACGCTTGTGGCTGATCTTCGGGCCTATCTTCATTGCTGGCTTTTTGGTTCTTCTACTCATCTTTTTTTATCCAAGTACAACAAGCCATAATCTGACGGAGGAGAAGTACTCGGCGGCTTCTGTTAGTACAGAGAGCTTTAAAGAGAGAAGCCAAAAAGTGAAGGCCCTTACGGATCCAAATATACGTTTTATTCCTTTTCTAGGGTCCAGTGAATGGATTCGATTTGATAGTGTCCATCCAGCTGTTTTAGCAGAAAAATACAATCGTCCCTATCGTCCTTACTTTCTAGGCCAGGCAGGGGCAACCTCTCTCATCCAATATTTTGGATTACAACAAATCTTGCTGGAAATAGAGAATAAGCAGGCTGTATTTGTGATTTCGCCTCAGTGGTTTACGGAGACAGATTATGAACCCGCAGCGTTTCAGAGATTTTTTAACAGCGACCAGTTGACAGCTTTTTTGGAAAATCAATCTGGGGACATTTCGGCTAAGCATGCTGCGACGCGTTTGTTGAAGCAGAATCCTAGTGTGGCACTGAAAGGCATCCTTCAAAAGCTTTCAAAAGGAGAGGACTTGTCAGATGCTGATCGACTTATCATCAACCTCTTTGCACGATTCAATGAAAAGCAGTCCTCTCTTTTTGGTCAATTTTCCATTCGGGGGAAACTCAAGTACAAAGAACATGTAGAAAACTATTTAAAAGATCTTCCTGATCAGTTTTCCTATGACGCTTTAGAAGAAATTGCTCGTAAGGATGCAGAAGCAAATACGACCAATAACGATATGGGGATGGAGAATCAATTTTATAAGACTCAGGTTAAAGACCACCTCGATAGATATAAGGATCATCAAAAAAATTACAGCTTCCTTAAGTCAACGGAGTACAATGATTTGCAGCTGGTTCTTAATCAATTTGCTAAGTCGAATGTCAATGTACTCTTTATCATCCAGCCCGTCAACAAGAAATGGATGGAATATACAGGTCTCAGCGAAGAAATGTACCAACATACAGTGGAGAAAATCCGTTACCAGTTAGAAAGTCAAGGCTTTACCAACATTGCTGACTTTTCAAAAAACGGAGGAGAACCTTACTTTATCAAGGATACCATCCACTTAGGTTGGTTGGGCTGGTTGGCTTTTGATAAGGTTGTGAATCCCTTCTTGACGGATCCGAAACCAGCTCCAGACTACAAGATGAATGACCGTTTCTTTAGTAAGGACTGGGCGACCTATGATGGAAATATCAAAGATTTCCAATAAATCGATTAAAAAAACTTGAACTTTTTGGTTCAGGTTTTTTTGGTTAAATAGCGAATATTTTATATAAAAACCAGTCAAAAGTTTTATTTTTTATAGAAATATCGTATAATATAAAGGAAAAAAGAAAAGGATTTCAAAATGAATAAACGTTCTTTGTTACCTGTCTTGTCGACAGCTCTATTAGCCCCAGCCTTTTTAGCTGGACAAGTCTACGCTGAAGAAGCAACAACTCCTGCGGAAAGTTCAGCTGTTGTAGCAACTCCCGCCACGTCGGAGGCTCCTGCTCCTGTGTCGAACCCTGTAGCGTCAGCAACTCCAACAAACGAGGTAGAGACTCCAGCAACCGTTGCATCTGCAGAAGCTCCGTCAGCTCCTGCTGAATCTACTAAAAGCGAAGAAAAGGACACCGTTATCTTACACACCAATGATGTCCATGGTCGTATCGTAGAGGAAAAAGGAGTAATTGGAGATGCCAAGTTAGCGACTGTCATTGAGCAGGAACGTGCGAAATCAAATCAAAATACTCTGGTTGTTGATGCGGGAGACGCCTTCCAAGGTTTGCCGATTTCCAACTCTACGAAGGGTGAAGCGCGTGCTGAAATTCTCAATCAGATGCAGTATGATGCCATGGCAGTAGGAAACCATGAGTTTGACTTTGGCCTTGATGAAGTTAAAAAATACAAGGAAATCTTGAAATTCCCATTACTTAGCTCAAATACCTATGTCAATGGTGCTCGTCTCTTTGAAGCTTCTACAATCGTTGATAAAGATAAGACTGTGGAAGGTGATGAGTTTGTTGTAATCGGCGTGACAACACCTGAAACAGCAACCAAAACTCACCCTAAAAACATTAAAGGGGTAACTTTTACAGATCCAATCTCTGAAGTCAATAAGGTCATCGAAGAAGTTCAAGCCAAGGCTCGTGCAGAAGGCAAGGACTACAAACACTATGTTGTGCTCGCTCACTTGGGTGTAGATACCACAACTCCAGTCGAGTGGCGTGGTTCAACCTTGGCAGAAGCTCTATCTAAAAATCCTCGTCTCAAAGGCAAACGTGTGACAGTTATTGATGGGCATTCTCATACAGTAGCTTCCACAACTTATGGCAACAATGTTACCTATAACCAAACAGGAAGTTACCTTCATAATGTTGGGAAAGTTATCTACAAATCACGTCAGCTTTTGGGGAATCCTACGTTGATTGCAGCTGCTGATGCCAAGAAATTGACTGCCAATCCAAAAGTTGAAAAACTAGTCAAAGACATTAAACAAAAATACGATGCTGAAAATGCAGTTGAGATTGTCTCAAACAGCCCTGTAGAACTAAACGGTGATCGTGAAAATGTTCGAGTTCGTGAAACCAACCTCGGAAACGTCGTAGCAGACTCCCTCTATCAGTATGGTCAAACAGGATTTAGCCATCCGACAGACATCGCTGTGACAAATGGTGGTGGCTTGCGTGAAACCATTGCAAAAGGCAAACCAATCACTAAAGGAAATGTTATTGCCGTTCTTCCTTTTGGAAATACCATTTCACAAATCCAAGTGACGGGGCAACAAGTTTTGGATATGTTTGAAAAATCACTCGGATCTATCTTGCAGGTCGATAAGGATGGCAAGAAGGTCTTGGATGAGAACGGGCAACCATTGTTAGAACCAAGTGGTGGTTTCTTGCAAGTTTCGGGTGTGAAGGTCTACTATGATACCAACCTACCATCAGGCAAACGTGTCTTGGCCATCCAGGTTAAAAACCGTGCAACAGGTCGTTATGAACTACTGGACCTCGCAAAAAACTACTATCTTGCAACCAATGATTTCTTAGCTGCAGGTGGTGATGGCTACACTATGTTGGGTGGCGCTCGTGAAGAAGGCCCATCTATGGATGCTGCCTTTGAAGAGTATCTGAAAACCGCTGATTTGACCCAGTATGAAAAGATTAATCCGAACTCACGGACGATTTCTGTGGATTCTACAACTTTTAGTCTGCCAGTAGAAACGCCTCAAACGAATGCAGCTGCTAGCGATGCGACTACGAATGTACCACTGACTTATGAGGTGGCAGGTCAATTTAGCAAGAAGGCAGTTGTCTCAGAAAAAGCTCTCCCAAATACAGGAAGTGAACAATCCATCTTCTTGCTCTTGATGGGAATGGTAGCTGGTTTGGCAGGTATCTTATCGAGCCGAAAACCAAAGCTAAAATAGGTTAAATTTCACATCTAGAAGAGTCTAGGGAAACGTTTTTACGCCTTTTTCCCTTGACTCTTTTTTGGTTTATGATATAATTAACCAGTAAAGAATCGGTGGCTATCTATGTTTTTTTACTAAAAGATAGCTAGGGAAGGAGTAACACATGAGACAGCTTGCACAGGAAATCGATAACTTTTTAAACGAGGTGATCTTGAGATCTGAGAACCAGCATGAAATTCTGATTGGGCATTGCACAAGTGACGTAGCCTTGACCAATACTCAGGAACACATCCTCATGCTCCTGTCAGAAGAATCCTTAACCAACTCGGAGTTGGCTCGTCGTCTCAATGTCAGTCAGGCGGCAGTGACCAAGGCTATCAAGTCTTTGGTCAAAGAGGGTATGTTAGAGACATCTAGAGATCCAAAAGATGCGCGTGTGATCTTTTACCAACTGACAGAACTAGCTCGACCAGTGGCAGAGGAACACCACCATCATCATGAACACACGCTCTTAGCCTATGAACAAGTAGCAAGTCAGTTTACTCCAAATGAACAAGAAGTGATTCAGCGGTTTTTAACTGCTTTAGTAGGAGAAATCAAATAATGCGGTATATTACAGTAGAGGACTTGTCTTTCTATTATGACAAGGAACCTGTCCTCGAGCATATCAACTACAGTGTTGATAGTGGGGAGTTTGTTACCCTGACTGGTGAAAATGGGGCTGCCAAGACGACGCTTATCAAGGCGAGCCTAGGCATCTTGCAACCAAGATTTGGCAAGGTAACCATCTCAAAGACAAATACTCATGGGAAAAAGCTAAGGATAGCTTATCTTCCCCAGCAGATAGCTAGTTTTAATGCTGGTTTTCCAAGTACAGTTTATGAATTTGTCAAGTCGGGTCGCTATCCGCGAAAGGGCTGGTTCCGTCGCTTGAATGCTCATGATGAGGAACATATCAAGGCCAGTCTAGACTCAGTTGGTATGTGGGAACACCGTGACAAACGAATTGGCTCCCTCTCTGGTGGGCAAAAGCAACGAGCAGTTATTGCAAGGATGTTTGCTTCTGACCCAGATATCTTTGTCTTGGATGAGCCGACAACAGGGATGGATTCAGGGAGCAAAAATGAATTTTACGAGCTCATGCACCACAGTGCTCATCACCATGGCAAGGCTGTTTTGATGATTACCCATGATCCTGAGGAGGTCAAGGACTATGCGGATCGCAATATTCATCTAGTTCGTAACCAAGATTCGCCATGGCGTTGTTTTAACGTTCACGAAAGCGACCAGGAGGTGGACCATGCTTAGTTTGTTATCATATGACTTCATGCAGCGTGCCTTCTTGGCGGTCATTGCCATGAGTCTCTTTTCTCCAGTTCTTGGGACCTTCCTTATCTTACGTCGTCAGAGTTTGATGAGTGATACCCTCAGTCACGTTTCTCTATCAGGAGTAGCCTTTGGTCTGGTTTTGGGAATTTCTCCAACTATTTCAACCATTGCTATCGTCTTGATCGCTGCGGTCTTTCTAGAGTATCTCCGGACAGTCTATAAGAACTTTATGGAAATCGGAACAGCTATCCTCATGTCAACAGGACTTGCAGTGTCTCTTATCGTGATGAGTAAGGGCAAAAGTTCTAGTTCCATGAGTTTGGACCAATATCTCTTTGGGTCTATTGTGACTATTAGCCAGGAGCAGGTGATTTTCCTCTTTGCCATTGCTGCGGTCGTTTTGCTCTTGACTTTCTTATTCTTGCGACCAATGTATATCCTGACCTTTGATGAGGACACGGCCTTTGTGGATGGCTTGCCCGTTCGTACTATGTCCATCCTCTTTAACATGGTGACAGGGGTGGCCATTGCCCTTATGATTCCAGCAGCAGGAGCCCTTTTGGTGTCGACCATTATGGTCTTGCCAGCTAGTATTGCCCTTCGTCTGGGGAAAAACTTCAAATCCGTTATGTTGCTAGCCAGTGCTATTGGCTTTTTGGGAATGGTGGCAGGACTTTATATTTCCTACTATGCGGAAACACCTGCTAGCGCTAGTATCACCATTATCTTTGTAGCTGTCTTTTTGTTAGTCAGTCTACTGAAACGTTTTATCAAATAGGAGAATGAAATGAAAAAACTGAGCTTACTACTAGCTAGTCTATGTGCCTTGTTTTTAGTGGCTTGTTCCAATCAAAAGCAGGCAGATGGGAAACTCAATATCGTGACAACCTTTTACCCTGTCTACGAATTTACCAAGCAAGTCGCAGGAGATACTGCTAATGTAGAACTTCTAATCGGTGCTGGTACAGAACCCCATGAGTACGAACCGTCTGCCAAGGCAGTTGCCAAAATCCAAGACGCAGATACCTTTGTCTATGAAAATGAAAACATGGAAACTTGGGTTCCAAAATTGTTAGAATCCTTGGATAAGAAAAAGGTGAAAACCATCAAGGCGACAGGTGATATGCTCCTCTTGCCAGGTGGTGAGGAAGAAGAGGAAGGGCATGATCATGGCGGTGAGGGTCACCATCACGACTACGATCCCCATGTTTGGCTTTCACCAGCACGCGCCATCAAACTGGTAGAGCATATCCGTGACAGCTTGTCAGCAGATTATCCTGATAAAAAAGAGACTTTTGAGAAGAATGCGGCTGCCTATATCGAAAAATTGCAAGCCTTGGACAAGGCCTACACAGATGGCTTGTCTCAAGCCAAACAAAAGAGCTTTGTGACCCAGCACGCTGCCTTTAACTACCTTGCCTTGGACTACGGTCTCAAGCAAGTATCCATCTCAGGTCTCTCACCAGATGCAGAACCATCAGCAGCACGTTTGGCAGAATTGACCGAGTATATCAAGAAAAACAAGATTTCTTATATCTACTTTGAAGAAAATGCCTCACAAGCCCTCGCCAATACCCTTTCCAAAGAAACAGGTGTCAAACTAGACGTGCTCAATCCGCTAGAAAGTCTGACAGAAGAAGCAACCAAGGCTGGTGAGGACTACATCTCCGTGATGGAGAAAAACCTCAAGGCTTTGAAGCAGACAACGGACCAAGAAGGACCAGAAATCGAGCCAGAGAAGGAAGAAAATACCAAGACAGTTCACAATGGTTACTTTGAGGATGCAGATGTCAAAGATCGTACCTTGAGTGACTATGTTGGCAACTGGCAGTCGGTCTATCCTTTCCTTGAGGATGGAACTTTTGATCAAGTCTTTGATTACAAGGCTAAGTTGACTGGCAAGATGACCAAAGATGAGTACAAGGCTTACTATAGAAAAGGTTATCAGACAGATGTGACCAAAATCAACATCACGGACAACACTATGGAATTTGTTCAAGGTGGTCAAAGCAAGAAATTCACCTATAAGTATGTCGGCAAGAAAATCTTGACTTATAAGAAAGGCAATCGTGGTGTGCGCTTCCTCTTTGAAGCGACAGATGCGGATGCTGGACAGTTCAAGTATGTTCAGTTTAGTGACCACAATATCGCCCCAGTTAAAGCAGAACATTTCCATATCTTCTTTGGAGGTACTAGCCAAGAAGCCCTCTTTGAAGAGATGGATAACTGGCCAACCTACTACCCAGATAACCTATCTGGACAAGAAATCGCCCAAGAAATGTTGGCGCATTGATGCAAGAGAAGATCCCGCAAATCTGCGGGATTTTTTGCTGGAAATGATTAGGTTGTTAGGTATTATAGTACATAGCTGTGCTGTTCACAATGTGATAAAGCAGTCATTTTTTGCTTAGTAGACTTTGGCTGATTCTAACTAGCTGGCAAATACAAAAGCTACGATTGTACAAATTATAGAATCTTTTCAGGGGATTTAGGAAGAAATCTTAGTCATATTGACGCTACTATCGCTTTTTGTTATAGTCAAGGAGAGAGCGGTCTGGAACAATAGTTTATTCACAGCCTGTGGATAAGTCTATGGAAAAATAACATACAACTCTGGGTGTTGAAGTATCCTGATAATAGTTCCGTATATTAGTGACTTGCTAGAGAGCTGGCAGAAACCCTGGTACAAAGCTATTTGATAAAGGTCTGTTTAGGGTGAAAGCTTCCAAGTCTAAAAGCTGGAGTCTGAAAAGACTAGTTTTTAGGTATGTTTTCTTATCCACAAGTTGTGGATAACTTTGTGAACAAGAGAAAGAGATATGAGATGATGACGAACATAAAACCACATAGGCCATTACCAAGTCAGGCCCAGCTGGATTATTTAGAGGATGAACTAGCTGCCTTTATCCATTTTGGCCCCAATACCTTTTATGACCAAGAATGGGGAAGTGGGCAAGAGGATCCTATGCGTTTTAACCCGACCAAGTTAGATGCGCGTGAATGGGTTCGGGTACTCAAAGAAACAGGTTTTAAAAAACTGATTTTGGTGATCAAGCACCATGATGGTTTTGTCCTCTACCCGACAGCTTATACAGACTATTCGGTCAAGGCTAGCCCTTGGAGGGGTGGAAAGGGGGACTTGCTCCTTGAGGTTTCCAAAGCTGCGACTGAGTTTGACATGGACATGGGAGTGTATTTGTCTCCTTGGGATGCTCACAGTCCCCTCTATCATGTGGACCGAGAAGCGGACTACAATGCCTACTATCTGGCTCAGTTGAAGGAAATCTTGTCAAATTCTGCCTATGGCAATGCCGGTAAGTTCTCTGAGGTGTGGATGGATGGTGCTCGAGGGGAAGGGGCCCAGAAGGTCAACTATGAGTTTGAGACCTGGTTTGAAACCATTCGTGACTTGCAGGGCGATTGTTTGATTTTCTCAACTGAGGGAACTAGTATTCGCTGGATTGGCAATGAACGGGGCTATGCAGGGGATCCCTTGTGGCAAAAAGTCAAGCCCGATCAGTTGGGGACCGAGGCGGAATTAGATTATCTACAGCACGGTGATCCCTCGGGTACGTTGTTTTCAATCGGTGAGGCAGATGTTTCCCTTCGGCCGGGTTGGTTTTACCATGAGGATCAGGATTCCAAGTCTCTTGAGGAATTGGTCGAAATCTACTTTCACTCGGTGGGGCGGGGAACCCCTCTCTTGCTCAATATTCCTCCAAACCAAGATGGTCTCTTTGATGAAAGGGATATCCAGCGATTGTATGAATTTAGGGCCTACTGTGATGAGCTCTACAAAGAAGATTTGGCTCTGGGAGCCAAGATATCTGGTCCGGCTCTATCACCAGACTTTGCCTGTTCTCACCTGACAGATGGACGGAAGACCAGTTCATGGGCAAGTGATGCAGAACTGCCAATTCAGTTAGAGCTCGATTTAGAGTCACCTAAAACTTTTGATGTGATCGAGCTGAGGGAAGATTTGAAGCTAGGACAACGCATCGCTACTTTCCATGTTCAGGTAGAGTTGGATGGTGTCTGGCAGGAGTTTGGAACAGGATTTACAGTAGGCTATAAACGCCTTTTGCGCGGATCCATGGTAGAGGCTCAGAAGGTGCGTGTAATCATCACAGAGGCACAGGATTTGCCAGTATTAACTAAGATTTCACTTTATAAAACACCTAGCTTGTCAAAAAAAGAAGCTGTTCAGCAACTGGAGTTTTCAGAAAAAAGTCTCGCTGTGACCAAGGGAGAAAATATCCACTTTACAGTGAAACGCAGAGAATCTAGCAGTCCTTTAGAAGCTAAGATTTCGATTCAACCAGGGACGGGTGTGCATGGTGTCGCTTATCAGGATGAGATTCAAGTTATTGAGTTTCAAGCTGGCGAGACTGAAAAAAGATTGACGCTCCCAACCTTGTATTTTGCAGGAGATAAAAGCTTGGACTTTTATCTGAATCTGACGATAGATGGGCAGCTTGTTGACCAGCTTCAGGTCCAAGTTTCATAAAAGAAGAACCTTTGCGCGATGCAAAGGTTCTTTTGGTTATGAGTGATTTGGTAGCCAGCTGAGGGTGAAGGTCAGTTGTTCAGCTTTTAAGAGGTCTTGGTGTTGGATGCTAGATACAGAGGTCTTGTCCAATCGACACTCTTTGACAAAGTTAAAATGGCTGTAGTTTTGCTCGGCATGGATATCTAACCATTTATTTTCCTTAGCTAGGTAGACACGCAGATGGTCAAAGAGAGGGATTCCGAGGTCGTAGCTGGGTTTGCCTGGACAGGTCGGGTAGAATCCAAGAGCCGACCAGATGTACCAAGCAGAGAGACTACCGTTGTCCTCATCGCCAGGATAGGCTTGCCAACTTGGGTGAAAGGCTTTCTGACGTATCGACTTTATGAGAAGAGCAGTGTAGTCTGGGTAGTTGCTGTAGCGAAAGAGATAAGGGATGTGGAAGCTAGGCTGGTTGGAAATGGCGACTTGTCCAAAAGGAGCAGTAGCCATCTCGCTCATCTCATGAATCTCGTAACCATAGCCAGTCGTCTCAAAGAGTGGAGCATCCTGACAGGCTTTCAAAAGGTAGTGGCTAAAGGTTTCTTTTCCACCCATCAGTTGGATTAAGCCAGGGATGTCGTGTAGAATGCCTAAAGTCGCTTGAATGGCAGAGCATTCAGCGTAGTCTCGCCCCCAACTATAAGGGGAGAAGTCAGGGTGGAAGTTTCCTTGACTATCTCGCGCTCGCATGTAGCCCGTCGCAGTGTCAAATAGATTGCGGTAATTTTGTGATGCAGTTCTATAAGTTTCCGCGATGTCATTCTGACCAAGCTTTTCGGCACAGCTGGCGATACAAAAGTCACTATAGGCGTAGTCTAGGGTGTGGCTGACGCTTTCGTGGTGGTCGGTAGAGAGGTAGGCCAGTTCTTGGTATTGTGCCAAACCGTGACGACCATTGATGCCGAGAGGGTCGGACTTAGTGGCTGTCTCCAACATGGCTTGGAGGAGTTCTTCTTCCAAGTCAGGAGCCATTTCCTTGCAGGCACTATCTGCGATAATACCGTCCAATAGAGTCCCTGGCATCATGCCACGTTCATCTGGGGCTAGCCATTTAGGCAGAAAACCAGTATCGCGGTAGCTATTGAGGAAACCTTCTAGAAAGCGGTGATAGTGTTCCGGTATGATAAGGGCAAAGAGGGGGAAGGTGGTGCGAAAGGTATCCCAGAAACCATTGTTGTTAAAGAGAACACCAGGCTTGACAGTATCAGTAGACAAATCCATGTGGATGGCCTGCCCTGACTCGTTCACCTCATAAAATGTCTGTGGGAAGAGGAAGAGTCTGTAGAGGCAGTGGTCAAAGAAGGTTCGGTCGGCTTCCCCTATCTCAAGAACATCAAAACGATGGAGGAAATTTTCCCAGTCCGCTTTCGCACTTGCTTTACAGCTATCAAAGTCCGTTTGAGGTAGATTAAATAGCGCTTGAGAAGGAGAAATAAAAGAAGTTGCTAATTGGATCTCAGCATGACTATTTGCTAAGTCAATTCGCCAGTCTCCACTTTCTTGGCTGACAGCAAGAATATCCGTATTCATTTGTAGAGCAGTAAAGAGTATCAGAGGACTTTTATTGGTCTCTGTTTTTCCGTCTTGTCTTAGGGCAAGATTCCTCTTATCTACTTGCTCTACGGTCAGTTCATCTGCTGCGTGAAGGTAGAGGGCGAGGGCTTTGCCTTGCTTTTGCTCTAAGCGTATAGAGGCACCGTAGCAAGTCGGTGTTAGCTGGGTTTCAATCTGATAGCGCAGGGAGAAAATTTTCAGATAATGAGGTTGGAAAGAGGCCTTATCCATATCATAGGAGGCTTGACGGTGAAAGAGGCTATCTCCGCCCAGTTGGCCTGTAACAGGTGTCAGAAGGAGCCAAGAGTAATCCCCAATCCAAGGACTGGGTTGATGGGTCAAACGAATCCCCTGAAAAATAGGCAGATGCGGATCGAAAAACCAAGCTCCATCCTGGTCGCTGGTCTGGGGAACAAAATAATTCATCCCAAAAGGAACGCCCGTGTAGGGCAGGGTATTTCCTCGAGAAAAGGCATGCTTGCTAGCAGTCCCAAAGCGGGTATCGATGGTCTCAAGTAGTGGTTTCATAGTCTTTCCTTTAGCTGTTTTTCTACATTATATCAGAAAAATGAGACCTTTAGATATGGGGTTCGAAAGTAAGCAATTTTGTAGAAAAATGACTATCATTTGTGTATATATTTTCTAGCATAAAAACTATATACTGAACATGAAACTTGTTTGAAAGAGGAAAAAATACTATGATTTATTCGAAAGAAATTGTTAGAGAATGGCTAGACGAAGTAGCAGAGCGTGCCAAGGACCATCCGGAGTGGGTGGATGTCTTTGAGCGTTGCTACACCGACACCTTGGACAACACGGTCGAGATTCTAGAAGATGGTTCAACTTTTGTACTCACAGGGGATATTCCTGCCATGTGGCTTCGGGATTCAACAGCCCAACTCAGACCCTACTTGCATGTGGCTAAAAGAGATGCCCTCCTGCGTCAGACTATTGCAGGTTTGGTTAAGCGTCAGATGACCTTGATTCTCAAGGATCCTTATGCCAATTCCTTTAACATTGAGGAGAACTGGAAGGGGCACCATGAGACTGATCACACAGAGCTTAATGGCTGGATTTGGGAACGAAAGTACGAGGTGGACTCGCTTTGCTATCCTTTGCAACTGGCTTATCTCCTTTGGAAAGAGACTGGAGAGACTAGTCAGTTTGATGAGACTTTTGTCGCAGCGACCAAGGAAATTCTTCATCTTTGGACAGTGGAACAAGACCACAAGAACTCTCCTTATCGTTTTGTTAGGGATACGGACCGCAAGGAAGACACCTTAGTAAATGATGGCTTTGGACCTGATTTTGCAGTGACTGGTATGACTTGGTCAGCCTTCCGTCCAAGTGATGACTGCTGTCAGTATAGCTATTTGATTCCGTCCAATATGTTTGCTGTAGTTGTCTTGGGTTATGTGCAAGAAATCTTTGCAGAACTAAACCTAGCTGATAGCCAAAACATCGTGGCAGACGCTAAACGTCTGCAAGCAGAAATCCAAGAAGGAATCGAAAATTACGCCTACACCACTAACAGCAAGGGTGAAAAGATTTACGCCTTTGAAGTGGATGGTCTAGGAAATGCTAGCATCATGGATGATCCAAATGTACCAAGTCTGCTGGCTGCGCCTTATCTGGGCTACTGCGACATTGACGATGAGGTTTACCAAGCAACTCGTCGGACCATTCTGAGTCCTGAAAATCCATACTTCTATCAAGGGAAATACGCTAGTGGTCTCGGAAGTTCTCATACCTTCTATCGCTATATCTGGCCCATTGCCCTTTCTATCCAAGGCTTGACAACAAGAGATAAGGCAGAGAAAAAATTCTTGCTGGATCAGCTGGTTGCTTGCGATGGTGGTACAGGTGTTATGCACGAAAGCTTCCACGTGGACGACCCAACTCTCTACTCTCGTGAATGGTTCTCCTGGGCCAACATGATGTTCTGTGAGTTGGTCTTGGATTATCTAGATATCCGCTAGTCAGTTCTTTAGTTAGATAGAAATAAAAATTTAAGTTAGAATGAGGTTTTACTCATGGAAAATGTTGTAGTTCATATTATCTCACACAGTCACTGGGATCGTGAGTGGTATCTACCTTTTGAAAGCCACCGGATGCAGTTGGTGGAGTTATTTGACAATCTTTTTGATCTTTTTGAAAATGACCCTGAGTTCAAGAGTTTTCACTTGGACGGACAAACTATTGTCCTTGATGACTACTTGGAAATTCGCCCTGAAAATCGCGACAAAGTCCAAGGTTACATTGACGAAGGCAAACTCAAAATTGGTCCCTTTTACATCTTGCAGGATGATTACTTGATTTCCAGCGAAGCCAACGTCCGCAACACCTTGATTGGTCAAGCTGAATGTGCAAAATGGGGCAAATCAACCCAGATTGGTTACTTCCCAGATACCTTTGGAAATATGGGACAAGCTCCTCAAATCCTTCAAAAATCAGGCATTCACGTGGCAGCTTTTGGGCGTGGTGTGAAGCCGATTGGATTTGACAACCAAGTTCTCGAAGATGAGCAGTTTACTTCCCAGTTTTCAGAAATGTACTGGCAGGGTGCGGACGGAAGTCGCGTTCTCGGTATCCTCTTTGCCAACTGGTATAGTAATGGGAATGAAATCCCAGTTGATAAGGATGAAGCCCTGGCCTTTTGGAAACAAAAACTGTCAGACGTGCGTGACTACGCTTCAACCAACCAATGGTTGATGATGAACGGCTGTGACCACCAGCCTGTACAGCGAAATCTGAGCGAAGCTATTCGTGTAGCCAATGAACTCTTCCCAGATGTGACTTTTGTGCATAGTTCCTTTGATGACTATGTCCATGCAGTAGAAAGTGCTCTACCTGAGCAACTATCTACCGTTACAGGTGAGTTGACCAGTCAAGAAACAGATGGCTGGTACACGCTTGCCAACACTTCTTCATCCCGCATTTACCTCAAACAAGCCTTCCAAGAAAATAGCAACCTGCTAGAACAAGTAGTGGAACCATTGACCGTCATCACCGGTGGGCACAACCATAAGGACCAGTTGACCTATGCTTGGAAAGTCCTTCTACAAAATGCGCCACATGACAGTATCTGTGGCTGTAGCGTGGACGAGGTTCACCGTGAGATGGAGACACGTTTTGCCAAGGTCAACCAAGTCGGAAACTTCGTTAAGACCAATCTTCTCAACGAGTGGAAGGGTAAAATTGCAACCCACGAAGCCCAAAGCGACCATCTCTTTACCGTCATTAACACAGGCTTGCATGACAAAGTTGATACGGTCAGCACAGTGATTGATGTAGCGACTTGTGATTTCAAAGAATTGCACCCAACAGAAGGCTATAAGAAGATGGCAGCCTTGACCTTGCCAAGCTACCGTGTCGAAGACTTGGAAGGGCATGCTGTCGAAGCGAAAATCGAAGATCTGGGAGCTAACTTTGAGTATGATTTGCCAAAAGACAAGTTCCGCCAGGCTCGTATCGCTCGTCAAGTGCGCGTGACAGTACCTGTTCATCTGGCACCACTTTCTTGGACAACCTTCCAATTGCTCGAAGGAGAACAAGAACACCGTGACGGTATTTACCAAAATGGAGTGATTGATACGCCATTTGTAACGGTAAGTGTGGATGAAAACATCACGGTCTACGACAAGACAACTCATGAAGCTTATGAAGATGTTATTCGCTTTGAAGACCGTGGTGACATTGGAAATGAGTACATCTATTTCCAGCCAAAAGGAACAGAGCCTATCTACGCAGAACTCAAAGGCTGTGAAGTCTTGGAAAATACAGCACGTTTTGCTAAGATCTTGCTCAAGCATGAATTGACAGTTCCAGTAAGTGCAGACGAAAAACTGGATGAGGAACAAAGAGGTATCATCGAGTTTATGACGCGTGAAGCTGGACGCTCAGATGAATTGACAAGCATTCTTCTTGAAACAGAGATGACCGTCTTTGTTGACAATCCACAAATCCGCTTTAAGACTCGCTTTACTAACACAGCCAAGGACCACCGTATCCGTCTCTTGGTTAAGACTCATAACACTCGTCCAAGCAATGACTCTGAAAGCATCTATGAGGTGGTGACAAGACCAAACAAACCAGCTGCTTCTTGGGAAAACCCTGAAAATCCACAACACCAACAAGCCTTTGTCAGCCTTTATGATGATGAAAAAGGGGTGACGGTGGCCAATAAAGGATTGCACGAGTATGAAATCCTTGGAGATGACACTATTGCAGTGACCATTCTTCGTGCCTCAGGTGAGTTAGGTGACTGGGGTTACTTCCCAACACCAGAAGCTCAGTGCTTGCGTGAGTTTGAAGTCGAGTTTGCCCTCGAATGCCACCAAGCTCAAGAGCGCTTCTCCGCTTTCCGTCGTGCCAAAGCCTTCCAAACACCATTCACTAGTCTTCAGGTCGCTAAACAAGAAGGAAGTGTGGCAGCGACTGGTAGCCTATTGAGTCATGCAGCACTCAGCTTGCCACAAGTCTGCCCAACAGCCTTTAAGGTAGCTGAAAATGAAGAAGGATATGTACTTCGTTACTACAACATGAGTCAAGAAAATGTGCGTATATCAGAACACCAACAAACCATTTTGGACTTGCTTGAGCGGCCATATCCCGTTCATTCAGGACTATTAGCGCCACAAGAAATTCGCACAGAATTGATCAAAAAAGAAGACATTTAACAGTTTTGAAATGTTTGATAATTAATACTATGAGATAGAAAGGAGGGGCGAAAGAGTAAGGACTAACTACTGATTCGCCCCTTTTTATGGGAAGAACAATGACCATTGCAACCATTGATATCGGAGGGACTGGAATTAAGTTTGCCAGTCTGACTTCTGATGGAAAAATACTAGATAAGACAAGTACTCCGACGCCAGAAAACTTGGAGGATTTACTGACATGGCTAGACCAACGTCTGTCGGAGAAAGATTATAAGGGCATTGCCATGAGCGTTCCAGGCGCGGTCAATCAAGAAACAGGTGTGATTGAGGGAATTAGTGCCGTACCTTATATTCACGGTTTTTCTTGGTATGAGGCCCTTGCTCATCATCAGCTGCCTGTCCATCTAGAAAATGATGCCAACTGTGTTGGACTTAGTGAACTGCTGGCTCACCCAGAGATTGAAAATGCAGCCTGTGTCGTGATTGGGACAGGAATTGGCGGCGCCATGATTATCAATGGCAAACTTCACCGAGGTCGCCACGGCTTGGGGGGAGAGTTTGGCTACATGACAACCATTGCACCAGCTGAAAAACTCAACAACTGGTCGCAACTAGCCTCTACAGGAAACATGGTTCGCTACGTAATTGAAAAATCTGGTCAGACTGACTGGGATGGTCGCAAGATTTACCAAGAAGCTGCAGCAGGCAATGCTCTTTGTCAAGAAGCGATTGAGCGCATGAATCGTAATCTGGCGCAAGGTTTGCTCAATATTCAGTATCTCATCGACCCAGATGTCATTAGTCTGGGAGGCTCCATCAGTCAGAATCCAGACTTTATCCAAGGTGTCAAGAAGGCTGTCGATAACTTTGTCGAAACCTACGAAGAATACACGGTCGCACCAGTTATCCAGGCCTGCACCTATCATGCAGAAGCCAATCTCTACGGTGCCCTTGTCAACTGGCTACAGGAGGAAAATCAGTGGTAAGATTTACAGGACTTAGTCCCAAGCAAACGCAAGCTATTGAAGCATTAAAAAATCACATTTCTCTGCCAGATGTAGAGGTAGCTGTCGCTCAGTCTAATCAAGCCTCTATCTCTATTAAGGGTGAGGGGGGACATTATCACCTGACCTATCGCAAACCTCATCAACTCTACCGCGCCTTGTCTTTATTAGCAACAGCTCTAGTAGAAGGTGACAAGGTAGCGATTGAAGAACATGCTGCTTACGAAGAGTTAGCCTACATGGCAGACTGTTCCCGCAATGCGGTGCTGAATGTGGCTTCTGCCAAGCAGATGATTGAAGTCTTGGCTCTCATGGGCTACTCAACCTTTGAGCTCTACATGGAAGACACCTATCAGATTGAAGGACAACCTTACTTTGGTTATTTCCGCGGAGCATACTCAGCTGAAGAGTTACAGGAAATTGAAGCCTATGCCCAGCAGTTTGACATGACCTTTGTTCCCTGTATCCAGACCTTGGCCCACTTGTCAGCCTTTGTCAAATGGGGTGTCAAGGAAGTGCAGGAGCTCCGTGATGTAGAGGATATTCTCCTTATCGGCGAAGAAAAGGTGTATGACCTGATTGATGGCATGTTTGCCACTCTGTCTAAATTGCAGACTCGCAAGGTCAATATCGGGATGGACGAGGCCCATTTGGTTGGCTTAGGACGCTACCTTATCTTGAACGGCGTTGTAGATCGTAGTCTTCTCATGTGTCAACACTTGGAGCGCGTATTGGATATTGCAGACAAGTATGGTTTCCACTGCCAGATGTGGAGTGATATGTTCTTTAAACTCATGTCAGCGGATGGCCAGTACGACCGTGACGTGGAGATTCCAGAGGAAACTCGTGTCTACCTAGACCGTCTCAAAGACCGTGTGACCTTGGTTTACTGGGATTATTATCAGGATAGTGAGGAAAAATACAACCGTAACTTCCGCAATCATCACAAGATTAGTCATGACCTTGTCTTTGCAGGTGGAGCTTGGAAGTGGATTGGTTTCACACCCAACAACCATTTCAGCCGTCTCATCGCTATTGAAGCCAACAAAGCCTGTCGTGCTAATGACATCAAAGAAGTGATTGTAACGGGTTGGGGGGACAATGGTGGTGAGACAGCTCAATTTTCTATCCTGCCAAGCTTGCAAATCTGGGCAGAACTCAGCTACCGCAATGACCTAGACCGTTTGTCTGCACACTTCAAGACCAATACGGGTCTATCAGTTGAGGACTTTATGCAGATTGACCTAGCTAACCTCTTGCCAGATCTACCAGACAATCTCAGTGGCATCAATCCCAACCGCTATGTCTTTTATCAGGATGTTCTTTGCCCGATTCTTGACCAGCACATGACACCTGAACAGGACGGGCCACACTTTGCTCAGGCAGCTGAGACGCTTGCTGAAATCAAAGAAAAAGCAGGAAATTATGCTTATCTCTTTGAAACTCAGGCCCAGTTGAACCAGATTTTAAGCAGTAAAGTGGATGTGGGACGACGCATTCGTCAGGCCTACCAAGCGGGTGATAAAGAAAGTCTGGAAGAAATCTCGAGACAAGAATTACCAGAACTCAGAAGCCAAATCGAACACTTCCATGCCCTCTTTAGCCACCAATGGCTGAAAGAAAACAAGGTCTTTGGCTTGGATACGGTCGATATCCGTATGGGTGGACTCTTGCAACGCATCAAACGCGCAGAAAGCCGCATCGAGGCTTATCTGGCAGGACAGATTGACCGCATCGACGAGTTAGAAGTGGAAATCTTACCATTTACTGACTTCTACGCAGACAGGGACTTCGCAGCAACTACAGCCAATCAGTGGCACACCATTGCGACAGCTTCGACGATTTATACGACTTAGGAGTAGAATATTGACAAACATCTTCTGTATAAAAAGAAGATGTTTTTGCTTAAATATAATATTCAAAAATAGATAAAATATAGGAAGTGGGGGATGTTTGATAGAATAACATATTCAGCAATACATATGCTTAAAAGCTATATGAATCAAGATTTTTATTAAATTAGGTGGGTAGATTTTAACTGCATCAGTTGAATTATCAAGGAGTAAAATGTATAATATAGAGCAGAAGTTTCCTATGCGTAGAGGTTGTAAAAGTCCATCTCTAATAAAATAATCATATGTCAAACTTAGAAAGGAATATAGAAAGTGAAGAGTTTTAAAATTTACAAGGGAAGACATGAAAAATTTTCTCTAAGAAAGAAAAATGTTGGACTTGTTTCGATTGCAATCGCTAGCTTGGCGGTATATGGAGTAGCGCTTGGCACACCAACTGTACAAGCAGATGAAAACAACAATCTGAGCAGTCTAGTAGAGACTAGCTCGACAACTGATGTGAAATCAGAAAATAATAGTGATCAATCAGCAGTGGTGGAGTCAGAGAAAGTATCTTCAGCCACAGGAGTTAAGGAAACAGAAAAAGCTACTAGTCCAGCACCAACTGTTGAACAAGCAGAAAAGAAAGTGTCAGTTTCAAAAACTGCCCCTGAAGTGGAAGGAGCAGACAAAAAACCCGTAGCTCCTTCAAACTCGACGGCAGTCGCAAAAGAAAATCCAGCACCTGTTGAGTCTAAGCCGGCTGAAAAGTCTACTGATGGGCAAACAACAGCTACTCCTCGTTCAACTGCTCCGGTACGTACGCGCAGAAGTCTGCAACAAAACCCAACTCAAATCACGAACTTTTCAGTAACGGTTACGACCAAAGGTGGAACTGTTATGCGTTCAGGTGATACAATGTCTTTGCCTGCTCAAGAAGTTTCCTTTGACAAGGTTCAAATGGACTTTAAAATCACACAAGATGGGACGCTGAAAAAAGGTGATGTTCTCCGTATTCCGGTCAAATTGGGAAATAATGCCTACGGTGCTTACTATTCAAACCTTGGTTCTGGAACATCAGAGCGTATCGAGGGTGTTGGAACAATTAAATTTGTCCACTCAGATCCAAATAATATGGCCTATGAAATTACCTTAGATCAAAGCTTCCAAGATATGCCTCAAAATACGGAAAAGACAGTATCCGTTACTCAAAAAGCAGCGACTATTGGGAAATTTACAGCAAAATCAAGTTATGAAAATATTATTTTAGAAATAAATGGCAATAAGTTTACTTTTAAACCAACACCAAGAACATTTGAGAAAGCACAGGCGCCTTTTGCTGTTTATAATAGTGCAAGTAGCGATAGAGCAAATTCAATAAAAATAGGCACTTCAACTGGGGATGCAAATTATTATAATAATTTATTGTCAAGCGATGGTATCAACCCTGGACAAACAGGAATTCCAAATGGTGATATCATTTCTGTCCATCGTATAAAACCAGGTAATGGGTCAAAAATTGTTAGTATCAAACCAGACCTTAAAAGATATACTTCTACTTTAGCAATTAGTGAGGATGGAAAATATCTTGTTAAAGGAGATACTTCAACTTCTATTAGCATCAATTCAGATCCAGATAATAAGTTAATAAATCTACCTGCAAATTCAACAAATGATACTATTCTTAAAGCATTAAAACAAGCGGGTAAAAACTCTTCGGTTGTTATTGATAATGGAGATGGGACCTACACAGTTGCTATTAATTTAGGAAAAATGACAGGAAATGGTGCTACTACCTATCATGATATTTGGCCAACTGACGACTATGCTCAAATGGGCGATCAATATCAGGAAATCAACAGAACAGAAGAAGTCAATAAAAAAGTTAGTGCTATTTTAAAGGATGCTAGTGTCATTCAAGGAACTGGACATTCAACACGAATTACTTTTGCAGATTCCTCAATTAAGAATACTATAACGAATGAGTCAAGAAGTTATAGTTATAACGTTGATGACAATGGTAATGTAACTAAGCTTAAAGAAGAAACGATTTCTGCCACAACAACCCCATCCGTTGCGCGTGCTGTGGGTCAGAAGAAGATCACAATACACTATGTCGATACAAACGGCAAGGAAATTGAAACTCAGGACTATAAATATGGTTATCCAGCAGGAGGAACTGCCACTCCAACCCCTGATTATAACGCTAATCCAAAAACAATTACAGGCTATACACTTGTAACAGCTGATACGGCAATCGCGTCGTATGGTACACAGTTAAAGACTACTAAACAAATTCCATTCACTAGCAACGACCAAGAATTTTATTATGTCTATTCAGCCAAAAAATCTAGTGCCAAAGTTACGTATATTGACGATGATACTAACGGAGGAAAAGTTCTTGAAACGAAGGATTTGAATGGTTTTTATGGGCAGACTGATCCATATAGAACAGCTGAAACCATTAAGACGTATACCGATAAAAATTATGAACTTGTTTCAGACAATTATCCAACAAATGGTGTAACCTATAATGAAAATCTTCAAACCTTTGAAGTTCATTTGAAACACAAAAAGACTTCAGTAGCAGAAGAAAAGACGGTTAAGGAAACTATCCATTATACATACGAGGGCGGTGCACCAGCAGCTCCAGACCGCACTAGTAGCTTAAAATTCACCAGAACAGCAACAACTGACCTTGTTACAAATGTTACAACTGGTGATTGGACAGCAGAAAATGGAACAAGTTTTGCGGCCGTAACATCACCAACAATCAAAGGTTACACTCCAGATTTAGCGGAGGTTCCAGCAGTTGACAATATTACGGCTAACAGTGCCGATATCGAAAAGACAGTCGTTTATACGGCTAATCCAGCTAGTGCAAAGGTCACTTACATTGATGACACAACAGGGGAAACGCTTGAAACGAAGGATTTGAATGGTTTTTATGGGCAGACTGATCCTTATCGAACAGCTGAAACCATTAAGACGTATACTGATCGAAATTATGGACTCGTTTCAGATAATTATCCAGCAACTGGTGTAACCTATAATGAAAATCTTCAAACCTTTGAAGTTCATCTACATCATAAGGGAGCTGCAGTTCAAGAAACAAAGACAGTCACAGAGACCATCAAGTATGTTTATGAAGATAACACAGAGGCAGCGGATACGAAGGTTCAGACTTTGAAGTTCTATCGGATTAACAACAAGGATCTGGTGACTAATAAGATTGTCTATAAGGGTCCTTGGTTCCCGTCTACCGGAACCTTCCCAGAGGTAGTTTCTCCAAAGATTGATGGTTATACACCAGATAAGGCAACTGTAGCAGCCGTTGAACAGATTACGGGAGATAGCGCAGATATTGAAGAAACGGTTACCTATAAAGCAGATAAGCAAAAAGTAACCTATACCATCATTGACGACACTGCCCAAAAAACGCTGAAAGATAAGGAAGTACTTACCAGCGGAGGCTCTGATACTCCTCTTCCAGACAGTGCCCGAGAAAAATATGATTTAATGGTGAATGCTTATCTAGCTCAAGGTTATGAATTGGTTTCTAAAGACCAGCTTCCAGCTAAGTTCGACCTTGACAGTAGCCACGATCAAAATGTGGTTGTTCACTTGAAGCATGGTACAACTGATATCCAAGAAAGCAAGGATGTAAACTTGACTGTTCGTTACCACGGTGCTGGCGGACAAACACCAGCAGATAAGGTGCAAACAGCGATTTGGACTCGTACCGTAACAAAAGATAAGATCACAGGCACAGAGGTTTCAACAACACCTTGGACAAGCGACAAAGTAAACTATGATGCTGTTCCGTCTCCAATGATTCCTGGTTATAGCGTGGATATTGCAACGGTTCCAGCAGAAACCGTTACTCAAGAGAATATTGTTAAGGATGTATATTACACAATCCAAACGCAAAAAGTTACTTACACAGTTGTAGATGAGACAACAGGTCAGACTCTGGAAAATCAAGTTGAATTGACAACAGGCGAGTCTGGTGCTGCTCTTCCAGCTGCAGCACAAACGAAATACGACACCGTAGTCGCAGGCTACTTAACACAAGGTTACGAAGTGACTTCTAAGGATGAATTGCCAGCCCAATTTGACACCGACAGCAGCGTGGACCAAAACGTGGTCATTCGCTTGAAACACAAAGTGTCAACTTCTACAGAAACCAAGACTGTAACGCAAACGATTAACTACGTCTACGAGGATGATAATACACCTGCAGCTCCGGAGAAGAAAGCTAGTTTGACTTTCACTAGAGAAGTGAAAACAGATGAAGTGACGAAGGATGTTACACCGGGGGCTTGGGCACCATCTACTGGCACCTTCCCAGAGGTAGTTTCTCCAACTGTTGATGGCTACACACCAGATAAGGCTAAAGTTGACGCAGAAACCGTAACTGCTGATCAGGCTGACATCAAGGTTACGGTTAAATACAAGGCTGACAAGCAAAAAGTAACCTATACAATTATTGATGATACAACTAATACCACTTTGGAAGATAAACAAGAGCTTACAAGTGGGAACTCTGATACCCCTCTTCCAAATGGTACAGAAGCGAAGTATGATTCAATCGTGGACGCTTACCTAGCCCAAGGTTATGAATTGGTTTCGAAAGACCAGCTCCCAGCCAAGTTCGACCTTGATAGTAACCACGATCAAAATGTGGTTGTTCACGTGAAACACAAAGTGTCAACTTCTACAGAAACCAATACTGTAACGCAAACGATTAACTACGTCTACGAAGAAGATAACACACCAGCTGCTCCAGAGAAGAAATCGACCTTGACTTTCTCTAGAGAAGTGAAAACAGATGAAGTGACTAAAACGACTACGCAAGGTGCTTGGACTCCGTCGGTCGGAACCTTCCCAGAAGTAGTTTCTCCAGTTGTGGATGGCTATACACCAGATAAGGCTAAAGTTGACGCAGAAAACGTAACTGCTGATCAGGCTGATATCAATGTTACTGTTAAATACAAGGCCGACAAGCAAAAAGTAACCTATACTATTATTGACGATACAACTAATACCACTTTGGAAGATAAGCAAGAGCTTACAAGTGGGAACTCTGATACTCCTCTTCCAAATGGTACAGAAGCGAAGTATGATTCAATCGTGGATGCTTACCTAGCCCAAGGTTATGAATTGGTTTCGAAAGACCAGCTCCCAGCTAAGTTTGACCTCGATAGTGGTTATGACCAAAATGTAGTGGTTCATGTGAAACATGGTACAAGCTCTAGCCAAGAAAATAAGGCAGTAAGCATGACCGTTCGATACCATGGTGCAGGTAGCCAAACACCAGCTGACCAAGTACAAATAGCGACTTGGACTCGTACCGTGACGACAGACAAGGTGACTGGCTCTGTTGTGAACACCACAGATTGGACAAGTGACAAAGCCAACTATGATGCTGTGCCATCGCCAGTGATTCCAGGTTACACAGTGGATATTGCGACCGTTCCATCAGAAGCAGTTACCCAAGAAAACATTGTTAAAGACGTTCATTATACTGCTCAGAATACAGCTCAAACCCAAAAGGTTACCTACACAGTTGTAGATGAGACAACCGGTCAGACTCTGGAAAATCAAGTTGAATTGACAAACGGTGAGTCAGGTACTTCTCTTCCAGCTGCTGCTCAAACGAAATACGACACTGTGATTGCAAGTTATTTGGCACAGGGTTACGAAGTGGTTTCCAAGGATGAATTGCCAGCTCAGTTTGATACCGACAGTAGCGTAGACCAAAACGTGGTAATTCGCTTGAAACACAAAACTGTTTCAGTTGAGGAAACCAAACAAGTAAGCATGACTGTTCGCTACCATGGTGCCGGTGGTCAAACCCCAGCAGACAAGGTACAAACAGCGACTTGGACACGTACCGTAACGACAGACAAGGTAACTGGCTCTGTTGTGAGCACGACGGATTGGAGAAGCGACAAGGCAAACTACGATGCAGTTCCATCACCAGTGATTCCAGGTTACACTGTGGATGTTGCGATTGTTCCATCAGAAGTTGTTACCCAAGAAAACATTGTTAAAGATGTTCATTATACTACGGTTCCAGTAGCACCAGAAGTCCCTAATACTCCTGATACTCCAGTTAAACCAGGGGCACCAACGACACCGTTCACACCAGAACACCCAGCACATACTCTCCCACGAACAGGTGAATCTCAGGTTGGTTCAAGCCTTGTGACGCTGACAGGTCTAGGCTTGCTTCTATCAGTTCTTGGTTTGGCAGGACGTCAGAAAAAAGAGGACGAATAACTTTTTATAAGTTGTAAAAAGTCAGGTCTTTCATTGAAGAAATACTAGAAATAGTTTAAAGATGAATGATTTAGTGGAAAAATGAGCCCCGCAGGCAACCTCAGTTAGTTGACTTGTGGGGCTTTTTCCTTGTTTTACAGAATGAGACTTAGGCAAAGAAAATACAAAGTCTGTTCACTAAAACAGAAAAGAGGCGGCATCATTTAGTGATGCCACCTCCTTTTTATTTTAAATCTTGCACTAATTCGGTATTTTTTACTGAAAAGGCCTCCGCTAAAAGATCGAGAATAGCTGTAACTGCTGCAATAAGTGTGAGTGAAATTCATTCTGCTGTAATAAACCGTCCACCAAACAGGAAAAATGGAATAAACCAGTTAAAAATCCCTGTTAATGGGAGGAACCATTGATACCTCCTTTTTTACCAGCAGAAAAGCCACATGACAATTCGACACTAGGAGCCAAAAGGTAAAAATAAAGCAGGCTGTAGCCCATCTCTTCCCCTATAATCCTACTTAATCCCCAACAATAGCACGAGGGCATAAAAGGCGTCTTAATCAATTGTTTCGTGTTCAACCTCCTGTCCCAAATCCGGTATAATCATTGTTTCAATAATGTTTTCGACAAGCGAAGTAAATTGCCAAAAGAATAAAGGTAGGGATATTTGCAAGCAAAAAAGTTAAGGAAATCAGACAGAAAATCTCCCACCAGGTTATGTTGTTAGTCAAGGCCAGAGAGAAGATTGTCAATAAAGAAAAGCAATAAGTTATGCCTGGCAGTATGAAACCCAGCCACTTACTTTCTTTTTTGGAGAGAAAAATCTGTAATAGGATTCCTCTAGTCAGGATTGGCAATATGATAAATGAAACGATTACGGTTCTCATTTGTTTCAACTCCCTCCATCATTTTGATATTCAGACGTTACTATGTCAGACGAATCAAAGTGCTATATTTTATTATGAGTGTCGACATTTATGAACCAGTTTGATGAGCACAGTTTTTTCCTTTCTCATTCTAACTGAATACCCATTTCATATTGAAAGTAACACTAAATAAAGCAAAAGTCAATCAAGATATTATTTGTTTAAGAGAGACGGAGTAGCTGTTCTTGAAACTATCTCTAAGCCGTCTATATAAGATATTTTGAACTGACTATTACCCCCATTTTCTTTTCGGAGTTATCTCTGAGAGCAGGGGGTACAATAGAAAAAAATGACTTGGAAGTGATATAATGAAGCTACAGAGATAGTTTGGAGGTCTGACCATGAAAAGGCTACTACTAGTCCTGGCTACTAGCATGCTAGTCTTATCTGCCTGTCATAAAACGACAGAGGATGGAGCAACTAGTCCGTCAATACCAAGGGAGCAACAAACCAAGGAAACAACTAACTATTTTCACTATTTAGCAGATTCCTATCAAAAGGCTTTTTCGCATGAAAAAAATCATAAGGATACACCCGGCCAATCACCTATGGCTGCTACGGTTACAGCTATGGAAGAACTCCAGTTATCTAATCCGACTGATCAAGCCTTGATTATGAAGAATTACTTGGATTTTCAGAAGCTAATTCAATACAATACTGAAAAGTGGGAGAAAGAGTTTGCAAGCTGGGCTTCTTCTATGGGGCAGTCCTATCATAGACTAGAGCATACAAACTTTGATGAAAAGAATGACCTCATCAAAAAATTAGAAACAACAACTGTCTCTCAGAAAAGTGTCAAATGGAATGTTTTTGGAGTATCGAGTGACAATGCCTATGATTACTTGGTTTTGGATGCCTACTATGACAATCAGGACAAACATTTCTACCTATTTACACTGAAGGATGGGCAAGCACAGGTCTTGTATACCGATAAGACACTGGAAACTATCCCTACTGCAAATTTTGAAGAGACTGAGAATACAGACTTAGCGCGACGTTTTAAGGAATTTCTATTAAAAACAAGTGTAACTACAGAGAGCGAGCCAGATACAGATAATAGTTCTTTAATAGACAAGATAAAAACAGCCATGGAATCCTATTCGGATAGTAAAGGTGAAAGATTTAAGTCAACTAACTTAGCAACATATGGTCACTACTATGGACTAGCAGTGCCAGACCAGATAATGCAATTTGGGCAAGTGGATGGGATGAATTATACTTTTAAATGGTATGGCTATATTGCTGGTTCTGGTTCTGGGAGGTTTGATATCCTAGCTTGCTATGTGAATGAAGCAGAGACAGAGGTGATTCTCTTTGGCTACAAGGATGGTAATCCTGCTCTTTTACACACCGAAGGACAGCCGGAGATTGAGAAAAACGAATCAGGGGCTATCATAAATGCTCAGGTTCATTTTGTTGTGTTTCATCATCCAGTATTGGAACAAGTTTTCAATCAGTAAAGCGGAAATACACTTATCGTATGCAGAGTGTTTCTCGTGAAACATCCTTCTTATATAAAAAACTTCTCCACATAAAATAATTTGTGGAGTTTTTTCTATAATTAGTAGTTTAAACTGATCTTCAAATAGGAGTATACTAATAATGTAATCGTTATCAAACCTAAAAATTCGATGAAATCAGTTTTTAGGAATAAAAAGGGAGGAAATTATGAAAAAGTTTTCAAAGACCTTAAGAGATAACTGGATCTTTCTCTTGATGGTTTTACCAGGGGCACTCTGGTTGATTCTATTCTTTTACATTCCAGTATTTGGGAATGTGGTCGCCTTTAAAGACTACCATATGACCAGTAATGGTTTCATAGATAGTATTGTGAATAGTAAATGGGTCGGGTTAGATAATTTCAGATTCTTGTTTAGTTCAAAAGATGCCTTTATCATCACTCGAAATACCGTTCTCTACAATCTCGGCTTTATCTTTATCGGTTTGATTGTATCAGTGGGGATTGCCATTATCCTCAGCGAGCTCCGCTCTAAGAGAATGGTTAAGATTTTCCAAACGTCTATGTTGTTCCCTTACTTCCTGTCATGGGTTATCATCAGTTTCTTTACAGATGCCTTCCTAAACATTGACAAAGGGGTTTTCAACCATTTCCTAACATCCATTGGCATGAAGGAAGTCAACTTCTACGCTGACTTAGGCATTTGGCCATATCTTCTCCTTTTCCTAGGTATCTGGAAAGGCTTTGGATATAGCAGTGTCATGTACTATGCGACGATCATGGGAATTGACCCAACCTACTACGAAGCAGCAACAGTGGATGGGGCTAGCAAGTGGCAACGTATTCGCAACGTAACCATTCCTCAGTTGACTCCACTTGTAACTGTCTTGACCATCCTTGCAGTCGGAAATATCTTCCGCGCAGACTTCGGTCTCTTCTATCAAATCCCACACAATGCTGGTCAGCTTTACAATGTAACCAACGTTTTGGACGTATATGTATTTAATGGTTTGACTCAGACAGCAGATATCGGTATGGCTTCAGCAGCCGGTCTCTACCAATCCGTAGTCGGTTTGATTCTGGTTATCCTATCAAACTTGCTTGCAAGACGAGTCGATCCAAACTCAGCTTTGTTCTAGAAAGGAGGAGAATATGGCAGAAAAGAAAATTAAAAAAGAAAAAATCGATAATGTCGGCATTCACTCCTTCAGCAAGAAAGCAGATATCTTCTTTAGTATCATCTCTGGTTTGATCGCTCTTTCTTGTATCTTGCCCTTTATCTTCGTTATCATCATTTCGGTGACAGATGAAAAGAGCATCCTCCAGTATGGATATAGCTTTTTCCCATCACAGTTTGGATTAGATGGTTTTGAGTTCTTGGCTCAGTTTAAAGATAAGATCCTCCAAGCGCTCTTTATCTCAGTCTTTGTGACAGTAGTCGGAACAGTGACCAACGTCTTCATTACAACCACTTATGCCTACGCCATTTCACGGACAACCTTTAAGTATCGCAGATTCTTTACTATCTTTGCCCTTCTTAGTATGTTGTTCAATGCTGGTTTGGTGCCAGGCTATATCGTGGTGACTCGTTTGCTCCAACTTGGTGATACCGTTTGGGCCTTGATTGTTCCAATGCTTCTCTCACCATTTAACATCATCTTGATGCGTTCCTTCTTCAAGAAGACCATTCCAGAAGCCATTCTCGAATCTGCTCGTATCGATGGTGCCAGTGAAGCTCGGATCTTCTTCCAGATTTGTTTGCCATTGTCACTTCCAGGTATCGCAACCATCACGCTTTTGACAGCTCTTGGTTTCTGGAACGACTGGTTCAACGCCCTTCTTTACATCAAGAGTGACAACTTGTATCCATTGCAATATTTGCTTATGCAAATCCAACAAAATATGGACTACATTGCAAAAGCAGTCGGCCTATCTGGCCAACTGGGAGTTGCTCTACCGAAAGAAACAGGTCGTATGGCCATGGTTGTTGTTGCAACCCTTCCAATCGCGATTCTGTATCCATTCTTCCAACGCTACTTTGTTAAAGGTTTGACGATCGGTGGTGTGAAAGAATAGCACTTGCTGAGAAACACCGTTTCTCTCTTCCCAACTTCATCTTAGTGATTGAAGTAAAAATCATTAAATCGTTTATAAGTTTAAAAACAAAAAAAGGAGTTTTTATCATGAAAAACTGGAAAAAATATGCTTTTGCATCTGCTAGCGTAGTCGCTTTGGCTGCTGGTCTCGCTGCTTGTGGGAACCTTACAGGTAACAACAAAAAAGCTGCAGATACTACTTCAGGTGAAAAACCTGTAATCAAAATGTACCAAATCGGTGACAAACCAGACAACTTGGATGAATTGCTAGAAAATGCAAACAAAATCATCGAAGAAAAAGTCGGTGCTAAATTGGATATCCAATACCTTGGATGGGGTGACTATGATAAGAAAATGTCTGTTATCACATCATCTGGTGAAAACTATGATATCGCATTTGCATCTAACTATGTCGTAAATGCTCAAAAAGGTGCTTATGCTGACTTGACTGATTTGTACAAGAAGGAAGGAGCAGAGCTTTACAAAGCACTTGACCCAGCTTACATCAAAGGGAACACTGTAAACGGTAAGATCTATGCAGTACCAGTTGCAGCTAACGTTGCATCATCTCAAAACTTCGCCTTCAACGGAACACTTCTTGCTAAATACGGTATCGATATTTCAGGTGTCACTTCATACGAAACACTTGAACCAGTCTTGAAACAAATCAAAGAAAAAGCTCCAGATGTAGTACCATTTGCAGTTACGAAGAACTTTATCCCATCTGATAACTTTGACTACCCAGTACCAAACGGACTTCCATTTGTTATCGACCTTGAAGGAGACACTACTAAGATCGTAAACCGTTACGAAGTGCCTCGTTTCAAAGAACACTTGAAGACTCTTCACAAATTCTATGAAGAAGGATACATTCCAAAAGACGTAGCAACAAGCGACACTTCATTTGACCTTCAACAAGATACTTGGTTCGTTCGTGAAGAAACAGTAGGACCAGCTGACTACGGTAACAGCTTGCTTTCACGTGTTGCGAACAAAGACATCCAAATCAAACCAATCACTAACTTTATCAAGAAAAACCAAACAACACAAGTTGCCAACTTTGTTATCTCAAACAACTCTAAGAACAAAGAAAAATCAATGGAAGTGTTGAACCTCTTGAACACGAACCCAGAACTCTTGAACGGTCTTGTTTATGGTCCAGAAGGCAAGAACTGGGAAAAAATTGAAGGTAAAGAAAACCGTGTACGCGTCCTTGATGGCTACAAAGGAAATACTCACATGGGTGGATGGAACACTGGTAACAACTGGATTCTTTACATCAACGAAAACGTTACAGACCAACAAATCGAAGATTCTAAGAAACAATTGGCAGAAGCTAAAGAATCTCCAGCACTTGGATTCATCTTTAACACTGACAATGTGAAATCTGAAATCTCAGCAATTTCTAACACAATGCAACAATTCGATACAGCTATCAACACTGGTACTGTAGACCCAGATAAAGCTATTCCAGAATTGATGGAAAAATTGAAATCTGAAGGTGCCTATGAAAAAGTATTGAACGAAATGCAAAAACAATACGACGAATTCTTGAAAAACAAAAAATCATAAGAACGATTGATTTCGTGTATTCATTCCTAATTCCTAAAAATGTGATCACTGCCTTCCTTAGTTCTCTAGGGGAGGTAGTGATTTTTAGGATGTAAAAATGAAAACAGTGGTTCTGAGGGTTTATGCGATGTGATACACATACATCTATAGGGGATTTATTATGAAAAAATATCGCCTTCTTTTCAAAATGAGTGCTGTCTTCTCCTACCTATTTTTCGTATTTGGCCTTTCTCAGCTGACGCTTATTGTCCAAAACTATTGGCAATTTTCTTCTCAGGTAGGAAATTTCTTCTGGATTCGAAATATCTTGAGTTTGCTATTTAGCGGAGTCATGATTTGGATTCTGGTTAAGACAGGCCATGGTTATCTCTTTCGCATTCCAAGAAAAAAATGGTTCTGGTATTCAATCCTGGCAGTCCTAGTAGCGGTAGTTCATATATCTTTTAATATTCAGACAGCTAGATATGTTCAGTCAACTGCGGAAGGTTGGGCTCTACTGATTGGTTTTAGTGAGACTAATTTTGCCGAATTGGGTATCTACATATCCCTGTTCTTTCTGGTGCCACTGATGGAAGAGTTGCTCTATAGAGGATTACTTCAACACGCCTTCTTTAAACATTCAAGATTTGGTCTTGATTTGCTCCTTCCTTCTATTTTATTTGCTCTCCCTCATTTTTCAAGCCTGCCTAGTCTGTTAGATATCTTTGTCTTTGCAACATTTGGAATCATCTTTGCTGGTTTGACTCGCTATACCAAGAGCATTTATCCTTCCTATGCGGTGCATGTGATCAATAATATTGTAGCGACCTTACCATTTTTGCTGACTTTTTTACATAGGGTGTTTGGGTAAAATACTGGCGCGAGTTAGGAATTATAGTGTTCAATTTATAAGCGAATTTCAGGAGGGAAATGAGTATGACACCATTAAAATGGTTTGCTGGAGGAAGTGAAAGACGTTGTGAAGCCATGACTATCATTGATCATCTACTGGAAGATATAAAGGATGAGCCTCAACTTACTCCCTTGAAAAATCAGTTAGTGATTTATAAAAGACGACTAAGGGACGACGGGACCTCTGTTCCATTTATATTGAGCCAAATGAATGTTGCCCTTTCGCGTGTATTGATTGAAAACAAGCTAAGTTTGTCAGAAAGTCAAGACGAGCAGATCAAAAAATTGAGAGAATTATCTGTTATTCGGTATGGTTACTGATGAAGTGCAGTGGCAGGTCTCTCTATATAATTTCCGGTCAAATAAATTGCATTCGTTTTCTCAAGTGGGTATACTAGAATAGTTGAATGAAAAATTCTGAAAATTTAAGAATAGAAAAGAGAACAAATCTTATGGCAAAAGATATTCGTGTCTTACTTTACTACCTCTATACTCCAATTGAAAACGCAGAGCAATTTGCGGCAGACCACTTGGCTTTCTGTAAATCAATCGGCCTTAAAGGCCGTATCCTAGTCGCTGACGAGGGAATCAACGGAACCGTTTCAGGTGACTACGAAACAACTCAAAAATATATGGACTACGTTCACAGTCTCCCAGGCATGGAAGACCTCTGGTTCAAGATTGACGAAGAAAGTGAACAAGCTTTTAAGAAGATGTTTGTTCGCTACAAGAAAGAAATTGTCCACCTTGGTTTAGAAGACAACGACTTTGACAACGACATTAACCCACTTGAAACGACGGGTGCTTACTTGTCTCCAAAAGAGTTCAAAGAAGCACTTCTGGACGAAGATACAGTGGTCCTTGACACACGTAACGATTATGAGTACGACCTAGGACATTTCCGTGGAGCTATCCGCCCAGACATCCGCAACTTCCGTGAGTTGCCACAATGGGTCCGCGACAACAAGGAAAAATTCATGGACAAACGTGTCGTAGTTTACTGTACAGGTGGCGTTCGCTGTGAGAAATTCTCAGGTTGGATGGTTCGTGAAGGCTACAAAGATGTTGGCCAATTGCACGGAGGAATCGCAACTTACGGTAAAGACCCAGAAGTTCAAGGTGAACTTTGGGATGGGAAAATGTACGTCTTTGACGAGCGTATCGCAGTCGATGTCAACCATGTTAACCCAACCATCGTAGGGAAAGACTGGTTTGATGGAACACCATGTGAACGCTATGTCAACTGTGGAAATCCCTTCTGTAACCGTCGTATCCTAACATCAGAAGAAAATGAAGACAAGTACCTTCGTGGATGCTCACACGAGTGCCGTGTTCACCCACGTAACCGCTATGTTTCAGAAAATGAATTGACACAAGCAGAAGTAATCGAGCGCCTAGCCGCTATCGGTGAAAGCTTGGATCAGGTCGCTACAGTATAAAGCAAACAGCCTTCAGGGGCTGTTTTTCTATGCTTTTTATCTAAAAATCTAAAATTTGTTTCTGTATCTTTCAGGAAAATAGGTTATACTGTATGTAAACGATTTCAAAGGAGGCCAGTTATGGCGAAAACATTTTTTATCCCAAATAAAGAAAGCATTCTAGGACAACAGGAGGTTTTGACTGCCAAGTCCATCTTAGCCTTGGTAGAGGGCTTGGAGTCACACAGTTATGATACGGTCTATCTCCGTCAACCCCTCAATCGTCTCGAGTATATCGAGTGTGGGATTGTAGGTCAGTCGCAATTTCTCTTCAAGGTCAACTATGCGGATAGCCGAAAAGGTTATCAAGTGGTGATTCCAGACTTCCTTACTAGAGCAGACTGGGAGATTGTAGAAGCTCTCCTCCAGGCCCTATCGAGTAAGTTGGGGAAAGCGGTAGAAGGGCTAGAAGGCTTTGACTTTGAAGCTTATTTCCGACAAACAGTCAAGAATTATCTAGCGGATAAGGCGGTTCGTTTAGTATATTGCCAAGGACTCTTGTCGCCTATCTATCTCAACAAGGAATACCTCGAGAGCTTTTTGGCTGAGGATGGATTGGCACGTTTTGAAGAGTTGGTCAAGAAGGTTCAAGGATCTGATGCCTACCTTGCCAGTGTGAAATTTTACCCAGACGCCCAAGGTAAGGTGCACGGTATCTATCACCTAGCCCAGGGAGTCAAGACGATTTTGCCAAAGGAACCCTTTGTACCAGCTCCTTATACCGAGCAGCTGGCAGGCAAGGAGCTTGTTTGGGAGATTGACCTAGTGAAGATTTCTGGTAATGGCTCTAAACCAGAAGACTATGAAGCTATCGCTCGCTTGGATTATGCAAGATTTTTAGAATTGCTACCAAAAGCATTTTACCACCAACTAGATGCTAATCAACTAGAAGTACAAGCCATCCTAGGACAAGATTTTGAAGGATTGGTAACCATCAAGTAGACACTGTTCAAAAAAGAGTAAGCATAAAAATCCCTGTCATTAATAAATGTCAGGGATTTTGGTTAAAAGAATGTCAGGATGCGAAGGTAGTCCACTGTCAGCGCGAGCTCTGCAATGAAGAAGGGTAAGAGAATAGCAGCATCAAGTAAGACAGCTAGCAGGAAACGATAAAATGGGTCGAGGCTACTGGTCTTACTTGGCTTGCTAATCACAAAGAGATTGCCAAGGGCAAAGATGGCCATGCTTAGAAGAGTGAGGATCCCAGCAAATCGTAAGCCACCAAAGAGTGCAAAGAAACTTGCTAGAGCTGTTAGGACAAGCGGGATAGCAAAGAGTCTGCTGTAACGATCGAAAGCTTCTTGAAAAGTGAAGTCGCTCTCCTGGTCCAGTACACGTCGGACAGTAAAGCCTCCCAAAATGATGGAAAAGTAAAATAGAGCGCTAGTGACCAAGATAGAAAGTCCAGCAAAGAGATCTAAAGGTGGGAGCTGGTTAGGAGAGCTATTAGCCATAGAAATCATATAGCCATAGTAGAGGCGCTTGATATGATAGATACTAAAGAAAAGGTTGAACGAGGACAGCAGGGTGAGCAGGCCAAAGACACTGTAACGATGCTTTTGGTCCGTAGTCTTGCTAGCAGTTGGTTCTTGGATAGCATCCAGCAGCCAAGTCCAAAACAGTGCGATTTCTTCTTTGAATCGGGCAGTTTTACGAGGATCAATATCTGGGATATAAGGACTTTCTAAAGCCTTGCTGAGGATGCTTTTTTCTTTTGCAGAGTTTTCTTGCTTGTGTTCCTCTTCAGCTTTCCCTTCTCCCTCTTCCTCGGTTTGGGTTTCCTCAATCATTTCGGGAGCTTCCTCCTCATGCGTTTCCAACTCTTTAGGTGAGACAGGTGTTTCTTCGCTTGCTTGTGGTTCAGTTTCCACAGTTTCTGAAGTCTCAGGCTCGTTGGGCTGGTTTTCCGATTTCGTCTGAGGTGATTTCTTCTCAAGATCGGCACTTTCAAACCATTCTTGTGTCATGGTGGAACCTCCTTTTTATGGTCATTTTCTATCTTTAGACTAGCAGATGAAAGCGTTTTTGTCAATGGTTTCTAGGTGGAGCAGAGTATTCTTCTTCCTTGGGTAGGTAGATATCCTGGTTGGCTTTTGCAATGAGCAGGTCCTTGACATCTGCTTTGTCTGTCTTGTAGGGGTTGGCAAGTTCATTCTCTTTTTGTTTAGGATGTTCTCTTTGTGCTTTACGATAAATACCTCCGTGCTGAGAAGAAATGTCTAGATTGATACGATCGAATTCTGTCTTAGAAAGAAAGAGTCTTAAGTCGTTATGAGAGTCTAGCTCTACCTTGCCGTGGACCTTAATATTCTCAGCATAGATGTGCCCCTCCTCCGTTTTGACCTGACTATCTGTCAATTCGGTATCAAAGATATTGATGATATGAGGTGTCGTTAGTGTGCTGTTCTTGATAGAACTTTCTATTAGTCTTAAGAGGTAGCCTTTTGTTTTGATTGTCGCATTTTCAAGATTGGCTTGGCGAATATTAGTTTGTCCACGATTGGCTGAGACGGTGATAGCTTGTAGTCTTCTTCCTTTAGGGAGGGAGAGTATGACTTCGTCAAAACGACTAGAATAACTGCTAGCAATACGAAGTAGGCCTTCGATTCCTGAACCAAGAAAACGATGTTGGGAGGCTTGTTTGTCAGTGACGCTCAGTGTTTTGTCACTCATGCCAGTAGTCAGATCGTGACGGCCAGACGCTGACGGATGATAGGTGATGTGAATCTTGTCATCTACAGATTCTGTGATGGTTAGGCTGTGTTCTTCAAGGGTCAAATCAAGTTTTTCCACTTCGCTTCCAAAGGTTACTTCTTCGATACGATTGTCATAGACGGGGTCTTTTGACATGGCAAGCAAACTTTGAATACCATTGGACTGGGCGCCTACAATGATCATGATAAAACCAAGGATTGTGGTAACCACACCAAAAATGAGAAATCCTTTCGTCAATTTACGCATGTCTGTCACCTCTCTTTCCTTTTTTAAGAATCCATTGCACCAAGCGGACAACCAGAAGGCCAAAGAAACGAGCTACATAGGAGATGCCCAGTAGAACAAGAGAAGAAGCACCGATAGCAAGCAAACCGGCCCCGAAAATCAAGATAAAGGCAGATTTGGCTTCGACTAGGACACTAAAGCTCTCTACGATAAAGAGTCCGCCCAGTAGGATACCTGTCACAGAGACAGTAAAGAAGGCTAGAATGACGGAGGCAGCCGCGATAAAAATACCGATGATGGCCATGAGGATGCCGATCCCGACCGGAATTCCGATAGGAGCTACTAGCAGGGCCAGGAGGGCAATGTGTAGCAGTTGGCGATCATTCTTTTGAGCAGGTGCCTCATTGACTTTTTTATCGAGAAGATCAGAGAGGATATCATGAGCTGCTTCTTTTGGTGTTCCTAGACTGGCGATGAGTTCCTCTTCGCCCTCTGAACCTGCATCGTCAAATAGTTCCTTAAAGTAGTCCATGGCTTCGATGCGGTCAGCTTCAGGTAGTTTATGGAGATAGGTTTCTAACTGAGTCAGATAGTCAGTTCTTGTCATGGCGGATACTCCCTTCTATGATGCCGTTGACGGTGTCGGTATAGAGCGTCCACTCTTCCTTTAGAGTAACGAGCTGCTCTACGCCCCGATTGGTCAAGGAGTAGTATTTGCGCATACGCCCCTGAAACTCTCTAGAGTAGGTGGTTAGAAAGCCACTGGCTTCCAATTTTTTGAGAATGGGATAGAGCGTAGATTCTTTTATATTGGCGATGAGTTTAATGGTCTGGCTAATCTCATAACCATAAGAATCCCCCTGCTCCAGTACAGCCAAGATGAGAAACTCAATCAAGGCAGAGGATGTTGGGAAGTACATGGGAAACCTCCTTTATATTATATAAAAATTTTATATATACTCTTTTCAAATATATTGTATCTCAAGTTGAAAGCCCTGTCAAGAAATATGTGTAAAAATTTTATATATAAAAAACTCCTAGTAAAAACTAGAAGTTTAGAGGATTTTATCCGCCCGATCCACCATAAAGAGTGAGATGGTCATGATGATATCGATGGCTAGAAGGGCAAGGACAGCTGGAATCCAAGATTGGAAAAGGTCAAAGCTATAACCAAACAAGGTAGGACCAAAGGCCGCCAAGATGTAGCCCCCTGTTTGCGCCAGGCCTGAGAGTTGCGCAGTCTTTTCAGGCGAGCTGGTCTTAAGTGAGAAGCAAACCATGAGATAAGGAAAGAGAGCACTACAGGCCGTTCCAATCAAGAGGTGGACGACTAACCAGTAGAGGAAACTGCTACTTGGATACAAGAGCATGGCAATTCCTGTCATCCCAGCGATAGAGATAATTGTTAGCATGATTCGACGGTGGCCGTCTGACAGATGAGTTGTCAGACTTGGAACAGTCATTGAAAAAGGAATGCTGATCAGCGAGAAGATAGAAGCCAGAAGAGCCGCATCGCTATTAGAAAGACCAGCACTAATAGCCATAGTTGGCAACCAGGTCATACTTGTATAAAAGAGCAAGGACTGAAGCCCGCCAAAGATAATGATAGCCCAGACATCTTTACTTTTTAGAATATTTTCTTTGACTTGCTTTTCTTTTTGGCTTTCTAGGTGGTGGTTGTGGCGATGATTTGGCAACCAGACTAGCAGAGTGACCAGACATAGAAGGCTGAGAACGAGGATGAGGCCCTTCCAAGAACTAGCTTGGGTGATAGGGACCGAAAGATAAGAAGCGATGGCCGTTGAAACCCCCATGGCAGTGACATAGAGAGTTGTTAGGAAACTAATCTTTTGAGGCTGATTTGCCTGGATCATACTTGGGAGGAGTACATTGAAAATAGCAATGCTCGCTCCGATGATCAGAGTTCCTAGATAGAGAAGGGGAAGATTGAAAATCCGAATGGCAGAGCCAACAGTTAAGAGGAGGAGACAGTAAGTGAAGAGGTGTTCCAAACCGATTTTTTGTGCCAAGAGGCTCGCAAAAGCCGAGAAAAGAGCAAACATCAAGAGAGGGAGACTGGTTAAAATCCCAAGAGAACTAACCTCCACTCCTAATCCTTGAGCGATATCTCCTAAAATGGTTGGAAGAGCAGTGAAAGGAGAGCGTAAAACAGTCCCGATTAAGACAATTCCTAGAACAAAAAAGAGCGATTGTTTTTTCATAAAAACCTCGAATAGATGATTTTAATAACAGCTTATTTTAAGGTTTTTTCTATATAATGTCAAGTAATGACAGCTAAGAAAGTTCGATTGATTTAAGCGAGAATAGAGTGAAAGGAGATACATTTCTTTACTAGAATTTTCCTTGATTTGATATAAAAATAGGAAAGTGAGAAAATTTGTGATAAAATAGTGGAAGGAAATCTATATATTGGAGAAAAACGGTGCCTGAAAAGCAAAAAATCAGCGTCTTGATGTCGGTTTATGTAAAGGAAAGCCCGACGTTTTTGAGAGATGCTATCAAAAGTGTTCAAAATCAAACCTTGAAACCGAGTGAACTTGTTCTTGTTGAGGATGGGCCCCTCACGCCAGAGCTCTATCAGGTGCTAGATGAAGTGGAAGCTCAGTCAGACATTCCAGTGAAACGGTGCCCCTTAGAGCAAAATCAAGGTTTAGGCTTGGCTCTTCGATACGGTGTTTTACAGTGTCAGTATGACATTATTGCACGGATGGATACGGACGATTTAGCCGTTCCGGATCGTTTTGAGAAACAGCTTCAGCTAATGGAGAAAGAAGATCTCGATCTCTTAGGTGGGCAGATTGCAGAGTTCATTGACAATCCAGATGAGATTGTGTCTTATCGTCGTGTTCCAACTCAGCACGCAGACATTGTGGCTTATCAGAGAATGAGAAGCGCCTTTAACCATATGACAGTCATGTTCAAAAAGGACATGGTCCTCAAGGCGGGCAACTACGAAGACGGGCTTTACATGGAGGATGATCTCCTTTGGCTCAATATGATTACGTCAGGTGCCAAGACTGGCAACCTAGATCAAATCTTGTGTAAGGTTCGTGTCGGTGCAGGGATGTTTGAGCGTCGAGGTGGCTTGCGTTACCTTAAATTCTACCGTCAAGCTCGCCAACGGATGCTTGAGCGAGGGCAAATTTCTTACATAGAATATGCTAAAAGTATGTTCATTCAGGCAATTGTTGCACTTTGTCCAGGTTTTGTACGTCAGTTTATCTTTGTCAAACTTTTAAGAAAGAGCAAGTAAGACCTGATAGATTGAACGATTCGGGTTATCATAACAATAGTATCATTTGACTCTTTTAAGGGGGAGTAAATTCCTATGAATAAAAAACTAACAGATTACGTGATTGATCTGGTTGAAATTTTAAATAAACAGCAAAAACAAGTGTTTTGGGGGATATTCGATATTCTGAGTATGGTGGTTTCCATCATCGTATCTTATATCTTGTTTTATGGCCTTATAAATCCTGCGCCTGTGGACTATGTGATTTACACTCTTTTAGCCTTCCTTCTCTATCAAATCATGATTGCATTTTGGGGGCTAAATGCTAGTATCAGTCGTTATAGCAAGATTACGGATTTCATGAAAATCTTTTTCGGAGTGATGCTCAGCAGTGTTCTTTCTTATGGAATCTGCTATGCCTTTCTTCCATTGTTTTCTATCCGTTTCATCGTACTCTTCATTTTGTTGAGTACCTTCCTCATCTTGCTTCCTCGTATCACTTGGCAGCTGATTTATTCTAAGCGCAAGCAAGGTAGTGGAGATGGAGAGCATCGCCGTACCTTCTTGATCGGTGCTGGTGATGGTGGCGCCCTCTTTATGAACAGCTACCAACATCCAACTAGCGAGCTTGAGATAGTGGGGATTTTGGATAACGATGAAAAGAAAAAGGGACAAAAACTAGGTGGAATCCCAGTTTTGGGCTCTTATGATAATCTACCTGAATTGGCCAAACGTCACCAAATCGAGCGTGTTATCGTAGCAATCCCTTCGCTTGATCCATCAGAGTATGAACGTATCTTGCAGATGTGTAATAAACTAGGTGTCAAATGTTACAAGATGCCTAAAGTTGAGACGGTTGTTCAAGGTTTACATCAATCGGGTAGTGGTTTCCAAAAAATTGATATCACGGACCTTTTGGGCCGTCAGGAAATTCGCCTTGACGAATCACGTCTGGGTACTGAGATTACAGGCAAGACCATCTTGGTGACAGGAGCTGGTGGTTCGATTGGTTCGGAAATTTGTCGCCAGATTAGCCGCTTCAACCCAGAGCGTATCGTCTTGCTTGGACATGGTGAAAATTCAATCTACCTTATTTATCATGAGTTGATTCGTAAATTCCAAGGGATTGATTATGTTCCTGTCATTGCAGATATTCAGGATTATGATCGTCTTTTACAAGTGTTTGAACAGTACAAACCAGCTATCATCTACCATGCTGCAGCACACAAACATGTTCCAATGATGGAGCGCAATCCAAAAGAAGCCTTCAAGAACAATATCCTCGGGACCTATAATGTTGCCAAGGCTGTTGATGCAGCCAAGGTGCCTAAGATGGTCATGATTTCGACTGACAAGGCGGTGAATCCACCGAATGTTATGGGTGCGACTAAGCGCGTGGCAGAGTTGATTGTCACTGGCTTTAACCAACGTAGTAAATCAACCTACTGTGCAGTTCGTTTTGGGAATGTTCTTGGTAGCCGTGGTAGTGTGATTCCTGTCTTTGAACGTCAGATTGCTGAAGGCGGTCCTGTAACGGTGACAGACTTCCGTATGACACGTTACTTCATGACCATTCCAGAGGCTAGCCGTCTGGTCATCCATGCTGGGGCTTATGCCAAGGACGGAGAAGTCTTTATCCTTGATATGGGCAAACCCGTTAAGATCTACGACTTGGCTAAGAAAATGGTCCTTCTAAGCGGGCACACAGAAAGTGAAATTCCAATCGTTGAAGTCGGTATTCGTCCAGGCGAAAAACTTTACGAAGAACTCTTGGTTTCGACCGAATTGGTTGATAACCAAGTCATGGATAAGATTTTCGTTGGTAAGGTTAACGTCATGCCTCTAGAAGCCATCGATCAAAAGATTGAAGAATTCCGTTCACTCAGTGGAGATGAGCTCAAAGAAGCGATTATTTCCTTTGCAAATGAGACAACCCACGTTGAGTAAGATCGCCCAACTAATTATAAATAAAAGGCCAAGGTTCTGTTTGTACAGGACCTTGGCCTTTTTACTCTGTAATTTCAAATCGTTGTACTATTTATAGTTGCTTAATGATATCGTCAATGGTACGGGCAATCCAGTCAGGTTGATAGCTGAGCAAATCAGCCTCTTCTCCAAATCCCCAAGTAACAGCGAACTTTTTGATGCTAGTTTCTTGGGCTCCAATCATATCAAACTTGGTATCTCCGATGATAAGGACTTGGTCTGCAGGGAGTTGATGCGTTTGCAAGGCAAAACGGATGACATCCGCCTTGTGTGGTGTTTCCGGACTAGAGCCGTAAATGCCATCAAAGAAATGATGGATTCCCAGATTTTTAGTCATATCATGAGCAGTAGGAGTATTCTTTGTTGTAGTGATGTAGAGAGGGTAGTTTTGTGAAAGTTCTTGGAGTAATTCCGTTATTCGGGGGAAGAGTTGGGCTTCGTGGATCCCTTTTTTCTTGTAGTAAGAACGGTATATCTGCACAGCCTCTGAGATTTGTTCCTTGGGAAGGCATGTTGCAAAACTACTTTCAAGTGGCGGTCCCATAAAACCACGAATGGTTTTGGCATCAGGGCTTGGAACTCCTAGCTCTTTAAAGGTATGGGTAAAGGCATTGTGGATCCCGATGGAACTGTCAACCAGGGTTCCGTCCAGATCAAAAAAGATTGCTGAGATAGAGGGCATAGTTTCTCCTAATAGATATAGATAAGCTTATTCTCCGAAGATTTCTTTTTGTAGGCGGCGACCAGTAGGTGTGGCGGCGAGTCCACCCTCGGCCGTTTCACGAAAGGCAGTTGGAAGACTAGATCCGACTTGGTACATGGCATCGATGACTTCGTCAACAGGGATTTTAGACTCGATACCTGCCAAGGCCATGTCTGCCGCGATAAAGGCAAAGCTGGCTCCCATGGCATTTCGTTTGACACATGGAACCTCAACCAGACCAGCGACGGGATCGCAGATGAGGCCCAGCATATTTTTAATGACAAAGGCGATGGCTTGGCTAGCCTGATAGGGGGTCCCACCTGCAGCCAAGGTCAAGGCTGCGGCACTCATGGCAGAGGCAGAGCCAACCTCGGCCTGGCAGCCACCTTCAGCACCTGAGATAGAAGCGTTGTTTGCGATGACTAGTCCAAAGGCACCAGCAGCAAAGAGGAAATCCAGCTGTTCTTTGTGACTAAGGTCTAGTTTTTGGATAGCAGCAGTGAGAACGGCTGGCAAACAACCAGCACTCCCTGCGGTTGGAGTAGCGCAGACCAAGCCCATCTTCGCATTGTGTTCATTGACCGCGATGGCATTTCGGGCGGCTGATAGGATGGTAAAGTCCGACAAGGCCTTGCCACTTTTGAGATGGCGGTCTAGTTTGGCCGCATCTCCACCCGTTAGGCCACTACGGGATTTGTTTTCACTGAGACCGAGCTCGACAGAGGCTTTCATGACTTCTAGATTGCGTTCCATGAGGAGGAGAACTTCTGAACGTTCTCGACCGGTTAGTTGATATTCGGTCGCAATCATGAGTTCTGCGACATTTCCTTGGAAGTCTAGATCCGCCTGCTCGACCAATTCTTTGATAGAATAAAACATGTTTCCTCCTACTTAAAGAAATTGACATTGTGGAGATGAGGGATTTTTCGAATTTCTTCAATCGCCTCTTCGCAACTTCGACTATCGACTTCGATAATCATAATGGCTTTTTCTCCAGCTTTTTCCCTAGTCACATTCATCTGAGCGATGTTGATATCGAAACGAGAGAGGGCTTCAGTAACATGGGCAATCATACCTGGGACATCCTGATGCACGATGATAATGGTTGGTGTGTTCATGTTGAGAGAGACAGCAAAGCCGTTAAGCTCCGTAACTTGGATATTTCCCCCACCAATGGAAATTCCTGTCACACTGATGGATTTGTGTTCATTCTTCACAGTAATTTTAGTGGTATTAGGATGAGGGGCATTGCTGTCTTTCTGAATGGTCCAGACAATCTTGATACCGCGTTTATGGGCAATCTCAAGGCTATTTGGAATATCGGGATTGTCCGTATCCATACCTAAAATACCAGCGACGAGAGCAAGGTCAGTTCCATGACCACGGTAGGTCTTGGCAAATGAATTAAATAATTGGAATTCAACTTCTGTTGGCGTATCGTCAAAGATGGAAGAGACAATTTTTCCGATACGAACAGCTCCAGCTGTGTGGCTACTTGATGGGCCAATCATGACTGGTCCGATAATATCAAAGACAGATTGAAAACGAAGTGATTGCATCTGTTTCCCCTTATAAAGATTCTTATAACTATTATATCAAAGAATGGACCTCTGCGCTTGTTTCCCTTATCAAAAGCTCAAAATGATTAAAGATGGTATAAAATAAGGTCTTTTGTGACAAAAACCTCCTTAAAACGGTAAATATAAAACATTTTTGTAATATTTCTACATATAACCGTTAAACAACGGTAACATTTAAAAGGTATCATAGATATATTCAATGGAAGGAGAATTTTTAGATATGTCATTAACAACTAAAAAAATCAAAACAACTATCGCAGGAGTAGCAGCTTTGCTTGCTTTCTTTGCCCCGGCTCTTGCCTCTGCGCAAGAAACTGTAACTTACACTGTTAAATCAGGTGATACTCTTTCAGAAATCGCTGAGAAGTACAACACGACTGCTGAAAAATTAGCAGCAAAAAACAACATCAAAGATATTCACCTTATCTATGTTGACCAAGTTTTGGTCATCGAAGGAACAGCTTCTACTGCAGCTCCAGCAGCAACAACGGAAGAAACAGCTCCAGTAGCTACAGAAACAGTTGAAGAAGCTCCAGCTGCAACTACAACTTATGAAGCACCAGCAGCAGAAAGCAACACTGTAGCAACATCTACTGTAAGTGGTTCTGAAGCAGAAGCCAAAGAATGGATCGCTCAAAAAGAATCAGGTGGTAGCTACACAGCTACAAACGGCCAATACATCGGACGTTACCAATTGACAGATTCATACTTGAACGGTGACTACTCAGCTGAAAACCAAGAACGTGTAGCAGATGCCTACGTTGCAGGACGTTACGGTTCATGGACAGCTGCCAAGAACTTCTGGCTTAACAACGGTTGGTATTAAGAACTAGCTAACAGAAAAATATGTAAAAGTCGAGGAAATCCCTCGACTTTTTTATATTTCCTTTGGTTGATGATAGGTCTCTACTTCTTTTTTGAGATGAGATAGCATGGAGGTTTCATCGGTTAGTTCCAGAAGGGAGAATCCTTTTTGGATAAGTTTAGAATCATGCGTACAAATCCCAATACGGACATAGCAGATAGCAAGCCTATCGTAGCTTTTCTTGTTCTTGGCATCCTCCAGTAAAGTGTAGCATATTTGTTTACACATATTTCTATCTTGATTGTATAAGTAAATGGTAGAGAGGTTGAGTAGGATTGCCATTCGCAAGTCATATAAATGTTGATAGTCTTTATAGACTTCTAAGCGTTGCAAGATTTTTCCAGTGATGAGATGGATATGTTCTATAGGAAAGGTAAAGAGAATGGTATTGAGGATTTTTAAGTCATTCTCGTACCAAGTGTCCTGCTTTTCTATCTTCTTCCATAGCTTCTTTACAGTATTGTTAACTTCGATTGACAGTTTTTTAGTCCCATTTTGGCGGATATAGATAACAATTTTTAGCATATCTCTTATCTCTTTTATAGGGAGATCGTGGTGGGTCTTGAGATAGTCTTGACATTTTTGAAATAAATTGATAAGTTCACTAGTCCCTAGGATTGAGCTCATATTAAGGTAGTTTTGTATGATTTCCGCTCGTTGGCTAGGTTGATAGAGATGGCAAATATAGTCAAACTCTTCAAAGGTCATATTAATTTGCTGGAGAAGAAACTCCATATTCTCATATTTAGGAGTTGTTTTCCCGCTTTCGATTTTTGATAGGCTGGTTCTTGAGAGAACACCCTCACAGACCTCCTCTTGGGTTAAACCTTTTGACTCACGGATTTCTTTATAAACATTTCCAAAATCGTAGCGCATGATTTCCTCCTTATTTGTGAAAAAAGTTAACAAAAAATAGAAATTGATTAAAAATATTGTATCATAAAGACAGAAAAAGTAAAATAAAGATCTAAGATAATTTTGTGAAAAAGCAAACAAAAATCTTTGGCGTTAAGAAAAAGAGTTATAATATAGCTATAAAAAGATAGGAGAAACATTATGGATAAAAAAGTATTTCGCTTTTTGGTCTTTTTTGCATTCTTGGTCACCTTAGCTTCACAGTTTCCGTGGAATTGGCCAATATAATGCGCTAGTTATTTAATCAAGAGAGGAGGGAGCTTACGACATATAGAGACGTAATGTGCTATCATTAGCCAATTGGTGTTAGATTTGTATAGTGCTAGGAGGTGATATTTTTGAAAAGAAATAAAAATGACTATATAGTTGATTTTATTTTTGGTGTCGTTTTCATGGGATTGTTGTTGACGGGTTGTTATATTTCATTTTTTCAACCAGATATTTATAAGATTCAAATTATATTTTTGATACTGTTAACATTCCCTATTAGTTATGTTGTCATTAAATATTTTATAAGAAAGTAGGTTTGCAAAATGAAAAAATGTTCTCTGTTTCTTTTGACCATAATTTTTCTTAATATATTCTCTCCAACGGCTTTAGCTTTAGAATCTGCTATGAATAGCAAATCTAATTTGACAACGTCTGATTTTCAATCCAATCCGTCGTATGTTCGTGTTGTAGATTCACATAATCTAGCAATCACAAACGAAGATGGAACGGTGTCAAAAGTATATATTGATGACGAACACAATGTTTTTATTGATGGGGTCTTAGAACTAACCTCAGATGAATTTGATAGTATGGTTCAAGTAAGTAAAGATGAAGAGCAGTCAACTGAACAGCCTGTTATGGCGAGATCAGCTACTACTTGGTATTATCTTGATACACATACTTATAATATTGACTTTCAAAATAGAGGTCGTACAGTATTGCTAGGTGTTATTTCTGCTCTAATCCCTTATTTAACCCCTGCGATTGGTATTGGTTCAATATTAGATGCCTTATTAGGACAAGGAGCTCCGGGCATGTATGTAAAACTAAACAGATACTATCGAAAAGGGTATCAATTTTACAAATACTGTTACCATTTTTACTATGATGCAGCAATGAGATATAAGGTCGCTTATAGAGAAGAAATCAAACGAATGTGGTAATATATTACAATTTCTAGTTTTAAGAATAAAGATAATAGTTAAAATATTTTTCAAATCAAGGGAGTCAATATGGGACTCCCTTGTATTCTTCAAAAAATGTTATAATCAATCTTGTTTAAAGAACAGAACTTCGATGTTTACAAATGAATAATTCTATCTTTTTTTCTGAAAATACTGTATAATATGAAGCAAATATGAAAAAAATGGTGTAGCAACCGTAATGGCATGCGGTTTGCTTGCTACTACAAATGCTTTAGCAGTATGGGTTGATGGTGGTCAATGGAATTATGGAGTAGGTTGGACAGGAACTTTTGGATATTCTGATTATTTACATTCTACTCGATCTCATACAGCAACGGTCCGACATGGTAGTAGAATCTCTAAGGAGCGTGAAGCTCCCTAGGTTTGGGCTCAAGCTTCCCTCACAAAGATTCCGCCAACAGGATTAGAATATTTCTATGGATTTTAAGTGGAATTTTCCCTCTCCTATTAGGAGAGGGAGAACTTTATTGGAGGTATCTTTATGAAAAAAATCAGTAATTTCTGTATGTTACTCCTGCTTTTGTGTACCACTTTTTTTGTTTTTAATATAAACTACACACGAGAAGTGGTGCGGATTCGGGAAATGGGAAAGACTGTAGATTCTTTGGATTTGTATTTGAAAGATATTAATGAACCTGCAGGATCTGTTCTTCGATTTTTTGAGGATGTATCAAAGGAATACAAAGTCTCTATTATCAAAACAGACAGTGGTGATGAGGTAATCAAGTCTGGTGTTTTTGATAAAGATACTTTCCCCTACCAAGAGTTTGGGATTTCTTCTCTTGATTTTACCACAGATGGTGAGGGAGTTTACAGTAATAAAGAAATTTCCAATAAACTTGGTACGATTCCGACCTTTCTAAAAGCCAGGCCTATTCAGCTTATGACTTTTCAAACCTATATCAAGGATACATCTCGTAGTTTAAATGGTCGCTATACGATAACTTCTACACAAGAGATGGACAAGGATGGGATTGTAAAGAAATGGAGCGATTTTTTCAAAACCGACCAGGCTACCTTGCTAGAGCCAACCTACAAAAGTGCAGTGGAAGTCATAAATCGAGATTTGCTCTTATCTGCCATTGTTTTTGTCTTGGCTATTTTGCTTCTTGTCTTAGTAACAGTGTATCAGCCGATGATGGAAATGAAAAGAGTTGGGGTACAAAAATTACTTGGTTTTCAAGATAGGGCTGTTTTAGCTGATGTTGTAAAAGGCAACCTTTACCTCCTCCTAGGTGGAGCGCTTGTGATCAATCTAGGAGTGTTTCTCTTGCTTGATTACAAGCCAAAAGATTTGTTCCCTATGCTGTGGTTGTCGCATTTTTTGCTTTTGCAACTTTATCTCTTTATCAGTTGGTTGACTTACCTCTTAATCCAAAAAATGACAATCAGCTCTCTGCTGAAAGGTTTTTCATCTTTCAAATTGGGTTTGATATTTAATTATTTGATGAAAATTGGAACAACCATTTTACTGACAGTTTTACTGATTGGGGTGGTAAAAAGTTTGGAGCAAGAAAACAAAGAGTTGGATTACCAGAGACAGTGGATCAGTCAAGGAAATTATCTGACCTTAGAAACCTTCCAACTCAATGATACCCTGTGGCAAGAGCAGTTGGCAGGCTCAGGGCAAGCAGTGGATTATTTCTATCGATTTTATCAGGATTTGGTAGAAAAAACGCAGGCGGGCTATGTGCAAACTAGTAACCTGCCTATCAAAAATTTTGCCACTGCAGAACAAGTGCAGCAGTATCAACTGGCTGATACGCTAACTGTTTACTATGCTAACCGCAATTTTCTAAAGAGCAAGGGATTCAAGCTACCCGATACCGGCACTAAAAAAGTTATTTTGATGCCAGCAAGTACAAAAGGTGAAGAAGATAAAAATCAGCTCTTGGGGAAATTAATTGCCTATCTTTCGATGAAGTATGAAGAGCAGCAAAAACGAACGATAGAGGAGATGGACGTCGAAATTGCTTACTATGAAGGTGATTGGTCGTTCTTTCCATATAGTGATAAGCGAAAGGAAAATCTCTACAATCCAATTATTAGCTTGGTCAATGATTCTGATATGATGTGGGATGAAAAAGCCTCCCTGTCAACAACAGGCTTAAATAATCCCATTAAAATCGAAAATACGGTTCAACATCAAAAAGAGGTGACAGCGTTAGTTGAGAAATTGTCAGATGGGAATTATTTAAAATTTTCATCTATTCAAGCGATTCAACAAGAGAAAGTAGATTCTTACCGAGATGCTGTTCGGAATTTTAACCTACTCTTTGCTTTGTTTGGTCTCCTTAGCATGATGATTTCCTACTTCTTACTAGTAACAACTTTCTTATTGAAGCGAACAGATATTATTACCAAGAAGTTTATGGGTTGGAAATTGATAGATCGGTATCGTTCCTTGCTGGGTCTTCTATTAGCCGTTTATAGCCTTCCTTTTATGGTTTTGTTATTCTTTGCCCACGCTCTTTTTCCACTCTTGCTTTTCGCAGGATTTACATGCCTAGATATTCTGTTTGTACTTTTCTTAGGTTCTAAGATGGAAAAACGAAATGTAGCGCAGTTATTGAAAGGGGACATCTTATGATAAAGTTGGAAAATGTTACGAAAACCATTGGGAAAAAAGTTATTTTGGAGAACTTATCTCTAAAGATTAACCAAGGGGATTTAGTTGCGATAGTTGGAAAGAGTGGTAGTGGCAAGTCAACCTTATTAAATCTATTGGGTTTGATAGATGGTGATTATAGTGGACATTATGAAATTTTCGGTCAGAAAAATGTACCTGTCAATTCTGCTAAGTCGCAAGCGATTATCCGCGAACATATCTCTTATCTGTTTCAAAACTTTGCTCTGATTGACAATGAAACGGTAGAGTATAATCTCATGCTTGCTCTGAAGTATGTGAAATTGTCCAAGAAAGACAAAGTCAAAAAGATAGAAAAAATTTTAGAGAGAGTGGGGTTGCCATCAACTCTACATCAAAAGGTTTCAGAGTTATCTGGAGGAGAGCAGCAGCGAATCGCAGTTGCTAGAGCTATTTTAAAACCCAGTCAGCTCCTTTTAGCAGATGAACCAACCGGTTCTCTAGATCCTGAAAATCGAGATTTGGTTTTAAACTTTCTCTTAGATATGAACAAGGAAGGGAAAACGGTCATTATCGTTACCCACGATGCCTATGTGGCTCAACAATGCCATCGAGTTATTGAATTGTGAAAGAGAATGTAGGGAGTTCGTTTATCTCTCTGTCGTCTGACATTTAATAGAGTGATTATATTTTTCCAAAAAAATGAATAGCATAAATACGCTTAGGGATAACATTTTTATGTAATTTCCCTAAGTTTTTTTGTTTAAAATGAAATAAAATTCAGTTTTGGCTTGACAAACGAAGATGAGAAGAGTATTATTTATACAACAATAAAGCATAAAAATAAAAGGAGGCTTTTCTATGAATAAAGTGAAGAAGGTGTTGATGACGATGTTTGGTTTGCTTATGTTTCCCTTATTATTTGCTTGTAGTAACACTCAATCCCAAGGTGTTGAAGCCATTAAGGCTAAAGGAAAATTGGTGGTGGCCCTAAATCCAGAGTTTGCTCCATTTGAATACCAGAAATTGGTCGATGGGAAAAATCAGATTGTAGGTTCAGATGTTGAGCTCGCCAAAGCCATCGCAAAGGAACTGGGTGTAGAAGTGGAGTTCTCTCCAATGAGTTTTGACAATGTACTGGCTAGTCTTGATTCAGGAAAGGCCGATCTTGCCATATCAGGTGTTTCTAAAACGGAGGAGAGAAGTCAAGTTTACGATTTTTCAATTCCCTACTACACTTCGAAAAATAAGGTTATCGTAAGAAAATCTGAATTAACGAATTACCAATCAGTCAAGGATTTGGCTCAGAAAAAGGTTGGAGCGCAGAAAGGTTCTATCCAGGAAACTTTAGCCAAAGAAACCTTGCAGAATTCTTCTCTCGTTTCACTTCCTAAAAATGGAAATTTGATAACAGATTTGAAATCAGGGCAACTGGATGCGGTTATCTTTGAGGAACCAGTGGCGAAAGGATTTGTAGAGAATAATCCAGACCTAGCCATCGCTGAGTTTGATTTTGACAATGACAAAGAAGATTCCTACGCTGTTGCGATGAAAAAAGATAGTAAAGAATTAAAAGATGCGGTTGATAAAACCATCCAGAAGTTGAAGGATTCTGGGGAGTTGGACAAATTGATTGACGATGCTTTTAAAGCCTCTATCGAAAAATAGAAAGAAGGAAGAGAAATGAGTAAGGAAAAAGTCATTTTAGCCTATTCAGGTGGATTGGATACATCAGTTGCTATTACATGGTTAAAAAAAGACTATGATGTGATTGCTGTTTGTATGGATGTGGGTGAAGGAAAAGACTTGGAGTTCATCCATGATAAAGCTCTCAAGGTTGGGGCTGTTGAGTCTTATGTCATTGATGTTAAGGAAGAATTTGCTAATGACTATGTTTTAGTGGCTCTTCAGGCTCATGCCTACTACGAACAGAAGTATCCCTTGGTATCTGCTCTGAGTCGCCCTCTTATTTCAAAAAAACTCGTTGAAATAGCTCATCAGACGGGGGCAACCACAATTGCCCATGGTTGTACAGGCAAGGGAAACGACCAAGTTCGGTTTGAAGTCTCTATTGCAGCTTTGGATCCCAATCTAAAGGTAGTTGCGCCTGTTCGTGAGTGGAAATGGTCTCGTGAAGAAGAAATCCAATATGCCAAAGAAAATGGGGTCCCAGTTCCTGCTGACCTTGACAATCCTTACTCTGTCGATCAAAATCTTTGGGGACGTGCAAATGAATGTGGTGTTTTGGAAAATCCTTGGAACCAAGCGCCGGAAGAAGCATTTGGAATCACATCTTCACCAGAAGAGGCACCAGACAGTCCAGAATTTATTGACATTGAGTTTAGCTGCGGGGTGCCCATCTCACTAAATGGTGAGAAGATGAAAGTGGCTGCTTTGATTCAAAAGCTCAATGAAATTGCGGGTAAACACGGTGTTGGTCGTATTGACCATGTGGAAAATCGCCTAGTCGGTATTAAGTCAAGAGAGATTTATGAGTGCCCAGGTGCTGTGACTTTATTGGCAGCTCATAAGGAGATTGAGGACTTGACTCTTGTGAGAGAAGTGACTCATTTTAAACCAATTATCGAAAATGAGTTGTCCAATCTCATCTATAATGCCTTGTGGTTTAGCCCAGCAACTCAGGCTTTGATTGCCTATATCAAGGAGACACAGAAAGTTGTCAATGGAACTGCAAAAGTTAAACTTTATAAGGGGAACGCCCAGGTAGTGGCTCGGAAATCTCCAAATTCTCTTTACGATGAAAATTTGGCGACTTATACCAGTGCGGATACTTTTGACCAAGATGCGGCTGTTGGATTTATCAAGCTTTGGGGGCTTCCGACTAAGGTTTATTCAGAAGTTCAGAAAAATGTTGAGTAGTGACGCGATAGAAAGGGACGACAGGATATGTCGAAAAATACAAAATTATGGGGTGGTCGATTTGAAGGCACTGTGGAAGATTGGGTAGAGCAGTTCGGTGCGAGTATTTCCTTTGACCACCAGCTGGCAAAATTTGATTTGATGGGTTCCTTAGCTCATGTTCAAATGCTAGGACAGACTGGCATTTTAAGCTTGGAAGAGGCAGAGCAGATCCAAGATGGTCTGAAAGCTTTGTTGCGAGATTTAGAGGCAGGAGAGCTTCATTTTGATATTGCAAATGAAGATATTCATATGAATATGGAAGTGTTGCTGACAGAGAAAATCGGTCCTCTGGCTGGGAAACTACACACGGCTCGTTCTCGGAATGACCAAGTCGCAACGGATATGCACTTATATCTAAAGGAGCAGCTTGGCCATGTCTTGGATAAGTTGGCGAATCTGAACAGTATTTTGCTGGATTTGGCTGAAAAACATGTGGAAACCATCATGCCAGGCTACACCCATTTGCAGCACGCCCAACCGATTAGTTTTGCCCACCATCTCATGGCTTATTACAATATGTTTCAAAGGGACAGCGAACGCTTTGCATTTAACTTGAAACATACGGACCTATCTCCCCTAGGTGCGGCTGCCTTAGCGGGGACAACTTTTCCAATCGATCGTCAATTATCGAGTGATTTATTGGGCTTTCAGCAACCCTATACCAATTCCTTGGACGCAGTGAGTGACTGTGATTTCATCTTAGAATTTCTGTCAAATGCCAGCATTTTGATGATGCATATGAGCCGTTTTTGTGAGGAAATCATCAATTGGTGCAGTTTTGAGTATCAGTACATTAGCTTGTCTGATAGCTTTTCAACGGGTTCGTCTATCATGCCCCAGAAGAAAAATCCTGATATGGCGGAATTGATTCGAGGGAAGACAGGCCGAGTTTACGGGAACTTGCTTGGACTATTGACCGTCATGAAGTCTTTGCCTCTGGCCTATAATAAGGATTTGCAAGAGGACAAGGAAGGCATGTTTGATACAGTAGAAACGATTTTGAATTCTCTGGATGTGTTGGCAGGTATGCTATCGAGCATGCAGGTTAATAAGGCCAAAATGCAGCAATCCACAGAGAATGATTTTTCGAATGCGACCGAACTGGCAGATTATTTGGCAGAAAAAGGTCTTCCTTTTAGAGAAGCGCATGAAATTGTAGGAAAACTGGTTCTAGACTCTATCAAGCATGGTAAAAATATCCAAGATTGGGATTTGAAGGAGTTGCAAACCTACCACCCCTTGATTGAAGAGGATATTTATATCTACTTGCGTCCGGAGACTGCTGTTCAGAGACGGAATTCCTTAGGAGGAACCGGCTTTGAGCAAGTGAAACACCAGATAGAACAAGCGAAGAAAGAACTTAAAAGGGAGAATTGATTCGTTTACAAAGTAAGAAAGAGAGGTTGAGATGATTTATCAGCCTCTTTCTTGTCTTCTCCAACCAAGCGTGTTATAATGAATACTGCTCAAGCGACCTTCAATCGTTGAAGCACACACGACCTTCAATCGTGAACTAGTCATTTCGTTTATCTTTTATTACGTCGTTAACTCGTCTTACCTAACTCGAGTTATGCCTGCGACTCGTTGCCTATCATATTTTCATTTTAAGATGATAGGCTAAAATGGTCTCCCAGACCATTTTACTCCTAAAAGCAAACGAAAAGACTATACTCAAAGAAATTCTATTGAAAGTCATAGTAAATAGAATTTTGAGGGTATGAATAAACGAATAGATGGGAGACTTACCATGAGTGATAACTCTAAAACACGTGTTGTTGTGGGGATGAGTGGTGGTGTTGATTCGTCGGTGACGGCTCTCTTGCTCAAGGAGCAGGGCTACGATGTGATCGGTATCTTCATGAAGAACTGGGATGACACAGATGAAAACGGCGTCTGTACGGCGACCGAAGATTACAAGGATGTGGCTGCGGTGGCAGACCAGATCGGCATTCCTTACTACTCTGTCAATTTTGAAAAAGAGTACTGGGACCGCGTTTTTGAGTATTTCCTAGCGGAATACCGTGCGGGACGCACGCCAAATCCAGATGTTATGTGTAACAAGGAAATCAAGTTCAAGGCCTTTTTGGACTATGCTATGACCTTGGGTGCAGACTATGTAGCGACTGGGCATTATGCTCGAGTGGCGCGTGATGAGGATGGCATCGTTCACATGCTTCGTGGCGTGGACAATGGCAAGGACCAGACCTATTTCCTCAGTCAACTTTCGCAAGAACAACTCCAAAAAACTATGTTCCCACTGGGGCATTTGGAAAAGCCTGAAGTTCGCAGACTAGCAGAAGAGGCAGGTCTTGCGACTGCTAAGAAGAAAGACTCGACAGGGATTTGCTTTATCGGAGAAAAGAACTTTAAAAACTTTCTCAGTAACTACCTGCCAGCCCAGCCTGGTCGCATGATGACTGTGGATGGTCGCGATATGGGTGAGCATGCAGGTCTGATGTATTATACGATTGGTCAGCGTGGCGGTCTCGGTATCGGTGGACAACACGGAGGAGACAATGCGCCGTGGTTCGTTGTTGGAAAAGACCTAAGCAAGAACATCCTCTATGTCGGCCAAGGTTTCTACCATGATTCGCTTATGTCAACCAGTCTAGAGGCCAGTCAAGTTCACTTTACTCGTGAGATGCCAGAGGAATTTACGCTAGAATGTACAGCTAAATTCCGCTACCGTCAGCCTGATTCTAAGGTGACAGTACATGTCAAAGGAGACAAGGCAGAGGTCATCTTTGCAGAGCCACAACGCGCGATCACACCAGGACAGGCAGTTGTCTTTTACGATGGCGATGAGTGTCTAGGTGGCGGTTTGATTGATAATGCTTATCGCGATGGACAAGTTTGTCAGTACATTTAGATTGACAAATTTTCTCAATTTGCTACAATAATAAAAGCAATAGAAATGATGGTCAAAGCTCATGGATGTTGCAGGCTTTTTTGTCCTGCACTTCTCAGAGTTTTGACTGTTTTTGTGTCGTTTTAAGGGAAAGGACAAGAATGACTCAACAAGACTTTCGGACAAAAGTGGACAATACGGTTTTTGGTGTTCGAGCGACAGCCTTGATTCTCCAAAATGGCAAGCTCCTAGTTACCAAAGATAAGGGTAAGTATTACACTATTGGCGGTGCGATTCAAGTCAATGAAAGTACGGAAGACGCGGTAGTCCGTGAAGTGAAGGAAGAACTAGGTGTCAAAGCTCAAGCTGGGCAGCTAGCTTTCGTGGTTGAAAATCGTTTTGAACAGGACGGTGTTTCCTATCACAACATTGAGTTTCATTATCTGGTGGACTTGCTTGAGGATGCCCCATTGACCATGCAGGAAGATGAGAAAAGGCAGCCCTGTGAGTGGATTGACTTGGATGAACTCCAGAATATCCAGCTAGTTCCAGCCTTTTTAAAAACAACTCTACCAGACTGGGACGGCCAACTAAGACACATTCATCTTGAGGAATAGGAGAGAAAATGATGGTTAAGCTTATTGCCCATGTACTTGTTCATAGTGGTGGTGATTACTTACTCATTCAGCGTTCGGAAATTAAAAGAGGAGAACCCAACGTTTATCCGACTTACTGGGATATTCCTGGTGGCAGTGTTGAAAAGGGTGAACTTCCGCGAGATGGAGCTCTTAGAGAATGCATTGAAGAAGCGGGAGTTAGGCTAGATAGCAGTTCGCTCAAACTTCTTCACGAAGATAGTCAACTGGATACCTCTAAGGATACGGTCTTTACTCGCTTAGTTTATAAAGCAGAGTGGGTTGGGGAGAAGCCAATTATCAGATTAGATCCTGAAGAGCATACACACTTTAAATGGGTTACTATGGATCAAGCTCTAGAGGAGGAGAAGTTAGTTCCTTATTTGCGAGAAATTTTTGAAAGGTTAAGAAATGACTTATAATTTTACGGAAGAATACGATATTGTTGTAATTGGTGCGGGACATGCTGGGGTTGAGGCTTCCTTGGCTGCCAGCCGTATGGGCTGTAAGGTCTTGCTTGCAACCATCAATATCGAAATGCTGGCTTTCATGCCTTGTAACCCTTCGATCGGTGGTTCTGCCAAGGGGATTGTCGTGCGTGAAGTGGATGCCCTTGGTGGGGAAATGGCCAAGAATATTGACAAGACTTACATACAGATGAAGATGCTCAACACAGGGAAAGGGCCTGCTGTCCGTGCCCTTCGTGCGCAGGCTGACAAGGAACTTTACTCTAAGGAGATGCGCAAGACAGTTGAAAATCAAGAGAATCTGACCCTTCGTCAAACCATGATTGATGAGATTTTGGTGGAAGATGACAAGGTTGTCGGTGTGCGTACAGCTACCCATCAAGAGTATGCTGCCAAGGCTGTTATCGTGACGACAGGGACTGCACTCCGTGGGGAAATCATCATCGGAGACCTCAAGTATTCGTCAGGTCCTAACCACAGCCTAGCTTCGATTAACTTAGCTGACAATCTCAAGGAACTGGGACTCGAAATCGGTCGTTTCAAGACAGGAACGCCTCCACGTGTCAAGGCTTCCTCTATCAATTATGATGTGACAGAGATTCAGCCAGGAGACGAGGCACCTAATCACTTCTCATACACTTCACGTGATGAGGACTATGTCAAGGACCAAGTGCCATGCTGGTTGACTTATACCAACGGTATCAGTCATGAGATTATCCAAAACAACCTCCACCGTGCGCCTATGTTTACAGGTGTGGTCAAGGGAGTGGGGCCTCGTTACTGTCCGTCGATTGAGGACAAGATTGTGCGCTTTGCGGACAAGGAACGCCACCAACTCTTTCTAGAACCCGAAGGGCGTGACACTGAGGAAGTCTATGTTCAGGGACTTTCAACCAGTCTGCCTGAGGATGTCCAGCGTGAGCTGGTTCATTCCATCAAAGGTTTGGAAAATGCTGAGATGATGCGTACTGGTTATGCCATTGAGTACGACATGGTCTTGCCACACCAGTTGCGTGCAACACTTGAAACCAAGAAAATCTCAGGGCTTTTCACAGCTGGTCAGACAAATGGAACGTCAGGTTACGAAGAAGCTGCTGGCCAAGGAATTATCGCTGGTATCAATGCGGCTCTGAAAATCCAAGGCAAGCCTGAGTTGATTTTGAAGCGCAGTGACGGTTATATCGGGGTGATGATTGACGACTTGGTGACCAAGGGGACCATTGAACCCTACCGTCTCTTGACAAGTCGTGCTGAATACCGTCTCATACTCCGTCATGACAACGCTGATATGCGTTTGACAGAGATAGGTCGTGAGATTGGACTTGTGGATGATGAGCGCTGGGCTCGTTTTGAAATCAAGAAAAATCAATTTGACAATGAGATGAAGCGACTAGACAGTATCAAACTCAAGCCAGTCAAGGAAACCAATGCCAAGGTTGAGGAGATGGGCTTCAAGCCATTGACAGATGCAGTGACAGCCAAAGAATTTCTCCGTCGACCAGAAGTTTCTTACCAAGATGTGGTGGCCTTCATCGGGCCAGCTGCTGAGGATTTGGATGACAAGATTATCGAATTGATTGAAACAGAAATCAAGTACGAAGGCTATATTTCTAAGGCCATGGATCAGGTTGCTAAGATGAAACGCATGGAAGAAAAACGCATTCCAGCCAATATTGACTGGGATGATATTGACTCCATTGCAACAGAAGCCCGTCAGAAGTTCAAACTTATCAATCCAGAAACCATCGGCCAAGCCAGCCGTATTTCGGGAGTAAACCCAGCAGATATTTCTATTTTGATGGTGTATCTGGAAGGTAAAAATCGTAGTATTTCTAAAACTCTTCAAAAATCAAAATGATACGTCGTCGGCTTCTTACGAATGAGTTCAAAGCTTGGTTTTGATTCATCTACAACCTCCCATAGTTCCCCGAACTATGGGAGCTAACTTGAGTTATGCTTTCGCCTAGCCTTCTAGTCTGATTTCGATTTTTATTGAGTTTCAATCTCAAAAGAAAGCATAGAGAAAAACAGCTCCGAAGACGGGGCTGTTTTGTTGGTTTATTCTTCTTCATCTGGTGTGAGGATCATCGGGATGATAATCGGTTCACGTTCTGTATTTTCATAGAGGAAAGGACGAATGGCGTTGACAATAGCACCATTGACAGATTGCACGCTAGCATCCTTGTTTTTCAGTGCGATACGAATAGCATTGAAGAGGATACGCTGGCTTTGGCGAATCAAGTCACCAGATTCTCTCATGTAGACAAAGCCTCGGCTGAGGATATCTGGGCCAGAAAGAATCATCTGTGACTTGAAGTCAACAGTTGCGACTGCTAGAACGACACCATCTTCAGATAGATCACGACGATCTTTGAGGACAGCCGCACCGATTTCACCGATACGATTTCCATCGACATAGATGTCTTGGGCGTTGAAATGACCTGCGATACGAGCTGAGTTAGCAGTAAGGGCAAGCACATCACCATTGCTCATGATAAAGATATTGTCCTTCTCGACACCCGTATCCACCGCTAGTCCAGCGTGGACTTTTTGCATGCGGTATTCACCATGGACAGGCATGAAGTATTTTGGCTTAATCAAGCGGAGCATGAGTTTTTGCTCTTGCTGACCACCGTGTCCAGATGTATGGATATTGTTCACTTTACCGTGGATAACTTCAACACCAGCTTCAGAAATAGTGTTAATCAATTTGTTGACGCTAGTGGTATTTCCAGGGATTGGGCTAGAAGAGAAGATAACAGTATCGCCGGGTTGGAGTTGCACCTGACGGTGGGTTCCGTTAGCGATACGAGAGAGGGCTGCCATCGGCTCGCCCTGACTACCTGTACAGAGGATTAAAATCTCGCCTGCAGGATAGTCTTTGATTTCATTTGGCTCGATAAAGGTTCCTTTAGGAGCTTTGATGTAGCCAAGCTCGATACCGTTGACAATGGCCTTTTCCATAGAGCGACCAAAGACCGCAATCTTGCGTCCAGTTTTAACAGCGGCATCCGTTGCTTGCTGGAGACGGAAGATATTTGAGGCAAAGGATGCAAAGATGATACGCCCTTCGATGCCTTGGATAATCTTCATGATGGACTGGCCAACGACTTTTTCAGAGTTGGTAAAGGTTGGCACTTCTGCATTTGTCGAGTCAGAGAGGAGACAGAGCACGCCTTCTTCCCCAAGAGCTGCCATACGGTGCAAGTCTGCAGGTTCACCAACTGGAGTAAAGTCAAACTTAAAGTCACCCGTACAGACGATTTTTCCTTGAGGGGTATGAATGACAATCCCCAAAGGCTCTGGAATAGAGTGAGTTGTTCTAAAGAAAGTTGCCTTGAGATTTTTAAAGGTCAACTCAGTGTTGTGGTTGATTTCGTAAAGTTTGGCGTTGCGCAAGAGGCCGTGTTCTTCGAGTTTTCCACGGATCAAAGCTAAGGCAAGAGGTCCAGCGTAGATAGGGACATTTGCTTGCTTGAGCAGGAAGGGAATTCCACCAATGTGGTCCTCGTGCCCGTGTGTGATCAAGACAGCCTTGACACGGTCAATATTGTCTACGATGTAAGAGTAGTCGGGGATAACATAGTCGATACCCAGCAAGTCATCTTCTGGGAATTTAATCCCAGCATCGACGATGATAATCTCGTCTTGGTATTCAATTCCGTATGTGTTTTTCCCGATTTCTCCTAGACCACCGATGGCAAAAACGCCGACTTCTTCAGGTTTAAGAGTATAGGCCATATTAGAACTCCGTGATTTCGAAGACGCCAGTTTCTTTTTCGTAATCTAGCAATTTGTCAGACAAGAGTTCGATATACTCGATGTTGTACTCTGGGCGGTATTCTTCGACAAGTTGGCGAGCAGCGATACGGCCCTCAAGTTCTGAGCTGGCATCGATGTCTAGGTAAAGTGCGCGTGTTGTTTCACGACGTGGGCTACGTTCTTTTGTTTCTTGATAAAAAACTTTGTAAATCATATAGTTCCTTTCTATTTATAGGTCAACTTATTCCAAACTTTTAGCAGAGATTTGCTTGATTTCATTCCATTTTGTGTCTAGATTGACCTTGATTCGTTACAATTATTTCAATTATACCACAAAATGAAAGATTAGTAAAAGACGGAAAATGAGAAAGTCAGGAGGGGAAGAAGGAACAAAAAGACAGGTAGGATTTGGTCGGAGAGCACTTAGGTGTTATAATTAAAGGGGAAATCTAAAGAGATAGTAGATTTAAGGAAGAATACAGTTCTAGTTTCATTAATCGTTGGAGTAGATGGTTGGGGCAGAATGATATCTTTGAAAAAAGAAAAAGCTCTTGAGAAATCTCGAGAGCAATCAAAAAGGCTGAGATAAAACTCGGGGATTTTCCTGGAGCAGTCCAGATGGCAGCACCTCTACCTGAAGCGAATGCATCGCAACCTTTGAATGACTTGTCACCAAATCAAACTCGATCTCAGCTTTTACTTAATTCTATCATCTATGAGGCTAAGAAGTCAATCTATAAGTATAACGATGTAGAAATAGCATGGAGTGGAGTGTTTACTAAAGAGGCAAAGAAAAGCCCTTAATCTAAGAGTAAGCAAAAAGAGAGGACCAATGGTAGTCAGGGGTCTTTACAGCTCAAAGCTGAAGGCAGTCCCACACCCGTACCAGAAGTTGGTACCTTTGAACGCTCTGTTACCAGTCGCCCTACGTTATCCTCTCAATATTTATATTTTACTATAACTTACTGAAGGAATCAACTTTAAAAGCACCAAAAAGCCCTTGACCGAAGTCAAGAGCCATCTAACACTGGGGGCGAATTGTTCAATCGCAATTTCAGTTCTTTAGAAACCAAAGTTTCAGGGATAGCACTGCAACCCGAAGAGTCAACGACTCAACCTGATTTTCCTACCAATGTTGAATTACATTTTAACATTGATAGACCAACATTGTCAACAGTCTATATAAAATGGGAATACCAAAAGGAGGATTAAGAATGTTTAGTTTGTTTGAATTTGCAGTAGGGGTTCGCCTATTGATGTTTGTAGTCTTTGTAGCTTGTGTCTATGGGGGGAATGCCCTGTTTGTGCACCTGGAACACCGCAAAACAAAATTCCTTTGGAAGCTTGCTTTTGTGACGCTTTATTCAATTTTTCTCCTCCTTGTCACCTATGTTGTCTGGCTCGTTTTCTACTTTGGTTTAAATGCCTAAAGTCAATTATTCCTCTAGATATACAGAAAATCCACCTCGTCTTGATAGATGGGATGAATTTCTGTATATTTAGATGAGATCTTTATTGTTACAATGTTGATTTCTCGCATCGAAAATCGAGTTGAAACATATATGCCTGATCCAAATTTTTTACGAAGATCTTTCCCGATAGTGTAAGCAGCCATAAATAAAGCTATACCAACACCTACGCCAAAACCACCCTTAATTCCTTGCAATTCTTTATTAGAAATTGCACAATACTTATCTAAACCTTTAATCATACTAACCTCCTAAAAAATAACCAGCTGCCAAACCAGAACCTACAAGTGCTGTTCCACCTGCAATAGCTTTCCAAGATACTGCTACTCCAAAGATAACTAAGGGAGCGAGACCACCATCAATATCTGATAATTCGTTTTCAGATAACGATAAAAATTGATTGTCAAGAACGTCAAAATTTGTCATTGAACTTTCCTCCTTTTTTCTTGTTCACTTATATATTCGGAAAAGATAGGAAAAATGTAAAATTTTTTTGAATTTTTGTACTGTCCTCTTTGTCTAAGTGGTAGGATCCTTTTGTTTCAAAACAAAGAAAATTCCCATGCGCTGGCTTTTGTAGTATAATAGTAAGCAGACAAAAAGATAGGAATGTGTTATGAAAGTATTAGCTTTTGATACGTCCAGCAAGGCTCTATCTCTCGCTATTTTAGAGGACAAGCAGGTTCTTGCTGAGACGACGATTAATATCAAGAAAAATCACAGTATTACCCTCATGCCTGCCATCGATTTTTTGATGGCAAGTTTGGACTGGACACCCAAGGATTTGGACCGAATCGTGGTAGCTGAAGGACCAGGTAGTTATACTGGCTTACGAATCGCGGTAGCAACTGCCAAGACCTTGGCTCATACTCTAAAAATCGAGTTAGTTGGCATGTCAAGTCTCTTGGCTCTCGTGCCACGCCAACAAGAAGGCTTACTTGTTCCCTTGATGGATGCGCGTCGCAACAATGTTTATGCAGGATTTTATGAAAATGCCAAACCTGTCATGCCAGAAGCACACCTGTCCTTTGCGGAAGTGCTAGAAAAAGTCAGGGATGCTGAACAGGTAACCTTTGTCGGAGAAGTTGGAGCCTTTGTGGAACAAATCCAAGAACAACTACCACAAGCCAGCTACCAAGAAACCTTGCCAAATGCAGCTAATCTAGCTCTTTGGGCCTGGGATAAGGAAGCAGACTCCTTGCACGACTTTGTGCCAAATTACCTCAAACGTGTTGAGGCTGAGGAAAACTGGCTCAAGAACCACACCGAGTCTGGCGAGTCTTACATTAAACGCCTATGATAGAAATCAAAAGAATCCAAAGACAGCCTGACCTGGCTCAAGCTATCTATGCTGTTATGGCAGCTGTTTACCCAGTCAGTCCTTGGACTTTGGAGCAAATCCAAGCAGACCTGTCCCAAGACCAGACTTGGTACGCTCTGGCTTATGATGGGACAGAAGTGATTGGCTTTCTAGCCGTTCAGGAGAATCTTTTTGAAGCAGAAGTCCTACAAATCGCTGTCAAAAAAGTCTATCAGGGTCAGGAAATTGCGTCAGCCTTGTTTGCTCAATTGCCAGTAGACAAGGAGATTTTCCTTGAAGTCAGAAAGTCAAACCAACGAGCGCAAGCATTTTACAAGAAAGAAAAGATGGCGATTATCGCTGAGCGAAAGGCTTACTATCATGACCCAGTCGAGGACGCCATCATCATGAAGAGAGAAGTAGATGAAGGATAGATATATTTTAGCATTTGAGACATCTTGTGATGAGACCAGTGTCGCCGTACTGAAAAATGACGATGAGCTCTTGTCCAATGTCATTGCGAGTCAAATTGAGAGTCACAAACGTTTTGGGGGCGTAGTGCCAGAAGTGGCCAGTCGTCACCATGTCGAGGTTATTACAGCCTGCATCGAGGAGGCATTAGCAGAAGCAGGGATTACCGAAGAGGATGTAACAGCTGTTGCGGTCACCTACGGACCAGGATTGGTCGGAGCACTGCTAGTTGGTTTGTCAGCTGCCAAGGCCTTTGCTTGGGCTCATGGACTTCCGCTGATTCCCGTTAACCACATGGCTGGGCACCTCATGGCAGCTCAGAGTGTGGAGCCGTTGGAGTTTCCCTTGTTAACCCTCTTAGTCAGTGGTGGGCACACAGAGTTGGTCTATGTTTCTGAGGCTGGGGATTATAAGATTGTTGGGGAAACGCGGGATGATGCAGTTGGTGAGGCCTATGATAAGGTCGGCCGTGTCATGGGCTTGACCTATCCAGCAGGTCGCGAGATTGATGAGCTAGCTCATCAGGGGCAGGATATTTATGACTTTCCTCGTGCTATGATTAAGGAAGACAATCTGGAGTTCTCATTCTCAGGTTTGAAGTCTGCCTTTATCAATCTTCACCACAATGCCGAGCAAAAGGGAGAAAGCTTGTCCAAGGAAGACCTGTCAGCGTCCTTCCAAGCAGCAGTCATGGATATTCTTATGGCCAAAACCAAGAAAGCCATAGAAAAATACCCTGTTAAAACCCTAGTCGTAGCCGGTGGCGTGGCAGCCAATAAAGGTCTCAGAGAACGCCTAGCAGCTGAAATCACAGATGTCAAGGTCATCATCCCACCCCTGCGCCTTTGTGGAGACAATGCCGGTATGATTGCCTATGCCAGTGTCAGCGAGTGGAATAAAGAAAACTTTGCAGGCTTGGATCTAAATGCTAAGCCGAGTCTCGCCTTTGATATCATGGAATAAAGAGTCAGCTTGAAGCTGGCTTTTTAACTCCAGAAAATGTCAGAATATTTTGACAAAACTGTAAAAATGATGATATAATATGATATAATATGTAAAAATTAGGAGGTGGTCAGATGATTGAGAGAATGGAATTGGGAGAATTTTACAAGGAATTACGTTTGGCGAGAAAACTCAAGCAGTCAGATGTGGCTTGTGAGGGCCTGACAGCATCCCAGTTATCCAAGTTTGAACTGGGACAGTCTATGCTGTCTGCAGATAAACTGATACTAGCTATCCAAGGGATAAATGTGACCTTCGATGAGTTTGGACACAAGCTTAATAACTATCAGGAATCCCCACATATGCGAATCGGTCGAAAGGTTGTAAATCGTTTTGCCCATCAAGATATAGCGGGTTTAGAGCAACTGTTGGAGGAAGTCAAACAAGAACAGATGGCGCAGACCTATCGTCGTTTAAACGCTATTGTAATCAAAGATGCCATCCATTCCTTAGATAAAAACTATCCGCTAGAAGAGGAGGATAGCGAGTTTTTAACTACTTACCTCTATGCTATCGAGTCTTGGACCTGGTTTGAACTCTATATTTTTTGCAATACCATGCCCTTCTTGAGCAACCAAGATCTAATCTTTTTATCAACCTCTTTACTTGAAAAATCCAAGGAATTTAAAGAGTTAGTACACAATCGATTGTATATGAAAAGTGGATTTCTGAATATTATATCAGAACTCATGGAGCGCAAGCTTTTCTCCTACATCCCAATCTTTGAAGCCGAGTTGGAGAGTATACTGCGTCCATACGATGTTTTTGAGAAATTATTGTGGCAGTTTTTAAAGAAGATGAGCATTTTCCTTCAAACTAAGGGGAGCAATCAAAAAGAGATTGAAAGCTATCTCCAATCTCTGCAAGTATTAGAAAATCCACAATTAACCGCTCTTTTTGAATTACGCTTCCAACAATACAAAGAGCTTATCGATTAGTTAGAAAAGGTGAAATGATAATAATATCAGCAACGATTGTCAATAATGTTAAGACTTGTTTCTTCATTTTGTATCCTCCTATCTAATAGTAACCATATTATATCAGTGAAAGAGTCAATTCTATAAAAATCGCAAATGTGAAATTTCTATAAGAAAAAATATCAAATATGCGATTTTCTAAAATGTGGTGATTTCCGTGTTATACTATCCTTGTAAATCATTTGAAGCAAATCCTAGGTCGCAGGAGTGGTTTACAAATAAAAATAATTGAAGGAGTGTAAATGATGTTGAATTTACAATATGCAGAAACAATGGAACTGACAGAAGCTGAGTTGGAGAAGGTTTACGGTGGAGATTTTGTGTATACTGCCAATATCCCAGGAGGAGGTGGTGGAACTGCTCTACCGATTTGGGGAGGTGGAGGTATTGGACCAAGCCCTTACGGAGCTTTTGATTGGATGAAAGGACTCTGGGCAGGCTTGGCTGAAAGAAGACGTAAATAAAACTTAAAAGGATCGACTATGAAAAGGAAAGAAACGAAATTTTATTTAGGGACAATTTTGGTACTCGTGTCCTATTACTCGATTTTTAATCTTGTAGCAAAATTAGACTCAGTGAACCAGTTATCCGATTTTGGATTTTATGGGATTCAAATTTTACTTATAGTAATTGAGGGAATTACTGCTACTATGGTTCTTGTCAAGAGTCAACGTTGGAAAGATTATGGTCGCTTCGAGTTTCGTTGGCCCTATCTAGTTATCTTCTTTCTTTCCTTTATATTGATGTTTTTGTGGGTAAATATAACGACTCAGATCTTCCCCAGTACGCAAAATGGGAGTGCAATAGTGAAAGAAGCAGCTAATTTGACAGGAATTAGTTACTTTGTAACGCGCATTCTCTATGGCAGTCTCATTGCTCCGATAGTTGAAGAATTGGTCTTTCGTGGGCTTCTGATGACAGCACTATCTAAATTGAAAAAGTACTATATAGATGTCATCGTTTCCCCTACTCTCTTTAGTCTCATTCATGTTTTGCAGTATGGATGGGTGTTAACAGACTTCATCATTTATGCTGGAGCAGGTCTGCTACTCTGTATATTTTTTCGTTATACACGTTCAGTTTATTGGTCAATAGCACTCCACATCTTGTGGAATAGCTTCTTAATCATTGTCAGTTTACTGGTGTTTGGGTATTAGGTTTAGCAGAATTTTTAACATCGTATAAATAAGACTGGCTTCTCAGTCTTTTTCTTATTATGGCGGTTTGTCACTTACCCTTCACAGCATCCGACTCTATCAAAGTTTGTCAATCATAGAGTTTTTTTGTATAGTAGATATATGAAAAATACAAAAATAATCAGTAGTTTGCTTGCTCTTGGAGCTTTACTCATGCTTTTATCAGCTTGCCAGAATATCAAAAAGACACCACTGGTCTTGTTTGAATCCCTTTCGTTCGGTATTTCTCCTAAATCTGTTGAAGAAGTATTTGGAAAGGTAAGCGAGGTGGAGGAAGAAGAGGAAACGGCCTATCGCGACACTTGGCGCGCAGAAGATCCGTATTTCTATAAAACAGGTCGCCTTTTCTATCACTATGAGCAGATTAATTTGAAAGGCTATACTGGTCGAGCAACCTTTACATTTTCAAAAACGCATCGCTTGGAAACAGTAGCGGCTTATTTCCCCGTTGCCTCAAAAGCTGAGCAGCAAGCATTGCTCGATAACTTATCCCAGACTGTAAAAAAAGAGCTTGAAGAACTCCCAGATTACCAGTCCATGACAACTGAGACAGTAGGCATCTATGATGACGGTTATCGCTACAAGGTCAAGTTAAAAGGACAACAGTGGGAACTCTGGGTTGATGTCTATCCAACAGAAAATAAATATGCTACAGACACAGAAACCGATAAGTATACTATCCGAGTGGATTAATTTCTCATGTATCCATGATGCTTCCTCTTCAGCACTTTTTCTGGCAATAGGTTTCGAATCCGAAACTTTTTTCTCTTCTTTGAATATGTTATAATAGTCCGTGCTGTGGCTGTGATGACGAACAGCCTCAATTGGAGAGAATATGAGGAGAAGGATGAAAGAAAAAGGATTTTGGGAAGGTGTTCAGGCGGCCATGCCGACTGCTCTTGGCTATGTCAGCATTGGTCTAGCCTGTGGGATTATTGGTGCGCCTTATGTGACACCTGTTGAGATGGGCTTGATGAGCCTCTTTGTTTATGCTGGGAGCGCCCAGTTTGCCATGTTGGCACTGATTGCAGTACAAGCGCCTGTGGCAGCTATTGCTATGACTGTCTTTTTGATCAACTTGCGACTCTTTTTGCTGAGCTTGCATGCATCGACCTATTTCCGTCATACTAGTCTCTGGCAAAATATCGGTATGTCCAGTCTCCTGACAGATGAGACCTATGGGGTTTTGATGGGAGAATTAGCCCATACAGATAAGGTCCATCCTATGTGGATGCACGGGAATAATCTCAATAGTTATGTAGCCTGGTTTATTGGGACAGTTGCGGGGACAGCTTTAGGTGGGCTTCTTCCAAATCCTGAAGTCTTTGGCTTGGACTTTGCCCTTGTCGGAATGTTTATCGGGATTTTTACTTCGCAATTTCAGATTATGCAAAGACGGGTTCCTGTACGGAATTTGCTGTGGATCCTAGCCGTTGTTGCGGTGTCCTTCTTTTTGCTCTTGACAGTAGTGTCTCAGTCGCTAGCTGTTTTGTTTGCGACCTTGCTAGGTTGTACTATGGGGGTGGTCTTAGATGGTCAGTAAATATCTTTTGTTAGCCGTTATCTTTTCAGGACTAGTGACTTGGATTCCCCGTATGATTCCCTTCATATTGGTTAAGTACAAGGGATTGCCAGCTATCGTCGAGCGTTTTTTGAAGTTTTTGCCTGTTTCCATTATCTTTGCCTTGATCCTTTCAAGCGTAGTGACTGGCAAGGTTGGGAGTCTTCCTCAAATCAAATGGCTGGACTTTTTAGCAGTCTTTCCAACGGCTTGGGTAGCCTTTCGCTACCGCAATCTAGTGGGTACGGTTCTTTTTGGAGTGGTCTTGATTGCAGTCTTGCGTCTGGTCTTTTAGTCAGCCATAAAAAAAACCTATCACCGAGATAGGTATCATATAATGGCGAAAAAAAATATTTTCTGTTAAGATAAGATTGTATTCTATTTTGGAGGAAATATCATGAAAAAAATCGTTAAGTATTCATCACTTGCTGCCCTAGGACTTGTTGCCGCAGGTGTATTGGTAGCTTGCTCAGGCGGTGAAAAGAAAGATGCTGCATCTGGTGAAGCAACATCTAGTAAAAAAGAAATTATCGTTGTAACCAATGCTACACCAAAACCATTCAACTATGAAGAAAATGGCGAATTGACTGGTTACGAGATTGAAGTGGTTCGCGCTATCTTTAAAGATTCTGACAAGTATACTGTCAAGTTTGAGAAGACAGAGTGGTCAGGTGTTTTTGCAGGACTTGATGCTGATCGTTACCAAATGGCTGTTAGCAACATCAGCTACACTAAAGAACGTGCTGAAAAATACCTTTATGCAGCTCCAACTGCTAAAAACCCTAACGTTCTTGTAGTGAAAAAAGATGACTCTAGCATCAAATCGTTTGATGATATCGGTGGAAAATCAACAGAAGTTGTTCAAGGAACAACATCTGCTAAACAGCTAGAAGACTACAACAAACAACACTCAGATAACCCAACTATCCTTAACTACGTTAAAGGGGACTTCCAACAAATCATGGTACGTTTGAGTGATGGCCGATTTGACTACAAGATTTTTGATAAAATCGGTGTAGAGACAGTCATCAAGGACCAAGGTTTGGATAACTTGAAAGTTATCGAACTTCCAAGCGACCAACAACCTTACGTATACCCACTTCTTGCCAAAGGTCAAGATGAGTTGAAGGCATTTGTGGACAAACGCATCCAAGAATTATATAAAGATGGAACCCTTGAAAAGCTATCTCAACAGTTCTTTGGCGGTTCTTATCTGCCAGCAGAAGCTGATATTAAATAAATTTTTAAATCATCCATTCTCTGGTAGATGGATGATTTTCCATTCTGTAGGTATATAGTTTCAAACTATAGGTCTTCCTATCTATTAACAATTTGCGAAATCAAATAAAGTATGAGATACTATTACGGTATTATTTTTAAAGGAGAAAGAATCATGAAAATCAAAAAATGGTTAGGCGTAGCAGCTATCGCTACAGTCGCAGGTTTGACTCTTGCAGCTTGCGGAAATTCAGAAAAGAAAGCAGACAACGAAACAGTTGTCAAAATTGCAACAGTTAACCGTAGCGGTTCTGAAGAAGCGCGTTGGGACAAAGTCCAAGAATTGGTTGAAAAAGATGGCATTAAATTGGAATTCACAGAGTTCACAGACTACTCACAACCAAACAAGGCAACTGCTGACGGTGAAGTTGACTTGAACGCTTTCCAACACTACAACTTCTTGAACAACTGGAACAAAGAAAACGGGAAAGATCTTGTAGCGATTGCAGATACGTACATCTCACCAATCCGCCTTTACTCAGGTAAAAATGGAGAAGAAAACAAGTACACCAAAGTGGAAGAAATCCCAGATAACGGTGAAATTGCCGTACCAAACGATGCAACAAACGAAAGCCGTGCGCTTTACTTGCTTCAATCAGCTGGCTTGATCAAATTGGATGTTTCTGGAACTGCACTTGCAACAGTTGCGAACATCACAGAAAATCCAAAGAACTTGAAAATTACTGAATTGGACGCTAGCCAAACAGCTCGTTCATTGTCATCAGTTGATGCTGCTGTTGTAAACAATACCTTCGTTACAGAAGCAAAATTGGACTACAAGAAAGCACTCTTCAAAGAACAGGCTGATGAAAATTCAAAACAATGGTACAACATCATCGTTGCGAAAAAAGATTGGGAATCATCGCCTAAGGCTGATGCTATCAAGAAAGTGATCGCGGCTTACCACACTGATGAAGTGAAAAAAGTTATCGAAGAAACATCAGACGGTTTGGACCAACCAGTTTGGTAATAAGAAACAGGGAGGTGGGAGAGAAAATTCCACCTCTTGCTTTTGTCTAGATTGTTGGTTTTGAAGAAGATGATCTTGTAGTCCGTCCATAGACACAAGTCCTCAGTAGAAAGTGAGAGAAAAAATGGTTTTTCCTAGCGAACAAGAACAGATTGAAAAATTTGAAAAGGATCATGTAGCCCAACATTATTTTGAAGTTTTGCGTACCTTGATTTCCAAGAAATCAGTCTTTGCCCAGCAGGTCGGGCTCAGGGAAGTCGCAAACTATCTGGGTGAGATTTTCAAGCATGTGGGAGCTGAAGTCGAGATTGATGAGAGCTACACGGCGCCTTTTGTCATGGCGCATTTCAAGAGTTCGCGTCCAGATGCTAAGACCTTGATCTTCTATAACCACTATGACACCGTACCAGCGGATGGAGATCAGATCTGGACAGAGGATCCCTTTACACTTTCTGTTCGAAATGGCTTTATGTATGGGCGTGGGGTTGACGACGACAAGGGCCATATCACGGCTCGTTTGAGCGCTCTGAGAAAATATATGCAGCACCATGATGACCTGCCTGTCAATATCAGCTTTATCATGGAGGGAGCGGAGGAATCCGCTTCTATGGATTTAGATAAGTATTTAGAGAAACACGCAGACAAACTTCGTGGAGCAGATTTGCTAGTTTGGGAGCAAGGAACTAAAAATGCCTTAGAGCAATTAGAAATTTCTGGTGGGAACAAGGGAATCGTAACCTTTGATGCCAAGGTGAAAAGTGCGGATGTGGACATTCACTCGAGTTATGGTGGTGTCGTGGAGTCAGCACCATGGTATCTTATCCAGGCCTTAAGTAGCCTACGCGCTGCAGATGGCCGTATCTTGGTTGAAGGCTTGTACGAGGATGTGCAAGAGCCAAATGAACGGGAGTTAGCCTTGGTTGATACCTATGCACAGGGCAATCCAGAGGAAATCAGTCGCATTTACGGCTTGGAATTGCCTCTCTTACAAGAGGAGCGCGCTGCCTTTCTCAAACGTTTCTTTTTCGAGCCCGCCCTCAATATAGAAGGATTCCAGTCTGGTTATCAAGGGCAAGGGGTTAAAACGATTTTGCCAGCAGAAGCTAATGCCAAGTTAGAAGTTCGTCTGGTTCCTGGCTTAGAACCGCATGATGTTCTGGAAAAAATTCGGAAACAGCTAGACAAAAATGGTTTTGATAAGGTAGAATTATATTATACCTTGGGAGAGATGAGCTATCGAAGCGATATGAGTGCGCCAGCCATTCTCAATGTGATCGAATTGGCCAAGAAATTCTACCCTCAGGGCGTATCGGTCTTACCGACAACAGCGGGAACAGGACCTATGCATACGGTCTTTGACGCCCTAGAGGTACCTATGGTGGCCTTCGGTCTGGGAAATGCCAATAGCCGAGACCACGGTGGAGATGAAAATGTGCGAATCGCCGATTACTACACCCATATTGAATTAGTAGAGGAGCTGATTAGAAGCTATGAGTAGAGATATTATCAAGTTAGATCAGATCGATGTGACTTTTCACCAAAAGAAAAGAACCATCACAGCGGTTAAGGATGTGACTATTCACATCCAAGAAGGGGATATCTACGGAATCGTTGGATATTCTGGAGCAGGGAAATCAACCCTTGTACGGGTGATTAACCTCTTGCAAAAGCCATCTGCAGGAAAAATTACCATTGATAACGACGTCATTTTTGATGGCAAGGTGACCTTGACGGCAGAGCAGCTGCGTCGTAAACGTCAGGATATCGGGATGATTTTCCAGCATTTTAACCTGATGAGTCAAAAGACAGCAGAGGAAAATGTAGCCTTTGCCCTTAAACACTCTGGACTCAGCAAGGAAGAAAAGAAGGCCAAAGTAGCTAAGTTGTTAGACTTAGTTGGCCTTGCAGATCGTGCTGAAAACTACCCTTCACAACTATCTGGAGGGCAAAAACAGCGTGTAGCTATTGCGCGTGCCTTGGCAAATGATCCGAAAATTTTGATTTCAGATGAGTCAACGTCTGCCCTTGACCCTAAGACAACCAAGCAGATTTTGGCCTTGTTACAAGACTTGAACCAAAAATTAGGCTTGACCGTTGTTCTGATTACACACGAAATGCAGATTGTCAAAGACATTGCCAACCGTGTGGCAGTCATGCAGGATGGGCATTTGATTGAAGAGGGCAGTGTCCTTGAAATCTTCTCAGATCCTAAACAGCCTTTGACCCAGGACTTTATCTCAACTGCGACAGGTATTGATGAAGCCATGGTCAAGATTGAGAAGCAAGAAATCGTAGAGCATTTATCTGAGAACAGTATCTTAGTGCAGCTCAAGTATGCAGGTGCTTCGACAGACGAACCACTTTTGAATGAATTGTACAAGCGTTACCAAGTAACGGCTAATATCCTCTATGGAAATATCGAAATTCTCGATGGGACTCCTGTTGGAGAATTGGTTGTGGTCTTGTCAGGTGAAAAAGCAGCACTAGCAGGTGCTCAAGATGCCATCCGTCAGGCTGGTGTGCAGTTAAAAGTATTGAAGGGAGGACAGTAAGATGACAGAGTTGATTCAAACTTATTTACCAAATGTCTATAAGATGGGCTGGGCTGGTCAGGCAGGCTGGGGAACGGCTATCTACCTAACTCTTTATATGACAGTTCTTTCCTTCATCATCGGAGGGTTCTTGGGGCTGGTAGCAGGTCTCTTCCTTGTCTTGACAGCGCCAGGCGGTGTCTTGGAAAATAAGGTTATCTTTTGGATTTTAGACAAGATCACCTCCATTTTCCGTGCGGTTCCTTTCATCATCCTCTTGGCAATCATGTCGCCACTTTCTCACTTGATTGTGAAGACGAGTATCGGGCCAAATGCAGCCCTTGTCCCACTTTCTTTTGCAGTCTTTGCCTTCTTTGCCCGTCAGGTGCAGGTGGTCTTGGCTGAGCTGGATGGCGGTGTCATTGAGGCGGCTCAAGCGAGCGGAGCGACCTTCTGGGACATCGTGGGTGTTTATCTATCAGAAGGTCTTCCAGATTTGATTCGTGTGACGACAGTGACCTTGATTTCCCTTGTTGGGGAAACGGCTATGGCGGGAGCAGTTGGTGCTGGTGGTATCGGTAACGTAGCCATTGCTTATGGATTTAACCGTTACAATCACGATGTGACCATCTTGGCAACCATCATTATCATCTTGATTATCTTTACAATCCAGTTCTTGGGAGATTTCTTGACCAAGAAACTAAGTCATAAATAATGGAAGGAGCCCAACGGGACTCCTTTTTGTTTTCTCACCAAAATGCAAGAAGAGTAAAGCTTCTTTTTAGAAATATGCTATAATAAAGAAAGGTCCCTCAATTAGCAAATCAGAAAGTTTGCTGTCGAAGGGATGATAATGTAAAGGAGTTTGGCTGGTATGAATTATTTCGAGGGGAATGATTTCTTCCTTCTCTTGTTTGTAGTTTTACTGATTGGTTTTGTGGTAAACTTTTTTGAAAAACGTAAGGACTACTATATTTTGACGCTCTCCCTCTTATTTGCAGGAGCTATCTATGGTAAGAGTCGAGCGATGATTGTCTATTTACTCTCCTTTATCGTTTACCAGTATTTTCTGGTTTTTCTAGCGCAGAGGATAGAGGCAAAGAGGCTGAAACCACTGGTTTTCCTTTCCATTCTTCCTTTGGTAATCAATAAAGTCTTTGCCCTGACTTCTCTGCATTTGTTGGCCTTTATTGGAATTTCTTACATGTCCTTTAAGACCATTCAGATCATGCTAGAAATATCGGATGGCTTGATCAAAGAAAAAATCAGTGTAAAAGATTATCTACAGTTTTTGCTCTTTTTCCCAACAGTTAGTGCTGGTCCAATTGATCGGAGTAGGAGATTTTTAAAAGAGATAAACGAGGTCATGCCCCGAAAAGAGTATCTAGAGTTAGCAGGGGACGGTGTGTATCGTATCGTTCTAGGCCTTTTTTACAAGGTTGTTTTATCAACCTATGTTTACCAGATGTTACTTGCTCTAAATAATACTGGCACAGTCGTTTACTCAATCAAGTATATGTACCTCTATACCTTGTATCTGTTCTTTGACTTTGCAGGCTATAGTCTAATGGCCGTTGGAAGTAGCAACATCCTAGGTATTCAGACACCGATGAACTTTAACAAACCTTTCTTGAGTGTTGATATCAAGGATTTTTGGACCAGATGGCATATCACCTTGTCGACCTGGCTGAGAGATTTTGTATTTTCAAGAGTATTGATGCAGGTTATCAGGAAAAAATGGTTTAAAAATAGACTACACAATGCAACCTATGCCTATATGGTCAATATGTTGGTCATGGGTTTTTGGCATGGTCTTAGCGTTAGCTACATTGTTTATGGTTTTTACCATGGTGTCTTGATGGCTGGATTTGAAGTGTATCAAAAGAAAAGCAATTTTTATAAGAAAAATAAAAACAAAAATTGGTATAAGCTACTAAGTTGGTTTGTGACCATGAATTTGGTTATGATTGGTTTCTTTATCTTTTCAGGTGAACCCTATAAAATCTTACTTACGATTTTAAAGAGATAAGAGATTGAAAAGAAATCGGACAGATCGAAGGGATAGGATAAAACGAGATGATTAAATTAAAAGCATTTTTACTATCGCTTGTGCTCGTAATTGCGACGCTTGCCCTTTTAAATGTGACATATGTCAAGAAGATTGATGATTATTATAAAGTCAAGGATAACAGTATTCGTTATAGCACCTCGTATGAAAAATATAAAAGTAGAGATATTTTAACAAGCAATATTACTCCCAATACATTGGTTCTAATGGGTTCTTCAGAGTTGGTTGCGACGATAAATGAAGACTATCATCCAAATAAAATTTTTAACTACAACGATTTTAATATCATGCAGATTGGGACTAGTTATTCTCAAAACATCATTCAGGCTTCTACTTTAGCCTCTATTGAAGGATCTATGAGTAAGCGAAAAGTGGCTATAGTAGAGTCGGTTCAGTGGTTTGAAAAAGATGGGACCCATCAAGATGCTTTTTTGAACAAGGCTTCTCAGGAACATATTTTCCACATGCTAGATAATGACAAGATTAGTAAGGAAACGAAAGAAAAACTAATCAATCGCATTATCGAGATTACCAAGGGGAACAAGCAACAAAATGATATCTACAAAAAATACAAAAGTTATTTCATAGATGGGAAAGGAACCATTGTTGATAAAAAACTATTAGAGTTAGATAACGCGATGTATTCCTTTAAGCTCAAACAGACTTTTTACCAAAAACATGCTAAATCAGATTATCCTTCACTAGGAGACAAAACCCCAGACTATGATTGGCAGAAGATGACGGATCAGTTTGTGGAAGAGGTCAAAAAGAAAACAGACAATAATGACTATGCTGTTGATAATAACTACTACAATACTTACTTAAAAGATCGCTATGCATCGCTGAAAGATTCCAATAAAGATTTGAGCTATCTGGAGTCACCAGAATATTCAGATATGGAACTCTTCTTGACAGTTGCCAAAGAATTGGGCATTGAAGTTGAGGTTATTATTTTCCCAGTAAACGGGAAATGGAATGACTACACAGGAGTCTCAAGAGAGATGCGAGAAAAAACTTATAAAAAAATAGAAGATGTCGCAAAAAGCCATGGTGCAACGGTACTAAACTATGGAAACAGAGAGTATGATGATTACTTTTTATTTGACGTGATGCACGTTGGGGTGAAAGGATGGATGGAAGTTGAAAAAGAACTTTACAAATTTGCAAACCAAGCTAACTAACACACATCGTTTAATCTTGTGGACACTATTTTTCTATACGGTTATCTTGAGCATCGTGATTTACTGTTTTGTGACCGATTTTTCGAATATTCAAGAATTTATCTATAGTGAATTCTAAGATTGTATACAAAAAGGCCCTGGAACTAGGCATTGCTAGTCTTCAGGGCTTTTAGCTTATAGTTTATCGGCAATTTTTTGACTTAGAAATTGCCCAATCAAAGCACCCATCAAGGCGCCTAGGAGGATGCTTACGACAAAGAGAAGGATTTTGTCCAACTCTGGAGCGACCATGATACGGTCAATGTATTCTTGGGATTTCCCACGCGCAAGTAAGGTGGCCATGTAAGCTTTGGGACGGATCCACATGAGGAAGATAGGGCCACTTGTGCTAAAAGCAAAGACGAGGAAGGAGAGGGTGTTTTTGATTCGGTCTTTGTAGTTTCCGAGACGAGCGATGGCGTCTGCTGCAAGACCACAAGCGAGTCCTGGGAGAAAGGCACCAGCGCCATGCTTGCTAGCTAGGAAGAAAAGTGCCATAAAAAGTCCCAGAGTGGTGATAGCGCCAAAACGCGGGACCTTCGTCAAAAGAAGCATGTAGACACTGCCACCGACAAGTGCAGAAAAGGCAGGTGCGTAGAACATATTGCCTGTTTGGTCGACCAAGTGTCCTAGTAAGACTCCAATCCCTACACAGAGAAAGTAGAGGACGGCGGCCAAGAGGGTGGTTAAGATATTTTTCTTCATGAGAACCTCCTTGATGCGAATTAACAAAACCAATTGTATCACGCTTTTTGAGGATTGTAAATGGGAGTTCTATATTTTTGAAAACGTTTGAAATATGATATAATAGTTACATCGTTAGTTTAAGGAGAGTAGCATGGGAAAATTTCTAGAATTCGTCTTTAATCGTATTTTTTTGGGAATGATGGCGACAGCTTATTTCTGGCTATTAACATTAGCAGGAGGAGTAGTCTTTGGTTTGGCACCAGCTAGTGCCACCCTTATGAGTTTGTATGCGGAGCATGGGTATACCTATCGAGCATACCATTTGAAGGAAGCTTGGGAATTGTATAAGAGCAATTTTGTCAAGAGTAATCTGGCTTTCTATAGTTTTGTGTTTGTTGATCTTGTCCTAGTTTATGGTTTGTATCTTCTAGTTCAATTGCCCCACCAGACGATTTTCCATCTCTTGGCGACCTTTCTCAATGTCCTTGTAGTTGCTCTTGTTTTTCTAGCCTACACTGTTTCCTTGAAACTTCAGGTGTACTTTGATTTATCCTACCAAAACACTTTGAAACTATCCCTTATCGGGATTTTTATGAGCTTACCTGCGATTGCCAAGGCTTTACTCGGGTCCGCTCTCCTTGTAGGAGTTGGTTATTATATGCCTGCCTTGCTCTTTTTTGTAGGAATTGGAATGTGGCATTTCTTTATCAGTGATATGTTGGAACCTATTTATGAAAGTATCCATGAAAAATTGGCGACAAAATAGAATGAAGCAGTTCTGGCTTCACTCTCTTTTACGGATTTATAGTTTGGTTATGATCGTGGTCATTGCCAGTTTTGCGATTATGCTATCGTATGCTGACTGGGACTCGCGTGAGAAAGAGGCCCAACGGGTTGCAGAACGTGTGACCACTCGGACAGTGAGTGAAGTGGAATACTATCACAGAGAGTCAACCCGACTTGCTCAGTCTTTGGTTGAAAATCAAGCCCGAATTGAAGGGATTTACAAGTATTTCAGTCTCAGCACACCAGACTACTTCTATTGGCAATTAGAGCGTAAAACTTCGCCTTATATTTCTGTATCCCTGTATGAAAATATTGATAATATCTATGTTCGGAATGATTTTGTGACTGGAGTGGCTATTGTCCTTCAGGACTATAAGGAAGTGTATGTTTCGACTAGAGAAAAACGCAGCGGAGAGAAAGTTCCTGCGGAGGATTTTAAGCCGACAGCCAACAGTTTTGCCATTCCTGTTTCCGATCCTGTGTCTGACAAGGATTTAGGAGTGATCTATATCTCCTTATCGCCAAATGTTCTTCATGGAGCTATTGACAATACAAGGGGCCATATCCCGATGGCTGTAACAGTAACTTCTCCTTTTGAGACCGAGATGTTCCATATTGGGGAGAAGGTATCAGCCGAGAGGGAGAACTGGTTTGTAGGTGTCACCTCTCACGGTTATCAGGTTCGAGCTGCTGTTCCTAAAAATTTTGTTCTTACAGGAACTTTGACGAGTTCAGCTATCATTATTGGGCTAAGTATCCTCTTTATCATCATTTTGTACGTGACTCTTAGACAGACTTTTTCAAATTACCAAAAACAAGTCGTAGACCTAGTAGATTCGATAGAGGTGATTGCTCAAGGAGAAGAAGGCCTTCGAATCGATACCTCTGAAAAAGACCAAGAGTTGCTTCTCATTGCAGAAACAACCAATGATATGTTGGATCGTCTGGAAAAAAATATCCACGATATCTATCAGCTAGAGCTCAGTCAAAAGGATGCCAATATGCGAGCTCTACAAGCTCAAATTAATCCTCACTTTATGTACAATACTCTGGAGTTTTTACGGATGTATGCCGTCATGGCAAGTCAGGATGAACTGGCAGATATTATCTATGAATTTAGTAGCTTGTTACGCAACAATATCTCCGACGAGCGGGAAACGACGTTGAAGCAAGAGTTGGAATTTTGTCGAAAATATAGCTATCTCTGTATGGTGCGTTATCCTAAATCCATTGCCTATGGTTTCAAGATTGCACCAGAATTGGAAGAAATGAGAATTCCAAAATTTACACTCCAACCATTAGTGGAAAACTACTTTGCCCATGGTGTTGACCATCGCAGAACAGATAATGTCATCAGTATCAAAGCCTTGAAGGGCCAAGGATTCGTTGAAATCCTAGTAGTAGATAATGGTCGAGGAATGCCCGCTGAGAAATTAGCTAGCTTGCAAGAAAAATTAGCTCAACGAAGTTTTGAACACGAAGCAAGCTATAGTGGAGAGCGGCAATCAATTGGAATAGTAAATGTACACGAACGCTTTGTTCTCTACTTTGGGGATCGCTACCAAATCAGTGTAGAGTCAGCTGAGCAAGAAGGCGTTCGTTACCATATCACTATCCAGGATGAATAGAAAGGGTAGAAATGTATAAAGTTTTATTAGTAGACGATGAGTACATGGTGACAGAGGGGCTCAAGCGATTAATCCCCTTTGAAAAATGGGATATGCAAGTCGTCGCAACAGCTAATCACGCAGATGATGCTTTGGACTATGTTAAGAAAAATCCAGTAGATGTGGTCATTTCCGATGTCAACATGCCAGATAAGACCGGACTTGAGATGATTAGGGAAATGAAAGAGCTACTTCCAGATACCTATTATATCTTGCTGTCTGGTTATCAGGAGTTTGACTACGTCAAGAAAGCCATGAACCTTAGTGTCGTGGATTATCTGGTCAAGCCAGTAGACAAGGTGGAGTTGGGCCATTTATTAGAAAAGATTGCGCATCAGCTTCAGGAAAAGGTGGAGCAAAGTCAGACCCTCAGTCAAGAATTGGATGAGACAGGATTTACGAACTACCTATCAGGTAAAGACAGCTGGTGGATTGGTCTATCCAAGGAAAAGCAGGGCTCTTTTACCATTCCTTACTATGTTTTGGGGCAAGACTGGCAGATTTTCATCTCTGATCAACCGCTCGATGGCATCGTCGTGACACCATTTGAAGCACCCTACCAGCAGTCCTTTGAGAATTGGAAGATCAATGCTGAAAAAGCCCTCTTCTACGGTTCTGTCAATCTAGAAAAATCCGAGAGTCTATTTGCTTATTACGAACCGATTTATCGCGTGATTATCCAAGGAAATATCAATCAAATCATCGAGGAATTAACCCTGCTGGAGAAGGTTGTTTTGAAGAATACTCCGCGCGTGGCCATCACGAAGCAGCTCTTCACCCAGTTTGTCATGGATGTCTTTCATTTATTTGAACACCTAAAAGCAGATGATATGACGGAGATTGTCAAAGCCATCCATGCCATTAACTCCTTTGAAGAATTGGTTGCCTATATCAAAGAAACCTTGACCAAGTTCTTTGGCCAGTACCGCATGAATGAAAATGTGGTGAGCGTTCTGGAGGTGATTGGGCGTGATTATCAGAAAGAGCTCTCGCTTAAGGATATCAGCAAGGATCTCTTTATCAATCCTGTCTATCTCGGTCAGCTAATCAAGAGAGAAACTAACTCAACCTTTGCGGAATTGCTCAATAAACAGCGAATTAAGGCGGCGCAACAGCTCTTACTTTCGACTAGTGATAGCATCGAAGATATTTGCTATGCAGTTGGCTATAGTAATGTTGGATATTTCTACAAGGTTTTCCGTAAATTGTGCGGAAAATCACCGAAAGCCTATCGGAAACAAGTTGAAACCAGTTTGTAAAAGTTGTATTCCTGTACAAAAAATGCTATAATGTTCAAAATATCTTATGGAGGAAAACATGAAAAAGAATCCTATTTATCTTTGGGTTTTGTTAGTCCTATCAGCCCTCATTTCATCTATGTCACTATTTGGAATCTTGAGTCCATTGCCAAGTAAAGATGCTCTTCGTGCTAGCCTGGCGAATAGCGGGACGCTTACTGCCCAGCAATTAGAAGACACGGTCAACTATACTTACAAAGTGTCAGAATCCTCTCACTCTATTTTTAATATGTTGTTGATTGTTTTATCTGCAATTTTAGTTGTAGTAGCCTTTGTGTTTCTCGTACGTAAAAACGTACAATTCGCAAACTATACTTATGTTGGCTATGTTCTACTAGCTATTGTTGGTTTGGTTTATAGCTATATGAACGTTCAAGATGCAGTCCAATTAATCAAAGATAGTGCCCTTGGCTTAGGAATGGGAGCATTAGCAAAAGGAACGAATATTTTGTTCATCATCATCAATGTTCTCTTTTTAGCCTTAGTCTTTTACAAGATGTGGCGCCAACAAAAGGACTTGGCTGAGGAAGTTGAAGCAGAAGAAGCTGCCTAAGTATTGACAAAAAAGAACTATCAAGTTACAATTTTGGTAGTTCTTTTTATATCGTAAACATAAAAATCGAGGTCAACATGAAAAAAATATCCTTAGTGTATATCAGTCTGAGTGGGAATACAGAAAGTTTTGTAACCCGACTCAAGGACTATCTCTTGTCCCAGTACGAAGGGATTGAGGTCCAAAAAATCCATATCAAGGACCTAGTCAAGGAAGGTCAAGAATTCTTTGAAATGGAACATCCCTATATCGCTTTTTTGCCGACCTATCTAGAAGGTGGGAACGGCGTCGATAACGGCGATGTTGAGATTCTAACGACTCCAGTGGGCGACTTTATCGCCTATGGGGACAATGCTAGTAAGTGTTTTGGGGTAGTGGGATCTGGTAATCGCAATTTTAACAATCAATACTGCCTGACAGCCAAGCAGTATAGTCAGCGCTTTGGTTTCCCAGTTTTGGCTGACTTTGAAATGCGTGGTATGCTGGGAGATATTAAAAAGGTCGCAGCAATCATTGCAGATTTGTATGAGTTAGAAACAGAAAAATAAAGTAGTACTGAGAGGCAGTTGAGATTTTCAACTGCTTTTTGTGTATACAAAAAGCACCCCGTAAGGGTGCCATTTTATAAACTATCCTGCTTTGCCGATAGCAAGTGCATAGATAAAGAAGATAGCGAAGCCAAAGAGGAAAATCAATCCTGCGATAGCGAGGAGTTTTAGCCAGGAAGGAAGATTTTTATTCTCACGTGTCACCAATACATAGTTCAAAAGAGCGAAGAATGGTGTTGTCAGGAAAGAACCGATCATGGCAAAGCGAAGCATGGTTGAAACTTGACCAGCAAAGAACTTGATGATGACAATACCGATAATAGCTGTGAGGGTCATCCAGATGTTCAAAGATTTGCTATCATCCTCTTTTTGACTTAGCAAGAGTCGTAGGGAAACCTGATTAACGCGAGAATAGCCATCAATAACAGTAATGACTGTTCCAAAGATACAGAGAAAGGCGATGAAGGTGATCAAATAACGGGACCATTCTCCAAGAACAGAGGCATACATACCCACGAATTGAGAGATGTATTTGGCTGAAGCGGCTTCAACTGCTTGTCCTGTAGGATACTGAATGAGTGCTCCGAGTGCTACAAAGAATACAGCCAGGATAGCAGTTCCGATGTAACCAACGTTAAAGTCGAAAAGGGCGTCCTCTGTATTAAAGTTGACAGTCTTTTTCTTTTCAGCAGACCAGAGTGAGTTGATGGCTGAAATTTCAATAGGGGCAGGCATCCATCCTAAGAGGGAAACGATAAAAGGGAGGGCTGCCATTTGCCAAGGTGTCTTCTCGACAAAATCAGAGCTGTATTCTGGATGCTTAATTGCTGCAATGATAACTGCAAGAACTGTTGCAATGGTCAAAGCAGACATAATCCATTTTGCCATACCATCCAACAGTTTGTAGCCACCAAAGAGTAGCATGGCCCAAATGACTGCAACAAGGATGAGGGACCATTGAGTGATGCTAAGACCGATCATTGGAAAAGCGCTAGCGATGATGGCTGAGCAAAGGATAGCGACTCCAGCTGTATTGACCATAGCAGAGAAAACATTGAGGACAAAGAAAATCCAGAGATAGAGTTTTCCTTTTTCAGCATAGCCTTCGACCAAGGTTTTGCCAGTGTCGGCAGTATATTCGGCACCAAAACGGAAAAATGGATATTTAAAGACATTGGCCAAGATAACTAAGAGGAGTAGTGACCAACCATAAGAACCACCAGCTTGAGTGGAGGATACGATGTGAGAACCTCCAACGGCGGCAGAAGCCATTAGGATTCCTGGCCCCATTGCCTTTAGTTTGCTTGCCCAGGTTGACTGGTTTGATAACGTAACTTGTGACATAATAAACGCTCCTATTTTTGAATTTTCAGAATAATCTGAATAGGTAGCTTCTATTTTACAAAAAACTTAAAAGAAATGCAAGAATATTTTGAAAAAATACAGAAAATTACAGAAAACTTTACATGCATTAATGAAATTTCTCCAAGGAGAATATGGTAAGCCTAAAAAATCCGAGAAGAAAGCTTCTCGGATTTTGATTATTTCAATTGATCTGTAACGTCTTTTGAGAGCAACATTCCCAAATGGTAAGTTTTATTGATATGTGCAATAACATCATTGATATTTTCAGTCGTGTGAATTTTCTCTTTGATGTCAGACCTAAATGTCTCGTCCTTCAAGAGTTGCTCTTGGTAGAGTTTTTGCAATCTTTCCTTCTCGTACTTATTGAGCAGAAAAAGGAAAACCAAGCTAATTATAACGAGGATATAAGCATATTGGCTCATAAGGAATCTCCCATATGATAAAGAAATAGTAGTGAATAGATCGAATTAGTGAAGCGCCAAGCCAAATCACCGTAGTTACGACGTCATGGACTCTAAATCAATTATATTTAGGGGCTATGACTAGTGAAGCAGTTAGCTAGTCCGCATATAGCGGCTAGCGTCTAACAATTAGGAACTTTAGTTCCAATTGTTAGTACTGAATCACATCTTTTCCGGCGCTTCTACTCCGAGCAAACGAAGAGCTTCTTTGAGAACGACTGCAGTTGCGTAGCTGAGGGCTAGACGGCTGTTCCGTTTTGGGCTTTCATCCAAGATGCGTGTATGTGCATAATATTTATTAAAGGCTTGAGCCAAACTAATCGCAAATTTCGCAATGATAGAAGGTTCAAAGTTATCTGCTGCACGATTGATAATACGTGGAAAGTCTTGGAGTAGTTTTATGATTTCCCAGCTTTCAGCATCATTCAAGCTGTAGTTGCCAGCTGTATCTGGTTTGAAATCGGCTTTGCGCAAGATAGATTGGATACGAGCGTAGGCGTATTGAACGTAAGGTCCAGTTTCTCCTTCAAAGGATACCATAGCTTCAAGGTCGAAGTCATATCCATTTGTACGGTCGGTCTTAAGATCATAGAACTTGATAGCCCCAACTCCAACAGCGTGGGCAACTTGGTCTTTATTTTCTAACTCAGGATTTTTCGCTTCGATTTGGGCCTTGGCACGACTAACAGCCTCTGCAATAGTAGGCTCTAGCAAGATGACATTTCCTTTACGAGTAGAGAGTTTTTTCCCTTCTTTTGTTACCAATCCAAACGGAACATGGACAATGTCTTGGCTCCAATCGTAGCCCATCTCTTGTAGTACTGCCTTGAGTTGTTTGAAGTGGGCAGATTGCTCTTGACCAACAACATAGATGGATTTTGCAAATTGGTATTCGTTTTTACGGTAAAGGGCTGCAGCCAAGTCACGTGTGATATAGAGAGTTGCACCATCAGATTTTTTGATAAGGGCTGGATGTTCAATTCCATATTTCTCAAGATTGACAACTTGGGCTCCCTCTGACTCAACAAGAAGTCCTTTTTCAGCAAGAATGTCTACAACAGCATCCATCTTATCATTGTAAAAGGCTTCTCCGTTGTAGCTATCAAATTCGACTTGCAATTCATTGTAAAGGCGGTTGAATTCCACTAAACTTTCATCACGGAACCATTGCCAGAGAGCTAGGGCTTCCTCATCTCCATTTTCCAGTTTGCGGAACCATTCGCGTGCTTCTTCATCCAAGCTAGGGTCTTTTTCAGCTTCAGCATTGATGCGAACGTAGAGTTTAAGAAGTTCATCGATTGGATGCGCTTTAACGGCTTCCTCATTTCCCCATTTCTTGTAGGCAACGATCAACATTCCAAACTGTTTGCCCCAGTCTCCCAGATGGTTGACCTTGACCGTTTGATAGCCGATCTTTTGGAAAATATGTGACAAGCTATCACCGATAACGGTTGAACGCAAGTGCCCAATAGAGAATGGTTTTGCGATGTTCGGACTAGACATATCGATAACGACATTTTCTTGCTTGCCAATGGTTTGGTCGGCATAGTGCTCTTTTTCAGTGATAACATTCTGCAATACTTGAGCCGAAATAGCAGATTTATCAAGGAAAAAGTTGACGTAAGGTCCTGTAGCAACAACCTTTTCAAAGGCTTGACTATTGATTTTTTCAGCAATATCTGCTGCAATCATTTGCGGAGCTTTACGCTCGACCTTTGCTAGAGAAAAGGCAGGGAAGGCGATGTCTCCCATTTCTGAGTTTTTAGGTGTTTCCAGTAAATTTAAAATAGCCTCTTGATCCAGGCTATCAATGACGCTAGCCAACTCGCTAGCAATCAATTCTTTTGTATTCATAAGGGCTCCTTTTGGGCTTTTTTACTATTTTAACACAATTTACTACATTTTTTGAGAAAGAAAAGAATTTTTTTGAATTATCTAGTTTTTTTGGTATAATATAGTTATAAAATAAATGTAAAATTTGTTATAAATATTCACTTAAGAGGATAATATGAGAAAAAGAGAACGGCATCAATTGATTAAAAAGATGATCACCGAAGAAAAACTTGGGACACAAAAAGAGATTCAAGATCGTTTAGAAGCTCGTAATGTTTATGTGACACAAACGACTTTGTCGCGTGATTTGCGTGAAATCGGCTTGACCAAGGTTAAGAAAAATGATATGGTGTATTATGTACTAGCAAATGAGACAGATAAGATTGATTTAGTTGAGTTTTTGTCTCATCATTTAGAAGGTGTTGCAAGAGCAGAGTTCACCTTGGTACTTCATACCAAACTTGGGGAAGCTGCAGTCTTAGCAAACATTGTAGATGCAAACAAGGATGAATGGATTTTAGGAACGGTTGCTGGTGCTAATACCTTATTGGTTATTTGTCGAGACCAGCACGTTGCCAAGCTGATGGAAGATCGTTTGCTAGATTTGATGAAAGATAAATAAGGTCTTGGGAGTTGCTCTCAAGACTTATTTTTAGCAAGGAGAGACGAAAAATGGCAACAGAAAAGCTATCACCCGGCATGCAACAGTATGTGGATATTAAGAAACAATACCCAGATGCTTTTTTGCTTTTTCGAATGGGTGATTTTTACGAGTTGTTCTATGAAGATGCAATTAATGCAGCGCAAATTTTAGAAATTTCCTTAACGAGTCGGAATAAAAATGCAGAAAATCCGATACCCATGGCGGGCGTCCCCTATCATTCTGCCCAACAGTATATCGATGTTCTGATTGAGCAGGGCTATAAAGTTGCTATAGCTGAACAGATGGAAGATCCCAAACAAGCAGTTGGGGTTGTCAAGCGAGAGGTGGTTCAGGTCATCACACCTGGTACAGTAGTCGATAGCAGTAAGCCCGATAGTCAGAATAACTTCCTCGTTGCTCTGGATCGTGATGGCAATCAATTTGGCCTGGCTTATATGGATCTAGTGACAGGTGATTTTTATGTGACAGGTTTATTGGATTTTACGCTGGTTTGTGGGGAAATTCGCAACCTCAAGGCTCGAGAAGTGGTGCTGGGTTATGACTTGTCTGAGGAAGAAGAACAAATCCTCAGCCGTCAGATGAATCTGGTACTTTCTTATGAAAAAGAAGGCTTTGAGGACCTTCATTTACTGGATTCACGTTTAGCAGCTGTGGAGCAAGCGGCAGCTAGTAAGCTCCTCCAGTATGTTCACCGGACCCAGATGCGGGAATTGAACCACCTCAAACCAGTTATCCGCTATGAAATCAAAGATTTCTTACAGATGGACTATGCGACCAAGGCTAGTCTGGATTTGGTTGAGAATGCCCGTTCAGGTAAGAAGCAAGGCAGTCTTTTCTGGCTTTTGGATGAAACCAAAACAGCTATGGGTATGCGACTCTTGCGTTCTTGGATTCATCGTCCTTTGATTGATAAGGAGCGAATCGTCCAACGTCAAGAGGTGGTGCAGGTCTTTCTTGACCACTTCTTTGAGCGTAGTGATTTAACGGACAGTCTCAAGGGTGTTTATGATATCGAACGCTTGGCTAGTCGGGTTTCTTTTGGCAAGACCAATCCTAAGGATCTCTTGCAATTGGCGACCACCTTATCCAGTGTACCACGGATTCGTGCGATTTTAGAAGGCATGGAGCAACCTGCTCTGGGCTATCTTATCGCACAGTTGGATGCCATTCCTGAGTTGGAGAGCTTGATTAGCGCAGCGATTGCTCCTGAAGCTCCTCACGTGATTATGGAAGGTGGCATTATCCGTACGGGATTTGATGAGACCTTAGACAAGTACCGTCGTGTGCTCAGAGAAGGGACTAGCTGGATTGCTGAGATTGAAGCTAAGGAGAGAGAACACTCTGGTATCAGTACGCTTAAGATTGACTACAATAAAAAAGATGGCTACTATTTCCATGTGACCAATTCGCAACTGGGGAATGTGCCAGCCCACTTTTTCCGCAAGGCGACGCTGAAAAACTCAGAACGCTTCGGTACTGAGGAATTAGCCCGTATCGAGGGAGATATGCTGGAGGCGCGTGAGAAGTCAGCCAACCTAGAGTACGAAATCTTTATGCGTATCCGTGAGGAAGTCGGTAAGTACATCCAGCGTTTGCAGGCTCTAGCCCAAGGTATTGCGACAGTTGATGTCTTGCAAAGTCTAGCAGTTGTGGCCGAAACCCAGCATTTGATTCGACCAGAGTTTGGGGATGATTCACAAATCAATATCCAGAAAGGGCGCCATGCGGTCGTTGAAAAGGTTATGGGGGCTCAGACTTATATTCCAAATACGATTCAGATGGCAGAAGATACGAGTATTCAACTGATTACAGGTCCCAACATGAGCGGGAAGTCTACCTACATGCGCCAGCTAGCTATGACGGCGGTTATGGCCCAGCTGGGTTCTTATGTGCCGGCAGAAAGCGCCCATTTGCCGATTTTTGATGCTATCTTTACTCGTATTGGAGCAGCAGATGACTTGGTTTCAGGTCAATCAACCTTCATGGTAGAGATGATGGAGGCTAACAATGCCATTTCGCATGCGACCGAGAACTCTCTCATTCTTTTTGATGAATTGGGGCGAGGAACTGCAACTTATGACGGGATGGCTCTTGCTCAGTCCATCATCGAATACATCCATGAGCATATCGGAGCCAAGACCCTCTTTGCGACCCACTATCATGAGTTGACCAGTCTGGGATCCAGTTTGGAACACTTGGTCAATGTCCACGTAGCAACCTTAGAGCAGGATGGGCAGGTGACCTTCCTTCACAAGATTGAACCCGGACCAGCTGACAAATCCTACGGTATCCATGTTGCTAAGATCGCTGGCTTACCAGCCGAACTTTTAGCAAGGGCAGATAAGATTTTAACGCAACTGGAGAATCAAGGAACGGAAAGTCCTGCTCCGATGAGGCAAACTAGCGCCGTCACGGAACAGATTTCTCTCTTTGATACGCCTGAAGAACATCCTATCCTAGCAGAATTAGCTCAACTGGATGTGTACAACATGACACCTATGCAGGCTATGAATGTCTTGGTCGAGTTCAAACAAAAATTATAAAAAGAATCCCACTCATGCATTTGTGAGTGGGGTTTTCTCTATTACTTTTTATGGGCCAAGAGTTGATTGATGTGGTCTACTTTTCTAGCTTCTCTTTTATAGAGAATAGTCCAGATGATGAGGTAGACAATCGCAAACTCTGGAATGAGCTGGAGATAGAAGGTCCAGTGGAAGGGGAACCAACCAGCCAGAGTTGCCAGTGGGACAAAGCCAGCCAGCATGAGGAAGAAATGGGAAAGTGTGGCACGGAGCAGGCTCCAGTCACGGTTGAATAAGCGGCTGCCAAAGCTAAAGAGAACGCCGATAGCTGACCAGATAATCGTGCAGTAGAGCAAGACCAGGGCACCATGAACCTGATGTTGAACCATCACTTGGCCGATAAGAGACTCGGGACTCAGTGGGGCATAGGTATTTGGTGCATACATGAGTGAAAAGAGGATAGAGAGGATGAGGCCGATAAGAACACCAGCAGCAGCATCGTGAAAGATTTGTTTTTTCATAGTTCTAATTTCTCCTTGATGGTTTTTAGGTAACGCCGTGAAGAGTAGGTGAATCTTTCATTTTTTAGAAAGATTTCTACCAGACCGTTGGGGGTGAGCTTGAGATGAGAGATGGAGTTGATATTGACGATTTCAGATTGGGAAATTTGGATAAAAGTGGTCGGTAGAATTTCAAGAACTTGATAGAGTCGCAAATCAATGCTGTAGGTCTGACTCGACGTTTCTGCTAGAACCTTTCGATTCTCGATATAGAAGCGCTGAATCTTGCCAATTTCAACTAGATAGACCTGACCATCAATCTTTCCTTTGATTGTTTCTTTTTGGTCAAGATTTTCAGCAAATTCGATGACTTTTTGGACTTTTTTGGTTTCTTGAGGTGCTTGGACAATCAGTTTTTCCTCCTCGTAAAACTCGCTAATCTGTAGTTCTACTTTCATAAATTTCTCTCCTTACATTTCATACAAAATTGTGATCACTTCCTGTACACCTTTATTAAACACTATTTTACTACCCATGGCAAGGGACTTTGTCTATGTGGAGGGATTTGGAGTCTATGTGGCGCTTGATTTTTCGGTCCTATCTGAAATGTGGTATAATAGCACTAATCAATTTCTAGGAAAATAGATACAGAAAGGGGCTGAAAGATGTCTCATATTATTGAATTGCCAGAGGTGCTGGCAAACCAGATAGCGGCAGGAGAGGTTATCGAACGTCCTGCTAGTGTGGTCAAAGAGTTGGTAGAAAATGCCATTGACGCGGGTTCTAGCCAGATTATCATTGAGATCGAGGAAGCCGGTCTCAAGAAAATTCAAATCACCGATAATGGTCATGGAATTGCCCACGATGAGGTGGAATTGGCCTTGCGTCGCCATGCGACCAGTAAGATAAAAAATCAAGCAGATCTCTTTCGGATTCGGACGCTTGGTTTTCGTGGTGAAGCCCTGCCTTCTATCGCGTCTGTCAGTGTTTTGACTTTGTTGACGGCGGTGGATGGTGCGAGTCATGGGACCAAGCTCGTTGCGCGTGGGGGAGAAGTTGAGGAAGTCATCCCAGCGACTAGTCCTGTGGGGACTAAGGTTTGTGTAGAGGACCTCTTTTTCAACACACCTGCCCGCCTCAAGTATATGAAGAGCCAGCAAGCGGAGCTGTCTCATATCATTGATATTGTCAACCGTCTGGGATTGGCTCATCCTGAGATTTCTTTTAGTTTAATCAGTGATGGCAAGGAAATGACGCGGACAGCAGGGACTGGTCAACTACGCCAAGCCATCGCAGGGATTTACGGTTTGGCGAGTGCCAAGAAGATGATTGAAATTGAGAACTCTGACTTAGATTTCGAAATTACAGGTTTTGTGTCTCTGCCTGAGTTAACTCGAGCTAATCGCAACTATATCAGCCTCTTCATCAATGGCCGTTATATCAAGAACTTTCTACTAAATCGCGCTATTCTTGACGGTTACGGAAGCAAGCTCATGGTAGGGCGTTTTCCACTGGCTGTCATTCACATCCATATCGACCCCTATCTAGCTGATGTCAATGTTCATCCAACCAAGCAAGAAGTGCGGATTTCTAAGGAAAGAGAACTGATGGCACTTGTCTCAGAAGCCATCGCAAAGAGTCTTAAGGAACAAACCTTGATACCTGATGCCTTGGAAAATCTTGCCAAGTCGACCGTGCGCAATCGTCAAAAGGTAGAGCAGACCATTCTCCCACTCAAAGAAAATACGCTTTACTATGAAAAAACAGAACTCTCAAGACCTAGTCAAGCTGAGGTTGCTGATCATCAGGTTGAATTAACTGAGGAAGGGCAGGATTTAACCCTGTTTGCTAAGGAAACCTTGGACCAGTTGACTAAGCCAGTAAAACTGCATTTTGCAGAGAGAAAGCCTGCTAACTATGACCAATTAGACCATCCAGAGTTGGACCTTGCTAGTCTCGATAAGGCTTATGATAAGCTGGAGCGAGAAGAATCGTCAAGCTTTCCAGAATTGGAATTTTTCGGGCAAATGCACGGGACCTATCTCTTTGCCCAAGGTCGAGATGGGCTCTACATCATAGACCAGCACGCCGCTCAGGAACGGGTCAAATATGAGGAATATCGAGAAAGTATTGGGAATGTTGACCAGAGCCAGCAACAACTCCTAGTTCCCTATATCTTTGAATTTCCTGCGGATGATGCCCTGCGTCTCAGGGAAAGAATGCCTCTTTTGGAGGAAGTGGGCGTCTTTCTAGCAGAGTACGGAGAAAATCAATTCATCCTGCGTGAACATCCTATTTGGATGGCAGAGGAAGAAATCGAATCTGGTATCTATGAAATGTGTGACATGCTGCTCTTGACCAAGGAAGTTTCGATTAAGAAATACCGAGCAGAGCTAGCCATCATGATGTCCTGCAAGCGGTCAATCAAGGCCAACCATCGTATCGATGACCATTCAGCCAGACAGCTCCTCTATCAGCTCTCTCAATGTGATAACCCCTATAACTGTCCCCATGGACGTCCTGTTTTGGTGCATTTCACCAAGTCAGACATGGAAAAGATGTTCCGACGTATTCAGGAGAATCATACCAGCCTCCGAGAGTTGGGGAAATATTAATACTCTTCGAAAATCTCTTCAAACCACGTCAACGTCGCCTTGCCGTATATATATAGATAACTGACTTCGTCAGTTTTATCTACAACCTCAAAGCAGTGCTTTGAGCTGACTTCGTCAGTTCTATCTGCAACCTCAAAACAGTGTTTTGAGCAACCTGCGGCTAGTTTCCTAGTTTGCTCTTTGATTTTCATTGAGTATAAAAATACAAAAAAATCTGGGGGAAATTTTCAAAATCAGAAAAACGCATAAAATCAGGTATTCAAAAACCTTGATTCTATGCGTTTTATCATAGAAATATTTACTTTTTTCTTCCGAATACTCGTCAAAAATCTCTTTAAACCACGTCAGTTTTATCAGTAATCTCAAAATAGTGTTTTGAGCTAATTTTGTCAGTTTTGTCTGTAACATCGAAGCTGTGTTTTACCAATCTGCGACTGGCTTCCTAGTTTGCTCTATGATTTTTATAGGGTATTAAATTGCGATTTTGCCAAGTTTCTTTATTCACTTAAAAGTAGAGTCTGTTCTAAGCGTCTAACGTACGAATTAGGTTGACCATTTCAATAGCTGCTTGTGCACACTCAGAACCCTTATTTCCTGCTTTGGTGCCAGCTCGTTCTATGGCTTGTTCAATTGTATCTGTCGTTAGCACACCAAACATAACTGGGATTTCGCTATTTAAACTGATTTGGGCGATTCCCTTAGATACCTCGCTACATACATAATCATAATGACTTGTACTACCTCTAATGACAGCTCCCAAGCAGATAATTGCATCATATTTGTTACTTTTTGCCATTTTTGATGCAATCAGTGGTATTTCAAAAGCTCCTGGAACCCAGGCTACCTCGATATCTTTCTCGTTTACATTCTCTCTTTTGAGATTATCTAGTGCTCCAGATAATAATTTTGAAGTTATAAATTCATTAAATCTCGCTACAACAATGCCTATTTTAATATTGTTCGCTACTAAATTACCTTCATAAGTCTTCATTTATTTTTCCTCCATATTTAAAATGTGCCCCATTCGATTTTTCTTTGTCTTTAAATAAAAACTGTCGTAAGGATTAGCTTCTATTTCGATTGGTATTCTACTGGAAATGGTAATTCCATATTTTTCTAACTGTTCAACCTTGTCAGGATTATTTGTCAGTAAATGCAGTGACTGTAGTCCCAGGTCTTTAATCATTTGTGCTCCAATGTGATATTCTCTTAAATCACCTTCAAATCCTAACGCAAGATTGGCATCAAGCGTATCCATTCCTTGATCTTGTAAATGATAGGCTTTTAATTTATTGATAAGTCCAATTCCTCGTCCCTCCTGTCGCAAGTAAAGTAAGACACCCGAACCATTCTCAGCAATCATTTTCATAGCTTTATCAAATTGCTGTCCACAATCGCACCGTAAAGAGCCTAAAACATCTCCTGTTAAACATTCAGAGTGGACCCGACATAATACATTGGTTCCATCCTCTATATTTCCCATAATAAGAGCAAGGTGATGTTCCCCATTTAGTTTATCTATATAGCTAATTGCTTTAAAATTACCGTATCTAGTAGGCATATTGACAGTTGAAACTCGTTCTACCAGCTGATCATATACTTTTCTATATTCTTGTAATTCTTTGATGGTAATTAATGGAATGTTGTGTTTCTTAGAGAACTGAATTAAATCATCTGTTCTCATCATTTTGCCATCATGATTCATTATTTCACAACATAGGCCACACTCTTTTAGTCCTGCTAATTTTAATAGATCAACAGTTGCTTCTGTGTGTCCATTTCTTTCTAGAACACCACCGTTTTTCGCAATTAAAGGAAACATGTGTCCTGGCCTGCGAAAATCAGAGGGTCTTATATCTTCGGAGACACACATACGTGCGGTCAATCCTCTTTCCTCGGCAGAAATACCTGTGGTCGTTTCCTTATAATCAATTGAAACTGTAAAAGCAGTCTTATGATTATCTGTATTGTTTTCAACCATAGGTGAAAGCATTAATTGATTAGCTAAACTTTCGCTCATAGGCATACAAATTAATCCTTTGGCATAAGTAGCCATGAAATTAACATTTTCTGTTGTAGCTGCTTGTGCGGAACAAATTAAGTCTCCTTCGTTTTCTCTATCCTTGTCGTCTATAACAAGAACAAGTCGTCCCTTCTGCAATGCTTCTAATGATTCTTGTATTTTTCGATATTCCATTGACTGATCATCCTTTCTGCTAAAATCCATTTTGGTATAATAGTTCCTTAGATATCTCTGACTTCGGAGAGTTATCCATTAGTTTTTGCACATATTTACCTAATATATCATTTTCAAGATTTACTGTACATCCGACTTGTTTACTCTTAAGAATAGTTTGTTCCAAAGTATGAGGGATAACAGATACTGAAAAGTTTAGTTTGGAGACTTTAGCGACAGTCAGACTAATGCCGTCAATTGTAATAGATCCTTTTTCAACTATTAAATCTAAAATTTCTTTTTGTGTGTTGATTTGATACCATACAGCATTATCATCTTTTTTTATTGACGAGATTTTTCCTGTACCATCAATGTGTCCTGTAACGACGTGACCTCCAAGTCGACTGTTGACAGATAAGGCTCTTTCTAGATTTACCTCACTTCCATGTTTTAATAGTGTAAGAGCTGTTCGGCTCCATGTTTCATTCATTACATCAACTGTAAAGGATTGATGATTGAAATGAGTAACTGTAAGACAGATACCATTTACTGCTATACTATCGCCTAAATGGATATCCGTTAATACTTTTGAGGCTTTAATTGATAGTTTGCAATTACGAGAGTCTTTCTGTATTCTTTCAACTTTTCCGATTTCTTCAATTATTCCTGTGAACATGGATAAATCACTTCACTTTCTATGAGATAGTCATCTCCTATTTGAGAAAAAGCATAAGGTTTCAAGCTAATAGCGTCATTTGGCAAAGAAATACCTTCACCTCCGACAGGAAACTTGGCATTGCCTCCAAAAATTTTTGGTGCAATATATATTTTCAGCTCATCAACAATTTGTTGTTCTAAAGCACTCCAATTCATTAGACTGCCCCCTTCCAGAAGTAGGCTATCAATCTGCATGTTTCCTAGATGTTGCATTAAACTTGATAAGTCTATATGATTGCCTTTTTTCTTTATGGAAAGTATTTCACAGCCATGATTTTGATATAGCTTCATTTTATTTTTGTCTTCAGAGGAAGTGGCAATGTAAGTTTTAATATCATTTGCTGTTTTTACGATTTTAGAGGTAAGAGGAGTTCGTAAATGTGTATCGCATATGATACGGATAGGATTTTTCCCTTCCTCCAATCTACATGTCAGCAAAGGATCGTCTTGAATAACAGTATTGACTCCCACCATAATCGCACTAACATGGTGTCGTAACTGATGTACATGCTTTCTTGCCTCTTCTCCAGTAATCCATTTGGATTGATTTGTTTTAGTGGCTATTTTTCCATCCATTGTCATTGCATATTTCATAAAAACATAGGGTACATGCTGGGTAATATACTTTCTAAAACTTTTTATTAAGTTAAGACACTCATTTTCTAAAACTCCAACAGTAACTTGAAGATTATTTTCCTCAAGTATCTTTACTCCTTTTCCAGATACAATAGGGTTACAGTCTAGGCTTCCAATGACTACTCTTGTAATACCACTATCGATTATAGCGTCTATACAAGGAGGTGTTTTCCCGAAGTGACAACAGGGTTCAAGTGTTACATAAAGCGTCGCTCCGACAGGGGATTCTCTACAGTTTTTTAGAGCATTTCTCTCAGCATGTGGGCCACCAAAAAACTCATGATAACCTTGTCCGATAATGTGATTATCTTTTACAATAACTGCGCCAACCATAGGATTGGGATTGACGTAACCAGCTCCTTTTTGTGCCAATTTTATTGCTAATTTCATATATTTTGAGTCGCTCATCTCACTACCTCCAAAAAAAAATACCTTGAATAGGGGACTATTCAAGGCATACAAAAGAAAACTTATGCGATTAACAAAAATGCTCTGAAATGACAAGTAATCATTTCAGAGCACGCAAAAAGCACAAATATACTTTTATCTTCTTTCATCCAGACTATACTGTCGGCTTTGGAATTTCACCAAATCATGCCTTTCGGCTCGTGGGCTATACCACCGGTAGGGAATTGCACCCTGCCCTGAAGATAGTTATTCAATTACAAATGATTATAGTACTTAATTTTCAATATGTCAATAGATAAGCATAAATTATTTTTGATATACTGTATTTGTGATAGTCGATTCTCACTCCTCGGATAAAGAAAATATGATATACTAGATAAACGAAATAAGAGAAAAGGAAAACTATGTACGAATATTTAAAAGGAATCATTACCAAAATTACTGCTAAATACATTGTTCTTGAAACCAACGGTATCGGTTATATCTTGCATGTAGCCAATCCCTATGCTTACTCAGGTCAGGTCAATCAAGAAACTCAAATTTATGTGCACCAAGTTGTCCGTGAGGACGCGCATCTGCTCTACGGTTTTCGATCAGAAGATGAGAAAAAACTCTTTCTTAGTCTGATTTCGGTTTCTGGGATTGGTCCTGTGTCAGCTCTTGCTATTATCGCTGCCGATGACAATGCTGGCTTGGTTCAGGCGATCGAGACTAAGAACATCACCTACTTGACCAAGTTCCCTAAAATCGGTAAGAAAACTGCCCAGCAGATGGTGCTGGACTTGGAAGGAAAGGTAGTTGTGGCTAGTGATGACCTTCCTGCCAAGGTAGCAGTGCAAACCAGCGTTGAAAACCAAGAACTGGAAGAAGCTATGGAAGCCATGTTGGCACTGGGCTACAAGGCGACTGAGCTCAAGAAAATCAAGAAATTCTTTGAAGGAACGACAGATACAGCTGAGAACTATATCAAGTTGGCCCTTAAGATGTTGGTGAAATAGGAGATTTTTATGACAAAACGCTGTGGTTGGGTTAAAATGAACAACCCTTTATATGTAGCCTATCATGATGAAGAGTGGGGCCAACCCCTTCATGATGATCGTGCTCTTTTTGAGTTGCTTTGTTTGGAAACTTACCAGTCGGGTCTATCTTGGGAAACGGTACTCAACAAACGCCAAGCTTTCCGAGAAGCATTTCATGGCTATCAAATTCAGGCAGTCGCGGAAATGACAGATGGCGAGTTGGAAGCCTTGTTAGAGAATCCAGCCATCATTCGAAATCGTTCCAAGCTCTTTGCGACACGTGCCAACGCCCAAGCATTTTTGCAAGTCCAGAAAACCTACGGCTCTTTTGACGCTTATCTCTGGTCCTTTGTTGAGGGAAAAACGATCGTGAATGATGTTCCTGACTATCACCTAGCACCTGCTAAAACAGCCTTGTCTGAAAAGTTGTCTCAAGATCTCAAAAAACAAGGCTTCAAGTTCACAGGTCCAGTCGCAGTTTTGTCTTTTCTACAGGCGGCAGGCCTGGTTGATGACCACGAGAATGATTGCGAGTGGAAAAACGGAAATTAGTGAGTCCAAGCGTCTAACTATCTGAGAAAATAGAAAAAGCTGAGAAAATTATCTCAGCTTTTTGATTATTATATGCTAGTAACTTTTATAGTGCAGTAAGAAATGTCAGTCCACCTAAGACAACACCAGCTGAGTTTGGAATAATTAGTATCCAATCCTTCTTAGGCTCTTTTGTCCATCCGTAAATAACCCAAATTAAACAAGATACTGCTGCGGATAAAGGCTGGAATGGTTGAGCTTTGTTGCCTTGTAAATTGGCAAAAATTTGTGGGATGTAGGCGATAAATACAACAATCCCGATAAAGGCCCCGATTGAACCGACAATTTGATTTATTTTTTGTTTAGTCATATATACCTCCTTCAAAAAGATATCATAGAAATAAGCAAAATGCAATAAATTCAGACACAAATTGTAACGAAAATCAATACCAAAGCACAAAAATGGAGAAATCGTTTATTTTTTGTTATAGTCAAAGCGAATGACTTGATCCTGTGCATCCACATAAGCGTGAACGCCAAAGGGCACAATGGCTCTTGGAGTTGCGTGGCCGACATTCAGATTATAGACAATCGGGATATTGCTGTCAATAATGTTCATTAGCGCCTCTTTATAGTCGTTATAGAAGGTTTCATCCATAGGTTTCCCGACCAAGAGTCCACTGACGACCTCAAATATCCCAGTTTCTTTCAAAGCCTGCAACATTTTTTTGAAATCATCAGGTTCAGGTTTTTCTTCACTTGTCTCTAACAAGAGGATCTTTCCTTTCCAGTCGGATAAGTCAGGGAAGAGTTTGTACTTTTGGCAGAGAACTGTGCTGTCTGCGTATCGAGAGTTATCAAAGATATCATAGAGAGACTCGATGCAACCACCGAGGATTTCTCCCTCGAACTGGGCATTTCCTTGCAACAAGTCAAAACCTGTATTTACCTGACTGATACGAGCTGTTCCCAGAGCCTTGGGACTAAAATCAGTCCGTTCCTCATACCAAACGTCGCTAGGGCGGATTTCTGAGATTCTTCCTGTCTTGATCACTTCTTTAAAGTAGTGAAAGCTATAGGGCAACATCTCCTTGTCTAATTCACAAATGTCTGCTAGAAAGGATTGTCCATAAAAAGTCTTGATTCCTAGTTTATGCAACATAAGGTGGTTCATAGTGGTATCCGAGAAACCAAGAAAAATCTTTGGTTTGATAACCTTTTGAAGCTGGTCGTTTTCAAAAAGATAAGGTAGCAAGCGATAGGTATCATCCCCACCGATGGCGCAGAGGATCATGTCGATGCTATCGTCCGAAAAGGCCTGCATCAAATCCTCTGCACGCGCCTCAGGATGGTCCTTGATAAAGTCTAAACCTTTTAACGAATGGGGCAAAAAGATAGGATTGAGTCCCAGATCCTTGAGACGTTGGACACCTAGGTCCACTTCGTGTTTGACAAAATCCTCTCCGATAACACCACTAGACAAACTAACAATACCAATAGTAGAAACCATATCTCATCCTCCTTGAAATTGATTGTGCCTATTTTATCATAAAAGATGAGAGAAAACGATAGGGATTAGAGTCAGAAGTGCTATTTGATATCAAGAAAGCAAGCAAATAAGCAACCGCCGGTGCAGTTGCTTATTTATTTTATTAGTAGCGTGATGGACCTGCGCTCGCACTTCGGATATTGAAACGCTTCTTGAGATAGAAGCGAAGTGCGAGAAGGGCAGCCCCTAGGATAGCCAAAGGCAGTGGAGCAAGGACTGGATTGAGGTTGGCTGGTAGGAAACTTGTTGCAAAGAAGACAGCCAACCAGAGGACCATAGAAGCCAAAATTACGAGGATTGATTTCCAGAATGGAGGACGTTGGCTACGGTCTGTGTCTGGTCCATAGTACTGGTAGACAAAGTAGTACATCAAGTAGAAGGCAACACCTCCTACAAGTCCAACCAACAAGAGGGTAATCACCCCATAGCCAATAGCCTGATCTGTAGAGAAGAAGGTAGTTAGAGCGCTAATCAATGCAAAGAGGCTGGTGATGAAAAGGGCTGAGTCCATAATCATGAGTTTTGGATCGTCATTTTCTTTTGGATGCTCTTTTTCATATTGCTCCTTGACAGTGAAGCTGTGAGCCCAGTGGGTTGGAGCTCCGTAGAGAGAGCGAGCTGTCGTCCCTTTAGCTTGCTCTTCAAGGATTTGGGGAATGACTTCCTCAAAGACAGCCTTGATTTCAGCGTCTGTTTTACCATCTTTGATGAATTGTTGGGTAGCGATGTGGATAAACTCTTGGTTTTTTTTGGTTAGTTTTTGTAAATCAATCTGAGACATAGGGATTCCTCTTAGAACCATTTTTTATGGATGAGATAGAGAGTGAGCGAGACACTCATAGCAAAGGCGATAAAGACGATTAACCAGAAGGCATGTGGCTCACCGTTCAAAGGGATTTCATTATCCTTGAAGTTCATCCCGTAGGCTGAGAAGATCATGGTTGGGACAGACATGACAATGGTCACGAGAGCCAGAGTTTTCATGATGTTGTTCTGGTTATTGGAAATGATAGAGGCAAAGGTCTCTGTCATAGAGTGAAGGACGTTTCCATAGATATCTGCCATCTCGATGGCCTGTTGGGTTTCAATCAGGGTGTCTTCGAGTAGGTCTTCGTCTTCTAGGTATTTCTTGATATTGCTGGTTGCGCTGGTCAATTTCTTAATCACACGCTCGTTTGTCTTAAGTGAGGCCTTGAAATAGACGATGGTCTTTTCCAATTCCATGAGCTCGATTAGCTCTTCGTTTCGAGTGGATTTGTGAAGTTGACTTTCAATTTGTTCACTCTTACGGTCAATCGAACGAAGGGCAGTTAGGTAAAGCTCAGCATTGCGATAAAGGAGTTGAAAGATAAAGCGTGACCGCATGAAAGTGTAGAAGTTACGCAGTTTGCGGTTGATGAAGACATCGAGAACAGGGAGGGATTCCAAGCAGGTAGTGATAATGGTTTCCTCGGTGATGATAATTCCCAGCGGAATCGTTACATAGTAGGTGCGGTTGTTTCTCTCCTCTGTGATGGGGACGTCCACGATGATCAAAGTATACTCGTCTTCGATGGTAATACGGGACATTTCTTCCGCATCGAGTGGTGCTCGAAGGTCGGCAATATCAATGTCAAAGGCATTAGCAATTTCCAATGATTCATTTTGTGTAGGATTGACGAGGTTGATCCAAGTGCCCGGTTCAAGCGTGTCGATCTCTTTAAATTCAGTTGTTGTTGAGAGAAAAACTTGTTTCATATCCCCTATCCTTTCCTACTATTCAGTGATTCATTTTTTGCACCGTACTATTATACTATAAAAACAGCTTTTTGGGTAATAGAATTTCACATTTTTTGGTATAATGGAAAGCAATAATGGACTAGAAAGAACAAAGATGCAAGATAAAATTGTGATTCATGGGGCGCGTGCCCATAACTTAAAAAATATTGATGTGGAGATTCCGCGAGACAAGCTGGTTGTTGTGACTGGTTTGTCTGGGTCTGGGAAATCCAGTCTGGCCTTTGATACCCTCTATGCTGAGGGGCAACGTCGCTATGTAGAGAGTTTATCAGCCTATGCTCGCCAGTTCTTGGGCAATATGGAAAAACCAGACGTGGATGCCATTGATGGTCTCAGCCCAGCTATTTCCATCGACCAAAAAACGACTAGCAAAAACCCTCGCTCGACCGTGGGAACTACGACTGAAATCAATGATTATCTGCGTCTCCTCTACGCACGTGTGGGGACGCCTTACTGTATCAATGGGCATGGGGCTATTAAGGCTTCTTCAGTAGAGCAAATCGTGGATAAGGTTTTGGAATTGCCAGAACGCCAACGTCTGCAAATTTTAGCTCCGGTCATTCGTAAGAAAAAAGGGCAACATAAGAGCGTCATTGAAAAGGTTCAGAAAGACGGCTATGTCCGCGTTCGAGTGGATGGGGAGGTTTATGATGTGACCGAAGTGCCAGAGTTGTCTAAGAGCAAGCAACACAATATCGATGTTGTGGTCGACCGTATTGTCATCAAGGAGGGCATTCGTAGCCGTCTCTTTGATTCCATTGAGGCTGCCCTTCGTATCGCAGAAGGTTATGTCATTATCGACACTATGGACGATTCTGAGTCGCTATTCTCTGAGCACTATGCCTGTCCAGTTTGTGGTTTTACCGTACCAGAGTTAGAGCCTCGTCTCTTCTCCTTCAATGCTCCTTTTGGTTCTTGTAGTGAGTGTGACGGTTTGGGCATCAAGCTGGAGGTTGATACTGACTTGGTAGTGCCAGATGCCAGCAAAACGCTACGTGAGGGGGCTTTGGCACCTTGGAATCCTATCTCTTCTAACTACTATCCAAATATGCTAGAGCAGGCCATGACAGCCTTTGGAGTGGATATGGATAAGCCCTTTGAGGACTTGTCAGAAGAAGATAAGAACTTGATTCTCTACGGCTCGGATGGCAAGGAATTCCATTTTCACTATGAGAATGAATTTGGTGGTGTGCGTGATATCGACATTCCTTTTGAGGGAGTTGTCAAGAATATCAAACGTCGTTACCATGAGACTAACAGTGACTACACGCGCACCCAGATGCGTCTCTACATGAATGAGCTGACCTGCGGAACTTGCCATGGCTACCGTCTCAATGACCAGGCCTTGTCTGTCCGTGTGGGTGGTGAGCAAGGGCCACATATCGGTGAAATCTCAGACCTGTCTATCGCAGACCACTTGGCTTTGGTGAGCCAGTTGACTCTGTCTGAAAATGAAGCCATTATCGCCCGTCCCATTCTCAAGGAAATCAAGGATCGCTTGACCTTCCTCAATAACGTGGGGCTTAACTATTTGACTCTGTCACGTTCGGCAGGAACCCTTTCGGGTGGGGAGAGTCAGCGTATTCGCTTGGCGACCCAGATTGGATCCAACCTATCAGGTGTCCTATATATCCTGGATGAGCCGTCCATCGGTCTTCACCAGAGGGATAATGACCGCCTGATTGCCAGTCTGAAAAAGATGCGTGACTTGGGCAATACTCTCATCGTGGTGGAACACGACGAAGATACCATGCGCGAGGCGGATTATCTGATTGACGTTGGTCCGGGTGCCGGTGTTTTTGGTGGAGAGATTGTTGCTGCAGGAACACCCAAGCAGGTGGCTCGCAACGGCAAGTCTATCACAGGCCAGTACTTATCAGGGAAACGTGCGATTCCAGTGCCAGCAGAGCGCCGTTCTGGAAATGGTCGCTTTATCGAGGTGACGGGAGCGCGTGAGAACAACTTGCAAAATATCACTGCTCGCTTCCCGCTAGGGAAATTCATCGCAGTGACAGGGGTGTCAGGTTCAGGGAAGTCGACCTTAATCAACAGCATCCTCAAAAAAGCCATTGCTCAGAAGCTCAACCGCAATTCAGACAAGCCTGGTAAGTTTAAGACGATTACAGGGATTGAGCATGTAGACCGCTTGATTGATATTGACCAGAGCCCGATCGGACGGACTCCAAGGTCTAACCCTGCTACCTATACGGGAGTTTTTGACGATATACGTGACCTCTTTGCCCAGACAAATGAAGCTAAGATACGAGGCTATAAGAAGGGCCGCTTTAGTTTCAACGTTAAGGGAGGCCGTTGTGAAGCCTGCTCAGGTGACGGAATCATCAAGATCGAGATGCACTTCTTACCAGATGTTTACGTGGCTTGTGAAGTCTGCCACGGAACCCGCTACAACAGTGAAACCCTTGAAGTTCACTACAAGGAAAAAAATATTTCGCAGGTTTTGGACATGACCGTCAACGATGCGGTGGAATTCTTCCAACATATTCCGAAAATTCAACGCAAACTTCAGACTATCAAGGATGTGGGGTTGGGCTATGTAACGCTAGGGCAACCGGCTACTACCCTTTCTGGAGGAGAAGCTCAGCGTATGAAGTTGGCTAGCGAACTCCATAAACGCTCGACAGGAAAATCTTTCTACATTCTGGATGAGCCGACGACAGGGCTTCATACTGAGGATATCGCTCGCTTGCTTAAAGTCTTGGCTCGCTTTGTTGACGATGGCAATACCGTCCTCGTTATCGAGCACAATCTGGATGTCATCAAGACGGCAGACCATATTATTGATTTGGGACCTGAGGGCGGTGTCGGTGGTGGAACCATCATCGCAACAGGAACACCAGAGGAAGTAGCGGCCAATGAAGCCAGCTACACAGGACACTATTTGAAAGGAAAGTTACATCATGAATAAACGTGTACAAGCATTTCTAGCTAAAATGCAAGAAAAAGAACTAGATGGAATCATTATCAACAACCTTAAAAATGTCTACTATTTGACAGGATTTTGGGGCTCAAATGGAACAGTCTTCATCAGCCGTGATCGTCAGGTCTTGGTGACAGACTCTCGCTATATCATTGCAGCTAAGCAAGAAGTAACAGGTTTTGAAATTGTGGCTGATCGTGATGAATTGGCTGTTATTGCAGGCATTGTTAAGGATATGGGCTTGTCTCGCATTGGTTTTGAGGACGAGATTTCAGTTTCTTATTACCACCGTATGCAGGCAGCTTTTGCAGGTTTGGACTTACTTCCGCAGACTCAGTTTGTTGAAGCGCTTCGTATGATTAAGGATGAGAAGGAGATTGCGACTATTCGCAAGGCTTGTTCTATCTCAGACCAAGCTTTCCGCGATGCCCTTGACTTTATCAAACCAGGAAAGACTGAAATTGAGATTGCTAACTTCCTTGACTTCCGTATGCGTGAGTTAGGAGCGGCAGGTTTGTCTTTTGATACCATTTTAGCGAGTGGTATCAACTCTTCTAAACCACATGCCCATCCTATGCATAAACCAGTAGAGCTGGGAGAAGCCATCACCATGGACTTCGGCTGTCTCTACGACCACTATGTGAGTGATATGACACGGACCATTTATCTAGGTCATGTCAGTGACGAGCAAGAAGAAATCTACAACACAGTTTTGAAAGCCAACCAAGCTCTGATTGATCAAGCCAAGGCAGGTCTAGGTTTCTGTGACTTTGACAAAATCCCTCGTGATATTATCATCGAGGCAGGCTATGGTGACTACTTTACTCACGGTATTGGACACGGTATCGGACTGGATATTCACGAAGAACCTTACTTTAGCCAAACTTCGAAAGAAGTCATTAAATCTGGTATGGTCTTGACTGATGAACCGGGCATTTATATTGAAGGTAAATACGGGGTTCGTATCGAGGATGATATCCTGATTACAGATAACGGTTGTGAGTTATTGACACTTGCTCCAAAAGAATTGATTGTTATCTAAAAAATGAGATAAATCATTGACTTTTATATTTTAAAGGTTTATACTGATAGACGAAAACGGTAGGTGAGGCTACCATAGGGATACGGATGACTACCGCAAAGCAGTGGAGACACTACTCGTTGGTCAACAGTCCTGGTCGCGAAGGCCAAAACTAAGCTCATTTCATTGCCCTATGGAGTTAAAGCTTGAACGAAAAACAGATAATTAGTTTTTTAATCCTGCCATTTTATGGCAGGATTTTCTACTGTTTTAGAACAGGGAAAGGAGACAGACGATGCAAATTGACGACCACCCAGAACCGCACATACACAGCCAATCGCTGATTTGTGTCGTTCTGCCCTTATAAAGTGATTGGTCTCTGTGTATGAAACACATCATTCATACAGATAGGAGAAACCAATGAAAACTACAAAAGAAAGATTAGCAGCAGCTATTCATACACCTTTAAACGAAACTCTATCTTTTTACAAGACAAGTCTAACAGGCTTAACTGAGGAACAGATAGAAAAGAATCGTGATTTATATGGTGAAAACACCATCACCAAGGGTCAGGAAGACAGTATCCTCAAAAAAATTTACGAATCTATTATCAATCCATTTACAATCATCCTCCTGGTCATCGCTATGATCTCCATGGTGACCAACGTCTGGTTGGCGAAGCCTGGGCAAGAAGATCCGACGACCTCTATCATCATCGTTGTCCTAGTCCTCATTTCTGGTGGCATTCGATTTGTCCAAGAACTGCGAAGTGACAAAGCTGCGACCAATCTTTCAAAAATGATTGTGAATACAGCCACGGTTATTCGCGAAGGCCAGAGTTTAGAGGTCGCGATTGAGGATTTAGTCGTTGGAGATATGGTCAAGTTGAGTGCTGGGGATATGATTCCAGCAGACCTCCTTTTAATTGAATCACGTGATTTCTTTGTTCAACAGTCTGGTTTGACGGGCGAAAGTGATTCGGTTGAAAAATTGGCTTTGTCAAAAATGAGTCAGTCAAATTTTGATAGTCTGCTAGAAGCAGAAGCGCTCGCCTTCATGGGAACCAACGTGATATCAGGAAGCGCCAAGGCTTTGATTCTAGCGGTCGGTGATGACACCATGATGGGGGAAATAGAGCAGACTCTCAATACTTATGACGAGCCCACCTCTTTCGAACGGGATATGAACAGTATCTCTTGGCTCTTAATCCGTTTGATGTTGGTCATGGTTCCCATCGTATTTCTTTCCAATGGCTTGACGGATGGAGATTGGTTAGAGGCTGGCGTATTTGCTTTGAGCGTAGGAGTCGGGCTTACACCTGAGATGCTTCCCATGATCATCACGGCCAGTCTAGCAAAAGGCTCCATTATCATGGCCAAGGAAAAAGTTGTCATCAAAAAACTCAATGCCATACAAGATCTAGGTGCTATTGATATCCTGTGTACGGATAAAACTGGAACCCTTACCCAAGACGAAATTGTCCTTGAATATCCTTTGGATATACATGGAGATTTGGATTTATCTGTGTTGAGACGTGCCTATCTCAATTCCTATTTTCAAACTGGTTTGAAAAATTTAATGGACAGAGCGATCATTAAACGTACGGAAAAAGAAGCTAAAGAACACGCACTCTTGCAAAAACTAGATCAAACCTTTCAAAAAATAGATGAATTGCCCTTTGATTTTGAACGCAGACGGATGAGTGTCATCGTCAAGGATGAGAACGAAGTTGTTAGTTTGGTAACCAAGGGTGCCCTAGAGGAAATGCTTGCGATTTCAACCCATGTGGAATATCAAGATCAGATTAGCCCTCTGACGGATGATATCCGAGTGGAAATCTTAAAAGAAGTGGACCAACTCAATCAACAGGGCTTACGAGTCTTGGGAGTCGCCTATAAAACAGGCTTAAAGGAAGGTTTTGCTTACTCTGTTGAAGATGAAAAGGAGATGATTCTAACAGGATATCTTGCCTTCCTAGATCCACCAAAACCATCTGCAGCCCCTGCTATCCAAGCTTTATTAGAGTATGGTGTTCAAACCAAGATCTTGACTGGGGATAATGAGAAGGTAACCCAAGCAGTATGCGAAAAAGTTGGTTTAGACGTTGATCAAATCTTGTTGGGTTCTGATATTGATGCCATGACGGACGAAGAGTTGTCCCAAGCAGTTGAGAAGGTGACGGTCTTTGCCAAACTCTCTCCGGATCAAAAAGCACGAATCATTTTGCAAATTAAATCTAATGGACACTGTGTCGGCTATATGGGAGATGGGATCAATGATGCCCCTTCTATGAAAGTAGCAGATGTTGGGATTTCTGTTGATACAGCAGTAGATATTGCCAAAGAGACAGCTGATGTCATTTTGCTGGATAAGGATTTGATGGTGCTTGAAAAAGGTCTGGTTGAAGGACGCAAAGTCTATGCCAATATGACCAAATATATCAAGATGACGGTCAGCTCTAATTTCGGGAATATTCTTTCACTCTTAGTGTCTGGTATCTTTTTACCTTTCCTCCCTATGGCTCCGATTCACTTGATTGTGTTAAACCTAGTCTATGATCTTTCTTGCATCGCCTTGCCATTTGATAATGTGGATGAAGACTTTTTGAAGCATCCTCATAAGTGGGAAGCCAAGTCCATTACTCGCTTTATGATTTGGATGGGTCCGATTTCTTCTGCCTTTGATATTTTGACCTTTATCTTGCTCTATTTTGTCATTGTTCCAATGGCGACAGGTCAAGCTTATGCTCACGGAGCAGAGTCTGCAACGGGCTTTATCATTTTGTTCCAGACAGGTTGGTTCATTGAATCCATGTGGTCCCAAACCATGGTTATCCATATGCTTCGTTCAGCAAAACTCCCTTTCTTACAAAGCCGTCCGTCATGGTTGGTTCTTGGGACAACCTTGCTAGCAGCTAGTTTTGTGACCTTCCTTCCCTATTCTGCAATTGCTAACCTCCTTCGTTTAACCCCTTTGAAACCAATTTATTTCCTCTTTTTGCTTTTGATAATTATTCTTTATATGATAAGTGTTACAATTGTGAAACGAATCTATATCAAAAAATTTAGAAGTTGGTTATAAATTGAATTTGTCAAGAAAAAAGTACGAAAATTGCGAAAAAAGTTAAATTTTTTTAAAAATAGGTCGCAAGTCGGATGCTTTTTATGGTATAATAGACTAAACTGATAGTAACATGTAGCGAAAGGGGTAGGTACATGATCAAAATTTATACAGTCTCAAGTTGTACTAGCTGTAAAAAAGCGAAAACCTGGCTCAATGCCCACCAGTTAAGTTATAAAGAACAAAATCTCGGTAAAGAAGGAATTACAAGAGAAGAGTTATTAGATATTCTCACGAAAACAGATAATGGAATTGCCAGTATCGTTTCGTCAAAAAACCGCTACGCTAAGGCACTTGGAGTTGACATCGAGGATTTGAGTGTCAATGAAGTGCTCAACTTAATCATGGAAACACCACGGATCTTAAAGAGTCCGATTCTCGTTGACGAGAAGCGCCTGCAAGTCGGCTATAAAGAAGATGATATCCGTGCCTTCTTGCCACGCTCTGTCCGTAATGTAGAAAATGCAGAAGCACGTCTACGTGCAGCTCTATAAAACATCAAGGCTGGGAGTGACTCCTGGCCTTGTTTGCTCTTTTGTTTTGAAATCATGTGAGGAATTATGAAAAAGTTACTAATTGCTAGTTTTGCTATTCTCTTTTTGCTTGCGGGATGTGGGCAAAAAAAGGAAACCCCTGCTGCTTCCACAACAGCATCTGACCCCATCCAATCAAACCTTCCCGTTTTGGACAATGCCGAAAAGAATACGGTTGTCACCAAGACCTTGTTGATGCCGAAGTCAGAAAATGGAACGCAGCAGATTCAGACCATTACCTATAAAGGCAATCAATTTTTGACCTTGACCATTCAGCAAAAACGACCTGTCGGGGATGAACTCAAGAACTTTATCTCTGAAAATGGACTAGAGGAGACGAAAAAAGCGCTTCAAGAAGCTGAAGAGAAGGATGAGACCATCCAAGAGGCACGCAAACTAGCAGGATTTACACTGGAAACCAAGCTACTCAGCGAGACAGAAATCCAGACCACAACAACTTATGATTTTCAAGTATTGGATGTCAAAAAGGCATCTCAGATGGAATATTTAAAAAATATCGGTCTTGAAAATCTCTTAAAAAACGAACCTAGCCAATATATTGCAGATAGAGTGGCAAATGGGGCGACAGAACAATAGAAAATCCAAATTAATAGACTGACTTATTTGTAGAACGTCAGGGAATGTGCTATAATAGTACTATTCTAAGGAAAGAGGGTGTTAGAATGGGATTTACTGAAGAAACTGTACGGTTTAAATTGGATGATTCCAATAAGAAAGAGATTAGCGAGACGTTGACAGATGTCTATGCTTCTTTGAATGAAAAGGGTTATAATCCGATAAATCAAATCGTCGGTTATGTATTGAGTGGAGACCCTGCCTATGTTCCTCGTTACAACAATGCACGAAATCAAATCCGTAAGTATGAGCGCGATGAAATTGTTGAAGAATTGGTACGCTACTACCTTAAAGGACAAGGAGTCGATCTATAATCTATGAGAATTATGGGATTGGACGTCGGTTCAAAAACAGTGGGTGTTGCCATTAGCGATCCCCTAGGCTTCACTGCTCAAGGCCTTGAAATCATCCAGATTAATGAGGATCAGGGCCAGTTTGGTTTTGACCGTATCAAGGAATTGGTTGACAGCTATAAGGTGGAACGCTTTGTAGTAGGTCTGCCTAAAAACATGAACAATACCAGCGGTCCGCGAGTAGAAGCCAGTCAAGCCTATGGTGCCAAGCTAGAAGAACTCTTTGGTTTGCCAGTAGACTATCAGGATGAGCGTTTGACAACGGTCGCTGCGGAGCGTATGTTGATTGAACAAGCAGATATCAGTCGTAACAAACGCAAGAAAGTTATTGATAAGTTGGCTGCTCAGCTAATTTTGCAAAATTATTTAGATAGAAAATTTTAAGACAGAGGAGAAACTATGTCACACGATCACAACCATGACCACGAAGAACGTGAATTGATTACACTAGTAGATGAGCAAGGAAATGAAACCTTGTTTGAAATTCTTTTGACCATCGACGGGAAAGAAGAATTTGGTAAAAATTATGTTCTTCTAGTGCCAGTTAACGCAGAAGAAGATGAAAATGGTGAAGTTGAAATCCAAGCCTACTCATTCATCGAAAATGAAGATGGAACAGAAGGCGAATTGCAACCAATCCCAGAAGACTCAGAAGACGAATGGAACATGATTGAAGAAGTCTTCAACAGCTTTATGGAGGAGTAAAAATGTTCAGTGAACATTTTTACCCTTACGCTAAAAATAAAGACCGTAAGTAAGTCCGGGGGATGTTTTTGGCCCTGCGCCAGAAATTAGAAACGCAGGAACGTCCGGGGGATATTTTTACCCCAGTTCCTTTAAATAGGAGAGAACTGGTAAGTCCAGTGGTTATTTTTACCCCACGTTGAAATTCATAGTAGCTAGTGATTAGCTAACCAGGTAAGAGGTTGGAATTTTTGTCCTGACCTCGCTTTTTATTTGTAATCATACTTTGATGCGGTAGTTGATTGGACTTTTGTTAAGGAGACATGTATGTTTGAAGTAGAAGAATGGCTTCATAGTCGGATTGGTTTAAACTTTAGATCTGGTCTTGGACGAATGCAGCGAGCTGTGGATTTGTTGGGGAATCCTGAGAAGACTTATCCCATTATCCACGTAACAGGGACTAACGGTAAAGGGTCAACTATTGCCTTTATGAGGGAGTTGTTTGTCGTCCATGGTAAAAAAGTTGGTACTTTTACCTCTCCTCATATCATTAGTATCCATGATCGAATCTGTATCAATGGACAACCGATCGCAGATGAAGACTTTATCCGTATAGCTAACCAAGTCAAGGAGATGGAGAAAACTCTTTTAGAAACACATGACCACTTGTCTTTCTTTGAGTTGTTGACCCTGATTGCCTTGCTTTACTTTAAAGAGCAGGAAGTGGATCTGGTTCTTCTAGAAGTGGGGATTGGTGGATTGCTTGACACGACTAATGTCGTAACAGGCGAGATTGCAGTTATTACTTCGATTGGTCTAGATCATCAGGAGACCTTGGGCGATAGTCTGGAGGAAATAGCAGATCAGAAAGCTGGTATTTTCAAGTCTGGCAAGAAGGCGGTCATTGCTAAGCTTTCTCCAGAAGCAGAGCTTGTCTGCCAAAGTAAAGCGAGAGAGTTAGACGTAGACCTTTATCAAACCGGGCAAGACTTCACCTTAAATGCGGGGGATTTTTTAAGTAAGCTAGCAAGTTTTTCACGGCTTGAAATCGGGTTGGAAGGTACCTATCAGCAAGAAAATGCCTCCTTGGCTTTACAAACTTTTCTTCTGTTTATGGCGTCAAGAGAGGAAGGTGTCGAAGAAGAGCTTGTCAGACAGGCCTTGAAAGAGACCCACTGGGCCGGTCGATTGGAACGGATTCGTCCGCATATCTACCTAGACGGGGCTCACAATCTTCCAGCTTTAAGTCGTTTAGTTGAGTTTATTCAGGAAAAAATTCAGCAAGGCTTCCAAGTTCAAATCCTTTTTGGCGCCCTTAAACGTAAGGATTATCAAGGGATGCTAGGTTATTTAACAGATGCTTTGCCAGAGGCGGAAGTCAAGGTGACTGGCTTTGATTACCAAGGCTCTTTAGAAGAAAGCGATGTTTCTGGTTATAAACTTGTTGACTCTTATCGTGATTTTATCAGCGAATTTGAAGAAAATGCCAATGATCAGGACCTGCTTTTCGTGACGGGCTCCCTCTACTTTATCTCGGAAGTGCGAGCGGGTTTGGTGGGAAAGCGTGAGATTAGTTGACCTTCTAGGTTTAAGTTGCTATACTGGGGATAGGAAAACTTGAAAACGATTTCAGAAACAACATTAGCACAAAAGAAAGGAAGTCGCTATGAAAACGAAGACATTCACACTTTCTATTGCTTCTTTAGCAATTCTTAGTCTTTTAGCAGCTTGTGGATCTAAGACACAAGCCCCTACCCAGCAATCTGCTCAACAACCATCTACTCAACAAGAATCATCTTCTAGTGCTGCTACAAGTGCCAGCCAACCACAGGCGTCCTCAAGTCAGGACACTACTGTAGCTCAACCTACTAACATCGATGGTACCTATACTGGAAAAGATGAGAATGATCAGATCACTCTAGTTGTAACAGGTAAAACTGGTACATGGACTGAGGTCGAGCCAGATGGAGATAAGGAAATCAAGCAAGTCAGCTTTGAGCCAGAAAATCAACGTGTCATTATCGGAGATGATGTCAAAATTTACACGGTTAATGGTAATCAATTGATTATCGATGATATGGACCGAGAGCCATCTGACCGAGTGGTATTAACTAAGCAATAATCATTCAGTAAAAGTTCCAATGAGATGAAATCTATCTTTTTGGAGCTTTTTTCTTGAAAAAGTGGCTGGCTGTTCTTTACTAACTTTTTACTTAAAACGCTTACAAAAATTTGTAAAACTTCTTATAAGGTCGTATACTTATAGTAAATAATCAAATAGCGCAGAAGCGCAGGAGGAAAAGCATATGGCTACATTTTACGTTCCATCAGTTAACCTTATCGGTAAAGGTGTTGTAAATGAAGTAGGCCCGTATATCAAGGAATTGGGGTATAAGAAGGCTCTTTTGGTGACAGACAAGTTCATCGAGGGAAGTGATATTTTACCTAAGGTCCTAAAACCATTAGATGCTGAAGGGATCGAATATGTGATCTTTAGTGATGTGGAGCCAAATCCTACTTGCAAGAACGTCACAGACGGAGTGGCTGCCTTGAAAGAGCATGGATGTGACTTCATCATCAGTCTTGGGGGAGGATCTCCTCAGGATGCGGCTAGTTGTATCTCTATCATTGCTACAAATGGTGGCAAACCACAGGACTACGAAGGCCTCCACAAGTCTGCTAAAAAAGGATTGCCAGTGGTTGCGGTCAATACAACAGCTGGAACTTCTGCAGAAATCACCATCAACTATGTCATTACTGACGAAGAACGAAAGGTCAAGATGGTAATGGTAGATAAGAACAGCCTTGCCCTCATCTCTGTCAATGATCCAGAACTTATGGTATCAAAACCGCAAGCGCTCACAGCAGCGACAGGTATGGATGCTCTTACCCACGCTGTCGAAGCCTTGGTAACACCGGGCGCTTATGATGTGACCAAGAAACTCTCTATCGGAGCGATTGAACTCATCAAGGAGTACCTCCCTCGTGCTGTAGCTAATGGACAAGATATCGAAGCGCGTGAGGCGATGGTTAATGCTATCTTCCTCGGTGGTATGAGTTTTAACAACGCTGGTTTGGGCTACGTTCACTCAATGGCTCACCAACTCGGTGCAGTGTATAACTTACCACATGGTGTCTGCTGTGCCATGCTGCTCCCAGTTGTAGAACGTGAAAATGCGAAGCGCGTACCTGCTGCCTTCCGCAACGTTGCTAAGGCGCTAGGCTTGCAAGTGGCAGGCAAAACGGATGAAGAGTGCGCAGCTTACGCTATTTCTGAGATTGAAAAACTGTCTGAAACAGTAGGGATTCCGAAGAAACTCACTGAACTCGGTATCGAAGAAAAAGATTTTGACTTTGACTACCTTTCTAAGAATGCTTTGATCGATGCATGTGCGCCAGGCAATCCATTTATGCCAACTTTAGAAGAAACCATTGCTCTCTACAAAGAACTCTTCTAATTTTTAAAGTGAAAAAGAAACTAAATAATGCTGGAAAGAACTATCATTTTGGTAGTTCTTTTTTTAAAAATTTGCTATCCTAGACATATGAGAAAAATCAAAATTGATGTGGTTGTAGTGCCCTTAAGTGGGCATCTCTTCCCAACCTTGAATCTACTCGCACCCTTGTTGAAGGATCCCTTGTATGAGATTCGATTATTTACAGGACCGCAACGAAAAGCTGTCGCAGAGGAGATGGAATTCCAGGTGATTCCCATTTTAGAAAATTCTGTAGATGAATTTGAGCGCGTAGCCAACAATGAAGGGCAATTAAACCTTATTTCTGCTTATCGACAGTTGTCAGCTAGTCTTGATTTGATCGATGTGGTGTCTGACCAACTAGTGCAAGAGTGGCAGGAAAATCGACCTGATATTGTGATTGCCGACTTCATCACCTTATCTGGGGGGTTAGTAGCGGAACAGTTGGGAATTCCTTGGATAACAACCATGGCGACGCAATTTGCCATTGAAACGACAGATGGACCGCCTTGTTTCTTTGGAGGAATGGGCAGTCCAAAGACACCGTTCCAATCTGTCCAGCAATGGCTGGGGAGAAAAGTGACTCGTTTAGGGAAACGAATCGTAACCTTTTTATTGAGAGAACGCTTAAAACGTTACGATTTTAAGCTCTACAATCAGAAAGGTCAAGAAACTATCTATTCCCCCTATTCTATCTTAGGGATTGGGATGAAAGAGTTGGAGCTGAAAAGTGGTTTTCCAGAGCATTACCTTTGGGTGGGACCTTTTGGCTCTTCGATTGAGAGGGCAGAGAATTACCTCCTCGATTTGGCTCCTTATGCAGGGTATAAGAAGGTCCTTGTATCCTGCGGCACTCAGCTAGCATGGGCCAAAGACAATCTCCTCTATCAGACACAACAATTGGCTAAAGCCCATCCAGACTGTCACTTCTTTGTGACTCTGGGGTTTGGCGGACAAGACTTCCAATGTGAGGAGATCATGGACAATGTTTCTGTGGTATCTTATCTTCCCTATAAGGAATACATTCCCCAGATGGACTATGTGATTCATCATGGCGGTGCGGGCATTTTTTACCAATGTATTATCTATGACAAGCCTGCCTTGATTCTCCCCCATGACTATGATCAGTATGACTATGCGGTTCGTGGCTTAGAGGCAGGGATTGCTTTGACCGCTAAACGAGAGGATACGGAAGCGATTGGGCGAGCTTTTGATGAATTATTGGCTCGGGAGAACTGGCCAGATTTGAAGAACCTCAGTCGTGCGGCTCAAATCTATCAGCCAACAGAGATTCTGAAGAGCGAAATACATCGGCTCTTAGGGGACAAGGAGAAGTAAAAAATGAAGAAAGTATTGGTAACAGGTGCTACGGGCTTTCTAGGCAAGTATGTTGTTGAAGAGCTCAGTCAGCAGGGCTATCAGGTACGCGCTTTTGGACGCAATCCCAAGGCAGGTCAGTCTTTGGAAAATTCCTTAGTAACATTTTTTCAGGGAGATTTGACCAAGCAAGAGGATTTGGCTCAGGCTTGTCAGGGGATGGACATGGTTGTGCATGCGGGTGCTCTTTCTACCGTTTGGGGTCCTTGGGAGGATTTCTACCAGACAAATGTCTTGGGAACCAAGTATGTTCTGGATGCTTGTCGAGAGGCCGGTATTCAGCATTTAGTTTATGTATCATCGCCGAGCATCTATGCTGCGCCTCGAGATCAGCTTGCTATCAAAGAAAGCGAAGCTCCGCAGGAAAACAAGCTTAACAACTATATCCGTAGTAAACTGGCTTCGGAGAAGCTGTTTAAGGATTATCCCGATGTTCCGAGCATTATCTTACGACCTCGTGGACTTTTTGGAATTGGGGATACCAGTATCTTGCCCCGAGTTCTCAAACTCAGTCAGAGGATTGGCATTCCCTTGATAGGAGATGGCCGTCAGCTCATGGATATGACCTGTGTGGAAAATGTTGCTCTGGCCATTCGTTTGGCTCTAGAGGCCCCTCAAGCTAGTGGCGAAGTTTATAATATTACCAATGGGGAACCAAGAGCCTTTAAGGATTTGATAGAAGAAACCTTAAGAGGGTTGGGCTATCCAATAACATACAGAAAAGTGCCAGCTCCTCTTCTTTCAGTTATTGCCAGTAGTTTAGAGTTTCTATATAGGGTCTTGAAACTCAAAGGTGAACCGGCTCTGACACGCTATACCTATTATCTGCTCCGTTATAGCCAGACGTTGGACATCAGCAAGGCGGAGCGAGACTTGGGGTATCGCCCTCAAATCAGTATTTCGGAAGGGATTGAACAATATGTCCAAGATTATCGAAAGTATTGATTATTTCCCTGCCGGATATTGTACTAGTTATGCGGGTTTGCTATTTAAAGGAGTCAAGAATAAAAAGATGACCTTCCCAGCTGGCGTCTTTCTGATTAAGCACAGAGACAAGGGCTATCTACTATATGATACGGGTTATCACTATAACATTAAGACGAAGCTACGCTATGGTTTTTACCGTCTAGGAACTCCTGTTCAGATGACGGAAAAGGATCAGATTTCATACTTATTGAAGGCAAAAGGAATTAGACCAGAAGAGATTACCTATGTCATGTTGTCTCATCTCCATCCAGACCATTTAGGAGGGGCAAGTTTTTTCCCGAACGCTCAATTTATCCTGACTCAAGAGGTTTTTGAAGTTTACCAGAAACCCAAGCTCAAGGATTTGGTCTTTAAAGAGTTTTTACCAGTTGATTTTGAGAAAAGACTGACCGTTATCAAGGCAAATCAGCGCTATTCAAACTTTCCCTATGGTCCGATTTGTGACCTCTTTGGAGATAGCAGTATCCTAGTAGCTTCTGTTGATGGGCATGCTAGGGGGCAAGCCTGTCTGTATCTTCCAGACCTTAATCTCCTCATTGCAGCAGATCTTTGCTGGGGAATTGACCTCTTGCCTTACACCAAACAGATGCACCTGATTCCTTCCTTGGTTCAAGATAACAAGGTGGACTATATCAAGGGGACGGAGTTTCTGGAGGAAGTCTTGAAAGACGGAATTGAGGTGCTTGTTAGTCATGACCCTGTAGAAAGGATAGAGTCAATCTTATATGAAAAAACTAACCTTTCTTAAAACCTTTATCCAAACTCGCTGGCTTCATAACTTCAAATCTCGAGAGGCTGTAGAGAGCTATCAGAAAAAGCAATTAGCCAACTATATGGATTTTTTAAAGCGAGAGTCTCCTTACTTTAAAAATGGGGTGCCTAGCGACTTTGACCATATGGACAAAGCCTTTATGATGGAACATTTCAACGAGCTTAACACCCAAGGAGTGGATCGAGATGAAGCCTTGGCCTTGGCTATTGAAAGTGAGAAGACCCGTGATTTCACTGAACTTAAAGGAGAAATAGCTGTCGGTCTGTCTTCAGGGACATCTGGACATCGGGGGCTCTTTATCACAACAGAGAAAGAGCGAAGTATGTGGGCAGCGGCTATCTTAGCCAAGATGTTGCCCAAAGGCCAGCTTTTTGGACAACGCATTGCCTTTTTCCTGAGAGCTGATAATGAACTCTATCAGACCATCAATACGGTGCTCATTCGTTTAGAGTACTTTGATATTTTCAAACATACAGATGACCATATCGAGCGTCTCAATAGCTACCAACCGACGATTATTGTGGCGCCAGCCTCTATGTTGATTGAATTGAGCAAGCGACTAAAAGCTGGACAGTTAGCCATCCATCCACAAAAAATCGTTTCGGTGGCAGAAATCTTGGAAGATAGTGATAGAGAACGCATCGCAGAGGCCTTTTCTCTATCCATTATTGACCAAGTTTATCAGGCGACTGAAGGTTTCTTAGCCTGCACTTGCCCAGCTGGCAATCTGCATCTCAACGAAGACATTATCTTTGTGGAAAAGCGGTATCTGGATGACCGCCGTTTCTATCCAGTGATTACGGACTTTAAGCGAAGTAGTCAGCCTGTTTATCGCTACCAGCTCAATGATATCTTGGTTGAAAATCCGGAGCCTTGTCCCTGTGGCTCCTGCTATACACGGATTGACAAGGTCGAAGGACGCTCTGACGACATCTTCTATTTTGAAGGACTGGATGGGGGACAGGTAACTATCTATCCAGACTTTATCAGGCGCTGCATCCTTTTTGTGGAGAATGTAGGAGATTACCAAGTCAAGCAACATTCCGAGAAGTTAGTGGAAGTTTGCCTAAGCCGACGAGATGAGGATTTAGATGCAGCTATTCTAGCACAGTTCCAACTCTTGGCTCAGCAAAAACAGTTCAAAGCCCCAGCAATCCAATTTTCAGATTATCACTGGGATACTAGCCGTAAACTCAAACGTATCCAACGTTTATGAAAGGACAAAAGACAATGACAGAAGTAACAAGACATGTAGAAATCGCAGGTTATGGTGTTTGCCTTCCAAAGCATACTGTCCAATTTAAAGATCAAACTCGTTATCGTGTGGTTGAAAACGAAGAAACCCAACTAGATTTGGCAGAAGCAGCTATCCAGCAGGCACTCGAAAATGCAAATTTGAAAATAGAAGACATTGATTGTCTGGTTTCGGCAAGTGCGGTTGGTGTTCAGCCTATTCCATGTACAGCTGCCTTGATTCATGAACGCGTAGCAAAAGGACTCTCTATTCCAGCTATGGATATCAATACGACCTGTACCAGCTTTATTTCTGCCCTATCGACCATGTCCCACTTGATTGAGGCGGGCGAATACAATCGTGTTCTGATCGTGTCTAGTGAGGTTGGTAGTTTAGGGCTCAATCCCAAGCAAAAAGAAAGTTTTGAACTCTTTAGTGATGGGGCGGCAGCCTTTATTTTCCAAAAAAGCCATCAGGAAAAAGGGGTCATTGCTAGTCTCCAACGTACTTGGTCAGAAGGAGCTCACGATACGGAAATTCGTGGAGGTCTGACTTCTTTTCAACCAAAAGAGTACTCTGAAGCGACTAAGACCAACTATATGTTTGATATGAAGGGAAAGAAAATCCTCCTCTTGTCAGCTCGTAAAATCCCAGTCATGTTTGAAGAGTTTCAAGAAAAGACCCAGCTAGCCTTGGCAGACGTGGACTATATCATTCCTCACCAAGCAAGTCGTGCTCTTCCTTTGGTTATGGAAAAGCTAGGTGTGGCTGAGAATCAATACCTCAATCTCGTCACGGACTATGGAAATATGGTGTCAGTCTCTGTGCCATTTGGCTTGGCCTATTCATTGGACCATGGATTGGTTAAAGAAGGAGATACCGTCTACCTTATGGGAACTGCAGCAGGTATGACAGTCAATATGTTGGCTCTCAAACTGTAATACACATCTGAAAATGGAAGGGCAAGAGTAAAAGGTTGCTATCTACCCCTGAACTGAGGTATACTAGTAGAAAGATTAGTTTATCAAGCAGTTAAGGAGAATGTTAGAAAAGAAAGGGGATGTATGACAGCTAGAAAAATGCAGCTACTCATGTCCAAGTATGGATTTAGTATTACCATCATGTTGGCGGAGTTGTTTATCGTCTTTGGTTTGTTTCTCTATTTAGGTCAGATGGCTCCAATTCTCTGGATTATCCTAGTTATTTTGATGAGTATGGCGACCATTGTATCGATTGTCAATCGTTCTATGAATCCAGAAAGCAAGGTAACTTGGCTGTTAGTAGCCTTTGTTCCAGTATTTGGTCCCTTGCTCTATATCATGTTTGGAGAACGCCGTTTATCTAAAAAAGAAATGAAGCAACTAAAGCAGCTCCAATCAATGGTTGACCGAGAGGATAATAGCAGAGCTCTCCGTTTGGAGTTAAAGGAACAAGACAAGTCGGCTTACGGGGTTATCAAATCTCTCCTCAGCATGGACACGAATGCCGATGTCTATAATCGAACGGATACCCATTTTTTTCCTTCAGGGGAAAGCATGTGGCGCCAGATGCTAGAGGATCTCAAAAAAGCCGAGAAATTTATATTTCTCGAATACTATATCATCGAAGAAGGATTGATGTGGAATAGTATTTTAGAGATTTTGGAAGAAAAGGCGGCTCAAGGGGTAGAAGTGAAGCTCCTTTATGATGATATTGGTTGTATGGCAACCTTGCCTGGTGATTATACCATTCATCTTCGCGGTCGAGGGATTGAAGCCCATAAATTTAACAAGGTGATTCCGCGCTTAACCGTCGCCTATAACAACCGTGACCACCGTAAAATCATGATTATCGATGGTCAAATTGCCTATACAGGTGGTGTCAATCTGGCAGATGAGTATATCAACCATATCGAACGCTTTGGTTATTGGAAGGATAGCGGTATTCGCCTAGATGGATCAGCGGTTAAGGCTTTTACTAGACTCTTTTTGTCAACCTGGTATATCAACCGTGGGGAAATTAGCGACTTTGACCAATACCATCTCGAAAATCAACCAAAAGATGGAATGGGGCTCTGTATTCCCTACAGTAGCGGGCCAAAACCTATCTACCGAGCCCAGGTTGGAAAAACGGTCTATCAAAATCTTATCAATCAAGCTACAGATTATGTTTACATCACGACTCCCTACCTGATTGCTGACTATGATTTAACAGAAAGTATCAAAAATGCAGCTCTGAGAGGGGTAGATGTGCGAATTGTGACGCCTTGTATCCCAGATAAGAAGGTTATTCAGTTAGTTACTCGGGGAGCCTACCCAGACTTGTTATCTGCGGGGGTTCGTATTTATGAGTACAGTCCGGGATTCCTTCATAGCAAGCAAATGCTTGTCGATGGAGAGGCAGCTACTGTGGGAACCATCAATTTTGACTATCGGAGTTTGCTTCACCACTATGAAAATGCCGTCTTGCTTTATAGGACGCAGTCCATCATCGCTATTGAAAGGGATTTCGAAGAGATTTTTAAAGTTTCTCAAGAAATTTATCCCCACACCATCAAAACAAGCTGGTATCAAAGCCTGATCAAGGAAATTGTCCAGTTGTTTGCGCCTATGCTCTAACTATCCATCAAGATCTAGCCCAAGGCTGGATCTTTTTTGTCTTCTTACGAATAGATAAGTAAAGGAGAAAACCATGCTTAATCTAGAAGATGATGATTTTATCAGAGAGTATAGAAACAGCCGATTCCACCGTTTTCGTGAAATCGAACGCTTTGCGATATTGGATAAGAAATTCAGCAAATATCAATCCCAAGCTGACATTCCTGTAAGATTTTGATATACTAAAACAGATAAACTTAGAGGAGAAATTGAATGAATGTATACGGGAAAATAGATGAGAAACAAGAAGAATCTCAGTACCAAGACTGGTCCGTTCCAGAAAAGCGAGAAGGAGCTCCGATTCCCTTTTTTAGTATCTTGCTTTGGAGTTTAGTGGCTACAGCTATTTCTGTGGTTATCCCCCTTATTTTTGGTTTAGTAAGTCCGCGACAAACTCAGGATCTTTATACCGGTTGGGCTTTGCATCAAAATGGTCAAATGTATACAGATTATTTTGGGACGGAGGGATTGCTCTATTACCTGCTTACCTATCTTTCACAAGGCAGTATTCTGATTGCTTTGGTTGAGTGGTTGGCCTTGTTTGGAGCAGGCGTTTTTCTTTTTAAATCTGCGGATACTCTTACAGGCTGTGTAGAAGAAGCCAAGCAGCTTGTGTTTGTGTTTAATTTGTTGGTAGCAGGTCTCGCTTTTGGTGGTGGCTATGCTCTCTTGCTAGCCTTGCCTTTCCTATTTTATTCACTTAGCATTGTTACGAACTATCTAGCTTATCCAAACGATGACAAAGGATTTTTACGTGTTGGTATGAGCCTTGCACTTGCTTTCTTCCTTGCGCCAATCCCAACAGCCTTATTTGCAGCTACACTAGCCTTGGGAATTATCGGCTTTAACTTAGGCAAAGGTCACTTTGTTCATGGTTTATATCAATTTTTTGCGTCAGCCTTAGGGTTCTCACTCTTATTCTATCCTTTGGGCTACTATACAGTATTAACAGGTAGTTTTGGGGATGCCATTAGCCAGACCTTGTATCCGGTAAATACTCTTAGCCTCTTTTTAAATGCGCATTTGCTTGAAAATGCAGCCTTCTACGGCTTACTTGCCATTGGGCTAGGTTCCCTTACTTTGCTCTTTTCTGGTTTGTTCCAGTCAAAACCAGCTAAGCAGTATTCCCTATCAATTGCTGCTAGTTTAGGCTTATTGCTTTCTTTGGGGCTCTTGATTTTCTCAAAAGAACCTGTCAACGGTACTCACCTCGTTGCTCTCCTTCCTTTCTTGACCCTGCTCCTTCTGACAGGGATTAAAGAAAATGTTTCTGAGGGAGGCGGTCGTCGTAGAAGAAGACGTGAGAAAAAAGCCTCTTTCCTCAAAAGAAATTTCTATCTACCACTGATTGCCCTTGTCTACCTCATCGTTCTCCCTATCGCGAGTCGCTACCTTTCGCACCCGGTGACTTATCAGGAGAGAGAGCGACTTGCTAGCGTAGTCAAGCAACAAACGAGTTCTGAAGATCGTGTCTATGCATGGGATGATCGTCCAGATTTCTATCGTACAAGCGAACGCTTGGCACCGACCTCTCTAGTGACGCCAACACTTTATACTGCAAGTGACGAAAATAAAACCAAACTGATGAATGACCTGAAAGAGAATGAACCGAAGATGATTATGGTCAATCAAAAAGTTGCCTTGTGGTCAGATGTAGAGAGCTGGCTCAGTGAAAACTATGAGCTTGTTCAGACAGATACTAGCGAGTTGAAGCTTTATAAATTCAAATAACAAAATCAATATCTTGTGGAATTTTAAAAAAATCGGGATTTTTAACACAAGATGTTGATTTTTATTTTTAGAGTGGTATAATACTTCATAGAACAACATTTTAGAAAAGAGCATGGATATGATTGTATTAGAAGAAAAGCTTGCAACCGTTCCCACCTTGTTCGTTGAAAAACGAGATGGTAGACGTGTAGTATTTGATGTAGACAAGATTGACAAGGCTCTCCACAAGGCGGCGGAAAAGGTTATGGACGTTACGCCTCTAGTAGAAAAACGCCTAAATGGTCTAGTTGAAAGAATCGTTACCGAAATTCATAGTCGTTTCCCTAAAGGTGTGAAGATTTATGAGATTCAGAATATCGTAGAACATGAACTTCTCGAAGCCAAAGAATATGCCTTGGCTGAAGAGTATATCACTTATCGGACACAGAGGGATTTTGAGCGCTCAAAAGCGACAGATATCAACTTTAGCATTCATAAACTTCTCAATAAAGATCAGGCAGTTGTCAATGAAAATGCCAATAAAGACAGCGATGTCTTTAACACTCAACGTGATTTGACAGCAGGGATTGTGGGGAAATCAATCGGATTGCAAATGCTTCCTAAGCACGTAGCCAATGCTCACCAAAAAGGGGATATCCACTATCATGATTTGGACTATAGTCCCTATACACCTATGACCAACTGCTGTTTGATTGATTTTAAAGGCATGTTGGAAAATGGCTTTAAAATTGGTAATGCAGAGGTAGAGAGTCCCAAGTCTATCCAGACTGCGACCGCTCAGATTTCACAAATCATCGCCAACGTTGCTTCTAGCCAGTACGGGGGCTGTTCAGCTGACCGTATCGATGAAGTCTTGGCACCTTATGCAGAGAAGAATTACCAAAAGCACCTCAAAGATGCGGAAGAATGGGTCTTGCCTGAAAAACGGGATGATTATGCTTGGAAGAAAACCCAAAAAGACATCTATGATGCCATGCAATCTCTTGAGTATGAAATCAACACCCTCTTCACTTCAAATGGACAAACACCTTTTACTTCACTAGGTTTTGGTCTGGGAACTAGTCGTTTTGAACGGGAAATTCAAAAAGCTATCTTGACCATTCGTATCAAGGGGCTTGGTTCAGAACACCGCACAGCCATCTTCCCTAAACTCATCTTTACGCTTAAAAGAGGCCTTAACTTGGAAGAAGGAACTCCAAACTATGACATCAAACAGTTGGCCCTCGAGTGTGCAACCAAACGGATGTACCCGGATGTCTTATCCTATGATAAGATTATCGAGTTGACTGGTTCTTTCAAGGTACCTATGGGCTGCCGTTCTTTCCTTCAAGGATGGAAGGATGAGAATGGTGTAGAAGTCAATTCTGGTCGGATGAATTTAGGTGTTGTGACGGTCAACCTTCCTCGCATTGCCCTTGAGTCTGAGGGCGACATGAATAAGTTCTGGGAAATCTTCAATGAGCGGATGAATATCGCAGAAGATGCTCTGGTTTACCGTGTTGAACGGACCAAGGAAGCAACACCAGCGAATGCCCCTATCCTTTATCAGTACGGAGCCTTCGGTCGCCGTCTCGGAAAAGAAGAAAGTGTAGATCAACTCTTTAAGAATCGCCGCGCGACAGTTTCGCTGGGCTACATCGGTTTGTATGAAGTGGCTACAGTCTTCTTTGGAAATAGCTGGGAAAGCAATCCTGAAGCCAAGGAATTCACATTGGATATCATTCGCGATATGAAACGTCGTGTGGAAGAGTGGTCTGACCAATATGGTTACCATTTCTCTATCTACTCCACACCGTCTGAAAGTCTGACAGACCGCTTCTGTCGCTTGGATACAGAGAAGTTCGGCTCTATTCCGGACATCACGGACAAGGAATACTACACCAACTCTTTCCACTACGATGTTCGTAAAAATCCAACACCGTTTGAAAAATTAGACTTTGAGAAAGTTTATCCAGAAGCAGGTGCGTCAGGTGGTTTCATCCATTATTGTGAGTATCCAGTTCTTCAACAAAACCCTAAAGCCTTGGAAGCTGTTTGGGACTATGCCTATGACCGTGTCGGCTATCTAGGGACCAATACTCCGATTGATCGTTGCTACAAGTGTGACTTTGAAGGGGATTTTGAACCGACTGAGCGAGGATTTGCTTGTCCAAACTGTGGCAATAGCGACCCTAAAACAGTAGATGTGGTCAAACGTACGTGTGGTTATCTGGGAAATCCTCAAGCGCGTCCGATGGTTAATGGACGCCACAAGGAAATCGCTGCGCGTGTGAAACATATGAATGGTTCAACCATTAAGACACCTGGACATAAAGTAACAAACTAGAAAGAGACGGAATGGGGAAATACCAATTAGACGATAAGGGACGCGCACAAGTGACCCGTTATCACGAGAAACACTCGAAAGGTGGAACAGGTAAAAAAGAACGCTTGCTCAACCTCAGAGAACAGTTTTTAAACAAGAACAAGAAAAAATAAAAGTGAGAGTCTGCTCTCACTTTTCTCTTAGGTGGGAGGGGAATATGGAACTACGCAGACCGATATTGGCGGATAAGGAAGCTGTTTTAGAGATGATGGCAGAGTTTGAACAGACTCAATCAGCCCATGATGGCGGATTTTGGGATGCTGAGAATTTTGTTTATGAAGAGTGGTTAGAAGAAAATCTTCAAGCGGAAGCGGGACTCAATATTCCTGAAAACTGGGTTCCTGCTATCCAGCTGGTTAGTTTTGACGTAGCAGGCCAGGCTCTTGGCTTTCTCAACCTTCGTCTCCGATTAAATGACTACTTACTAGAAAATGGGGGACATATTGGCTACTCCATCTGCCCTTCTGAAAGAGGTAAAGGTTATGCCAAAGAAGCCCTCAGACAAGGCCTGCAAGTTGCCAAGGAGAAGAACATCAAAAAAGCACTTGTGACCTGTAGCACAGAAAACCCTGCTAGTAGAGCAGTGATTGTAGCAAATGGCGGGGTGTTTGAGGATGTTCGTAATGGCGTAGAACGTTACTGGATAGATTTGGAGTAAAAGGATGACATGGAATACACCAAAACCAGGTGAATGGAAAAGTGAGGAACTTAGTAAAGGGCGGATTATTGATTACAAGGCCTTTAACTTTGTCGATGGAGAAGGTGTGCGCAACTCTCTCTATGTATCAGGTTGCATGTTTCACTGCGAGGGGTGCTATAATGTTGCGACTTGGTCTTTCAACGCAGGCATTCCCTATACGGCAGAATTAGAAGAACAGATCATGGAAGATCTCGCTCAACCTTATGTTCAAGGATTGACCCTGCTGGGAGGAGAACCCTTTCTTAATACAGGCATTCTCTTGCCTCTCGTTAAACGCATTCGAAAGGAATTGCCAGACAAAGACATCTGGTCCTGGACGGGCTACACGTGGGAAGAAATGATGCTGGAAACTCCAGATAAACTGGAACTCTTATCATTGATTGACATCCTTGTCGATGGACGGTATGATAAAAGCAAGCGCAATCTTATGCTCCAGTTTCGAGGTTCGTCCAATCAACGGATTATTGATGTGCAAAAATCTCTCAAAAGTGGGAAAGTGGTGATTTGGGACAAGCTTAATGACGGAAAAGAAAGCTATGAACAGGTGAAGAGAGAATGAAGAAAAAAGACCTGATAGAACAACTGGTTTCAGAGATTGAAACGGGAAGGGTTAGGACGCTGGGGATTTACGGTCATGGAGCTTCAGGCAAGTCAACCTTCGCTCAGGAATTATATCAGGCCCTAGATTCTACTACAGTAAATTTGCTAGAAACAGATCCCTATATCACCTCAGAACGTCACCTGGTAGTACCAAAGCAAGCACCTGATCAAAAGGTGACAGCTTGTCTGCCAGTGGCGCATGAACTGGCAAGTTTAGAAAGAGATATTGTAGCTTTAAAGGCAGGTATGGACATCTTGACGATTGATGAACCTTGGAAGCCAAGCGAAGTCTTATCTGGTTTAAAACCGATTTTGATAGTCGAAGGGATGTCTGTGGGTTTTCTACCCAAGGAACTCTTTGACAAAACCATCTGCTTCTACGCGGACGAAGAAACAGAAATAAAAAGGCGTCTAGCTCGAGATACGATGATGAGAAATCGAGATGCTTCCGTTGTGTTAGCTAGCCATCAGATGAGACGGGAGCAGTATCTGCGTTACTATAGAGAAACCGAGTCTAAAGCAGATATCTTAGTGGATCAATCGCAAGACAAATTCAAAGTCAAAATGACTCGTATTATATAGAAGAAAAGATTGGTTTTTATAGACGTAAATCCGTAATCTCGGAAAGATAAAAATAGAAAACAGTTTCATCCCAAAAAAACGAAAAAACCTAACAAATCCCTTGCAATCGCAGGGGCTTTGTGTTATTCTATTATGGTGCTGTAAAATACAGCCTTAGCTTTGATGCAAGAGGTTGCGACACGCTCGGTTGCATTGCCACGCAACGCGCGTCGGTTTTCTTGTGGAGCTAGCCTATTATCTTAAATAGACGAAAAGGAGAAAAAGATGGCAAACAAAAAAATCCGTATCCGTTTGAAAGCTTACGAACACCGTACGCTTGACACAGCGGCTGCAAAAATCGTAGAATCAGCTACTCGTACAGGTGCACAAGTTGCGGGGCCAATCCCACTTCCAACTGAGCGTAGCCTCTACACAATTATTCGTGCGACTCACAAATACAAAGACTCTCGCGAACAATTTGAAATGCGTACACACAAACGTTTGATCGATATCGTTAACCCAACTCAAAAAACAGTTGATGCCTTGATGAAATTGGATCTTCCAAGTGGTGTAAACGTAGAAATCAAGCTTTAATCTAAAGCATGATACCTTGAGCATGAAAAACGCTCGTTAAAAACTTTTTGAATAAAAAATATAGAAAAGGAACTATTTTCTCATGACAAAAGGAATCTTAGGGAAAAAAGTGGGAATGACTCAAATCTTCACTGAAGCTGGCGAATTGATCCCTGTAACAGTTATTGAAGCAACTCCAAACGTTGTTCTTCAAGTTAAAACTGTAGAAACAGATGGTTACAACGCTATTCAAGTTGGTTTTGATGACAAACGCGAAGTATTGAGCAACAAACCTGCTAAAGGACATGTAGCGAAAGCTAACACGGCTCCTAAGCGCTTCATTCGTGAATTCAAAAACGTTGAAGGCTTGGAAGTTGGTGCTGAAATCACAGTTGAAACATTCGCAGCTGGAGACGTTGTTGACGTAACTGGTACTTCTAAAGGTAAAGGTTTCCAAGGTGTTATCAAACGCCACGGACAATCACGTGGACCAATGGCTCACGGTTCTCGTTACCACCGTCGTCCAGGTTCTATGGGACCTGTTGCACCTAACCGCGTGTTCAAAGGTAAAAACCTTGCAGGACGTATGGGTGGCGACCGCGTGACAATTCAAAACCTTGAAGTTGTACAAGTTGTTCCAGAAAAGAACGTTATCCTTATCAAAGGTAACGTACCAGGTGCTAAGAAATCTCTTATCACTATCAAGTCAGCAGTTAAAGCTGGTAAATAATAAGGAAAGGGGAATACAGTCAAAATGGCAAATGTAACATTATTCGACCAAACTGGTAAACAAGCTGGCGAAGTTGTTCTTAACGATGCAATCTTTGGTATTGAACCAAACCAATCTGTTGTGTTTGATGTGATCATCAGCCAACGTGCTAGCCTTCGTCAGGGAACTCACGCAGTTAAAAATCGCTCAGCTGTTTCAGGTGGCGGACGCAAACCATGGCGTCAAAAAGGAACTGGACGTGCTCGTCAAGGTTCTATCCGCTCTCCACAATGGCGTGGTGGTGGAACTGTCTTCGGACCAACTCCACGTAGCTATGCGTACAAACTTCCTCAAAAAGTTCGTCGCCTTGCGCTTAAATCTGTTTACTCAGAAAAAGTTGCTGAAAACAAATTTGTAGCCGTTGATTCTCTTGAATTTACAGCTCCAAAAACTGCTGAATTTGCAAAAGTTCTTGCAGCTTTGAGCATCGATTCTAAAGTCCTTGTTATTCTTGAAGAAGGAAACGAATTCGCAGCTCTTTCAGCTCGTAACCTTCCAAACGTGAAAGTTGCGACTGCTACAACTGCAAGTGTTCTTGACATCGCAAATAGTGACAAACTTCTTGTTACTCAAGCAGCTATCTCTAAAATCGAGGAGGTTCTTGCATAATGAATTTGTATGATGTTATCAAAAAACCTGTTATCACTGAAAGCTCAATGGCTCAACTTGAAGCAGGAAAGTATGTATTTGAAGTTGACACTCGTGCACACAAACTTTTGATCAAGCAAGCTGTTGAAGCTGCTTTTGAAGGTGTTAAAGTTGCCAACGTTAACACAATCAACGTAAAACCAAAAGCGAAACGTGTTGGACGTTACACTGGTTTTACTAACAAAACTAAAAAAGCTATCATCACACTTACAGCTGATTCAAAAGCAATCGAGTTGTTCGCTGCTGAAGCTGAATAATCTAAGGAGGAAATATCGTGGGAATTCGTGTTTATAAACCAACAACAAACGGTCGCCGTAATATGACTTCTTTGGATTTCGCTGAAATCACAACAAGCACTCCTGAAAAATCATTGCTTGTTGCTTTGAAGAACAAGGCTGGTCGTAACAACAACGGTCGTATCACTGTTCGTCACCAAGGTGGTGGGCACAAACGCTTCTACCGTTTAGTTGACTTCAAACGCAACAAGGACAACGTTGAAGCAGTTGTTAAAACAATCGAGTACGATCCAAACCGTTCTGCAAACATCGCTCTTGTACACTATACAGACGGTGTGAAAGCATACATCATCGCTCCAAAAGGTCTTGAAGTTGGTCAACGTATCGTTTCAGGCCCAGAAGCAGATATCAAAGTCGGAAACGCTCTTCCACTTGCTAACATCCCAGTTGGTACTTTGATCCACAACATCGAGTTGAAACCAGGTCGTGGTGGAGAATTGGTCCGTGCAGCTGGAGCTTCTGCTCAAGTATTGGGTCAAGAAGGTAAATACGTTCTTGTTCGTCTTCAATCTGGCGAAGTTCGTATGATTCTTGGAACTTGTCGTGCTACAGTTGGTGTTGTCGGAAACGAACAACATGGACTTGTAAACCTTGGTAAAGCAGGACGTAGCCGTTGGAAAGGTATCCGCCCAACAGTTCGTGGTTCTGTAATGAACCCTAACGATCACCCACACGGTGGTGGTGAAGGTAAAGCACCAGTTGGTCGTAAAGCGCCATCTACTCCATGGGGCAAACCTGCTCTTGGTCTTAAAACTCGTAACAAGAAAGCGAAATCTGACAAACTTATCGTTCGTCGTCGCAACGAGAAATAATAGTAAACTAGTCGCTTAAGCAACTAGGAAATCCGCCAGCTCGGTAGCGCTCCATGTGAGCGCAAGCCGCTGTGGTACAATATTTAAAGGAGAAAACATAAAAATGGGACGCAGTCTTAAAAAAGGACCTTTCGTCGATGAGCATTTGATGAAAAAAGTTGAAGCTCAAGCTAACGACGAAAAGAAAAAAGTTATCAAAACTTGGTCACGTCGTTCAACGATCTTCCCAAGTTTCATTGGTTACACTATTGCAGTTTATGACGGACGTAAACACGTACCTGTTTACATCCAAGAAGACATGGTAGGTCACAAACTTGGTGAATTCGCACCGACTCGTACTTACAAAGGTCACGCTGCAGACGACAAGAAAACACGTAGAAAATAAGGAGAACATAAATGGCAGAAATTACTTCAGCTAAAGCAATGGCTCGTACAGTACGTGTTTCACCTCGTAAATCACGTCTTGTTCTTGACAATATTCGTGGTAAAAGCGTAGCCGACGCTATTGCAATCTTGACATTCACACCAAACAAAGCTGCTGAAATCATCTTGAAAGTTTTGAACTCAGCTGTAGCTAACGCTGAAAACAACTTTGGTTTGGACAAAGCTAACTTGGTAGTATCTGAAGCATTCGCAAACGAAGGACCAACTATGAAACGTTTCCGTCCACGTGCGAAAGGTTCAGCTTCACCAATCAACAAACGTACAGCTCACATCACTGTAGCTGTTGCAGAAAAATAAGGAGGTAACATCGTGGGTCAAAAAGTACATCCAATTGGTATGCGTGTCGGCATCATCCGTGATTGGGATGCCAAATGGTATGCTGAAAAAGAATACGCGGATTACCTTCATGAAGATCTTGCAATCCGTAAATTCGTTCAAAAAGAACTTGCTGACGCAGCAGTTTCAACTATCGAAATCGAACGCGCAGTGAACAAAGTTAACGTTTCACTTCACACTGCTAAACCAGGTATGGTTATCGGTAAAGGTGGCGCTAACGTTGATGCACTCCGTGCAAAACTTAACAAATTGACTGGAAAACAAGTACACATCAACATCATCGAAATCAAACAACCTGATTTGGATGCTCACCTTGTAGGTGAAGGCATTGCTCGTCAATTGGAGCAACGTGTTGCTTTCCGTCGTGCACAAAAACAAGCAATCCAACGCGCAATGCGTGCCGGAGCTAAAGGAATCAAAACTCAAGTATCAGGTCGTTTGAACGGTGCAGATATTGCCCGTGCTGAAGGATACTCAGAAGGAACTGTTCCACTCCACACACTTCGTGCAGATATCGATTACGCTTGGGAAGAAGCAGATACTACATACGGTAAACTTGGTGTTAAAGTATGGATCTACCGTGGTGAAGTTCTTCCAGCTCGTAAAAACACTAAAGGAGGTAAATAACCAATGTTAGTACCTAAACGTGTTAAACACCGTCGTGAATTCCGTGGGAAAATGCGCGGTGAAGCAAAAGGTGGAAAAGAAGTAGCATTCGGTGAATACGGTCTTCAAGCTACAACTAGCCACTGGATTACTAACCGCCAAATCGAAGCTGCTCGTATCGCCATGACTCGTTACATGAAACGTGGTGGTAAAGTTTGGATTAAAATCTTCCCACACAAATCATACACTGCTAAAGCTATCGGTGTGCGTATGGGATCTGGTAAAGGGGCACCTGAAGGTTGGGTTGCACCAGTTAAACGCGGTAAAGTGATGTTCGAAATCGCTGGTGTATCTGAAGAGATTGCACGTGAAGCGCTTCGTCTTGCTAGCCACAAATTGCCAGTTAAAACTAAATTCGTAAAACGTGAAGCAGAATAAGGAGAAGGCATGAAACTTAATGAAGTAAAAGAATTTGTTAAAGAACTTCGTGGTCTTTCTCAAGAAGAACTCGCGAAGCGCGAAAACGAATTGAAAAAAGAATTGTTTGAACTTCGTTTCCAAGCTGCTACTGGTCAATTGGAACAAACAGCTCGCTTGAAAGAAGTTAAAAAACAAATCGCTCGTATCAAAACAGTTCAATCTGAAGCGAAATAATAGACTAGGGAAGGAGAAATTTCAATGGAACGCAATAATCGTAAAGTTCTTGTTGGACGTGTTGTATCTGACAAAATGGACAAGACAATCACAGTTGTAGTTGAAACAAAACGTAACCACCCAGTCTATGGTAAACGTATTAACTACTCTAAGAAATACAAAGCACATGATGAAAACAATGTTGCCAAAGAAGGCGATATCGTACGTATCATGGAAACTCGCCCGCTTTCAGCTACAAAACGTTTCCGTCTTGTAGAAGTTGTTGAAGAAGCGGTTATCATCTAATCAAGCCTGAAAGGAGAAAACTGAAATGATTCAAACAGAAACTCGTTTGAAAGTCGCAGACAACAGCGGTGCACGCGAAATCTTGACTATCAAAGTTCTTGGTGGTTCTAAACGTAAATTTGCGAACATCGGTGATGTCATTGTGGCATCTGTAAAACAAGCTACTCCTGGTGGTGCGGTTAAAAAAGGTGACGTTGTAAAAGCTGTTATCGTTCGCACTAAATCAGGTGCTCGTCGCGCTGATGGTTCATACATCAAGTTTGACGAAAATGCAGCTGTTATCATCCGTGATGATAAAACTCCTCGCGGAACACGTATCTTTGGCCCAGTTGCACGTGAATTGCGTGAAGGTGGCTTCATGAAGATCGTGTCACTTGCTCCAGAAGTACTTTAATTTTTAGAAACAAACTAGTCCCCTAGCTTCAAGCTAGGGTGCCCTTGTGGGCGTAAGAAAAATCAAGGAGAAACCTAATGTTTGTAAAAAAAGGCGACAAAGTTCGCGTAATCGCTGGTAAAGATAAGGGAACAGAAGCTGTTGTCCTTACTGCCCTTCCAAAAGTAAACAAAGTTATCGTTGAAGGTGTTAACATCGTTAAGAAACACCAACGTCCAACTAACGAGCTTCCTCAAGGTGGTATCATCGAGAAAGAAGCAGCTATCCACGTATCAAACGTTCAAGTTTTGGACAAAAACGGTGTAGCTGGTCGTGTTGGTTACAAATTTGTAGACGGTAAAAAAGTTCGCTACAACAAAAAATCAGGCGAAGTGCTTGATTAATCACGAAGGAAAGGAGAAGTATAATGGCAAATCGTTTAAAAGAAAAATATCTTAATGAAGTAGTTCCTGCTTTGACAGAACAATTTAACTACTCATCAGTGATGGCTGTACCTAAAGTAGATAAGATCGTTTTGAACATGGGTGTTGGTGAAGCTGTATCAAACGCTAAAAGCCTTGAAAAAGCTGCTGAAGAATTGGCACTTATCTCAGGTCAAAAACCACTTATCACTAAAGCTAAAAAATCAATCGCCGGCTTCCGTCTTCGTGAAGGTGTAGCGATCGGTGCAAAAGTTACCCTTCGTGGTGAACGTATGTACGAATTCTTGGATAAATTGGTTTCAGTTTCACTTCCACGTGTGCGTGACTTCCATGGTGTTCCAACAAAATCATTTGATGGACGCGGAAACTACACTCTTGGTGTGAAAGAACAATTGATCTTCCCAGAAATCAACTTTGATGACGTTGACAAAACTCGTGGTCTTGACATCGTTATCGTAACAACTGCTAATACTGACGAAGAGTCACGTGCATTGCTTACAGGCCTTGGAATGCCTTTTGCAAAATAATATAGGAGGTAAATCTAATGGCTAAAAAATCAATGATTGCTAAGAACAAACGTCCAGCGAAGTTCTCTACTCAAGCTTATACTCGTTGTGAAAAATGTGGTCGTCCACATTCAGTTTACCGCAAATTTAAACTTTGCCGTGTTTGCTTCCGTGAATTAGCTTACAAAGGACAAATTCCTGGTGTAACAAAAGCATCTTGGTAATATCATGATATAAAGAGCGTAACAACCACAGCAAAAATAGGAAATTTGGTGAAGGAGCGATGCTCCAAAACAAATTTATCTTTTTTGCACAGGTTGTAGCTCGTGTTCAAATAAGAGTTCTCTCATTTGAATGTATCAATACTATCTGAGCCTAGCTCAATCATTAACTAGCAAGTGCAACTTGCAAACTACTAGTAAGAGGAGAAAAACAAAATGGTTATGACTGACCCAATCGCAGACTTCCTAACTCGTATTCGTAACGCTAACCAAGCGAAACACGAAGTACTTGAAGTACCTGCATCAAATATCAAAAAAGGGATTGCTGAAATCCTTAAACGCGAAGGTTTTGTAAAAAACGTTGAAATCATCGAAGATGACAAACAAGGCATCATCCGTGTATTCCTTAAATACGGACCAAACGGTGAAAAAGTTATCACTAACTTGAAACGTGTTTCTAAACCAGGACTTCGTGTCTACAAAAAACGTGAAGATCTTCCAAAAGTTCTTAACGGACTTGGAATTGCTATCCTTTCAACTTCTGAAGGTTTGCTTACTGATAAAGAAGCTCGTCAAAAGAACGTTGGTGGGGAAGTTATCGCTTACGTTTGGTAATATTTAGCTCCCAATTTCTTTGTGACTCTTCGTTATCGTCTCTTGCCTAACCCAAAAAGTTATGCCTGCGAGACGATGCCTAGATTCACTTTGAAATTGAAACCTAAATGTTCCTTTAAATCGAGAAATCGATTTAACCCCGTGAAAACTGGCCGTCAAGGCCTGACAATTTAACAGGAGAAAATAAACATGTCACGTATTGGTAATAAAGTTATCGTGTTGCCTGCTGGTGTTGAAGTCACTAACAATGACAACGTAGTAACTGTAAAAGGACCTAAAGGAGAACTTACTCGTAAGTTCTCAAAAGATATTGAAATTCGCGTGGAAGGTACTGAAGTAACTCTTCACCGTCCAAACGATTCAAAAGAAATGAAAACTATCCACGGAACTACTCGTGCCCTTTTGAACAACATGGTAATTGGTGTATCAGAAGGATTCAAGAAAGAACTTGAAATGCGTGGGGTTGGTTACCGTGCACAACTTCAAGGATCAAAACTTGTTTTGGCTGTTGGTAAATCTCATCCAGATGAAGTTGAAGCTCCAGAAGGGATTACTTTTGAACTTCCAAACCCAACAACAATCGTTGTTAGCGGAATTTCAAAAGAAGTGGTTGGTCAAACAGCTGCTTACGTACGTAGCCTTCGTTCACCAGAACCTTACAAAGGTAAAGGTATTCGTTACGTTGGAGAGTACGTTCGTCTTAAAGAAGGTAAAACAGGTAAATAATGTTGAGTGGTTGATTTTTAACCACCAACCTATTTTCCAACTTTGTGCATAGCACGCGATTTAAAACTAAAGAGGTGAAAACTGTGATTTCTAAACCAGATAAAAACAAACTCCGTCAAAAACGCCACCGTCGCGTTCGCGGAAAACTCTCTGGAACTGCTGATCGCCCACGTTTGAACGTATTCCGTTCTAATACAGGCATCTACGCTCAAGTGATTGATGACGTAGCGGGTGTAACGCTCGCAAGTGCTTCAACTCTTGACAAAGAAGTTTCAAAAGGAACTAAAACTGAACAAGCCGTTGCTGTCGGTAAACTCGTTGCAGAACGTGCAAACGCTAAAGGTATTTCAGAAGTGGTGTTCGACCGCGGTGGATATCTATATCACGGACGTGTGAAAGCTTTGGCTGATGCAGCTCGTGAAAACGGATTGAAATTCTAATAGGAGGACACTAGAAAATGGCATTTAAAGACAATGCAGTTGAATTAGAAGAACGCGTAGTTGCTGTCAACCGTGTTACAAAAGTTGTTAAAGGTGGACGTCGTCTTCGTTTCGCAGCTCTTGTTGTTGTCGGTGACCACAACGGTCGTGTAGGATTTGGTACTGGTAAGGCTCAAGAAGTTCCAGAAGCAATCCGCAAAGCAGTAGAAGATGCTAAGAAAAACTTGATTGAAGTTCCTATGGTTGGAACAACAATCCCACACGAAGTTCTTTCAGAATTCGGTGGAGCTAAAGTATTGTTGAAACCTGCTGTAGAAGGTTCTGGAGTTGCCGCTGGTGGTGCGGTTCGTGCCGTTGTGGAATTGGCAGGTGTGGCAGATATTACATCTAAATCACTTGGTTCTAACACTCCAATCAACATTGTTCGCGCAACTGTTGAAGGTTTGAAACAATTGAAACGCGCTGAAGAAGTTGCTGCCCTTCGTGGTATTTCAGTTTCTGATTTGGCATAAGAAAGGGGATAAAATGGCTCAAATTAAAATTACTTTGACTAAGTCTCCAATCGGACGCATTCCATCACAACGTAAAACTGTTGTAGCACTTGGACTTGGCAAATTGAACAGCTCTGTTATCAAAGAAGACAACGCTGCTATCCGTGGTATGATCACTGCAGTATCTCACTTGGTAACAGTTGAAGAAGTAAACTAATGATTTTTAGGGGATGTGCAGTATACCATCCCCTAAAACTGGATATAGTCATCTATGATGACATCGTATAGGCGAGTTGATAAGGGAGACAACCTTTTCTCCCTTATCGGCGCTAGCATTTTACAAAAGAGGAGAAAATAAAAATGAAACTTCATGAATTGAAACCTGCAGAAGGTTCTCGTAAAGTACGTAACCGTGTTGGTCGTGGTACTTCATCAGGTAACGGTAAAACATCTGGTCGCGGTCAAAAAGGTCAAAAAGCTCGTAGCGGTGGCGGAGTTCGCCTTGGTTTTGAAGGTGGACAAACTCCATTGTTCCGTCGTCTTCCAAAACGTGGATTCACTAACATCAACGCTAAAGAATACGCAATTGTAAACCTTGACCAATTGAACGTCTTTGAAGATGGTGCTGAAGTGACTCCAGTTGTGCTTATCGAATCAGGAATTGTGAAAGCTGAAAAATCAGGCGTTAAAATTCTTGGTAACGGTGAATTGACTAAGAAATTGACTGTTAAAGCAGCTAAATTCTCTAAATCAGCTGAGGAAGCTATCACTGCTAAAGGTGGTTCTGTAGAAGTCATCTAAGAGAGGTGACCCATGTTTTTTAAATTATTAAAAGAAGCGCTCAAGGTTAAACAAGTTCGATCAAAAATTCTCTTTACGATTTTTATCATTCTTGTTTTCCGTATTGGGACAAGTATTACTGTTCCAGGTGTGAATGCGAAAAGTTTGGAAGCTCTCAGCGGATTATCTTTCTTGAACATGCTTAGTCTTGTTTCAGGGAATGCCATGAAGAACTTCTCCGTTTTCGCACTCGGAGTAAGTCCGTATATCACTGCTTCCATCGTTGTTCAATTGCTACAAATGGATATTTTACCGAAGTTTGTAGAATGGGGCAAACAAGGAGAAGTAGGACGGAGAAAACTAAACCAAGCTACTCGATATATTGCACTTGTGCTTGCATTCGTTCAATCTATCGGGATTACAGCAGGGTTTAATACCCTATCTGGAGCGAAATTATTAACGACAGCTTTAACTCCACAGGTTTTTGTTACCATTGGTATTATCCTCACAGCAGGTAGTATGATTGTAACTTGGCTTGGAGAACAAATTACGGATAAAGGATACGGAAATGGTGTGTCTATGATCATCTTTGCAGGTATTGTCGCTTCAATCCCTGAGATGATTAAAGGCATCTATGTTGACTACTTCGTCAATATTCCAAGTAGCCGTTTGACTTCATCCATTATCTTTGTCGTTATTTTGATTATCGCTGTCTTGTTGATTGTTTACTTTACAACCTATGTTCAACAGGCAGAATATAAAATTCCAATCCAATATACAAAAGTTGCTCAAGGTGCCCCATCTAGTTCATACCTTCCATTGAAGGTGAACCCAGCGGGGGTTATCCCAGTTATCTTTGCAAGCTCCATTACAGCAGCACCTGCAGCCATTCTTCAATTTTTGAGTGCTACAGGTCACGATTGGGCTTGGGTACGTACAGCACAGGAAATGTTATCTACAACATCTCCAATAGGTGTTGCTATGTATGCCTTGCTAATCATTCTCTTTACATTCTTCTATACATTTGTACAGATCAATCCAGAGAAAGCAGCAGAAAACTTGCAAAAGAGTGGGGCCTACATTCATGGGGTCCGTCCTGGTAAGGGTACTGAAGAATTCATGTCGAAGCTTCTTCGTCGTCTCGCGACAGTCGGATCACTCTTCCTTGGTGTGATTTCAATTTTGCCGATTGTGGCAAAAGATGTCTTTGGACTTTCAGAAGCAGTTGCTTTTGGGGGAACTAGTCTTTTGATCATTATCTCGACAGGTATCGAAGGAATCAAACAATTAGAAGGTTACCTATTGAAACGTAAGTATGTTGGTTTCATGGACAAAACAGAATAAAAGCAAGATTACTTTTGCTTAGAGAGTGGAGTATGAAGGTCTATCGATTAGAGAGATTTTCGTCTCCCCTCTTCTATTTTGTTTTTAAATAGGGGTTGAAACAAATTTCTGCTTCTATTTAAATACAAAATAAGGAGATCCTATCATGAATCTTTTGATTATGGGCTTACCTGGAGCAGGTAAGGGAACGCAAGCAGCTAAAATTGTGGAGAAATTCCATGTTGCACATATCTCAACAGGCGATATGTTCCGTGCTGCAATGGCAAATCAAACTGAAATGGGTGTACTTGCAAAGTCATACATTGACAAAGGCGAGTTGGTCCCAGATGAAGTTACAAATGGTATTGTTAAAGAACGCCTTTCACAGGACGATATCAAAGAAACAGGTTTCTTGTTAGATGGTTACCCACGTACGATTGAACAAGCTCATGCCTTGGATGAAACATTGGCTGAACTTGGTATTGAACTTGAAGGAGTAATCAACATCGAAGTGAATCCAGACTGTCTCTTGGAACGCTTGAGTGGTCGTATCATTCACCGCAAAACAGGTGAAACTTTCCACAAAGTTTTCAATCCACCAGTTGACTACAAAGAAGAGGATTACTACCAACGTGAAGATGATAAACCTGAGACAGTTAAACGTCGTTTGGATGTGAATATTGCACAAGGTGAACCAATCATTGCTCACTATCGTGCTAAAGGTTTAGTTCATGATATCGAAGGAAATCAAGATATCAATGATGTGTTCAAAGACATCGAAAAAGTATTGACAAATTTGAAATAAAGCGTTTTTCATACTTGCAAAAAATCGCGACAAATGTTATACTGAGATAGTCTGACTTATAATTGTTGCCTCTGTGTCTTGAGGCATCGAATCGAAATTTATGGAGGTGCTTTTGCGTGGCAAAAGACGATGTGATTGAAGTTGAAGGCAAAGTAGTCGATACAATGCCGAACGCAATGTTTACGGTTGAACTTGAAAATGGACATCAGATTTTAGCAACAGTTTCTGGTAAAATTCGTAAAAACTATATTCGTATTTTAGCGGGAGATCGTGTTACTGTCGAGATGAGTCCATATGACTTGACACGTGGACGTATCACTTACCGCTTTAAATAATCGAAAAACTTGGAGGGATAAGAAATGAAAGTAAGACCATCGGTCAAACCAATTTGCGAATACTGTAAAGTAATTCGTCGTAATGGTCGTGTTATGGTAATTTGCCCAGCAAATCCAAAACACAAACAACGTCAAGGATAAGATAGAAAGGAGAAAACATGGCTCGTATTGCTGGAGTTGACATTCCAAATGACAAACGCGTAGTAATCTCATTGACTTACGTTTATGGTATCGGACTTTCAACATCTAAGAAAATTTTGGCTGCTGCTGGAATCTCAGAAGATGTTCGTGTACGTGACCTTACATCAGATCAAGAAGATGCTATCCGTCGTGAAGTGGATGCAATCAAAGTTGAAGGTGACCTTCGTCGTGAAGTAAACTTGAACATCAAACGTTTGATGGAAATCGGTTCTTACCGTGGTATTCGTCACCGTCGTGGACTTCCTGTCCGTGGACAAAACACTAAAAACAACGCTCGCACTCGTAAAGGTAAAGCTGTTGCGATTGCTGGTAAGAAAAAATAATATAGGAGGTAAAAGTCTTGGCTAAACCAACACGTAAACGTCGTGTGAAAAAGAATATCGAATCTGGTATTGCTCATATTCACGCTACATTTAATAACACTATTGTTATGATTACTGATGTGCATGGTAATGCAATTGCTTGGTCATCAGCTGGTGCTCTTGGTTTCAAAGGTTCTCGTAAATCTACACCATTCGCTGCTCAAATGGCTTCAGAAGCTGCTGCTAAATCTGCACAAGAACACGGTCTTAAATCAGTTGAAGTTACTGTAAAAGGTCCAGGTTCTGGTCGTGAGTCAGCTATTCGTGCGCTTGCTGCCGCTGGTCTTGAAGTAACAGCAATTCGTGATGTGACTCCAGTGCCACACAATGGTGCTCGTCCTCCAAAACGTCGCCGTGTATAATCATCGCATTACACTGCTTTTCGTTTAAGAGGGAGTAACTAAATGATTGAGTTTGAAAAACCAAATATAACAAAAATTGATGAAAATAAAGATTATGGCAAGTTTGTAATCGAACCACTTGAACGTGGCTACGGGACAACTCTTGGTAACTCTCTTCGTCGTGTACTACTAGCTTCTCTACCAGGAGCAGCAGTGACATCTATCAATATTGAAGGTGTCTTGCATGAGTTCGACACAGTTCCAGGTGTTCGTGAAGACGTGATGCAAATCATTCTGAACATTAAAGGGATTGCAGTGAAATCATACGTTGAAGACGAAAAAATCATTGAACTTGACGTTGAAGGTCCTGCTGAAATTACAGCTGGAGATATTTTGACTGACAGTGATATTGAGATTGTAAATCCAGATCATTATCTCTTTACAATCGGTGAAGGTTCTTCCCTAAAAGCGACAATGACTGTTAACAGTGGTCGTGGATATGTACCTGCTGATGAAAACAAAAAAGATAATGCACCAGTTGGAACACTTGCTGTAGATTCTATTTATACACCAGTTACAAAAGTCAACTATCAAGTTGAACCTGCTCGTGTAGGTAGCAATGATGGATTTGACAAATTAACCCTTGAAATCTTGACTAATGGAACAATTATTCCAGAAGATGCTTTAGGGCTTTCAGCACGTATCTTGACAGAACATCTTGATTTGTTTACAAATCTTACAGAGATTGCTAAATCTGCAGAAGTGATGAAAGAAGCTGATACTGAATCGGATGACCGTATTTTGGATCGTACGATTGAGGAACTGGACTTGTCTGTGCGTTCATATAACTGTTTGAAACGTGCCGGTATCAATACGGTGCATGATTTGACAGAAAAATCTGAAGCAGAGATGATGAAAGTACGAAATCTTGGACGCAAGAGTTTGGAAGAAGTGAAATTCAAACTCATTGACTTGGGTCTTGGATTAAAAGATAAATAAAGGAGGAATACATGGCTTACCGTAAACTAGGACGCACTAGCTCACAACGTAAAGCAATGCTTCGCGATTTGACAACTGACCTTTTGATCAACGAATCAATCGTGACAACTGAAGCTCGTGCTAAAGAAATCCGTAAAACTGTTGAAAAAATGATTACTCTAGGTAAACGTGGTGATTTGCATGCACGTCGTCAAGCAGCTGCTTTCGTACGTAATGAAATCGCATCTGAAAACTATGATGAAGCAACTGATAAGTACACTTCTACTACAGCACTTCAAAAATTGTTCTCAGAAATCGCACCTCGTTATGCTGAACGTAACGGTGGATACACTCGTATCCTTAAAACTGAACCACGCCGTGGGGATGCTGCGCCAATGGCGATCATCGAATTAGTATAAAATCATCAATTTTGTTGAGTGTTATGATGATGGAGTCTTGTGCTCTTAGTCTAGCTCTGGTCTACCGCTGGGACTTCGGTCCTAGCGGGAACACTCATCATCATTTGATAGGGTAGACGCTTGTTTACGAAATTGTTTTTTTGTTTAAGAACAACTTCGTAAGCAGGCGTTTTTATTATATAGAAATAATTTGAAGATTAAATTTTTTTGACTTGTCTTAATTAAATAAATGTGCTAAAATGCAATTAGAGTTATATTTATCAAGATTTCACACTTGTATAAGTATGTAACACAACCAATGATTGAAAGTGTCCAGTGTGTAAGAAAGCGTTAACTTGTTTCAGCTAACAAACACCATGAGGGACTCTCATTTGTTGGGATTTTCTTTTGGGCTTCGTTAAATCAAGGTCCTAGAGGGAATAGCATAACTTCCATACAGAAATGAATTTCATCCGGAAGGTGAAATAATTTTAGAAAAGGAGAGGCAATGAAGAAAAAAGGCAGTATATTTTTAGTTCTGATTCTGCTTATGAACACAATTTTACAAGGAGTGAGTGGTGTTTCTCTTGCTTTCGCACAAGAACAGACCAGCCCGTCTTCTGCTCTAGTAAGTAATCCTGCTGAAACTGCCAAAAAAGAAGGCTCGGAAAGTTCTAGTAGTGAAACTCAGAAAAGCACTGTCAACGTGAGTCAGGAAACCCCTAGTAGTTCTAGTCAAGAAAGTAGCAGCTCAACGAGTCAAACAACTCCAGCTGCGACTACATCAGAAGATGATGACGATGCATTACCACCGGGCCCTCCTCCTACGCCAACGGCAATATCAGGTGCTCCTAAAGTAACAATAACTCCCAACCCTCCGTCAGCCTATCGAACAGGTGAAGCAATTACCTCTTACGTTAACATTGATGGCTCTACGATAGGCTCCTCAACACCGTTAGAGGGGGCTTACCTAGATATTGAGATTCCAACAGCTTTGTATCCAAAAGGAAAGGTGTTAGAGACCAACGCTTATATAGAGGATATTGCCATAGGAGACGCTAAGAGCGGGAATGCAGCTGACCCGGGTCTGGTGAAAAATACAGAACTGATTAAGAAAAACGACAAAACTATTTTTCGTGTTTATTTCAATCCGATCTCTTCAACCGCTCAAATCAGCATGCCCTATGTTTTCAGATTCACTAAGGGTCTAGTTCCAAAAGACTATAAACTGCAACCTAAAGTTACGCTAAAGAATAAGAAAGGGAACATTTTAGCTACGGCAACGGATAAAGAGTATACTCCAACCTATCCAGATATGAACCTAAGGAAGGTGGTTGGTGTTAGCGATCAAGATGGTCAACTTTTCTACGGTGGGACGGCTAAGATTGGGGATTCAACTAGGATTTCTGAAACAGGCGCAGAACCAATAGCATTTAATTTTACTTACACTGTACAGCCAAACTCAGGTCAGCAGCGGATGATGCAAAAAGTTGTCATCAAGGACAAGTTGCCAACTTATATAGATAGTCATGGTCATCAGGTTACCGCTAAATTTGATCCGAGTCTGAATCCGGATTGGACAGATAACGGTGATGGGACAGTCACCTATACAAAGACTTTTTCAGAAAGTGAATTTGATACAGATTTCCGTCATAATATTGATGTCAGCAAGGCTACATTGTACCTGTCTTTCCCAGATGCTCAATACAAAAAGGATAATGGAGACAAACCTGATTTTACAAATCAGGCAGAAATCACAGCAACTCCTTTTAACCCATCATCAAATGAGCAATATACTGCCAGTGACAACATCACTTTTAATCTCATTGCGGACAATTTTGATGGAACAGGGATTCTTGCAAAAAGAACAGAACATGAAACAGTAAACTATGATGTGCTGGGACTTTATGCACAGCGACTAGACTATACAGTTAAGGTAGAAAATAAACTGTCAAAACCACTTAAAGAAATTGTGCTGACTGAAGATGCTAGTAAATTCGACAAAAGGCTTTATTTGACTAGTGTCAGTTCTTTCTTTGAAAGAGGTTCAACAGGGGATGTTCCTATCAGTAATGACAAGATAGAAATCCGTGCCTATAAGAGCGATGGTAATTATGATACTTTTAAGCCAGGACAGCAGATTAATGAAGAAGCACAAAATGAGCTAAATGCCGCTGCCCAAAAGATCCAAAATGGAGAAATGACAGAATCGGAAGCGCCGGCTGTCACTCCAAAATACACTAAAATAACTATCCACTTTATTAACGGATATGAATTACCAGTTGGAAAGTACATTGATGGTTTCGTCTATATGGCTTTCAAAGACCCTTATCATGTTTCCTACTCTCCTGAAAAAAACATTGAAAATGTGGTAAGCCTTGATGCTAAAGTAACGAACTTTAAAAATCAAGATGTTTCAATTAATACATCCGCTAAATGGAGTAAGCAATTCGTACCGTTTCAAGAAAAGATTAAACTTTCAAAAACGACTGACCAAGCAGGTAAAGCAGGTTTAGTAGGAGAATCTTTGACCTTTGCAATAAGTCTAGGGTTAGAAAATCTTTCCAAAGCGCGCTATCTAAAGAATCCAACGCTTGTTGATCTTCTTCCTAAGGGGGTTAGTATTGCATCAGGTGTAGACACAACAAAAGCAGAAGATATGCTTGAAGCAATCGGGCTAGCAAATCTGAGCATGATTGATAAATTTTCAGTCATTGAAAACTATGGTGGTACGGGTCGTACAGCTATAAAGATAAGGCTAAAATCAGGTTTAGTAAAAGACTTAAATAATGGTACGGGTTACAGCTTTAAATTAAAGAATTTTGTCATTAACGATGAAATCATTAAATCAACATCGGAGACAACAACTTTTAACAACAATAATGAACTTTATTTCTACCAAGACAATGGGGAACCGTTCCCAAGTGCTATTCAAGCAGATTCGGGTCAGATTGTGGATGACGACAAAGATATCAACATGAATGGCGAAACGACAGATAAAATCTTAAAAACAACTTCAAAAGTTTTGGGGAATACAGTATCAAGTCGACAAAGTTTCAAATATATCCGTAGTATAGAACCACTGGTTGAAGGTGGAGCTTTGTACTATGGCAGGTCTTTCACCAAAGCTGAGATTGAAACAGATTATAGTGGTGTAACGACTAATTCAGGTCACTTCCAATATGACCTACAAATTCAAAATTATATCAATGAATCTTTGACTAAAGTTGAGTTTTATGATGTTCTTCCCCATGTCGGTGATGGTAGAACGAAGGGAACCGAGAGTACGGCCTTCTCCAATACTTTGACTGGACCGGTCAAGCTGGAAATGGCAGGAAACGACGTAACAAATCAGTTTGATATTTATTACCGGACAGATAAATATCCGAGCATGAACGCCGCTACGGAGATGAATAGTCCAAATTGGACAAATACTCCAACTCACTGGGAGGATGTCACCGCAATCAAGATTGTTTCTAAAACGGGCACTGTTATTCCTCAAGATAACTTGCTCCATGCTCTTCTTGATATGAAAGTTCCGGCTTATGATAAGGATAATAATATCGGTGGCAAGATTGCTATCAATACTTTCCAAGTGAAGTATAATAACGGACCAAACTTTGGTGAGTCCAATGCAGTTACCAACAGGGTTAACAAGCGGATTACCATTCCGGTTGAGAAGAAGTGGCGTGACACTGAAACAACACATTCTAAAATAACGGCACAGCTCTACGCGACTTGGAAGGAAGACGGTGTTGCAAGAGAAAAGCTTAAAGAAGAAAAAGAGCTCTCTGAAAACAATAACTGGAAAGATACCTTTAGTCCGCTACCAGATGAAGAATCTGCCGCTAAATTATTACAAAAAGAAGCAGCAGAGAAGAAAATCACCGACTTTAAATACGTGGTCAGGGAAAAGGAGATTCCGCCTGAATATGATGTCGATTACAGTGGTGACGCTCAAAATGGCTTTGTCATCACCAACACGAGGTATCCGTCAATCAAGATCCAGAAACTCTGGTATGACAAGGACAGCAATCCGATTGCCAATGACCAGCTACCGAAGAAACTAGAGGTTAAGTTGTACCGGACAACGGACGGGCAAACTCAAAATGGAGAGCTTGTTGAGAAAATTCAGTTGGAACGAACTGCAACAACTCCATATCTATGGGAAGCTACAAAACGCTACCCACCTAAGGATAAGACCACCGGTAAGTACTACACCTACTACATCGAGGAGGTTGTTCCAAAGTATTATTTGGAAATCAGTAATGCCTCTGAAAAGAAAGTTACCTTTACAGATACAAATATCAGTGAAACGGCAACCCTGACGGTGAAAAACAAGGTGAACCCGACTTATCCAAACACAGGTGGCTCAGGTATCCTACCATATATCTTGATGGGAACTTTAACATTAACATTGGCAGTAATTTTACATTATATGCAAAAAAACAGAAAGGCTTTTTAGGAGGCAAAACAATGAAAAACGTAAAACGATATTTCCTCTCGTTCTTAGCAGCTCTTAGTATCGTGCTTTTAGCATTTGGAGCAGTTAAAGCTTTTGCGCAAGACAACGCACCTGGCGAAAACGATACCTACGATGTTGTTTTGACAAAGGTTAAACTGTCAGACTTGACAGGTTGGCCAAAACAAACTGGTGTAAACAATGAAGATTACACTGGTCAAAAATTGAATGTGACAGACTATTTTGGTTCTGGAGCTAAAACATTGGCAAATGTTTGGTTTGATGTCTACAAAGACACTCCAACAGGTACTCATGTAGCTGGAGCAGCAACAGGAGCTGATGGTACTGTTACATTTACTGGTCTCAAAGCTGGTAAATACTATATCGTTGAAAACAAAGCAAAATCAACACTTACTTCAGATGAACAATTGGCTAACTCAGCTGCTGTTCCTGTGGAAATCAATCTTCCAGTCTTTAAGGCTACAGGTGGATGGTACACAACTGGTACTGACGCTGTTCATGTTTATCCCAAAAATACCGTTGACAAACCAAGTATTGACAAAGTAGTTAGCGAAGACGCTAAACACGATACTGCTCTTGTTGGTGAAACAAAGACCTTCAAGGTCACTTCTACAATGCCAGAAGGTATTAAAGACTATAAAGTTTTAAAATTCACCGATAAGTTCTCAGCAGGTTTGACTTACACAGGTAAACTTGTTGTAAAAAAAGGTGACACTGTTGTAGATCCTTCTAACTATTCAACTGATGGTACGTCTGTAGCTGGTACAAAAGCCGCAGCAATCAATGTTGCCTTCAAAGAAGATTACATCAAAACACTATCTCCAAAAGATGTTATCACTATTACTTATGACGCAGTCATCAATGAAGAAGCAGTTATGGGTGCAGCCAACCCCAATGATGTTAAGTTGACTTATGGTACTAACCCAGATTCAACAAAAGAAGTTAAACCTAATGAAACTCCAGAACTCCACACTGGTGGTGCTAAGTTTGAAAAAATTGACAAAGCGACATCAGCTAAACTTGCAGGGGCTAAGTTTGTTGTTACAAATGCAGAAGGCAAATATTTGAAAGTGACTGATGCAACCGCAACAACTATTGCGAAAAACGAGTGGATTGAAGCTACAGATGCTAAGGCTGCTGTTAATGCAGGTGCGAAAGTCTTCACTTCAGCTTCTGATGGTACTTTTGAAGTTAAGGGGCTTCCTTATGGTAAAAAAGGAGATGCCAACACCACTGGTGAAACTAAGTACAAATTGGTCGAAGTTGAAGCACCAAATGGTTATGCTTTGTTGCAACAACCAGTTGAGTTCACCATCTCTTCAACAACTTACACAGGTAGAATTAACCAAGTTAACAACAACAAGGTAACAATTCCACAAACAGGTGGTATCGGTTCTGCTCTCGTGATTGCAGCGGGTGTCTTGGTTGTTGGTTTAGGTTTCATTGCGAAACGTCGTTCAGCTAAGTAATAAAATGAAGAAGTAAGGACAATCCTTACCTCTTCACTAGGGTATTTAAAAGAGTTGAATATCCTAGTGAAGAGTGCAAGTGCTATGTTTTAGGAGGATACTATGACAAGAAAAAGTATATTGAGCAGTCTGCTATCCATACTTACGGCCATTGTTATTTTGGTAGCTTTGCGGCCATTTACAACCGTCTCATCTCAGGAAAATCAAGCCTCGTCAGATGCAACCTACGATATTGTGTTAACCTTGGTTAAGTTAAAAGATTTGAATGGTTGGCCCAAAGGTGGAGGAAAAGATAGTTATTCTGGACAACCTTTAGACATTGAGAATTATTTTGGTGGTGAGGCCTCAACCATTGATGGCGTTGCCTTTGATATTCACAAGGATAAGGCGGATGGAGAGCTTGTTCAAACAAAGATAACTGAAAATGGTGGTCGTCTCATCTTTAGCGGTTTGAAGGCAGGTAAGTACTATATTGTTGTCAATAAAGAAAAATCAAAGTTAGCAGGAAATCAGATGTTGGGTGATACGACACCAGTTCCATTAGAAGTAGAACTGCCTGTGACAAAACCCGATGGCAGCTATTTCACGGTAGGAAATGACGCCGTTCATGTCTATCCCAAGCAAGTTTTAAAACAGAGAGAAGACAAGACGAGTTTTAAAGTTCGGAAAGAATGGAAAGGTAAAAAGCTAAACAGTATCACTGTTCATCTCAAACAAAATGGGCAAGTCATTGATGAAATTGAGCTGAATGACAGCAACAACTGGGAACATACCTTTATGAATTTAGAAAAAACAGATGCGGCAGGGAAAGATTACACCTACACAGCTGAAGAAGATGTTCCTAATGGCTATACAGCAACTTATCAAAACATGGCAGATAAAACTGGCACTGTGATTACCAATACATTGGTGCCACCGACTACGCCAAGAACACCGATTATCAAAACGGGAACCTTAGCCATTTATTGGTTTTTAGGATTTGCCGTCGTTTTAATCGGACTAGGATATAAGCTTTATAAAAGCGAGAAAAAACACTGATGAATCAGTGTTTTTTTATGATATTCCATAGCCGTTTGCTGAAAAAGAGAAAGATTGCTGTTCCGACAATCACAATCAAATAAGGGGCAAGCCTTTGTAATTTGAAACCAAGTTTAATATGTTGGTTGCTAACAAAGGGAATCAAGGGATTAGTAGATACATTTTGCTTTTTTTCACTATCTGAAACAACTCTTTTTGCATTGACAAGGAGCCGTTTGTCATATCTTGGTTCGTTCATACAGGTCATGAGCGTAACCATGTCTTCATTTTCGATTGGTTTAAGTTTTTCGCCTTCGTATTCATCAATGATCTCGCTATCGGTCACTTCGTATTCTAGATTTTTTCCAAGAATATCGAAATAAATTTTATCTCCTTTTTTGAGAGAGGGGAGAAAGTAGAAAGACACGTCATTATAATTAATTCTATGTCCTGCGATAATCGGTCGTTGCCCTTTTATACCCAGAGGAGCAGATGTTCCGACGAGAGTCGCTACGCCCTTTAGGAGCTTATCATAGTCAGCGTCAAGATAGAGGTCGAAATGCTGTCCTAAAGCAGGAATGGTCATGCGTCCAGCGACTTGATTGGTATCTAGCAGATCTGAGTAGGGCGTTTTTTGCTTGGCGTCGGTCTCTTTTTTTGTTAGGAAAATATCTTGGATAGCTCCGGTGACAGTGGTTTGTTCTAAGGCTGTTCGTAGTTTTTGGAATGTTTCCTCGCTGGTCTGCTGATAGGTGCGCTGAGCATTGGATTGCCAAATGTCCTCTTTAATCATAGATAAAAAAGGAAAGAGGAAGAGCGCAATTCCAATTAACAGGAGGCTCAGCCCAAGTAATTGTTTTTTCTTTTTCATGAAAGTGATGTTTCTTTTCCTTTCTTTCTTAACATTTTAAAGAGTAGATAGCCTAAGAGTAGGAGGATGAGTCCGGTAGCAAGAAGGATAAACCATTTGTATTGGGCAAAAAAGTCAATCTTTGTTTTTTTCTCCTTTTCAGCTTCGTGGAAAGGTATGCGTTTGCCTTGAACGAGTAGGCGATGAGAATTGATCATATAAGGTGTGCAAGTCAAAAGAGTGGCACGATCTTCGTCTTCTTTAACCAGTATTGGTTTGAAATCGGTAGGCTCAACGGTTAAAATCTTATCTACCTGATAAGCCAAGGTTTCCTTGATATTGGTGATGTAAAAGACATCTCCGACCTTTACCTTATCCAAGTCGGTGAAAAGTCTGGCTGTGGGAAGTCCTCTGTGGGCGGTGATGACCGTATGGGTGCTAACTCCACCGACGGGTAGGCTGGTTCCTTCTAAGTGGCCTGCTCCGTTTTGCAAGACATTCTCAGATGACCCTGCCCGGATGGGAATTTTTTGATTGATAGAAGGGATAGTGACATAACCAATTTTTTCTTGCAGTTGCAACATGCGAGCATATTCAGCTACACCTTCCTCTTTTTTTCTGCTTGAGAAAGGGTCTCCTATTTTTTCTGGGGACAAGGTGCTATTATAGGCTTTGGCGAGTTCAATACGATTTTCAACATCTTGGTCAACTAATTTACCTTTCTCGTCATCAAATTGCTTTGTCTCTTGCATAGTCACATATTGGTAATAAATCTGACTGACAAAGGGATAACAGATTATCAAGCAACCCAGAATGGTAAGTATCTTATGGCTTAGTTGTAACCATTTTTTGTTTTTCTTTTTTCTTGACATGATAGCTCTTTCTATGCTTTTTTCGATTTCCACTTATTCCAAGCCAAAATAATGAAAATGAGGAATAGAATTGCGAAAACGACTAGATAAAGCGGTGGAATAGAGATATGACTAATCGGACTTTTCACTTTTTCTTCACTTGGTTTGTAAGGGATCCGGTGGCCTCGCACAAGTAAACGGTGTGAATTGATCATATAAGGAGTACAAGTCAGCAAAGTCACATAATCTTTGTCAGGTACGATATTTAAGGAATCAAATTGAGTCGGTTCAATCACCGTTATGGAATCAACCTCGTAGGCAAGTGTTTCAGCGATATTTTGAATGAAAAATTTATCGCCTACCTTCATTTTATCCAAGTCGGTAAAAAGGCGATTATTGGGCAAGCCCGTGTGGGCAGTTAGAACAGTGTGGGTGTTCTGACCACCAATCGGCAAACTGGTTCCTTCAAGGTGCCCCACCCCTTTTTGTAAGACTTCTTCACTTGAACCGGCATAAATAGGCAGGTCAACATCAATTTTAGGAATGGAGATTCTACCTATTTTTTCATGAACAGTCAGCATTCGAGCATATTCTGCTTGCCCTTTAGCGTTTTCTTCTTTGGTATAGGGATCTGTTATTGTCAAATTTTGTAAAGAGCGGTTGTAAGCAGTAGCTAGTTTTATCCGTTCCGTCACGTCTTCAGAAGTTAATTTTTGTGCAGACGAATCAAAGTCCTTAACCTCTTGTTTGGTCTGGTAATTGTAATAAATTTGGCTAATAACAGGGTAACTGATGATGAGGATACCGGCTATAATCGTTAAGTTTGTCAATAAATTAAAAAATTTTTTCATTATATTCCTTTGATGTTAGCAGTTATTTTTGTCGCTGGTAAGATTATTATATTTTTATCTACTTAACCATTATATCATAAATAGCGGTTCTATTTGCTGATTCGTTACTAAAAAAATCCCAGCTCCAATCTTTACCTCCTTTTTCAAAAAATGCTATACTGGTCATAAGGAAATAAGTGAGGCGTTTTATGTACGAATTTCAAAATCCTAGTGATTACATGATTCAGACCTATTTGGAGACGAGTAAAGTGATTGCAGTAGTTGGACTTTCTGACCGCGAAGAAACGGCTAGCAATCGTATTTCAAGGGTCATGCAGGAGCTGGATTATTAGATCATTCCGGTCAATCCCAAGTTAGTGGGTCAAAAGATTTTAGGCGAGACGGCTTATGCGCGTTTACAGGATATTCCTGTTTCCGTGGATATTGTCAATGTCTTTCGGCTGAGCGAATTTTTACCGGGTGTGGCGCGTGATTTTATTGAGACAGATGCTAAGATTTTTTGGGCGCAGTTGGGACTTCAAAGTCAAGAGGCGGAAGAGCTTTTGAGGGCGACAGGTCGCAATCATATCGTCATGAACCGTTGTATCAAGCGCGAGTACAATCGTTTGGTGAAGGAGATTGACTAATGGCGCAACTAGTCATCATTCGGGGTAATTCCGGTTTTGGGGAAACCAGCCTAGCTAAAAAATTACAAAATCATTTTGGTCGTAGGACGCTTGTGATTTCGCAGGATCTTGTCCGGCGTGAGATGCTAAAGGAAAAGGTGGAACCAGATAACTTATCTATTTTTCTAACAGAAACGTTTCCACTTGTAGCCTTTCATCAATGATTTACTCTCGCGAATAACTCCAAGCGGCCCTGCATAACGTCTCTCAGTAATCTGATCGTAAAGAACCCACTCTGTTTGAGAATATGCATAATATTTAGGCAGGTAGATAGATAGTCCAATGATACCGAGGGGAATACTAACAATGATTGCAATGATTGCTACGGTGATCAACCCGTTGTTTAGCAGGTACTCATTATTAAATGCATTAGGGAGCTGCTCAAAAGATTCACTAACTATTATACCCCAGTGTTCAATTCCTCCATTAGCTACTACGATGTACCACATCAGTACATAGATTAATACCCCGAAGGTGAAAGTCATAATGGACAGCGCCCATATTAGACCCCATAGAAAAAGTAATAATGATTTAACAAGAACTGTTACAAAGATCTTTCCGATCAAATCACTTTGAAAGCCACGAAGAGAATCTTTAAAGCTGACAATTTCTGTTTGCTTGCAGATAAGTTCAATCGTTCGGAAAATAATAGATGCTAGCGCAATAGCAAGAATAAAACTGTTGAAAAAATGATTACTCTAGGTAAACGTGGTGATTTGCATGCACGTCGTCAAGCAGCTGCTTTCGTAC
>NZ_JALDUF010000004.1:204034-212177 GCF_023109315.1 Streptococcus oralis
ATCATCAATTTTGTTGAGTGTTATGATGATGGAGTCTTGTGCTCTTAGTCTAGCTCTGGTCTACCGCTGGGACTTCGATCCTAGCGGGAACACTCATCATCATTTGATAGGGTAGACGCTTGTTTACGAAATTGTTTTTTGTTTAAGAACAACTTCGTAAGCAGGCGTTTTTTAGTATTTTCTACGGAAATATGCTATACTAAGGAAAAAGAAAATCAAAAACGTTCAGGTTTTCTAATAATCGTAGAAATGGGGTATAAGGATGAAGGCTATTATTACAGTGGTTGGCAAGGACAAGGCTGGTATTGTTGCAGGCGTGTCTACTAAGATTGCAGAGTTGGGTTTGAATATTGATGATATTTCTCAAACAGTACTGGATGAGTATTTCACCATGATGGCAGTCGTATCAAGTGATGAAAAACAAGATTTTACCTCTCTCAGAAATGAGTTTGAAACTTTCGGTCAGACCTTGAATGTCAAAATCAATATTCAAAGTGCAGCGATTTTTGATGCTATGTACAATATCTAGGAGGTAGCTATGGATATTAGACAAGTTACGGAAACCATTGCCATGATCGAAGAGCAGAATTTCGATATTAGAACTATCACCATGGGCATTTCCCTTTTGGACTGTATTGATCCAGATATCAATCGTGCTGCTGAAAAGATTTACCAAAAAATCACTACTAAAGCGGCAAATCTAGTGGCTGTGGGAGATGAAATTGCTGCGGAACTAGGGATTCCTATTGTTAATAAACGGGTATCGGTGACTCCGATTTCATTGATTGGAGCAGCGACTGACGCGACGGACTACGTTGTTTTGGCTAAGGCTCTCGACAAGGCTGCCAAGGAGATTGGTGTTGACTTTATTGGTGGTTTTTCGGCCTTGGTACAAAAGGGCTATCAAAAAGGAGATGAGATTCTCATCAATTCTATCCCACGAGCTCTAGCTGAGACGGACAAGGTCTGTTCGTCTGTCAATATCGGCTCAACCAAGTCAGGCATCAATATGACTGCTGTTGCAGATATGGGACGCATCATCAAGGAAACAGCTGCGCTATCAGATATGGGTGCGGCCAAGTTGGTCGTATTTGCTAATGCTGTTGAGGACAATCCTTTTATGGCAGGGGCCTTTCATGGTGTTGGCGAAGCAGATGTTATCATTAATGTCGGGGTTTCGGGTCCTGGTGTGGTGAAGCGTGCCTTGGAAAAGGTTCGTGGACAGAGCTTTGATGTAGTAGCTGAGACGGTCAAGAAAACGGCCTTCAAGATTACTCGTATTGGTCAGCTAGTTGGTCAGATGGCCAGCGAGAGACTGGGTGTTGACTTTGGAATTGTAGACCTAAGCTTGGCGCCAACACCTGCGGTTGGCGATTCTGTGGCTCGTGTCCTTGAGGAAATGGGCCTAGAAACAGTTGGTACGCATGGGACGACGGCTGCCCTCGCTCTTTTGAATGACCAAGTTAAGAAGGGCGGAGTGATGGCTTGTAACCAAGTCGGTGGCTTGTCAGGTGCTTTTATCCCCGTTTCTGAAGATGAGGGGATGATTGCTGCGGTGCAAAATGGCTCTCTGAATTTAGAGAAACTAGAAGCCATGACAGCTATCTGTTCTGTCGGACTGGATATGATTGCCATTCCGGAAGATACGCCTGCTGAAACCATTGCGGCTATGATTGCGGATGAGGCGGCAATTGGTGTTATTAACATGAAAACGACAGCTGTTCGTATTATTCCAAAGGGCAAAGAAGGCGATATGATTGAGTTTGGTGGCTTGCTAGGGACAGCTCCAGTTATGAAGGTTAACGGGGCTTCGTCTGTTGATTTCATCTCTCGCGGTGGCCAAATTCCTGCACCAATTCATAGTTTTAAAAATTAATAAAAAGTGAGAAGATTTAAGTTGAGTTTAAGGATGACTGTGTATACTATAATCATTAAATAAAGACCTCCTAACTTTATTTAATAGAAATCCTAAACTTTTTCATAATAATCTCCTAGGGAAGCTACCATAAGGGTAGCTTTTCTTGTGGTAAAATTAGGAGAAGGAGCTTTGCTTTTGAAAGCCGAATATTTCTTTGATCCATGATATAATAGAAGAAAATGGAGGATAGAAAATGTCTAAAGTAAGATTGTACTTAGTCCGTCATGGGAAAACCATGTTTAACACGATTGGACGTGCTCAAGGATGGAGTGATACGCCTCTAACTGCAGAAGGTGAGTTGGGAATTCATGAGTTGGGAATTGGCTTGAGAGAGTCTGGTTTGCAGTTTGACAGAGCTTATTCCAGTGACTCAGGGCGTACCATTCAGACCATGGGAATTATCCTAGAAGAACTGGGCTTACAAGGGAAAATCCCTTACCGCATGGATAAGCGAATCCGTGAGTGGTGCTTTGGTAGTTTTGATGGGGCCTATGATGGGGATCTCTTTATGGGGGTCATTCCTCGTGTTTTCAAGGTGGATCATGTTCATCAGTTATCCTATGCGGAGCTAGCTGAAGGTTTGGTAGAGGTTGATACTGCTGGTTGGGCGGAAGGTTGGGAAAAACTTAGTGGCCGAATCAAAGAAGGTTTTGAAACGATTGCCAAAGAAATGGAAGAACAAGGTGGCGGGAACGCCTTGGTTGTCAGCCACGGGATGACCATTGGTACGATGGTTTATCTCATCAATGGCATGCATCCGCATGGTATAGATAATGGTAGTGTGACCATTCTAGAATACGAGAACGGCCAGTTTACAGTCGATGTCGTTGGTGACCGTAGCTATCGGGAACTGGGACGTGAGAAGATGGAAGAAGCCTCTATTTAATCAGTCTAGACTTACTTTCTATGAACTAGGGATTTGATAAGAATATCAAGATAAGAAAAAACAGCCGAAGGTAATCCTTTCGGCTGTTTTTGACGGGGAAAACTAAAGTGTAATGCTGTTGTTTTTAGAGATTTTCATAAATAAGAGTAATGAACTCACGGTTAGAACAGTTAGGATAGTTGACAAGGCTGCCGCTACACCGTAATTCCCTCTGAGAACTTCTGTATAAATAGCTACAGTCATTGTTCTTGTTTTGACATTGTAGAGGAGGATAGAAGTAGAGAGTTCTGAAATCATTGTGACCCAAGATAGGATGGCTCCAGAAATAATACCAGATAGCATCATTGGAGTTGTAATCTTGGCAAAGGTATTGAGACGACTACTTCCTAAGCTTTCAGCGGCTTCTTCAATACTTGGGGCTATTTGTTGTAAGCTAGCAACAGATGAGCGAATAGTATAAGGTAATCTTCTGACAGATAGGGACATAATTAAGATGAAAGCAGTCCCTGTAATCATAAGAAATCCACTTCCAAATAGACCAGTATTGAAGGAAGAAATGAAGGCAATCCCTAGAACGGTTCCTGGTACAATATAAGGGACCATACTGAGGCTGTCAATTAAGTTTGTAAACAAATTTCGTTTTCTAACGGCTAGGTAGGAGATAAATGTTGCAAATAGGACAACTAGAACTAAGGCAATCAAAGGGATACGAATGGTATTGAAAATAGCAGACCCCATACGATTGAAAGCTACCTTGTAACTGTTTAGAGAATAGCCTTTGACAAATACCATACCTGATGTTTTTAGGAAAGAAGTATAAATCAAGTAGACTTGAGGTAGAACAGAAAACAAGATAATTCCGTAGACTGTTGCATAAATAGCAACCATTTTTCCTTTTGTAGTTTTTTTAGGTTCAATTGGATGGAGCGAATTCATGCTGAAACTGTAGCGATTTGAAATGTATTTTTGGATAAGGAAAATTGCTAAGGCAATGATAATCGCCATAATTGCTAAAGCAGATGCAAAAGCAGAATTTCCTCCAACCTCGCTAATAAATTGGGTATAAATCAGGACAGGGAAAGTCCGATATCCTTCACCAATCAACATAGGCGTTCCAAAGTCTGAGAATGCTCTCATAAATACAAGCAAGGCAGCAGCTAGTAAGGTTGGAACTAGGAGTGGTAAAACAACCGTTACGATACGTTTAAATCCGAAGGACCCCATGCTTTCAGCGGCTTCAAGTAGAGAATTGTCAATACTTTTCATTGTCCCAGCAACGTATAGAAATACCAGTGGGAATAGTTGCAGTGTAAAGACAAGTACAATTCCTTTGAATCCATAAATATCGATAGCTGGAAGATGAAGGGAATTTGTCAGAAATTTAGTGATAACCCCATTTCGTCCCAGCAAGAGAATCCAGGAGTAGGCTCCCACGAAAGGAGCTGACATTGAAGCAATGATAATTAATATTTGTAGGAATTTCTTTCCCTTGAAGTCATACATGGAAAAGAGGTAAGCTAATAAGGTTCCTACGACTAAGGAAGTGATAGTAGCGGTAATGGAAACCTTGAAACTGTTGACGAGTGTTTCAGAGTAGTAGGCTTTACTAAAGAAAGTAACAAAATTAGCTAGTGAAAATTGTCCTTCATGTATGAGTGCCTGCTTGAGAACAGTAACGATAGGATAAACGAGAAAGACAAGATAGGTAAGAAAGATGAAGAAGGAGGAGGTTGTCCAAATATTTAGTTTTTTACGTTCCATGGTTGACTCCTTTTATCAGGTTTTGCGAACCATCTGCAGAAAAGACGTTTAATTTTTGAGTATTGATTCGTAGACGAATACGATCACCTTTTTGTAGATCTTCTTCAAAAGTTGATTCTTCGCTAACTTGAATTTTTGAGGTAAATCCTGTCTCAATGAAATACTCCGTATTTAGTCCAAGATAGACGCTATCGCTAATAGTTCCTTCAATATCTCCAGATTCATCTTTGATAAACTCTTCAGGACGAATGCTTACATGAATAGCTTGCTCCTCAGCATGATCAAGAGCTGGCATTCGAAGAGCATAGCCATCTGAAAAGAGGATATAAGCGCCGTCGCTTCGTTTTTCAAGATTGGCAGGAATAATATTTGTTCGTCCGATAAAGGTTGCTACAAATTCATTGGCTGGTTTATGATAGAGTTCTTTTGGTCGGCCGATTTGTTGGATAACCCCATCTTTCATAACAGCAATTTGGTCTGAAATAGCCATTGCTTCTTCTTGGTCGTGGGTTACATAAACAGTTGTAATTCCCACTTCGTGTTGGATTTCTCGAATGGCTTGACGCATATCCAAGCGAAGTTTGGCATCCAGATTACTAAGTGGCTCGTCCATGAGGAGAACACTTGGATTAACCGCTAAGGCACGTGCCAAGGCGACACGTTGTTGTTGTCCACCACTGAGTTTATCTGGCTTTCGATCCGCATATTGAGCAATTTGCATGAGTTCAAGATACTTATTGGTCTGTTGAATCAATTCTTCTTTTGGAACTTTCTTTTGCTTAAGACCAAAAGCAACATTATCTCGGACAGTCAAATGTGGGAAAATAGCGTAGTTTTGGAAAACCATGCCGATATTGCGCTTGCTGGGTTCCATATTATTGATTTTTGTATCATCGAAGTAAAATTCTCCGCCTTCGATACTGTTGAAACCTGCAATCATGCGAAGAAGAGTCGTTTTCCCACACCCTGAAGGTCCAAGAAGGGTAAAGAGACTTCCTTTTGGAATCGTAATGTTCAAATTCTCAATAACAGGGACATCGTGGTAGATTTTTTTGGCGTTAATAATTTTGATCTCACTCATAGTGAACCTCTTTTACTGTTTAGATTGGATATCTGTAAAGACTTCGTTGTATTTCTTAACGATATCTGATTTATTCTTGATGACATAATCATAATCTTCAGTGAGTGTTTTGATTTTGTCAATTGGTTTCATATTTTCGCTTGTTTTAGCATTTTTACGAACAGGACGGTTAGTAGTGGTTGTACCAAGTGTATCTTGTACTTCTTGAGAGATAATAAAATCGATAAATTTCTTGGCATTTTCCATATTTTTCGCTTTTTTAACGATAGCAGCACTAGCAGGTAGGAAGACGGTTCCTTCTTTTGGATAGACTACCTTAATGTTAGCTCCGTCATTTAAGAGTTTAACTGCTGGATCTTCATAAGAGAGACCAACAGCCATTTCTCCGTCAGCGACTGCTTTATAGACACCAGATGAGCTTGAACCGATTTTACCATCAATAAGTGTGAAGAGATCTTTTACATAAGACCAAGCTTTATCGTCTTTGTAACCACCTTGAGCTTGTAGCATATTTGTTAATTGAGCAAAGGCGCTAGAAGAGTTTGCTGGGTCAGCAGTTGCGATTTTTCCTTTTAGTTCAGGTTTGAGAAGGTCGCTATATCCTTCGATGTTCATGCCTTTCGTTAAATCAGGATTGACGATTAAAACACTACCATCTAGTGTATAAGGAGTAGAGTAGCCAGTTGTGTTTTGATATTCTTTGATAACATTATCATTTTCTTTTGAAGTATAGTTTTCAAAGAGTTCTCCGTGGGTAGCATATTGTGTATAAGAACCACCAAAGATAACATCGGCTACAGGAGCTTCTTTTTCTGACTCTAGTTTTTTGAAAAGTTCTCCAGTACCAGCTTGAATCAGTTCTACTTTGATACCATATTTTTCTTCAAAGGCAGGAATAGTTGCTCCGATTAAGCCCTCTGAGTTTGGTGAATAAACGACTAGCGAACCGCCGTCTCCTTTATCAGATGAACCGCCATCGGCAGATTCATTAGAAGAACAAGCAGCAAGACCAAAAAGGGCTAGTCCGCAAGCAGCATAATACATCCATTTCTTTTTCATGATGGATACCTCCGTTATGTTATTTAAGTTTATTTTAAAATAATGTAAGCGTTTTTAAAACTGATAATTCTATTCTATTAGAGTAAAATTCTCTACAAAAACGGAAGTAATCTTTTTAATTTTATAGTAGGGTTTGACAGTTAATCATTGGACAGTCAAATGTTATTTTTTAGATTGGATATCTGTAAAAATATCATTGTACTTTTTAAGAATGGCAGATTTGTTTTTAATGACATAATCTGAATCTTCAGTGGCAATATTGATTTCTGTCATAGCCTTCATATTTTTATTGGTTTTAGCATTTTTACGAATGGGTCTAATTGTTGTTTCAGTTCCTAGCTTATCTTGGATTTCTTGAGAAAGGATGAAATCGATAAATTTCTTAGCGTTTTCCATGTGTTTGGCATTTTTGACGATAGCCGCGTTACCAGGTAAAAAGACGGTTCCTTCTTTTGGATAAATTACTTTTACATCAACTCCGTCATTTAAAAGTTTTAAGGCAGGATCTTCATAGGTGAGCCCTACAGCCATTTCTCCATCTGCGACGGCTTTGTAAACATTTGAAGAACTAGATGCAATCTTTCCATCTACTAGGGTAAAGAGATTTTTCACATAGGTCCAAGCTTGTTCATTTTCGTATCCACCTTGATCGACAAGCATGTTTGTTAATTGTGCAAAGGCGCTAGAAGCATTACTTGGATCAGCAGTAGCAATTTTACCTTTTAATTTAGGATTGAGTAGATCATTGTAGCCTTCAATTTTAATATCTTTTGTAAGAGCTGAATTGGCAATGATGACACTGACATCCAGTGTATAAGGCGTGTAGAATCCGGTTTTATTTTGATATTCAGGGATTATCTGGTCGTTCTCTTGAGAAATATAAGGTTCAAAAAGATTTTCGTTAGAAGAGAATAGGGCGTAGGAGCCTCCGAAAATGACATCGGCTACAGGCGATTCTTTTTCAGCCTCAGCTTTTTTGAACAATTCACCAGTACTGGCTTGTACTAAGTCAACCTTAACACCATATTTTTCTTCGAAGGCTGGGATTGTTTCTTCGATAAGGTCTTCAGGGTTAGGTGAGTAGACAACCAAAGTGTTATCTGAACCTTTTTCAGTGTTAGTCTCCGCTTCTATAGCTGAAGAACATCCTGATAAAGTAAGAAATATCCATCCACAAGAGAGAAAGAATAGTAGTTTTTTCATAAGAATCTCCTTTTTTACGAACATTTTCTCTACCTAGATTGTTAATGTTTTTAAATTATAGAGTTCTACAGGATATAATAAAAACCTTAAAGAAATCTAAAACGGGAAATAGGAAAGGGGTGTCTCGAGCAAGGATGGTTGAACTGTGGATAGGATTTTGTACTGACCCCAAAAAGTTAGACAAATAATTATTGAAAGGATTTAGTTCTGTACTGCACAGGACTAAGTCCTTTTA
>NZ_JALDUF010000005.1:0-64514 GCF_023109315.1 Streptococcus oralis
TGTCTTAACCCCTTGACCAACGGACCTTGAGCTTTTCAACTCTTTCTATTATACCTACTTTTTTACCTTTGTCAAGATCTTTTTTCAGCCTACAGAAAAATTTTCAACTTCTTTCTCTTTGTTCTCTTTTCTTGTTTTAAAAGTTGCGAGTATTTCTCGTTCTTTATTTCCATGTGTTGATGGGGCTGGATTCCATAGATAAGCACGATGTTCAAGCGCAAATTTCACTTCCGAATAGTTGATTTTATCATAGTCTCCATAATCTATATTAGCTAAGTATTTTTCAGCAATAATTTCATAAATAATAAAATCTTCGAATTCATTATAGATAGCTCTGTACTTGAAACTGTCTTTATCCATGAATGTAGTGAACATATATGCATCAACCGTAAATTCTGTAGAAACTATTTCTTTTTTTGGTTCAGAAATCATACATCTTAATATTTCTCTTAACTCAGAGTATATGTTAATACTACTCCCAACTTGTATGCAAATCTGTGCCAAATCAGAATTATCGTTATTCAAGCCTCTCTTTTTCCTAGCAAACATTGCCCACAATTTTTTCTCGTCATTTGACACCCCTTTTATCAGTTGTTCTATGTTTACATTTGTTAAATCTGAAAATTTGCAAATTTCTTTTAAATAGTCATGTTTATTTAGATTTTCTTCTACTGACATTTTACATACTCCTCTATACTCTATCACTGCTATATAATAATTTTCCTATGCTAGTTAATTATCCATTATACCTTTTTTGTTTTGATTCGTTTATAATTTTTAGGTCCTAGAACTTCTATGCTTTTCTCTTAACCAACTTCACGACCGCCTCTGTCCGTGCAGTATGGGGAAACATATCGACCGACTGGATATACTGGAGATCATAGACTTTTACCAGTTTAACTAAATCTCGTGCCAAGGTCGAAACATTGCAGGATACATAGACCATCTTTTCTGGAACATAGGTCAGAATGGTATCCAATAGCTTATCATCTAAGCCTGTACGAGGAGGGTCGACTATCAGGGCATCTGCTCGGTAGCCATCTTGATACCAGCGTGGAATAATCTCTTCTGCTGTCCCCGCTTCGTAATGGGTATTGTCAAATCCCATTTTTTTAGCATTTCGCTTGGCATCTTCAATGGCTTCTGGAATAATATCCATCCCTCTGAGACTCTTGATCTTATTTGCGAAGGCAAATCCGATTGTCCCAACACCGCAATAGGCATCAATCAGATGATCCTCTTCGCTGACATCCAGAGCCTTAACTGCTTCACTATAGAGAATTTCTGTCTGCTCGGGATTAAGCTGATAAAAAGCTCGGGGCGAGAGAGAAAACTCATAGTCAAGTACTCCTTCTTGAATACTCTCTTGGCCCCAGATAATTTCCGTCTTTTCACCATAGATTTCACTTGTTTTTGCTGTATTTGTATTGACTGCAACTGTGACGACTTCTGGAAAATCCTTGACTAGGTCTTTGACTAGTTGATTCAAATTTAGCTGGCGATTCGTGACGATGATTATCTGGACTTGTCCTGTTTTTCTTGCTCGACGTACCATGATAGTGCGAACACCGAGCGTTTTTCTCTCATCGGTGATGGGGATTTGATGGTAAGTAAGAAGTTCAGCTAGGCGATTAGCAATCACTTGGGTTTCCTTATCTTGCACCAAACAGTCTTTCAACTCTACGAGATAATGAGAGTTTTGCGCATACAAACCTGCCTTGACCTGATTTTTAAATTTCCGAGTCTGGAATTGAAGCTTAGCACGGTAGTACTTTGGTTCCTGCATTCCGATAGTTGGACGGATTTCATAGTTTTCATATCCTGCAGGAGCAAATTTTTTTAGGGCTTGGTGGAGCAAATCCGTTTTGAACTCTAACTGTTTATCATAGTGGAGGTGCATGATTTGGCAACCACCACATTCATTATAAATCGTACAAGCCGGGACGACTCGAAATTTAGATTTCTTATTAACCTTTAGCAATTTGGCTTCAACAAAGTTACGTTTAATAGAAGTAATCTGACAATAGATATCTTCTCCTTTGAGGGCGCCTGGCACAAAAACGAGGGTTTTCTGGTAGAAACCGATTCCCTCACCATTGATGCCCATCCGCTTGATTTTTAAAGGTATTTTTTGTTTGACTTTCAGATTCATACCCCTATCTTATCACATTTTAGGGTATAATAGAACTATGAAAATCACAAAACTTGAAAAGAAAAAACGCCTCTACTTGATGGAACTAGATGGACAGCAAACCTCTTATATCACGGAAGATACCATTGTCCGTTTTATGTTGTCTAAAGATAAGGTGGTTAGCAAGGAAGAATTAATCGAGATACAGGGCTTTGCTCAGTTTTCTTATGGTAAGAATCTCGCCCTCTACCATCTATCATTTAAAGCTCGAACCGAAAAGGAAGTTCGTGAGTATCTGAAAAAGTATGATCTTGATGAAAAAATCACTAGTCAAGTTATTGCTAACCTTAAAGAAGATAACTGGATTAATGATCGTCAGTATGCCTACTCTATCATCAATGCAAACCAACTTTCTGGAGATAAGGGACCTTATGTGCTAGCTCAAAAACTGTCTCAAAAAGGGATTGCCAAATCAACTATTGAAGAGGTTTTAAAGGATTTTGACTATACAGAAGTTGCTCAACGTGTAGCTGAGAAACTGCTTAAAAAATACACCGGAAAGCTTCCTGCTCGCGCTTTGCAAGATAAGATTATCCAAAACTTGACTAACAAGGGCTTCCCCTATCCCGATGCTAAAAATGCCTTTGACGACTTGGATAGTCAAGTTGACCAAGAAACGACTCAAGAGCTCATTTTTAAAGAACTGGATAAACAATATTCTAAATATGCTCGTAAATATGAAGGTTACGAACTAAAGCAACGTTTGACCCAAGTCCTAGCTAGAAAAGGCTATGATTTTTCGGATATAGCAAGCGCTCTCAGGGAATATCTTTAACATTTGCATGTAAAATTCAAAAAAATTAGACCAATTTATGATATAATAGTAGACGATAAACTTATAAATTGTAGAAAGTTGGTTAGTTATGAAACTTCCAAAAGAAGGCGACTTTATTACAATTCAAAGTTATAAGCATGATGGGAGTCTTCACCGTACTTGGCGGGACACCATGGTACTAAAAACAACAGAGAACGCTATTATTGGCGTCAACGACCACACACTTGTTACCGAAAGTGACGGTCGTCGTTGGGTGACTCGAGAACCGGCTATTGTTTACTTTCACAAAAAATATTGGTTTAATATCATTGCCATGATTCGTGATAATGGGATTTCCTACTATTGCAATATGGCCAGCCCCTACTATCTAGATGAGGAAGCCCTGAAATACATTGATTATGATTTGGATGTCAAGGTCTTCACTGATGGTGAAAAGCGTCTCTTGGACGTTGAAGAGTATGAGCGCCATAAACGCAAAATGAAGTATTCGGATGATTTAGACTATATTTTGAAGGAGCATGTTAAAATCCTTGTTGATTGGATCAACAATGGACGCGGTCCTTTCTCAGAGGCCTATGTCAACATTTGGTACAAACGCTACATAGAACTAAAGAATCGGTAAAGTTGTCAAACCGGGGTGAGAGCCCTGGTTTTTTATTTGAAAAACCCAGCCTAGAAGCTGGGTTAATTGCTATATATCTAATTTAGTGACAGTAAACTTGATGTGGGAATAGTCTTTTTCAACATCCTTATCCAACAAGAAAGCTGTGGCATCCTTCTTAACCTGAACCAAATCAATATTCTGAGCCTGGGCTGCATAGACGCATCCACAATAACATTGACGATAGATATCATACTCATCGCACATCTCCACCGAGCGCTTGTAGCCTTGATTTTTCTTGAAATCACTTGGGAGATAGTGGGTTGTGTAAATCTTTTGCACATCAATTCCGATGCTGTTGATGGTTTGAGAATTCTTATGAGGACTGATGGTCAAAGCTGAACCAAAATAATCAAATCCCAAATCCATAGCTACTTGCGCTGTTTTATCCAGACGATAGTCAAAACAAACCTTGCAACGGTCACCACCTTCGGGTTCTTCTTCCAGTCCTCTGACTAACTTCCGGTATTCATTTGGTTCATAGGGAGCTTCTAGGTACTGGACTGTATTGCCTGTTCGCTCATTGAAATCACTGACAAATTTCTTGGTGACGTAAGCTCGCTTGTGGTATTCTGCCTTGGGATGGATGTTAGAATTGGCAAAATAGATGGTCACATCCGCGTACTTGGTCAGATACTCTAGGGTGTAGGTACTACAAGGAGCACAGCAAACATGCATGAGAATAGTTGGACGTTGCTCATTTTTCTCCCAAACCTGAACCATTTTCTGCATGACACGGTCATAATTAATCTTCTGATTGGGGTTCATCTTGCTCAGAATTTCTTCTACATCGATCATGTTCTTCTCCTTTTTATAGTCTTATTTTATCATATAAGTTAGGAGAGCTCAAATCTATTTAGAAGTGAATATCATAAAAAGGAGGGGTAGTCATTCCCTCCTTTAATAGTTTTTACATCATCCCGCCCATCATGCTTGGATCCATGGCTGGAGCTGGGGCTGCTGGTTCTGGTTTATTGGCTACGACTGCTTCTGTTGTTAAAATCAAGCTAGCTACAGAGGCTGCATTTTGAAGGGCAGAACGGCTCACTTTCACTGGGTCAATGATTCCTTCTTCAATCATGTTGACCCACTCGCCAATCGCTGCGTTGAAGCCTGTACCAACTTCCGCATTTTTCAAACGATCGATGACAATAGATCCTTCAAATCCTGCATTGTGGGCGATTTGACGAACTGGTTCTTCCAAGGCACGAAGAACAATATTGCGTCCTGTCGCTTCATCTCCTGTCAATTCCAAATCAGCAACGGCTGGAATGACATTTACAAGAGCTGTTCCACCACCTGCAACAATTCCTTCTTCAACAGCTGCACGAGTAGCGTTAAGGGCATCTTCAATGCGGAGTTTCATTTCTTTCAACTCAGTTTCAGTTGCAGCACCGACCTTGATCACTGCGACACCACCTGACAATTTTGCCAAGCGTTCTTGCAATTTTTCGCGGTCAAATTCAGATGTTGTAGTTTCAATTTGAGACTTGATAACTGCAACACGGTGAGAAATAGCTTCAGGATTTCCAGCACCTTCTACGATAACAGTGCTATCTTTGTCCACAGTTACTCTAGCTGCTTGACCAAGCGCTTCGATGGTCGCATCTTTCAATTCAAGACCAAGATCTTCTGTGATGACTGTTCCGCCTGTCAAGATAGCGATGTCTTCTAACATAGCCTTACGACGGTCCCCAAAGCCAGGTGCTTTGACAGCTACGACATTGAAGGTTCCACGAATCTTGTTCAATACAAGAGTCGGAAGAGCTTCACCATCTACATCATCCGCAATAATCAAGAGTGGACGATTGCTTTGGAGAATGCTTTCTAGAAGTGGCAAGATTTCTTGGATATTGGAAATCTTCTTGTCGGTAATCAAGATATATGGATTTTCAAGATCAGCCACCATTTTTTCGCTATCTGTCACCATGTACTGTGATAGGTAACCGCGGTCAAACTGCATTCCTTCCACGACTTCAAGCTCTGTTTCCATACCACGTGATTCTTCAATAGTGATGACACCATCTTTACCAACTTTTTCCATGGCTTCAGAGATGTATTCGCCGACTTTTTCAGAACGAGAAGATACAGCGGCAACCTGAGCGATGGCTTCTTTATTGGCAACAGGGATGGCATTGTTTTTCAAGGCTTCTACAGCTGCGGCAACCGCTGCTTCAATCCCACGACGAATGCCGATTGGGTTGGCACCTGCAGTGACGTTTTTAATTCCTTCGCGGACGATAGCTTGAGTCAAGACTGTTGCAGTTGTCGTTCCGTCACCTGCGATATCATTGGTTTTTGAAGCTACTTCTGATACCAATTTGGCACCCATATTTTCAAAATGGTCTTCTAATTCAATTTCTTTGGCAATAGTAACACCGTCATTGGTAATCAATGGTGAGCCAAATGATTTTTCCAACACAACATTACGACCTTTTGGTCCTAAGGTTACTTTAACAGTATCTGCAAGGATATCAACACCACGAACCATGGCTGAACGAGCATCAGAGGAAAATTTAATTTCTTTTGACATACTTACTTTCTCCTTCTATTCTTCAATGATAGCCAAAATGTTAGCTTCGCCTACGATGATGTACTTTTCATCGCCATCTTTGACATCAATACCTGCATGAGCTTCAACTAAGACACGGTCTCCAGGCTTAACGCTTGGAGCAACCAAGTCACCATTCAAGGTACGAACACCTTGTCCAGTAGCTACAACTTGGGCTGTTTTTGTTTTTTCTTGGGCTGAGCCCGCAAGGACAAAGCCTCCAACAGTTTGTTCTTTTTCTTCGATTTTCAAGACCACACGGTCTCCTAATGGTTTCAACATCTGTTTTCCTCCATGATGAAATACATATTATTAGCACTCTTTATAACTGAGTGCTAATTCATAGTTCTATTGTATCACTTGGTCAGAAATAGTCAAGAAAAAAGTCTGACTTTGGCAAGATAAAAAGCCTGAGACCAACTCAGACTTTTCAATGTTTAAAATGGCAATTCTTCCTCTTCCAAGACCAAATCTGCCAAATCCTGTCCTGCGTTATTTTCACGCATGGCACGTTGGGCGCGGCTTTCCAAAAGTTGGAATCCTGTGGCAAGGACTTCAGTCACATAGTTCATCTGGCCATTTTTCTCAAAGCGACGGGTACGAAGTTCTCCATCCACAGAGATAAGACTACCTTTAGTTGCGTAGCTTGCCAAGGTTTCAGCCAATTTCCCCCAAAGAACCAAATTGACAAAATCAGCTTCACGTTCCCCGTTTTGGTCTTTGTAACGACGGTTGACAGCGATAGTTGCACGCGCTACTGACTTGTCATTGTTGGTTTTGTGCAATTCTGGTGTAGACGTTAAACGTCCAATAAGAATAACTTTATTATACATATTTTCTTCCTCCTACTTATCTATTCGTAAGGAATCAAAAAAAGTTACAAAAATTTGTAACTTTTCGAAGAAATTTTTTATTTTTTATGAACCATGAAACCTGTCGCCTGTTGATTGGCCATAATGGTCATATCAGTAATCTGCACACGACGAGGCTGACTGGTCACATAGACCACTGTATCTGCAATATCCTGAGCTTGCAGGGCCTCAATTCCCTGATAGACGGTGGCAGCACGCTCTTTGTCACCATGAAAACGAACTGTAGAGAAATCTGTTTCGACAATCCCTGGCTGAATGGTGGTCACCTTGATATCCGTTGCGATCGTATCAATTCGTAGTCCATCTGAAAAGGTTTTAACTGCTGCCTTGGTGGCTGAATAAACTGCTGCACCCGCATAGGCATAGATTCCTGCGGTCGATCCCATGTTGATAATATGACCCTGATTCGCTTTTACCATTTCTGGCAAGAAACAGCGAGTAACTGCCATCAAACCCTTGACATTGGTATCCAACATGGTCAGCATATCCAATTCTTCATAGTTTTGATAGGGAGCCAAGCCAAGAGCTAGTCCAGCGTTATTGACCAAGATATCAATCTGCCCTATCGTTTCCAAAATATCGGAGCAGACAGTCTTCACCATGGTCATATCCGTGACATCCAGTGGAAAGATCCAAACTGTTTGATTTGGAAAAGTTTCTGCAAACTCTGACTTGAGGGCCTCTAGTCTGTCTGTCCGTCGCCCTGTTAGAACGACATTCTCCCCCTGCTCCAGATAAGCACGCGCAATCGCTTCACCGATTCCTGAGGTCGCTCCTGTAATCACTACATTTTTCGCCATCTTATCCCCCTATCTGGTCTATCAAATACTAACAATTTCTTAGGCAGTCCAGTGCTTGGCTGGGTCAAATGGAGTTCCGACAACTTGGTCTTCTGATAATTCAATAACCCCACGTTTTTGCGGAGCATTTGGCAAGGCAAGTTCACGAGGACTGCACATCATGCCAAAACTCTTTTCGCCACGAAGTTCGCCTGGGAAAATGAGATTTCCTTTTGGCATCATAGCTCCCGGAAGAGCTACAATAGTTTTCAAACCGATACGCGCATTAGGAGCCCCTGCAACGATTTGCACTGTCTTGTCACTTGCGACTGCAACTTGGCAGATGTTGAGGTGGTCGCTATCTGGATGGGCTACCATCTCAACAATCTCACCGACGACAAACTTAGGTTCTTTGTCGTTGACAATTTCTTCTGCAAAGCCTTCCGCTTGTAACTCTTGGTTCAAACGTTCTACTTGCTCATCTGTCAAAAAGACTTGACCACGCTCTGCAATTTCAAACAAACTTGAAACTTCGAAAATATTCCAAGCTACTGTTTCTCCATTTTCTTTGAGGAAAACACGGGCTACCTTACCTTTGCGCTCCACATCCAACTTGGCATCTCCGCTATTTTTCACGATGATCATAAGGACATCGCCAACATGCTCTTTATTATATGTAAAAATCATTCTTTCCTTTTCTCCTATTTCAGTTCTGCTAAAAAGTCGTTAATTTGTTGCTTGCTTTTACGGTCACGATTTACAAATCGGCCGATTTCCTTGTCCTTTTCTAGCACAACAAGGCTAGGAATCCCGTAAACATCCCAGAGTTTGGCCAGATCCAGATACTGGTCCCGGTCCACTCGAATAAAGGTGAACTCTGGATTAGTCTCCTCGATCTCTGGCAAGGCTGGATAGATATAACGACAATCGCCACACCAGTCCGCCACAAAAAGGAAGACCTTCTTGCCATCTTGCTCGACAAAACCTGCTAGTTCTTCTATACTACTGGGAATAATCATAAGACTTCCTCCTCATAGACCAGATCTTCATTTTCATAGACAAAGGTGTAATGACGACCATCCTCAAAAATGACTCCTCCGACCAGTCGCTCTAGGCTACTCTCGTAGACTTGAACATAGAGAGTCGCAATCTCACCCATATCTGAGAAAAGTTCGCGCACGATAGCGGTCAACTCTTCCTGAGTCTTCATGAGTTTGTGGTTATCTGCTGCTTTTTTGGCACCCAAAGCAAGGGCACTTAGACCAGCCACAGTCAAGCCAGTCATCCATAATTTCTTAGCTTTCATACCATTCATTGTAACACAAAAAGGGCTCTAGGACAAATAGGGAAGCCGTATACTAGCAAGGAAAATCTCTTCCCTCAGTGAGTCTAATTCTTATTGCCAAGCGCCTGAGTTACCAAGATTTTCCTGAATGGATTAAAAAATCTCTGAGATTGCTCTCAGAGATCAGAAGAAAACTAGTTACTATTTTCAACCGCTGCAGTGACAAAGGCAGTGTAGAGTTCCTCTGGACGGTTCGGACGGCTGGAAAGTTCAGGGTGATACTGACAAGCCACAAAGAATTTATTCTCAGGAATTTCCACAATTTCTACCAAACGATTGTCTGGAGAAACTCCTGAAAAGACAAAACCTGCTGCCTCAAACTGTTCACGAAAGGCGTTGTTAAACTCATAACGGTGACGGTGACGACGTTGCACCACTTCTTGATTGTGATAAGCAGCTGCTGCCTTAGAGCCACGTTTCAACTTAGATGGATAAAGTCCCAAACGAAGGGTTCCTCCCATATCCTCAACATCAACTTGGTCACGCATGATATCAATGATAGGGTATTTTGTTTCTGGTGCAAGTTCTGCAGAATTGGCACCTTCAAGACCCAAAACGTGGCGAGCAAACTCGATACAAGTCAACTGCATTCCCAAGCAGACTCCCAACATTGGAACGTCATTCTCACGCGCATATCGGATGGCTTGGATTTTCCCTTCCGTACCACGTTGACCAAAACCTCCTGGTACGATGATCCCGTCCGCATCAGACAAGAGTTCTGCTACATTCTCTGCTGTCACATCATTGGCATTGATCCAATTAATCTTCACTTCTGCGTCGTTGGCATACCCAGAGTGTTTTAAGGCTTCGACCACTGAGATGTAGGCATCTTGCAACTCCACATACTTACCGACAAGGGAAATTCTAACTTGTTTCTTGAGGTTCATGACCTTGTCCACCATAGCTGACCACTCTGTCATATCCGCTGCCGGTGCGTCTAGTTTCAAATGGTCACAAACAATTTGGTCCATGCCTTGTGCCTGCAAATTCAATGGAATTTGGTAAAGGTGTTCGACATCCAAAGACTCGATAACAGCTTCTGGTGCCACGTCACAGAACTGAGCTAGTTTATTTTTAATGCCCTGACCAGCTGGTTTTTCCGTACGAATGACCAACATATTTGGCTGGATTCCCAAACCGCGCAATTCTTTTACAGAATGCTGAGTTGGCTTGGTCTTCATCTCACCAGCAGCCTTGAGATAAGGAAGCAAGGTTGTATGGATGTACATGACATTATCCGCACCCACATCTGCCTTCATCTGACGAAGGGCCTCTAGGAATGGCAAGGACTCGATATCCCCAACGGTTCCACCAACCTCTGTGATAATGACATCCGAATCAGTCGTTACAGCGGCACGCTTGATTTTTTCTTTCAAAGCATCTGTGATATGAGGAATGACTTGAACAGTTGCGCCAAGGTATTCGCCACGGCGTTCTTTACGAAGAACTTCACTGTAGATTTTACCAGTTGTCACATTGGAATATTTGTTTAAATTAATATCGATGAAACGTTCATAGTGGCCCAAGTCCAAATCTGTCTCAGCCCCATCATCTGTAACAAAGACTTCCCCATGCTGGTAAGGACTCATGGTTCCCGGATCGATATTGATATAAGGGTCAAACTTCTGAATAGTCACTTTTAGACCACGATTTTTCAAGAGACGACCCAAACTTGCTGCGACAATCCCTTTCCCAATAGACGATACCACACCACCAGTTACAAAAATATATTTCGTAGACATAGATTCCTCTTTCTAAAATGCTCAAGGCCTTGTTAACTACGAGGGGAGATAGAAAACAAGACCCTTATGAATAACGACATTTCAAGAAAACTTCCTGAAAAACAAAAATAGCTCCCTAGTAACTAGGGAGCCCCGACCTCTAAAAGAGGTGCCCGAACAATATGATACCTTAAAGCAGAACATTTGTCAACCCGAATTGGTAAAAGATGAAAAAAGAAGATTGTTTTCAGAAAACCAACTAAAGGTCCGCATCCAAACGGATGACCTGCTCAACCACTTTACCTAAGCAACAAAAAAGGAGATCAGGCGATCTCCTTTGTGAAGTCTTTTACTCTTCTTCACTCGTTTCAGCGTCATCGTCAGAAAACTCGTCGTCTTCTTCGTTAAGATCCACATCTTCACCCAAGTCATCAGGAGCGATTTCGTTGATTTCTGCATCGTAAGCTTCCACTTCATTTTTCTCATCATCTGGATTATCATCATCATATGAAAGAGCTGGATCAGCTTCGTATGCATCTTCGTCTTCTGGATCATCTGCATTGTAGTCAATGGCATCTGAATCACCATCCATAAAGGCATTGACACGTTTTTTCTTAGCTTTTGGTGCTACTTCATCGTCGTCACTTTCTTCAAGAGCGATGATTTCTTCGTCGATTTCGTCTACACCATACCATGAACGAAGGCCCCATTTGTTGTCTCCAAGTGAGATGAAGCTACCGTCAAAGTTCAACTCTGTGTAGAACAAAGGCAAAGCTTCACGGATATCGCTGTTTGATGTTCTAAGGTAGTTTTGAATTTCGTTTACAAGATCGCTAAAATGCATCTCATGATCGCGACCACGAAGTTCCAAGATAGCACGCGCCACCTCAATCATAGATAGTTCACTTTTTTCTTGCCCAGCAAATACTTCTAATTCCAAAGCGTTTCTCCTCATTTATACTACTATCGCCAGAGCAAACAGACTCTGACCTCATTTTATCATGTACTCTTTATTGTACGATAATTTTGCGGAATAGTCAAAGGTTAAAATAGATTTATCTATGATTTATTAAGTAAAAATCAATTGATTTTATTACATGGTAAATTTAAAAATATTTGTTAAAATATTACTTGGAGGTAGCTTATGTCAAAAAAAATAATAAATGTTGTTGCAGCAGCTATAGAACGAGATGGAAAAGTATTCTGTGCACAAAGACCTGAAGGTAAAAGTTTGGGAGGTTTTTGGGAATTTCCAGGTGGGAAATTAGAAGTAGGAGAATCTCCTGAACAAGCTTTAGTCCGTGAAATTAAAGAAGAACTAAATTCTGAAATTGAGATTGTTTCTTACATCAATGAAGCTTCATATGATTATAATTTTGGGACAGTTGTCATGAAGACCTATCATGCAAAGCTAATATCAGGAAAACTAGAGTTGCTTGAACACCAAAATTCAACTTGGTTAGCTCCCAATGAACTAGATACTCTCAACTGGGCTCCAGTAGATCGTCCAGCTGTAGAATTATTAACAAAAAAATAAGAGATTACTCTCTTATTTTTTTGTCAAATAATCATAAAGTGCGGAAGAAACCTTATTGGCTAATTCAAAATTCATTGTAACTACAGGAGTTTTTCCATCCTGCATCCTAGTTTCAGTAGCACTATCTTCCAAATAACTAACTGGCCCTAGATAATAGAAATCACTTCCCTCACCGTCTTCTTTTTTTACGAAGAGATGAAGAGCCAAACCGGTTTGATTAGATTGCATAATATCAGCAACTTCTTTAGACTTAAAGCTTCGATTGCTCCGAGAATACCAATGAAAGACTTTGTTGGATAAGAATCCATCTTGATACTGGGTTGTTTCTGTAATATCGTCATCCTTATGATAAGTTACAAAGATAGGACACGTTCCATGTTTGACCTTGTATCCATATACAGTAGAACTCTCATCCTTGTCCCAGTTAAGAAGTCTCACAGCATCTTTTCGAGAGTATTTTTCACCTATTGTCAATGGTTCCTGCGGATATTTTTGAGAGCGCTCTAGACCAGTCTGAATGATGTCTAAGATAAATTTTTTGTATTCCTCTGTAAGAAATTGAGTGAAATCTGTTGCTAGTTGATAAGTGTCATCTTCAATGCTTAAGGCTGAGAAACCATACTTTTCTTGATCTCTTTTAACGAAAAAGTTATAGTCTAAACAGTTTTCGATAGATTTAAATAACTGTTCGGAGGATCCTAATTGCTTCATTGTTAAGATTTGTTTAAATTCAGATCGGGAAATCTTTCCTTTTTCTAGTAATATTTTTAAAAGATAGAGTTCTTCTTTTCGTTTACCATTGGATAGTTCTTTGCAGAGGAAAGTTAGAAAACCATTTAATTCAGGAATTTTAATAAACCGATCCTCTTTTTCAAAGGAAGCAATAACCTCTCCATAATGATTAAAAGTATCAAAGAAAACATAGGGATCTAGACTATCTAGTTCCAAAAAATCACTGAGATTCGGAGTACGTCCCAAGCGGTTCTTTGTTTCCATATAGGCCTCTTTTAGGATAGCTCGATTGGAAAGATTTGTATTAGTAATAGACTTAAAGATTTGTTCTTTAGCAACTTCTTCAAAATTAATAGTAGTTAGGCCATTTAAAATATTGGGTTCTCTTAGCTCTCTTCGGTAATTATCTTTATTCATTGATTTGTCTCCAAATAAAGCAATTGGAATCAAATAGTTATTTTTATAATTACCAATAAAATCAATGATCGTGACGTATTCTTTACTCTCATGTTTACGAAGACCACGTCCTAATTGTTGAACAAAAACGATACTAGACTGAGTATTTCTTAACATAACTACCTGGTTGACAGAAGGAATGTCAATCCCTTCATTAAAAATATCCACTGTCAAAATGTAGTCTAGTTTTCCTTTTTCAAGTTGAGAAACGACTTCATTTCGTGTTTCAATATTATCATCGCCTGTTAGAGCCCTACAAACTTTCCCATTCTGATTCAATTTTGAAGCGAGTTCATGCGCTTCCTGTTTAGAGGAACAGAATATCAATCCTTTTACTTTTTCACCACTTACTCCATAAAAATCAATTTTTTGCAGAATATGTTTAACTCGTTCATTAGATGTTAAGTTTGATATATTTGTCTTCTCATCGATTAGATGTCCATCTATCTCAATATCCTTTACCCCAAAATAAATAAATGGGCAAAGCATATCATTATCAAGCGCATCCTGCAGACGAATTTCATAGGCGATATTATAATCAAACAGTTCATAAATATTTTGCCCATCAGTTCGTTCGGGAGTTGCAGTCATTCCTAAAAAGAACTCAGGATGAAAATGTGCCATCACTTTTTTGTATGAATCAGCTCCGGCTTTGTGAACTTCATCGATTAAAATATAGTCAAAATAATCTTCTGAAAATAGATTCAAATGATAATCACGTGACAAAGTTTGAATCGTAGCAAAAATGTATTTCTTATTTGTCAAATCAGCACCAGAATGATAAATCAAACCTTCTGATTCCGGGAACTGTAAAACCTTTTGAAAATCCTTTAAAGACTTTTGAAGAATTTGCTCCCTATGAACGATAAAGAGCATTCTTTTCGGCTCAAATTGTTGAACATCAAAAGCTGATAAATATGTTTTTCCTGTCCCTGTAGCACTGATAACTAAAGCTTTCTTTTTCCCTGAATCGCGAATAGCCTGCAGACCTTTCAGTGCTTCATTTTGCATCTTATTAGGTTCAATACTTGTAACCTGATATTCTGCTATTTCCTCTTCTCGAATCTGGTCCACTCGAATTGTTTTCTGACGCTTTCTAGCGTAAGAATCAATCTTTTCTGTAGTTAAAACATCCGACTTTTCCCAAATTTTTTCAAACTCTTTTTTAGTAGCTTGAATTAACTCTCCATTGTAAGTTGATGTCAACTTAATATTCCACTCGTAATTGATTTTCAATGCATTATGAGTTAAATTTGAACTTCCAGAAATAAGAACCTGTTTCCCCTGATGTTCAAAAAGATAAAACTTAGCGTGCATCTGCAGACTCTCTGGAGTAAGTCGAACTTCAACATTTTTCAACTTGAGTAATTCTTGCATGGCAACCGGATCATTAAAATCAAGATAAGGAGATATAAGAATTTTACCTTTTATTCCTTTATCCATTAAATCTGATAATTGGGATTTTATCAGAGCAATTCCTGATTGGGTAATAAATGCTACCGAAATATAAAAGGCTTGGCATTTTGATAATTCTTCTTGAATATCCTTCAATACATATCGCTTGGACTCTGGGTCATTAATTAAAATTTGAGGAGAGTATCCCCCTTCTTGAAATTTAATATTATCAATAAATCCAAACTTTAAAGATTTGATCAAGGTATCTTGAAATAAAGTGACGCCTTCTGGCATAGACCTTCTCTTTTCTATTGTTTTAATATTTTCATTATACCAAAAAAACACGGTTCATCACCGTGTTTCTGTGTTTATTTCACCAACTTCTTCATCTCATCAATACGTGCTACGGTCGCATCGTATTTAGCTTGGTAGTCGGCTTGTTTGTCGCGTTCTTTTTGGACGACTTCTGGTTTGGCATTGGCTACGAAGCGTTCGTTAGAGAGCTTCTTACCGACCATATCCAGTTCTTTTTGCCATTTAGCCAGTTCCTTGTCGAGACGAGCGAGTTCTTCTTCGACATTGAGGAGGTCAGCCAGTGGCAGGTAGATTTCTGCTCCTGTGATGACGCTTGACATAGCGAGTTCAGGTGCAGGGATGGTTGACGCGATTTCCAAGTGTTCTGGATTTGTGAAACGTTTGATATAGTTGACATTGCTGTTAAAGAAGGCTTCCAATTCGCTATCGCTGGTCTTAACAAGGATAGTGATAGGCTTGCTTGGTGCTACGTTTACTTCCGCACGCGCATTCCGAACAGCACGGATCAAGTCTTTGAGGCTTTCGACACCAGTGTGAGCTGCAAGGTCTTCAAAGGCTGGATTGACAGTTGGGTATGCTGCTGTAACGATAGAGCCTTCTGAAATTTGTCCAAAGATTTCCTCTGTCACGAATGGCATGATTGGGTGAAGGAGACGAAGGATCTTGTCCAAAGTGTAAAGGAGAACAGAACGTGTGATGACTTTCTCTTCTTCATTATCGCTATAAAGGACTTCCTTGGTCAACTCAACGTACCAGTCCGCAAACTCATCCCAGATGAAGTTGTAGAGGATGTGCCCAGCCACACCAAACTCAAACTTGTCGAAATTCTCAGTGACCTTACCGATCGTTTCATTGAGGTTGTGGAGAATCCAGCGGTCAGTAACGTTTCCAGCTTCCTTGTTGGCAACTTTTTCCACATTAGCAGTTGCTTGCTCAAGGGTCAAGCCTTCATTGTTCATGAGGATGTAGCGAGAGATGTTCCAGATCTTGTTAATGAAGTTCCATGACGCATCCATTTTCTCATAAGAGAAGCGCACGTCTTGCCCTGGTGCAGAACCGTTTGAAAGGAACCAACGAAGGCTATCTGTTCCGTACTTATCAATAACATCCATTGGATCAATCCCGTTTCCGAGAGATTTAGACATCTTGCGTCCTTGCTCATCACGGATGAGACCATGAATCAATGCATTTTTGAATGGCGACTTGCCAGTAAATTCCAAACCTTGGAAGATCATACGAGACACCCAGAACGGAATAATATCATAACCAGTCACCAAAGTTGATGTTGGATAATAACGTTTAAAGTCTTCTGAGTCGACATCAGGCCAGCCCATGGTTGAGAATGGCCAAAGGGCTGAGCTGAACCACGTATCCAAGACGTCTTCGTCCTGAGTCCAACCATCACCTTCTGGAGCTTCTTCGCCGACATATATTTCACCCTCAGCATTGTACCAAGCAGGGATTTGGTGACCCCACCAGAGCTGACGAGAGATCACCCAGTCGTGGACATTTTCCATCCATTGGAGGAAGGTATCGTTGAAACGAGGTGGGTAGAATTCTACCTTGTCCTCTGTGTCTTGGTTAGCAATGGCATTTTTAGCCAATTGGTCCATCTTGACGAACCATTGCGTAGACAAGCGTGGTTCAACCACAACACCTGTACGCTCTGAGTGGCCAACACTGTGGACACGTTTTTCGATTTTAACGAGGGCACCGATTTCTTCCAACTTAGCAACGACTGCCTTACGAGCTTCGAAACGGTCCATGCCTGCAAATTCGAAGGCCAAGTCATTCATAGTTCCGTCGTCGTTCATGACGTTGACTTGCGGCAAGTTGTGGCGTTGACCAACCAAGAAGTCGTTTGGATCGTGGGCAGGTGTGATTTTCACGACACCAGTACCAAACTCAGGGTCTGCATGTTCGTCCCCAACGATTGGGATGAGTTTATTAGCGATTGGAAGAATGACGTTTTGACCAATCAAGTCCTTGTAGCGTGGATCTTCTGGATTGACCGCAACGGCAACGTCTCCAAACATGGTCTCAGGACGAGTGGTCGCAACTTCAAGGGCGCGTGAACCGTCTTCCAGCATGTAGTTCATGTGGTAGAAGGCACCTTCAACATCCTTGTGGATCACCTCAATATCAGAAAGGGCTGTGCGAGCAGCTGGGTCCCAGTTGATGATAAACTCACCACGGTAGATCCAACCTTTCTTGTAAAGGTCCACAAAGACCTTGCGAACGGCTTTTGACAAACCTTCGTCAAGAGTGAAACGCTCACGAGAGTAGTCTACAGAGAGTCCCATCTTGCCCCATTGTTCCTTGATGGTAGTGGCATATTCATCTTTCCATTCCCAGACCTTGTCGAGGAATTTTTCACGACCCAGGTCATAGCGGGAAATGCCTTGCTCCCGCAAGCGCTCCTCAACCTTAGCTTGAGTGGCAATACCAGCGTGGTCCATACCTGGAAGCCAAAGCGTATCAAAGCCTTGCATGCGTTTTTGACGGATGATGATATCTTGCAAGGTTGTGTCCCAAGCGTGACCAAGGTGAAGTTTCCCAGTTACATTTGGTGGTGGAATAACGATCGAATAAGGCTTAGCCTTTTGATCGCCTGAAGGTTTGAAAACATCCGCATCAAGCCATTTTTGGTAACGACCAGCCTCAACCTCGGCTGGATTGTATTTAGGTGAAAGTTCTTTAGACATGTGTGTGTCCTTTCTAGTTAAAAATTACAAATATTTCATTATATTACTCAATGAACGATTTAAATCGTTCTCAGCTTTTCCAGTTTCTACAGGATTTGAAACAGAGTTTTCTTCTATATCTTCGATTCCCCTATTATAATCCATAAATAATAAATGAGAAAGCCAACGTAACACTATAAGTTCTTCACATTTCTTTTGAAGATCATTCTTCTTACTAACATGAATATCATCCAATAGTTGTTTTGCTTCTTTTATAGATAAGTCAATATTTTCAATTATATGGTAAGCATTGTAGCATTCTTTATACTCTAAACTATTAGTAAATAAAATTGTTTTATTATCAATATTGGCTAGTAGATTGCTTAATAGAGGAATGAGATTTTCTGTTCTATTGCATAATTGAAAAATATTATTACAATAACTATCTATTCTATTTTCCAAAATTTCTTTGTAGTCAGAATAAGCCTCACGATAATCTTGCCAATCTCCAGAATCTTTAGAAATTGCATATTTTTCAAAAATTATTGATTCAAAGAAATAAAAATCTTTCGAAAATGCAAAAATTTCGCTTAAAGAAGAATTATAAGAAACAAAGCCATCCCAAAAAATTTTACTAATCTTTTCTTTTCTAGATTCTCGATAAATTAGTATTTCATTTGGAACTGAAATTATTATTGAAACAACCGCACCTAATAGTGCCCCTTTTAGTAACTCATCCATCGAAATTATCCCAAATATTGAACATCCAACAATTATTATTATTGAAATAAGAGATATGCCTATCATCAGTCGAATTCTTTTCATTATTTTACCCTCCACTCACTCTTCAGCAAGCCATATATCAAACTGTCACAGCGGTTTCCTTGAACATCTTTACGGTCTCGGATACGAGCTTCGAGAGTAAAGCCAAGTTTTTCTGCGACTCGTTGACTTTGGACATTGTAGCCAGCTGGGAGATTTTCCTTTTGGTTGCGCTCGGGAAGGATATGTTCTAGGTAATAGATTTCGTCTTCCAAAGTCTTGACGGGCGGAAAGCCTACTGGGTAGGAGACTTCTGGCAGACTAGCGTAGGCATGGATATCTTCAGCATCAGCTACTGTACGGACTCGCAAGACAAGTCGCTCAGTCTCTATTCGTTCTGGTAATTCTGCTCTTGTCATCTTCCTCCCTCGCTTTCCATAAAAAAATGCCCCTGCCAACTACATGACAGGGACGAATGTATTATCCGCGGTACCACCCAATTTCGGGCAGACGCCCGCAACTCTTGTCTTTGAAGGATATACAAAGACACTTTTATTTCATTTTTCATCATCAGCAACCAGTTTTGACACATTTGTGGACTTCTCAGCTCCGCCACTTTCTGTAAAATGTGGGATTCAAAACACCTCTAATGGCTTTATTGTAACAAGTTTTTCACGGAAATGCAAGGCTCAAGAAAGATTACTTGAAACTGATTCCGTGTTCTTTTAATTTCTTAATCGTAGCTGGGCCGATTCCTTTCAAGGCAAGGAGTTCTTTTTCAGTCCAGTTTTTGAAGTCAGAAGCTGACTTGATGCCTTCATCATAAAAAGTTTTGGCACGGTCAAGTGGAAGTCCACCCAAGTTTGCTGCAAAATCTTCTACAGAATTGGCTACTTTTTGAGCTTGCTCTTTGGTAGCTTCTACTGCTTGTTCCACTTTTTTTGAGACAACTTTTCCTACTTGGCTGGTAGATTTTTCTGCATGTTTCACGACTTTTTTGGTCTCTTCTACAACCTTGGTCACTGTAGTTGAAAATACACCTGAACGACGAAGGCTATTTCGCAATTGTTTTTTACGTTGGAGTTTCTTTGACATGATAAAATCCTTTCAATAAAAAATCCCTGCTCTGACAAGGATTTAATAAAGATATTCTATCAAGATTTTGGAAAAAAATCAAGAAAGGAAACGAGATTGTTCTTAAAAATCTAGCCGTTTTTTCTTTCAATCTAATTCGACAACGATTCAACTTCTTGATAAAATATGCAGTAATGTGCAATATTAATTCACATAAAAAGCTGATAAGGAGAACAATGTGAATAACGAAAGTTACTTTGATGGTGGTCTTTTGAGCTAGGTTAGATATGCTATCCTAGCCATGATTATCATAGGCTTTACTATTGGAATCGCTACGCCTTGGGCAGTCTGTATGATGCAAAACTGGAAAGTTAAGCGCACTGTCATCGATGGACGTCGCCTCTATTTTGACGGAACAGGTTCTCGATTATTCAGGAACTGGATCAAATGGTTCTTGCTCACCATCATCACTTTGGGCATCTATTCATTCTGATTGCATATCAAAATGGAACAATGGATTACCAAACACACACATCACGTATAAACAGAAAAAGTGCGTTCATACGCACTTTTTGATTTGTAACGATTAATAATTTCGCTCACCAAATAATCCCTCTGGTAAGTCATGGAAACCCTTGCCCGCCTTGAAATTTTCAAACTTACCAAGCAAGAACTGATAAGCATCCAAGCGACTTTCGTAGCGAATCATGGCATCTTTGGCGCGTTCATCTTGCTCTTCTTCGTAGACTTTTTGACTTTCCTTGTGCGCCATGTCGTTGATCATGATCTGGGTATTGACCCAAGCTTCAAATTCCTTCATAAATTCCTGTTCGTAACTCATTGATTCTCCTTATTCTAATCCACGGAAATAGTCCGCATCAATCTCTCGGTAGGGTTGGATATCCTGAACATACTCTAGCACGCCTTGGAATTCCCCGTTTTCATTGTGCACTGCGGCATAGGTGATGTGGACAAACTTGTCTCGCGACTCTGACTTGAACCACATTTCATACTTGTCCTTGACCCCTTCACGAAGACCTTTCATAACGGCCTTCACCTTGTCTAAGTACTTGGGCGGATGGCAGAGTTCTACATTACGCCCGACTTGGGACGGCGTCCGTTTGAAAATCATCTCATCAGCTGGTGCATTGTCATTGTAATACTGGAAAATGTCGTCTTTATTGACAAAGGTGATCTCCATGGGGAGGTGATTGAGGATGAGGTTGGCCTGCTCAACTGAGAGATAGCCATTGCCAAAAGCCTGTTGACTATGACGATCCAGCACTGCTTCCTTTTCCTTAGGAGTAAAGGTAATGGTAAACTGGCCTTCTGGTGTATCGATAACTTGCTGAACTTGACCTTCTGCCGTGTCTAGTTGTACTGGCTCCTCTGCACTCTTTTCCTCAACAAAGCTCTGTCGTTCTGGCACCCATTTCTCTGACGGACGGATGATGGCATAGCCGTAGGCATCGCTCTCCTCCGCAATCTGAATCCAGTCATCCTGGGTGAAAGACTCAAGGAGAATCATGAGAAGGATGGACTCTTCCTTGAAAATCATACTCTCAAACTCTATCGCAAAAGCTTCGAAAGTTTCCTTTACAGTGGAAATCGGCACTTCTGGTAGTGACTTAGCTGTCGCTAGAGCTGTCTGAAAGAGTTCTCTAATCTGATCATCCACTCCCCACATGACCTTAGGGGGTGAATCGTGACCATAGCGCTCCATGATAGGAAAGAAGAGCTCTTCCTTGCGCTGGTAATGGACATCAAATTGCCCCAAAAGTTCCATTTGACGAACCAAACCCTTGCGCATCTCCGCAAGCATTTCCTCGTCTTCCATAGACTCATAGGTATCTAACAATCTCCGAATGCGAATCAATGCTGCACGGAGAGCCAGATTTTCATCCTTGAAGACGCGAACTGGGTGACCAGGATGCTCGGTATCCTCCACTTCGACGCCCTTAACAGCGTTTTTAAAAAGATTGGCATGGACATCACAGAGCTCCATAACATCTTCAAAGGTGACACCTGAGTCTGAGTTCATCAGCTCGTGCTCCATGAGGGAAATCTCAATGGCCGATACACCTGTAAAGGTCGCATCAAAACGCTCCTGAACTGACTCAGGAGAGGCACCATTATGCAATTCTAACAAAATATCCCGTAAGATATGAATCCGTTCATCTGCCATTAGTCTAATCCAATCACTTCATAGCCGTTCGCTTCTAGCGTGCGGACAATCTTGTCCATAGGAGTTCCTTCAAGTTTAGAACCCTGTTTGAGCGATACTTTGCGCCCGACAGTGTTGCGCATCAAAGGGTTAGCAAGCGGTTTAAAACCAAGCTCCACTAGGATTTCCAAGACTTCTGGATGCTTGTCCACCACTTCTGCAACGGGAATTGACACATCGATGATATTATCCATGACGACCTCCATGTATGTTCTAATACTCTTCGAAAATCTCTTCAAACCACATCAGCGTTGCCTTAACGTAGGTATGGTTACTGACTTCGTCAGTTCTATCCACAACTTCAAAACACTGTTTTGAGCAACCTACGGCTAGCTTCCTAGTTTGCTCTTTGATTTTTATTGAGTATAAAATGATTTTACTGCTTATATTATACCATATGGGAAGAGATTAAAAAACTAGCAGCGGAGTTCCTGCTAGTTTCTTTCATTTCAAGTTATTCCTTATCATCTGGTTTTGCGAGCCACTGGGCTACATCCATCAGCTTGTCAGCAAGCAGTACTTTCCCGAAACCTACTAAAGCATTGTCATCTTTTTTCATGTTTTTCAGAACTTTGACGCTTTGCATCACAAAAAAGTAATTCCCATAAGTCTTGGCTAGAATTTTAATGAATCCCATATTATCTTTCCTTTTCTAACTGCAGTTTCTAGCCGATTGCTATACCAGACTAGCTAGTTATTGATAAGAAATCATTTCATCTCACTCTTTCCAATTTCTATACTATCATACAAGTTGAGCTTTATAAAGCTTTTTAACAATTTTTTACTCTAGAGAGATTCCCCCAGTATTTTTTATTGCCATTTCTCCACCAAAAAAGAGGGTTCCCCCTCTTTCTTAGTTCTTATCCAGATTGCGTAGCATCTCGTCAATCTTGTTTCCATATTCGATGGATTCGTCTTTGACGAAAGTCAAATCTGGGATTTTGTACAATTTCAAATTGCGACCAAGTTCACGTTTGATGGTACCAGTTGCTTTTTCAAGCCCGATTTGAGCTTTTTGATTATCCGAAGCAAGGTTACTCAAAATGGTGTAGTAAACCTTAGCAACAGACAAATCCCCCAGCATCTGAACATCTGTAATGGTCACACCTTGGACACGCGGATCACGGACCTTCTTTTGCAAAATCTCATTGACTTCACGCTTGATTTCCATGCCCACACGATCCGTACGGAAATGATTTGCCATGATATTCCTTTCTCTACTTTGAACCAAAAGCTAGGCCAGCAGACCTAGCTATTTTTAAATTTATTGATTTTCAGTTCAAATTGAAACGAAGTGCAATTTGAACTCATCCGCTTCTTTCGCTGTGGTGAAAGTGATGGAACTGATTTATCAGTCCCATCACAGGGGATTTTTGAGACACTAGGCTCAAAAATAAGCAATGAAACCATTGGTTTGCTTGCGTCCCTCACCACCTAAGAAAGGAGCAAAAATCTTAACGTTTGATTTCTTCCATGACATAGGCCTCAATCACATCATCAGTCTTGATATCATTGTAGCCATCAATCATCAATCCACCTTCACGACCGTTTGTAACTTCTTTGACGTCGTCTTTGTAGTGTTTCAAGCTTGCGAGTTCGCCATCATAGATTACGACACCGTCACGGATAACACGGACTTTAGAATCACGGGTAACCTTACCACTCGTAACCATGAATCCACCGATGGTTCCCACTTTAGATACCTTGAAGGTTTCACGGATGATTGCTTCACCGATAACTTTTTCTTCGAATTCTGGATCAAGCATTCCTTTCATGGCTTCTTCCATCTCTTCGATAACCTTGTAGATAATGCTGTGGAGACGGATTTCTACATCATCTTCTTCTGCTTGTTGACGAGCTTGTGGTGTAGGGCGCACATTGAAACCGATGATAAAGGCATTTGAAGCTTCCGCAAGGGTCACGTCAGACTCGTTGATAGCACCGACTGCTGAGTGAACGATAGTAACCTTCACACCTTCCACATCAATTTTTTGAAGCGAGGCAGAAAGGGCTTCAACAGAACCTTGTACGTCGGCCTTGATGATAACATTAACAGACTTGAGCTCACCTGCTTTAAGCGTATCAAAGAGGTTTTCAAGGCTGACACGTTGGGTTACTTGACGTTGCTTCATAAGAGCACGTTTCGCACGTTCTTCACCTGCTGCACGCGCAGATTTTTCATCTTCGTAAACAGCAAAGTGGTCACCCGCCATTGGTGCTTCGTTCAAACCTGTGATAGATACTGGTGTTGATGGTCCAGCGACCTTAACACGACGACCAAGGTCATTGGTCATGGCACGGACACGACCGAAGGTATTTCCGACAACGATAGGATCTTGGACATTCAAGGTACCTTGTTGCACAAGAAGGGTTGCGACCGCACCTTTTCCTTTATCCAAGCGAGCTTCGATAACAGTACCGATAGCACGCACTGTTGGGTCTGCCTTGAGTTCTTGGATTTCAGCTACAAGAAGGACTGTTTCCAAGAGTTCATCGATGTTTTGGTTGAATTTAGCCGAGATTTCTACAAACTCAGAATCTCCACCCCAGGCAGTTGACATGACACCGTGTTCAGCCAATTCACCGATAACACGTTCTGGGTTGGCACCTGGTTTATCAATCTTGTTGATGGCTACGATAATTGGAACGTTCGCTGCTTTTGAGTGGTTGATGGCTTCGATAGTTTGAGGCATAACCCCGTCATCTGCCGCTACAACCAAGATGGTAATATCGGTAACAGAAGCACCACGCGCACGCATAGAGGTAAAGGCCGCGTGTCCTGGTGTATCAAGGAAGGTAATCTTCTTGCCATTTTCCACGATTTGGTAGGCACCGATATGCTGAGTGATACCACCCGCTTCACCTGTCGCAACACGAGAATTACGAAGGGTATCCAAAAGTGTTGTCTTACCATGGTCAACGTGTCCCATGATGGTGACAACTGGTGGACGCTCAACCAATTCATCTTCATTGAGATAACCATCTTCGACGAAGAAACGTTCGATGTCGGCATTGTCCACTTCAACCTTTTGTTTGGCTTCGATACCGTAATCCACCATGAGGAGTTCAATGGTTTCTCCATCCAAGGATTGGTTTTGTGTGGCCATAATCCCCATCATAAAGAGTTTCTTAACGATTTCAGCTGGTTCACGTTTGATACGTTTTGCGATTTCCGCAACAGTCATACCATCTGTATATTCGAATTCTGTTGGCAATTCGTGGAACTTACGCTCTGTAACAGGTTTTGGAGTCTGATTACGATTGTTCTTGTTATTGCCTTTTTTGTTCTTCTTATTGTTATTCCAGTTACTATTTCTTTGATTTCTCACTTGATTTTGACTACTTCGATTCTTTTGTTGTTTTCTAGGACCATCTTCTTCGTGATCATAATCATCACGTTCTTTGTCTGGTCGAGCTTGTTTTTTACGACGTGTATCCACTGGCGCTTCTTTCGCTACAGGAACTACTGTTACCGCTGGTTGCGTTTGTTCAGCTAGCTTAGCAGCTTCTTCAAAGATTTCCTCTGGCTCCTTGCGTTTATTAGCTTGAGCCAAGGCTTCTTTGGCTGCTTGCGATTGTTTGAAGCGCTCCTCGCTTGAGCGTGCGTACTCTGCATTTTGCTCTGCTTTCAGGGCTGCTGCACGGGCTTTAAAGTCAACACGTGGACCAGCTTGTTTTGGCTGGAAGTCTTGTTGCTGACGGCGATCATTGCCACGATTCCCTTGACCTTGTGGTTTTTTCCCTTGGTCGTTAAATCGGCGATTGTCGCGGTTTCCTTGACCAGGTTTTCCACCATTACGGCCGTCATTTTTCTGACGGTTGCCGTTTTGTTGTTGGTCACGGTTGTTGCCCTTGTTTTGTTTGCGTCGCTCTGCCTGCTCTTTGGCACGCGCCTCACGCTCCGCCTTGAAGTTTCGACTCTGTGGTCTTGCAGCCACTACTTTTTCTTCCTTAGGAGCTGCAGGTGCAGCTGGTTTACTTTCTTCCTTAGCGGCTACTGGTTTAGCTGATGCAGGCTTTTCAACTTTCTTTTCTACACTTGCTTTTGGTGCTACAGGTTTTGCTTCTGCCTTAGGAGCAGGTGCAGGTTTAAAGCTAGCCGCGATTTGCTCAGCAGCAGCAGCTTCCACGCTCGATGAGTGGCTTTTTACATCCAAGCCCAACTCTTTTGCACGCGCTACAACTTCTTTACTTTCTTTTCCAAGTTCTTTTGCGATTTCGTACAATCTTTTCTTAGACAAATCATGTCCTCCTCTTCTATTCCATAAGAGACCTCATTTTCTTTGTAAATCCAGCATCTGTCACAGCCAAAACCTTTCTCGATTTTCCGACTGCTATGCTTAATTCCAGTGTTGAAAACACGGTTATAACTTCTACTTGATAATAGTCACTTTTATCTTGAATCTTCTTGGTCAGATTGGGACCAGCATCATGGGCTAGAAAGACTAGCTTAGCTTTCTGGTCTTGGATGGCTTTAACCACCAATTCCTCTCCTGATATGATCCGGCCTGCTCGTTGAGCAAGTCCCAAGAGATTGCTTATCTTTTGCTTATTCAAGTCCTAACTCTCTTCTTTTTACTTTGTGATCCACATAGGCGATCAACTCGTCATAAAAGCTTTCTTCCACTTCCATGTTAAAGCTACGGTTAAAGACTTTCTTCTTTTTCGCCTCTAGGGCTTCTGTATTGTCTAGCTTGATATAAGCGCCACGGCCATTGGCCTTGCCTGTCGGATCGATAAAGACCTGTCCTTCTTTGTTCTTGACAATGCGGAGCAAATCACGCTTATCAATCACTTCATTGGATACAACAGACTTGCGCAAAGGGATTTTTCTTGTTTTCATCTTTCCCTCCTCTAGCAGCTTTTATTCTTCTGTCAATTCATCCGCAGCTGCGTAATCCACTTGACCTGCTTCTTCCATGGCTTCAAATTCGCTGGCAGACTTGATATCGATACGGTAACCCGTCAAGTGAGCTGCCAAGCGAACGTTTTGTCCACGACGACCGATAGCAAGAGAAAGCTTGTTATCAGGTACAACGACCAAGGCACGTTTGCTGTCGTTCTCATCAAAGATAACTTGGTCAACCTCTGCAGGTGCGATGGCATTGTAGATAAACTCAGCTGGATCCGCTACCCACTCGATAACGTCAATGTTTTCTTCTACAGGAATCATGCGGTCGCTCTTGGCATCGTAGCGAGCTGGGTGGAATTTGCTGGTGATTTTCTTGATATTAGCACCACCACGTCCAACGATTGTCCCAATAGCGTCCACGTTTGGATTGTGGCTACGAACAGCAACCTTAGTACGGTCACCAGCTTCTCGGGCTACGCTCATGATTTCAACAGTTCCATCGTAGACTTCTGGAATTTCTTGCTCCATCAAGCGTTTGATCATTTCTGGATGGCTACGGCTAACAAAGACGTTGACACCACGAGGGTTGTCTTCAACTTTGTAAACGTAGACTTCGATACGGTCATGGGAAGCAAAAACTTCTCCAGGGATTTGGTCTTGTTTGGACAATTGGGCTTCGATGCTGCCAAGGTTGACGTAAATAAAGCGGTTGTCAAATCGTTCTACCGTACCAGACATGATTTCTTGTTCATGTTCTTTATAAGTATTGTAAGTGATGGCACGTGTTTGCTTGCGCATTTTTTCCATGATGGTTTGTTTAGCAGATTGGGCTGCTACACGACCAAACTCAGCAGGTGCTTCTTCAAACTTGATTTTGTCACCAAGCTCATAGGCTGAATTAATGGCAAGAGCATCTTTCAAGCTGATCTCCAAACGGCTATCAAATACTTCATCAACAACTTCACGGACAGTATAAACTGTAAAGTCGCCTGTCTTTTCATTGAAGTCGATAGCTACGCTGTCAGATTGACCATAGCGTCTGCGATAAGCGGAACGAAGCGACTCTACTACTGCGTCGATGATGTCTTCTTTTTTGATTCCCTTGTCTTCTTCCAAAATGCGGAAGGCCTCTAGCATTTCTTTACTCATGTTCTTTTTACTTTTGAATCCTCAAAAGCTATCCTTTCTTTTCTATAGTTTTACTGCTAAACGTGCTTTTGATACTAAACTGTATGGAATTTGGACAGTTTTCTTACGTGTCTTGTCCATATATTCCATGGTCAACTCGTCCTCTTCAAAGGATACCAAGGTACCTTCAAAGACTTTTTGCTTATCAATGGCTTGGTAGAGCCCGACATGGATGTATTTCCCAACAGCTCCAGCGACAGCATCCTTGGTTTTCAAAGGACGTTCCAAGCCTGGACTGGTGATTTCTAGGAAATATTGTTCTGGGAAGGGATCAGGCTTGATAGTATCAAGAACAGGACTGATGATTTCTGTCAAATCTGCCGTGTCGTTCAAGGTAATTCCTTCAGGTTTATCTACAAAAATACTGAGAATCATGTCACTGCCAATCTTTCCATACTCGATATCCACGAGTTCGAAAGGTGCTTGGATGACAGGTTCTACAACTTCTCTGACTAATTCTACGATTGTTGCGATTGCGTCCACCTCCTCATAAGCAAGAGGCGAAGATATCTCCCCGCCTCTCTTTCTCATATTCTTACTATCAGTATAGCACGTTTGTCAATTTATGTAAAGCATTAGCACTCAAACAGCTGGTTTTCAAGCTGTTTCTTAAAATTCTGCCTCAACTCGGTAGATCACTTGACCCTTGTTGGAGAATTTTTGCTCATATTCTGTCATGACATTACCTTCAAAATCACTGGCATGCAAGTCTAGCCAGACGCCATTGAGCTTCATCCCATACTGAGAAAAGCTCACCAGGCTGTACTCAAATAAACCACGGTTATCCGTCTTGAAATGGATTTCCCCATTCTCAGGCAAGATACGCTTGAAGGTATCCAAGAAACTCTTGTAAGTCAAACGACGTTTTTCATGGCGTTTTTTAGGCCAGGGATCTGAAAAGTTGAGGTAGAGACGATCAATCTCACCGTCTTCAAAGTAGTCAGTCAAATCTGAACCATCTACCCACAGCAATTTGATATTGGGAACTCCAACTTCAAGCACCTTGTCCAAGGCATAACTCAATACCGACTTTTGGATATCAATCCCGATGTAGTTGATGTCAGGGTTTTGCTTGGCCATTCCTGATATGAAGGCCCCTTTCCCACTTCCAACTTCAACATGAATAGGATGATCATTTCCAAACAAGTCTCGCCATTTCCCTTTAGCTTCTAAGGGATTGAGGACCACATACTGGGGATTAGCCTCTAGTAATTCTGTCGCTCCTTTACGATTTCTAACTCTCATCTCTTCTTTCCATACTTATCGCGGAAGACACGCAAGGCATAAATCTCCCGGTTTACATTGTCTAAATCTTGATTTTCACAGTATTTGGCAATCTGGCTCAAGTAAGAATACTGACCATACCAATACAATTTATCTAACACTGTCTGATTGTACTTATAGCCATAGTCTCTCAACCATTGGCGCCACTGATGATCTGGAATGTAGTGGCATAGCAAATGCGCCACATCAAACATACGATCCGTCAGACGAACCGAATCCCAATCCACTAGATAAACGAGTCCACTCTCTGTCTCAATCCAATTACTATGACGAAGATCACCATGCACAATCGTTGCATGGTCTTCCCTAAAACCTGGAACCGTCTTACCTAGTTCCGCAATCACACTGTTCAAATAGTGATTCTGCTTCAAGATTTCTGGAACTCCTTGCTGCCAAGAACGCAATAAATCAACTGGCGTTTCCATGGTATATCCCAAACGGCTCAACTGCTTCATCAAGGGACGTGAGCGGTGAAGGCGGTTCAAGATATTGATAATCTGCTTGCGATTCATATCGAAAGGGGTCAAGATTTTACCCGTCAGCCATTCCTGAGCACACATATCACGGCCGTCTGGCAAACGACGAGTCCATAGTAATTGAGGAGCGATTTGTTCTCTGGCTAGGCCAGGTAGGATTGGAGAGGTGTTCATTTTTACAAAGACGCGCTTTCCATCAGGGTAGCTTCCCATATAAGCTTTGCCACTCTTCCCAGGGATAGGGGTCAGCGTTAGCTCATTATCACCCAAGTCCATTTCTTTCCTCCGTATAAAGTTTCCTTACTATTCTACTAGTTTTTGGTCTATTCGTCAACCGCTCCACACCTGATTCTCAAAGAAAAGCATCTCAATTGGCTCAGGCTATCATTATAGCTTAAAAAAGGCAAGCACCGTCTTCTGCTTACCTTTTCATGATTTTTAGAAATAAGTTAAAAGTGGCAAACTGTTGTAAGACATGTGGACTAGAGTAGAAACCCACAAATTTTGGCTCTTTTTATAAGCAAAGCCCAGCAACAAGCCCCCAAGTAGATAATAGAAAAACGAAGGCACATCGTAAGGTTCATGCATGAAAGAAAAGAGAGAGGAAGCCAGTACAAGCCCTAACCAAGAATTTTCAAATATAGCCCCCTGAAGAAGTCCTCTGAAAATGAATTCCTCTTGGATTGGTCCCAAAACTGTAACACTTACAATAAAGGAAAGCGAAAGTCCTTTGCTCGTTTCCTCAAGGTGTTGAGCCGAGGCACCAGAAGCAACTGAGAAAAAAGCATGATAGCCTATATTTACCAGCACCGTAAGAAGAAAGATTCCAATGAACAGCAAGAGTTGTTTCTTGCTTAAAATCCCCAAAGAAATCATATCAAACCATCTCGCATAGGCAAAACTAAGGAAAAGCAAGAGAGTCTTTACAACAATGAATGTGTACTGGTGTTGAAAATAATCTCCTTGATTGACGGAATACCCCGCTGCACCAACGATTGCAAAGACTAAAAATCCCAAAAACAAGGCATGACATTTATTAAAAATTCTCATAAAACTATCCTCCCCACCAAACAGACTTCCCTACACGTCATCTTTTTCTCTAGCCTTTCCAAAACAAACCATTTGAGTAACCAAAATCCGACCACAAAACCACCCCCTAAGAAGATGGCCATTAAAGATAGCATGGGATTTAGGAAATAAAAGATCACAACAGATATAAAGGTTAGCACAAAAACATTAAAGGCAATGGTGTCAGAAGCCAAGACTAGAATATAGAGCGTCAACCAGTCTAAGGTTTTTGAATATGGGAGAAATAAGTGTTTATACATGATGTATTCCTATACAGCATAGAGAGTATAAACTCAAAGAAATACCTGGATTAATAACTCTATATACCAATCAAATCCTCTAATGTGGCCATAAAACCGAAACTGCCGCCCCCACCAGCTGCACAAATTAAATAGATCTGAATAGTCACCATTTATATTTTCATACTACCATCCTATCAAACAAATAATCAAAACAGACAATTCTACTTTCAATTGTTCACCTTTCGCTCCACTTCCATTATAGAATTTTCCTGACTACTATAGGATTGACTAACTTCTCATGATTCGTTGTTACCATGCTTTCAGCTCTCATCAGAACCTCACATCAATAGATCAGTCGTACATCTTTTCTCGTACACTCTCGTGATTTAAATATATGGATTAGGTATACCTATTTGTGCTTTAGAGTGTGAAGCCACTTTATCCTCTAAACGTGTCTTACTATAACATTCCTGTTCTTTAAGCCACGATTTCGCTATGCCTTCTTCTCCCCGCTACCTCACGATAGTCAGGTTTGAGAATCGCTATTGAATTCACCGGTAGCGGGTGCACACGGAGGACTTACACATCAAATAAACGTCATGCCCGTCGTACTCAAAAAAGAAAGGACGAAATTAGTCCTTTCTCGATCTTAGCTTTTCTTCAACTCACTACAGTTGACAATGAGCCAAAGGATAGTTAATAACCTATTGAAGTATCAAATGTTGCTAACTCCATTTATCTTCAAATTTAAATAGACACATTATCGGAGTTATCAGTAAGAAAAAATCTAACCAATTCAGATAATTCATAATATAGGATATAATACCAGCCATAACGAAAAGGTACAAAGCTGTACGATATCCTCTCTTTGGGTTTTTATCAGCCTTGGTGTTAAAAATAATGTACACACAACAAATTGCAATGAGTATAAGCTGAATCATAGTTTCATTTAACATATTAATACACATTCCTTTTTTAAACTATTTTGGGGGTCTCAATCCAAAAGCTATAATGCCACCTACTATAGCGCCCCCTGTTGCGCAAATCAAGTAAGCTTGAGGGCCTCCAGCAATACAAGATTGTCCTGCCTGAAATGCACCCGACAAGGCTCCTACAACTACATCTCCTCCCAATCCACCTCCAGAAATATTACTTAATTCTTGATTGTCTACTATTTTGTAATCAAACATAATTTCTACTCCCTTCTATGGCCAAATATTATCAGCAATTGCAGTAAAAGCACCACCAAGTTTAGCTCCAGCCCAAGCACAGCCAGCAGTCATAGCCCATGCGGAACCACCAGTAAGGAGTCCTCCTACCGTACACATAGCAACTCCGATACCTGCTCCATAGACAGCTCCTTTTCCTACTGTTCCCCAATCAGTTCCTCCCTCAATGCTAGCCAGCATTTCAGTATCCATAACCTCTAACTGTGACAACATTTTTGTATCCATGACAAATACTCCTTTTTATTTTTAATTTTTGTCTTGTTGCAACTTTGACAAGTTTAGTATATCATCGTTTATTAATTTTTTTCATCCAAATCTTGAATTGTCATCGAAACGTCTTGAATTGTTAAAAAATTTAAAAAGCAAGCATTAAAAACATGCTTGCCCTTTCACTCTGGTCTATAGGAAAATTCTAGTCATATGTTATTACAAACAAATAATATCATTGCACCTGTTTACCATCTATTTTTATTTATGAATTTTTTGTTTCACTTTAATCATTATAGAAGCCATAAAAAATGCGACAGCTAGCCGAATCAGTTGGTAACTTTCTTCCTCGCCTGTTTTCGGTAATAATTTTTCATTCGAAGTAATCGATTGGCTTACATAATCAGGCCTCTTAACATCGGTTAAAGGAGTTTTATTTTCTTGAGCAGCATCAAAAATAGGTTTGAGAGTTTCCAATTGATTCTTATTGTCTAACATTGCTAAATCGCCAGATTGAGTAGTTTTAGCTTTAGAAGTTGAGTTTATACTCTCCACTTTCCCACTATTTTCACTATTAGAATTGGAATTATCATTGGATATTTTCATTTCGGTTCTTTTTTCATCACTCATACCTTTGCTTTCACTTACAACTTTATCACTAGTACTCATGCTGTCATTTCTGGTTTTCTCATCATGCACATTTTCAATTACTGTTTCCTCGGACGATGCTATTGTTTCCGTTTGCTTAGGTGAGTTTCTAGAGTACATATAATCATACACCTGTTGTGCAGTCGCTCCCCCACCAACCCATCCAGATATCGGATGTCCATTTTTTAAATACAAAATTGTTGGTGTTCCTGGAATCCCGACTTTTTTAAATAGAAACTCTCTCGCCTCCCCATCAAAATCCTGACCATCCAAATCATAATACTCTAACTTCTTTTCAATCAAGTTATTAAATTCTTTCAATTCAGGAGAAAATTGACGACAATGAGAACAAGTTTTTCTACCAAAATATATAGTATGTTCCAATTGATCCTCTGTAAAAGATTGACGAACGGCTTCAATATCTATCTTTTTAAAGTCAGCAACATTCTGTTCATACTCCTCGGGAGTTACAACGGAAGGTTTATGCTCCACATTTTCCTTAGCCGATGGCAAATCTGGTGCCACAACAGAACTATCATTTGCCTGGATAGATGAAGTAGTAGGCTGTTCTTCTGCATATACAACACCCGTAGTAATAGATGCAAATACAAGTGGTACAAGTAATAGCGATTTTATCTTTTGTTTCTTCATAAGAATACTCCTTTACATTTGTTATCTTTATCTTACCTTATTTAAAATTACAAATTCATCTAAATCTTAAATGGTCATCAAAACATCTTGAATTGCAAAAACTTCATTAAAAAGGTAAGTATTTCGAAAACACCCACCTTTTTAATGAAGTTTTTTGTCCTGTTGCAACCATGACAAGTTTAGTATAACACTGTTTTAATTTTTTTCACTCAAATTCAGAGTCACAATAAAAATATTAGAAATACATAAACTATAATTAACATATCACCTATACTATATCCTAGTATCCATATCTAATATTAGATAATTCTCTTAATTTTTTTATCTGATTAGACTGAATTTCAGATAAATGTAGTGCATTTTCAATTAATACATTTGAAATTTCAATGTTCATTCGACTCAGGGTATAAGGAATCGATATACTTCCTTTCTTTAATTCACATTCGTAAGAAATCAATATATCTTTCAAAGGGAGGAGTTGAGAATCACATTTTATATTTTGAATAAGTTCTTCTAATATGATGATAGCTTCACGGCGTCTTTCAACCCCACCAGAAAACCACTTTAACCCTCTCATTATAGAGGTCCACCCGAATTCCAACCTGCATTCCCACCTGAAAATCCATTAACAATAGAATTAGTAAGAATTTTATTTATAGCTTCAGGCCAGTTTACCCAGCAACCTTTAGAGTTATCACAATATAAACCATTACCGTAATATATTGTTTTTCCTCCTACTTTACTCGCAAGCATCTCAGTATCCATAATCTCAAATTGTTCCATCATTTTTAGATTCATGACAAATACTCCTTTTTTATTTTTAATTTTTGTCTTGTTGCAACTTTGACAAGTTTAGTATATCATTGTTTTTTAAAATTTTTCACCCGAATCTTGAATTGTCATCGAAACGTCTTGAATTGCTCAAAGAGCACAATTTTCTTAGTCAACTAATAAGAAGTGAATAAAATTAAATTCTATTATTCAGAAATCTAATCTTATTCACTTCTCATAATCGATAATTATTTTTAATCTACTATTTTTAGCTAAATACCCTGTGTAAAAAAGTCAGCAAAAATGGTAATGTTGCGAAAATATTATTAATCACATGCACTGCATAGGATGGATAAATACTCTTGGTATAGCGGGTCAAACCAGCAAAGATGATTCCAACTGTTGCAAAGACGAAGATATCTAACAGACTAGGCAGGCTTGAAAAATGAGGGAGAGCAAATAAAATAGAAGGAAGAAGCAAATCAAGACCACATCTCGAATCTTTAAAAAAGGCGTGTTGCAGTAATCCTCTATAGATTAACTCTTCCATCAGTGGAACCAGAAAGAACAGGGCTATGTAGATACCCAATTCGGCAAAGTTAGTCCCACTATAACCAATCAATACAGCCCAACCTTCCGCAGTTGACTGGACATGTTTAGCTGTCTGAACGTTAAAAGAGATCTGGAGCACTACCACTAATACTGTCAAAATCGAATACCAAAGCCATTTTTTTCTTGGAATGCGAAAGAGATAACCATGGCCTGTCTTAACAAGAACCACAATCATGACTCCAATAAAAAGTAAACTCAAGATATTTTGAATCCAGAATAAATTGCCTATCTGAGAAGAAAATTGCCAATAGTTTTGGACGATAAGCGTTAGCTGAGAAAGGCCAAATACGAAAAATAGGTAGGATAAAATTGCACTTGTTTTGAATAGAAGCTGATACTTTTTCATGTAATCCCTCCTTTATAAACTCGGAACATCTCTAATATAAACCATATTCCCCTAAATCCTTACTCTAAATCTTAAACAGTGCTTGAGATTTCCTGAATGGTTAAAATAAGGAAAATTGGAAAACAGGAATATCTATGTCTTTATTTCAAAAAATCACTGCCTCCCCCAGATAAACCTGAGGAAAACAGTGATTCAGTTTTTAGGAATCAGGAATGAATGTAAGGAGATACATTTGACATTTTTATAATAAAAATCAAAAAACAAGGTATAATCTTTATTGAAAACAGCCATAAGGATAATCACTTAAACACTAAGTAAGCCTTCCTACAAGCCATCCTTTACCTCCAATCTCTCTAAAACAAACCATTTTAATAACCAAAATCCGACAACATAGCCAGCACCAAAGAATATAGCTATAAAAGCTATCATAGGATTCAAGAAATAGAAGATCACAACGGACACAAAGGTTAGCACAAAAACATTGAAGGCAATGGTGTCGGAAGCCAAGACTAGAATATAGGGTGTCAACCAGTCTAAGGTTTTTGAATATGGAAAAAATAAGTGTTTATACATGATATATTCCTATACAGTATAGAGAGTATAAACTCAAAGAAATACCCAGATTAATAACTCTCTATACTAACTCAATCCTCTAATGTGGCCATAAAACTGAAGCTGCTGCCCCACCAGCTGCGCAAATCAAATAAATCTGAGGAGTTGGGAAAGGGATTGTCTGCATACAAAGCGAAATCCCCTCAACTGCACCACCTACTCCACTTAAAAATGCATCTGCAAGTTGTTTATCACCAGCTGTTATCGTTGTTAGTTTTTCATCGGATAAAATGAAGAAGTTATTTACTGATTGTTCCATTTTTTCACACTTTCTTTGTTAAATTAATTTGGCTAGTAGACAAAAGATAAATCAAGGCATTAAAGGCAATGAAAATATGTCCATAGAATAAAATCAACCTCGCATCCAAACCAAGATAAAGTTTGACTATCAAAAAGATGAGTAAAAGGATTTGAAACCATACCGTTTTTCTAAAAATAAATTTAAAGCGGTTTTGAATGTCTGCTTCCTTGATCTTTACCGCCAAACCTTTATTAGTGAGAAGGAAAACTCCTGCTTCAAACAAACCACTGTAGAGAACAAGCCACCCAATCGATACATTAGAGATTTGCAAAAATGTTCCTAAAAGAATATCCAAAATGCTACCCAAGAAAATAACAAGAAATAACCTGTATCTCATATAAATCACCTCCTTTTACTACTATAGTAAATTAAATCTAGCATCGCACAATGTCGTTTCTAAAGCATTTTTAGAAATTGCTTTAAATTCTCTTAATCAATTTGTTACTATTATATTTTAATCTGCTATATCTCTAAAAATTTAACTTGCCCTCAAAGCTCCCCAAACTGCTGTACAGAACTGTGCTCCTAAAATCCCTCCAGCAAGAGTTCCCACAACTGGGATAACACTCCCCAGAGCTGCACCTCCTATTGTATAAACTCCCAATGCTTGAACAACTTCTCCAGCCCCTACTTTATCCCCACCTTCAACGCAAGCAAGCATATTAGTATCCATAATCTTAAATTGTGACATCATTTTTGTATTCATGACAAATACTCCTTTTTTTATTTTTAATTTTTGTCCTGTTCCAACCTTGACAAGTTTAGTATATCATTGTTTTTTAAAATTTTTCATCCAAATCTTGAATTGTCATCGAAACGTCTTGAATTGCAAAAACTTCAGTATAAAAGGGTAAGTATTTCAAAAACACTCACCCTTTTATACTTCATTAACCTCTACTTTTTATAATACTTCAAACCCCAAATAAGCAAAAGCATGATAAGCCAGCATAGAACCGCGCCAATATAAGCGATTAGTTGTTGGTAAGATTCTCCTGCTGTGATACCTCTATACAAACAGATAATAGACATAAAGCCTGTCAAGCCGATGAACATGAGTTGATTGGTTCTAGGACTAACCAAATCATCATCTTCAAACTCTCTTATCTTCATTTCCCTAGTGAGATAAACAGTAGCCAAAATAGAAGCTAAGTTAATAACCACTAAAAGAAATTGGAGGACTAAGGAAAAATTTAAAAATTGACGAGATAGAAATAGATAAGTAGAGACAAGCAAAGGCAACTGCCCTAGGAACAATCTCGCAAGGAAGATGGTCCGTTTTTTTAAAAATATTTTTTTCATTGCTTTCTCCATTACAATTAAATGACATCTAATCATTTTCTAAAATTTGATAACTTTTGTGAAATGTTTTAGCAGAAACAACTCTATGATTGGTGATATCTATATAATCACCTGGATAACCAAGAACATACATTCCATAACCAGCGAATCCTCCTCCAACTGTTCCAACTAGACCAAACTTGATATTCGTTGCGAGAGAAGTGTTGAGACCTGCCATTAGAATGCGCACATGATTATCCAACCAAACCATATAATTTTTTTGAAAAGCTTCCTCTACCCAACTTGGTTTAGGAGTTGCTTGACCAATTTCCCAAACATCAACAATTTGATTCCCATATTTTGCCTTCATAGTTTCAATCCTTTTTAAATACCATTACATGAGTTTGGAGTTCCCCCTATACCATAAAGACCACATGGTTTTGAAAAATGTATAATAGGCCACTTACCATTTAATTGATCCAAAGTTGGAGAAGGTGCTAGCCCACCCAATAAACCAGCAATCATATCTCCCCAACCTCCGAAACCTCCTTCAACTTTCGCAAGCATCTCAGTATCCATAATTTCAAATTGTGACATCGTTTTTGTATTCATGACAAATACTCCTTTTTTATTTTTAATTTTTGTCCTGTTGCAACCTTGACAAGCTTAGTATATCATTGTTTTTTAAAATTTTTCATCCAAATCTTGAATTGTCATCGAAACGTCTTGAATTAGCTTTTCATTTGAAACCACCTCTAAATTTTTTAAAAAAGATAATTTCTAATCACTTTTTTACCATTCAGGAAGTTTCAATGACAATTCAAGATTTTATAAAATATGAGCTTATTATCATGGTATAATAAATTCATATTTTATATGAAAGGATTTGCCAATGACTTCTTATAAACGTACATTTGTTCCTCAAATAGATGCTAGAGACTGTGGTGTCGCTGCCTTAGCCTCGATTGCCAAATTCTATGGTTCAGATTTTTCTCTAGCTCACTTGAGAGAACTTGCAAAGACCAATAAAGAAGGGACGACTGCTCTTGGCATTGTAAAAGCCGCTGATGAAATGGGCTTTGAAACAAGGCCTGTTCAAGCAGATAAAACGCTCTTTGACATGAGCGATGTCCCCTATCCATTTATCGTTCACGTTAACAAAGAAGGGAAACTCCAACATTACTATGTTGTCTATCAAACAAAGAAAGACTATCTGATTATTGGTGATCCTGATCCTTCTGTAAAAATCACCAAAATGTCAAAAGAACGCTTTTTCTCTGAATGGACTGGAGTAGCTATTTTTCTAGCTCCCAAACCCAGCTATCAACCCCATAAAGATAAAAAGAATGGTCTACTGAGCTTCCTCCCTCTGATTTTCAAACAAAAATCTCTCATTGCTTACATTGTTCTCTCAAGCTTATTAGTCACTATTATCAATATCGGTGGTTCTTATTATCTCCAAGGAATCTTGGATGAGTACATTCCAAATCAGATGAAATCAACTTTAGGAATTATCTCAATTGGTCTAATTATCACCTATATCCTCCAACAAGCCATGAGCTTCTCCAGAGATTATCTCCTAACTGTTCTGAGTCAGAGATTAAGCATTGATGTAATTTTGGCCTATATTCGCCATATCTTTGAACTTCCTATGTCTTTCTTTGCGACACGTCGTACAGGAGAAATCATTTCACGCTTCACAGATGCCAACTCTATTATAGATGCCTTAGCTTCTACCATTCTCTCTCTTCTTCTTGATGTTTCCATTCTGATCCTTGTAGGGAGCGTCTTACTAGCACAAAATCCTAACCTCTTTCTTCTTTCTCTTATTTCCATCCCTATTTACATATTTATCATCTTTTCTTTTATGAAGCCTTTTGAAAAAATGAACCATGATGTCATGCAAAGTAATTCTATGGTTAGTTCTGCCATTATCGAAGATATCAACGGGATCGAAACCATCAAGTCACTCACAAGTGAAGAAAATCGCTACCAAAATATTGACAGTGAATTTGTCGATTATTTGGAAAAATCCTTTAAACTTACTAAATATTCTATTTTACAAACTAATTTAAAGCAAGGAACAAAGTTAGTTCTTAATATCTTTATCCTATGGTTTGGTGCTCAATTAGTCATGTCGAGTAAGATTTCTATCGGTCAGCTGATTACCTTTAATACACTTCTTTCTTACTTTACAACTCCTATGGAAAATATTATCAACCTACAAACTAAACTCCAATCTGCGAAGGTTGCTAATAACCGCTTGAACGAGGTCTATTTAGTTGAATCTGAATTTCAAGTTCAAGAAAATCCTGTTCATTCAAATTTTTTGATGGGCGATATTGAATTTGATGACCTTTCTTATAAGTATGGTTTTGGACGAGATACCTTAACAGATATCAATCTAACAATTAAAGAAGGTGATAAGGTTAGCCTGGTTGGAGTTAGTGGTTCTGGTAAAACAACTCTAGCCAAAATGATTGTCAATTTCTTTGACCCTTACAAAGGACAGATTACCATCAATCATCAGGATATTAAAAATATTGATAAAAAAATCTTGCGACGTCATATTAATTACCTGCCCCAACAAGCCTATATCTTTAATGGCTCTATCTTGGAAAACTTAACCTTGGGCGGTAATAATATGATTAGCCAAGAAGATATTCTAAAAGCTTGCGAATTAGCTGAAATCCGTCAAGATATTGAAAGAATGCCTATGGGCTATCAAACTCAACTTTCTGATGGAGCAGGTCTGTCAGGAGGACAGAAGCAACGAATCGCCCTCGCTCGTGCTCTTTTAACTAAAGCTCCTGTTTTAATACTAGATGAAGCTACTAGTGCTCTCGATGTTTTGACTGAGAAAAAGGTTATAGATAATCTTATGTCCCTAACTGATAAAACCATTCTCTTTGTAGCCCATCGTCTAAGTATAGCCGAACGGACTAATCGTGTCATTGTTCTTGACCAAGGGAAAATCATTGAAGTTGGTAGTCATCAAGAGTTAATACAGGCGCAAGGCTTCTACCATCATCTATTCAACAAATAAGGAGAATGTTATGAATCCTAATCTTTTTAGAAGCGTCGAGTTTTATCAGAGACGTTACCATAATTATGCGACAGTATTGATCATACCACTTTCATTACTGTTTACTTTCATCGTGATTTTCTCCCTTGTTGCTACAAAAGAGATTATTGTTACATCGCAAGGAGAAGTCACTCCTACAAGTGTCATTGCATCCATTCAGTCAACCAGTGATAATACTATCTTAGCTAATCATTTAGTGGCAAATCAAGTAGTTGAAAAAGGTGACTTACTCATCAAATACTCTGAAACAATGGAAGAGAGCCAGAAAACTGCCTTAGAAACTCAATTACAAAGACTTGAGAAGCAAAAAGAAGGACTTGGAATTTTGAAACAAAGCTTAGAAAAAAATACCGATCTTTTTTCTGGTGAGGATGAGTTTGGCTACTATAATACCTTTATGAATTTTACTAAACAAACTCATGATATTGAACTAGGTATCTCAAAGACTAACACTGAGGTTGCAAATCAAGCCAACCTTGCCAATAGCAGTTCATCAGCTATTGAACAAGAAATCACAAGAGTTCAACAACAAATTGGAGAATACCAGGAGCTGAGAGATGCTATCATAAACAAAAGAGCACGCTTACCGACTGGCAATCCACACCAGTCAATTTTGAATCGTTATCTTGTAGCCTCTCAAGAACAAACACAAGAAACTGCAGATGAGCCATTTTTATCTCAAATCAATCAAAGTATTGCAAATCTTGAATCATCTATCGCAAGTCTCAAAATTCAGCAAGCTGGTATCGGAAGTGTAGCAACTTATGATAATAGTTTAGCAACCAAAATTGAAGTACTCCGCACTCAGTTTTTACAGACAGCTTCTCAGCAACAACTAACCGTGGAGAATCAATTAACAGAATTAAAAGTACAACTAGATCAAGCGACACAGCGCTTGGAAAACAATACCTTAACCGCTCCAAGTAAAGGTATCGTTCATCTGAACAGCGAATTTGAAGGTAAAAATAGAATTCCAACTGGTACAGAAATTGCTCAAATATTTCCTCTCATCACAGATACAAGAGAAGTACTAATCACTTACTACGTATCATCTGACTATCTCCCCTTACTAGATAAAGGACAAACTGTAAGATTAAAGCTTGAGAAGATTGGAAATCACGGCATTACCATCATCGGCCAACTTCAGAGCATTGATCAAACCCCTACCAGAACAGAGCAAGGAAATCTCTTTAAATTAACCGCTCTTGCAAAACTATCTGGTGAGAACAGTAAACTCATCCAATATGGCCTACAAGGTCGAGTCACTAGTGTAACTGCAAAGAAAACATATTTTGATTATTTCAAAGATAAAATTTTAACACATTCTAATTAATTTTCAGATAACACTCTATAACTATTTATTATCTTATAAAACAGGAGAATCATAACATGGATAAGAAACAAAACCTAACTTCATTTCAAGAATTAACAACTACTGAACTCAATCAAATTACAGGTGGAGGATGGTGGGAAGATTTCTTGTATAGCCTTAATATAATTAAGTATAACAATACGAAAGGACTTCATCAGCCAATACTACTATAAAAAAACAAGACCAAGAGAAAAGCTCTCTAGGTCTTATTTTTATCATTCTGTATGTATCATAGTAAGCATCTGACGAAAAACTTGATTTTGACAGGTGGTATTTAGACTGGTATTGGGATGACTTTCGACAATCTTCATAACGGTATAGAGACCAACACCTCGCTCCTCCCCTTTTGAACTAACTCCAAAAGAGAAGATTTCAGAAATATCGATGCCTTCTTCTTTGATAGAATTTTCGATGATAAAGGTCTCCTGTTCTCCATTTTTTAAAAAAGCGATTGAAACATGAGGTTGACTGGCCTCTGCACTGGCTTCAATGGCATTGTCACAAAGAATAGATACGATGGTTAAAAAATCAAGCAGACTCATACTCTCGACTTGAATCTCCTCAGGAACTTCGACATTAAAGACAATATCCCTTTCTCTGGCTTTTATAAATTTTCCTGCTAAGAGACTTTTGAGGGCACGGTCTCGAATATTCACCAATCGGCCCAGATCATATTTATTGTCCTGCAATTTCTGACTAGAATCCTTTAAGACCGAGTCGTAGACCTCTTTTATCTGCTCCATATTCTCCTCTTCAATCCCCAGACGTAAACTGGTCAAGAGGTTGGTATAATCATGACGAAAGCTCCGAACTTCCTTGTAAAGTTCCTCTATATGCCGACTATAACGTTCCATATCTCTGTATCGCAAGTCCTGCTCTTGGTTCAGTCTCTCATGAAGTTTGTCCTTCAAATAGGTATCTAATTTCTTGATAACCCCCATAAAAAAGAGCAAGTAAAACACTAGGATCAGATGACGAACAGTCGTTGATTGGATACCTTGTTCATATTCAAAGTAAGACAGATTTTGTATCACTAGATAGTAAGCTCCCATTACCCAGTTAATCTTAGTAAGGGATTTTTGAAAATCTTTATCGAGAATCTCCTTTCTCAACTTAGTGAAATCATAGCCCAACCATTTCAAAAAAGCTAGAGAAATGAAGAAATTGAAAATTATTATACATAACCCAGTAAATGAGTAGCCATCATATACTTGCCCTTGTCCCAAAAATGGAAGCACAAAATAGGAGACTCCTCTATAAAAGAGATTCACCAATATCATTGGAAAGAGACCATAAAAGAAAAGGAGTTTTTTAGGAAGCCCTCTTAACAATAAGAAAGATAAACCTATGCCGTACAAGGGGTCCACAAAATAAGATAGGTAATCATTTCCTACTATATAGCTAATCATTACAAAAACAACTGCCAAAAGTATCTTAAAAAGAAAAGCCTTAAAAATCCTCTCGAAAGTGAGACCAATTCCATCTACCTTAAAGAAAATGACAATTTCTAGCCCATTAGTAATAAGTGTATACAACAATATCCAAGCAATATTCATAAACTCTCCTAGCTCAGTGTAAGTTATTAATAGCCTCAGACACTTCCCTGACCTTATAACGCGCGATTAGACAGCTTCCACCATTGGGAAAGAAAAGGAGTTTTTCTTTCTTATCAAAATGAACCACATTGGCAGGATTGATGAGAAAAGAGCGGTGGCACTGCAAGAGACGAGGTTCCTGTTTGAGAACCTCCTCTAGGCTCGCCGTAAATTCCAGCCTATCCGTCTTGGTATAGAGAATAACACGATGGGCTCTGGACGACGTTTCGAGATAGTAAACCTCTTTAAAAGGATACTGGAATTGGGCGAATTTTGATTTAAAGTAAAAGCAATTTTCCGCCAGACTTTTACTATCTTGACTATTGGCATAGAGAAGGGCTGACTCGATACGAGATTCAAACTCCTCTGCCGAAAGGGCCTTATCAATGTAGTCCAAAGCTGACACTTGATAGCGAAAGGACAAGGGCATAAACTCTGAGTGAGTTGTCACAAAGACAATCAGGGCATAGGGGTCCCGATCCCGAATCTTTCTAGCCACCTCTAGACCCTTCATCTCTTCGTTTCGAATCTCAATGTCCAAAAAGAATAGCTGATGCGCCCCCTTCTCATGTACCTCTGCCAGCAGTTGGTCTGGCTTGCCAAAAACTTCAAAAGAGCTGGGAATGATACGATATTCTTTCAAGAGTTTCTCTATCGTCGTTTCAATCCTAGCTTGTTGGGAAAAGTCATCTTCTAAAACAAATATTCTCATCTTCTTACTCTCCTTGTTTCAACCATTTTTGGCGAATGTCTCTATAGCGACGCCTGGCATACTGAACAGCATATCGACCTTCTTCCCCTAGAAAGAGGGTCTTTGATTGGATATCCATGGATTTTACTCGTTCAAGGTTGACCAGACAATTTCGATGACATCTCGTCAAGGTTTCCCCATATTGTTTCTCAAGATTGCTTAAATTTTGAAACAGATCAAAGCTAGCGTCTTCTGTAACAATCTGCACGGTATGGGCTTTACTTGGATGCGTTTGGATATAGTAGATATCCTTTATGTTTAATTTGAAAATTTCTTTCTCTTTTTGGATGATGATATAGTTCATGGATAAAACCTCCTGAAGAGAGGATACCATAAGTCTAGAATCCATTTTTTGCCAAATCCTAAACGGTTCTTAAAAATTCCTAAAGTGTCGAAGCTTTTACAAATTGACTATGATAACCTTACAACCATTTTATCATAAAATCCCGCTATTACCATTCAGGAAATTTCAATGACAATTAAAGATTTAAAGCTGAAAAAGGAGATAAAAGTGATAGACTGGCAGTATCAAAAAAACAGTTGCTAGAAACAAGACTAGCACCCAGATTAAAGGAGGAATTCTCATGACAGATACAGAACCTATCAAAAGAGCTCAGACTTTGATTACTGAGTTAAACAAAGCCTATCAAGCATGCAAACAGGCAACAGCTGACGATGTCTGCTTTCAGGAGCAACTGAACAATATCCTCCGCTTTCTCTCTAAAGCTGAGACAGTGGATAATCGATTCTTGATTGAGCTGGAAACATTTTACCAGACTTCCAGTCTTCTCATGGGCCTCAGTGCTCTCGATCCAGATGCTCCTACTCGTGCTGCTTGGCGGGCCTATGACCGTTTTCACTTTGACCAAGTCAAGACCAAGTTAAGTCTTTATGGACCAACCATTATCTTGTAGAAAATAAAAGAAGCTGAGACAGATTGAACTCAACTTCTTTTTTAGTATCATATAAGTACGTTTTAGTCCTGCATCTGACGTTTCACCTGATAAGGCAAGTACAAGACTTGTAAAACTAAACCAGCACCCAGCAAGGCTAGGAGGGCCTGTTTTTCTTGGAAAGTCACAAGGCCGACGACTAATTCCACTATCAAGACGAAACTGGTCAATCCTCTGACTACAACCTGCAACCCTCTTTCCTTTTGTCCCTTGTCTAGTGGGAAGAGCTGGGTCAAGTATTGGTAATCAAAGGCGTGATAGAGGGCTAGCAATTGGAAGAGTAAGAGATAGTTAAATAGAACCACCACTGCCGTCGCAATCCAAGCTTGCTCGATAAAGACTAGTGCTAACAAGGATAGGAGCAAAAGGCGCAAACTGAGGGCAAAGAGGTCGCCATTTCGCAGGTAAGAACGGAGATAGAGATTTTGCCAAATCTTGCTCGGCACTTTCTGAACTGCTTTAAGGATGAAATCCAGATAAGCGCGACGTTTGACACTATTTGAAATGCCCTTGACCTGAGTAAAGAGAGCAAAGAAACGAAGCAAGACTTGCTTGCGTTTGCTTTCTTGGGCAATCACATAATCCCAGTTGAGGCCAGTCTCAGTAAAAAATTTACTGGCTTTTTGGCGAAAGAGGAGATATTTTCCAGCTCCCAGTAAAAACACATAGATGAGAAAGACTGGCAAGCCATAACCCAGAGCTAAAAATAAGGGCGCAAATAAAAGCAAGAAAAGGGTTTGGACAAAGAGCCAAAAGACCAGTGAGCGCGTCGTCTGCCCTTTAAGGTGGGACTTGACCTCCTCTTCACTGACTAAGAGAAAGATCTTGTCAGGTGCCTCCATATAAGTGGCAATCCCTCCCCAAGCCAAAAGCAAGGCAGATACAATCCCCAAAAACAAGAGAATAGGCCAATGATTTTCAGGAAAATCTTGCAAGAGTTGGCTGTACTGGTAAGCTAGAAAACCGATGAGAACTAGCAGAAACAAGACAAAGTGGTCATTGAGAACATAGCGCAGATAACCGACACACTCCTTACGAAAAGCCTGCTTTCGCTTTAAAAACAAGTCTTTCATAGCTCCTCCTCTTTGGTCAGAGCCAAGTAAATATCATTCAAACTCGCTTCAGGCATGTCAAAGGCTTCGCGGAGTTGCTGGAGGTTCCCCTGAGCTCGCACCTCCCCCTTGTGGAGGATGACAAAGGCATCACACATCTTCTCCGCCGAGTCCAGAACATGGGTACTCATGAGAATAGACTTGCCTCTTTGCTTTTCTACTTCCAGAAGCTGAATCAAGTCAGAAATGGCCAGCGGATCGAGCCCAAGAAAAGGCTCATCAACGATGAAAAGACTCGGATCTACCACAAATGCACAGATAATCATGACCTTCTGCTTCATCCCTTTGGAGAAATGCACTGGAAACCAGTCTAATTTTTGATCCAAACGAAACATTTTCAACAAAGGTTCCACACGATCAAAAGCGACTTTTTGCTCAATACCATAAGCCATAGCCACCGTTTCAATATGCTCTCTGAGGGTCAATTCCTCGTACAAGCTAGGCGTTTCAGGAATATAGCCAATCTGCTTGCGATAGTTGGTCGCATCTTCTCGCAGGGTTAGGCCATTAATCTTGATTTCCCCACTGTAAGGTGTCAACAGACCAATAATCTCATTGATTGTCGTTGATTTCCCAGCACCATTGAGACCAATCAAACCGACCAACTGCCCACTTTCAACGGTAAAGGACACATCTTTCAAGACAGGAACGTGAATATAGCCTCCTGTCAGGTTTTTAATTTCTAACATATTTTCTCCGAATCTGGTATAATGTAGCTATATTATATCAAAATTCAATACAGTAGAGGTGGATTTTATGTCAGATTGCATTTTTTGTAAGATCATCGCAGGAGAGATTCCTGCTTCAAAAGTATACGAGGACGAGCAGATTCTTGCCTTCCTTGATATCTCTCAAGTAACGCCTGGACACACCCTCATTGTACCAAAAGAGCACTATCGCAATCTTTTAGAAATGGATGCTGCGAGTGCCAGCCAACTCTTTGCACAAGTGCCAACAGTGGCTCAAAAAGTCATGAAGGCTACCAAAGCAGTCGGCATGAATATCATTGCCAACTGCGAGGAAATTGCTGGTCAAACGGTCTTTCATACTCACGTGCACCTCGTACCTCGCTACAGTGCAGAAGACGACCTCAAGATTGACTTTAGCGCCCACGAACCAGACTTTGACAAACTTGCCCAAGTCGCTGAAACCATTAAAAATGCCTAAGGAGTTGCCATGAAACTATCCAATCTATTGCTATTTGCAGGTGCTGCAGCTGGAAGTTATTTTGTCGTAAAAAATCGCCAAGCCATTCAGGATGAAGTGCTAGATACAACTGACCGCGTCGAAGCTATCAAAGATGATTTGGATATCATCCAAAACAGCCTACAAATCATCGACCAACAAAAATCCCTTATCAAGGAATACCAAAAAGATTTAACCTATAAATTCAAAGTCTTGGAAAAGGATTTTCAAACTAGAATGGCAGTCCTCCAAGAAGAAAAACAAGAATAAGAGAGCCTCCAAGTTTCCTTAAATCCTTTTTGGGTTACTAGATTCGAACAGAAAAGGGAGGGAATGAAAGTGAAACAGTTTTTAAAAGTTCTAGCGAAGGTCATCGCGATCCCTTGTGGCTGTCTCTGCCTTCTGACGGCTCTAGCATTTCTACTACTGATGAATCTTTTCAAGGCCTCACCGAGTGACATCCAAAAAGGAAATGAATCCTTAAAACAAATATTTATCTCTCTTGACATGCCTCCTGAGAAAGTAGAATCAAATGGAAGGTATCAATTCGAGGGTGGAGGCTTAAATTTCTATGTTACTTTCTCAGATGAGGTTATCAATAGTCACCCCGTCCTAAAAGAAAGTCCAAAACTCACCAAAAACCGACTGGAAGTCTATGTCCTACAGGCAGGGGATATTTCATACTATAAGGTAGGAGACAACTTGTTCAATCATGGTTTAATACAATTTTTAGAAAAGGAAAGTGAGAAGTATTTCCAAGAAAAAGGAGAGAAATCAAATTCTTCTTACACAATTCTAAATTGGAAAGATCAGGAAAATCTTAAAAAGGGAATTGCATTCTATGAAAAAGCTTTGACCTTAGTGGATATTCAAGATAACTCGGCAATCAAACACATTGATACTATTACCATTAAGCCTGGCAAGGAAGCGGAAATCAAGCAACTCATTCAGGAGATGGATGCAGCTGGCTTGCTCACTCAAAAGTATAAATAGTAGACTAACTGGAGAATGATTTCTCGATACTAAATTTCCCAAGATTATACAAAAAAAGAGCCCGCTGGCTCTTTTTACTTTATTCTCCTTCAAAGGCATCTTTTATGTGGTCAAAGAAGCCTTTTTTCTTTGGATTGACTTTCAAGTCACCTGCAGCTGCGAATTCTTTAAGCGCAGCTTTTTGGCGGTCGTTCAAACCTGTCGGAGTCACGACATTAACTGTAACATATTGGTCACCAACGGCACCGCCACGAAGGCTTGGCGCTCCCTTGCCACGTAGACGGAATTTCTTGCCAGTCTGAGTTCCTTCTGGGATAACCAATTCAACATCTCCATGCACGGTTGGAATTTCCACAGTATCACCAAGAGCTGCTTGGACAAAGTTGAGGTTCAGATTGTAGAAAATAGTCGTTCCTTCACGTTCAAACTTATCACTAGCTTCCACAGAAACCACTACATACAAGTCTCCGTAAGGTCCACCGTTAAAGCCAGCTTCACCTTGACCAGCTAGGCGGATTTGTTGGCCTGTTTCCACACCAGCAGGGATTTTCACATGTACACTATGAGCTTGTTTTTCATGACCTGTACCGTGACAAGTTGTACATGGGTCTTTGATTTCTTTTCCACGACCATGACAGACATCACAGGTTACTTGACGACGCATCATACCAAGAGGAGTCTGCGTATCGACGTTAATGACACCAGCACCATGACAGCGTCCACATGTGACTGGACTTGTCCCTGGCTTAGCACCAGATCCATTACATGTACGACAGCTGGCTTCACGGTTGTACTTAACTTCCTTTTCTGTTCCGAAGATAGCTTCTTCAAAGGTCAAGTTCACACGATACTGGAGATCATCCCCTTGACGAGGAGCGTTTGGATTGCGCGAAGCTCCGCCTCCACCGAAGAAACTTGAGAAAATATCCTCAAAACCACCGAAGCCACTTGCTCCGTCAAAGCCACCGAAACCGCCAGCACCACCAAAGCCACCGTTGGCACCCGCAGCCCCATATTGGTCGTAGGCTGCACGTTTTTGATCGTCACTCAAAGTCTCATAGGCTTCTTGAACTTCCTTGTATTTTTCCTCAGCTCCAGGTTCCTTGTTGATATCTGGGTGATATTTTTTGGAAAGCTTACGATAAGCCTTTTTGATCTCGTCTGCCGAAGCGTTTTTTGACACCCCCAGACGATCATAAAATTCAGTATTGTTCATAATTCAAGATACAAAGGGCGTCAAACGGACACAGTCAAAATAGGAGTTTTGACGACGGACGCTTACGTTCTAGAAAAAACTATCTTTTTGACACAGTCCGTAGCCCGTGTTCAGTTACTCGAACACCCTTATTCCTTTCTATAGTTTATAAGTAAATCATTAGAGTGTATTTTCTATACTCTGCTTCACTTCATCAAACTCTTTATCCGATAGAGTAAAAATCAAGTCCTCTTCTGAATATTCGTTCTGTTCTTTAAAATAGTTGTCAGTATTTTCTGCCAAACCTAGACCAAGTATCACTTTTCTTGCAAACTCTTGATGTGCAAAACCGATAGCCGTAATGATTTGTTTATCTTGCACAAGAACTTTCGATTTGAAATTTTCACGTGAAAGAAATTCAAAATAGTCAAAGAAGTTTTGCCAAATTCCACCTGTAAATTTCGTGTCGTTCAACAAGCCTGCTTTCGCCAATAAAAGTGGCGCTGAAGAAATGGCTGCAATTAGGATATCTTGCTCATCAAGACTTCTCAAAAACGAGATCAATTTCTCATCTTGTAGAGCAGGACCTATATTTACCATTCCTGGCAAAATCACACAAGAATAATCTTCTATACGGATTTGATCCAATGTTTTCGTCGGTTGACAGGGCAAACCATCCTCAGAGACCACCATCGAACGCTCAGAAGCTACATAATCAATCGTGATATCAAAAGACAGAGCTAAAGTACTCGTTAAAGTGGTTATCTCATAAAGAGAAAAATTAGGATAAATAATACAAAGTACTTTTTTCATACGCAACATCCTCTATTTTACCGAAAAACAGAGGCTGGGTTGCAACCTCTGGATTTCTTCTTATCATTACGACGTTCTAGTTTTAAAAATCAAACTAGTAATGCTAAATCGAGCACTCCCTAACCTCTTGGCGAAAAAGAGACGTAGCTGTTTTCGCTTTAGCGAACTACAGATATGGCTACCTTTAGGTGCAAATCTTCCTAGAAACTAAAGTGTCTGCGTCAGATTTCCTATTTTCACTGTGAGGTTTTAACGGGCTTTGCATCTTATTTTTCAGTAAACTCTCCGTCTACGACGTCATCGCCTGCGTTTCCTGTTGCTTGTGCGCCTTCTGCTCCTGCTTGAGCTTGTTGCGCTGCAGCTGCTTGTTCGTAGAGTTTCACAGCAAGTCCTTGAGCTTTTTCGTTCAATGCTTCAAGTTTTGCTTTCATTTCATCCAAGTTGTTGTCTTCTTGCGCTTTCTTAAGGTCATCAAGGGCAGCTTGGGCAGCGTCACGTTCTGCATCAAAACCTTTGCCTTCAGTTTCCTTGATTGTCTTTTCAGTCGCAAAGATTGCTTGGTCTACTTCGTTACGAAGGTCAACTTCTTCTTTACGTTTCTTATCTGCTTCAGCATTAGCTTCTGCATCTTTCATCATGCGGTCGATTTCTTCGTCTGTCAAACCTGAGTTAGATTGGATAACAATTGTTTGTTCTTTTTGAGTTCCAAGATCTTTAGCCTTAACAGACACGATACCGTTCTTATCGATATCAAATGTTACTTCGATTTGTGGAATACCACGAGGTGCAGCTGGGATATCTGTCAATTGGAAACGTCCAAGAGTCTTGTTATCTGCTGCCATTGGGCGTTCACCTTGAAGAACGTGGATATCAACGGCTGGTTGATTGTCTGCTGCAGTTGAGAAGACTTGTGACTTAGATGTTGGAATAGTAGTGTTGCGATCGATAAGTTTTGTAAATACTCCACCCATTGTTTCGATACCGAGTGATAATGGCGTTACGTCAAGAAGGACAACGTCTTTAACATCACCAGTGATCACACCACCTTGGATGGCAGCACCCATGGCAACAACTTCGTCAGGGTTTACTGATTTGTTTGGTTCTTTACCAGTTTCAGCCTTAACAGCTTCTACAACGGCTGGGATACGAGTTGAACCACCAACAAGGATAACTTCGTCAATATCTGACAAGCTCAAACCTGCATCTGAAAGGGCTTGACGAACTGGAACTTTTGTACGTTCTACAAGGTCACGAGTCAAATCGTCAAATTTGGCACGAGTCAAAGTCATTTCCAAGTGAAGAGGTCCAGATTCACCAGCAGTGATAAATGGCAAGCTGATTTGAGTTGAAGTTACACCAGAAAGGTCTTTCTTCGCTTTTTCAGCCGCATCTTTCAAACGTTGAAGAGCCATCTTGTCAGTAGACAAGTCAATACCATTTTCTTTCTTGAATTCTGCAATCATGTGATTGATGATTTTTTGGTCAAAGTCGTCACCACCGAGTTTGTTATCCCCTGCAGTCGCCAATACATCGAAGACACCGTCACCTAATTCAAGGATAGATACGTCGAATGTACCACCACCAAGGTCAAATACCAAGATTTTTTCTTCTTTGTCAGTCTTGTCCAAACCATAAGCAAGAGCTGCTGCAGTTGGTTCGTTGACAATACGTTCTACTTCAAGACCAGCGATTTTACCAGCGTCTTTTGTAGCTTGACGTTGTGCATCGTTGAAGTAAGCGGGAACTGTGATAACAGCTTTGGTTACTTTTTCACCAAGGTAATCTTCCGCATAACCTTTCAAGTATTGAAGGATCATAGCTGAGATTTCTTGTGGAGTGTATTCTTTTCCGTTTGCAGAAACTTTTTCAGAAGTTCCCATCTTAGATTTGATAGAGATAACAGTATCTGGGTTTGTGACCGCTTGACGTTTCGCAGCATCACCAACGATGATTTCACCGTTTTTGAATGACACTACAGATGGAGTTGTACGATTTCCTTCTGGGTTTGCGATGATTTTGCTTTCAGTTCCTTCAAGAACTGCTACTGCTGAGTTTGTTGTACCTAAGTCAATACCGATAATTTTAGACATGTGTTTTCTCCTTGTTGTTTTTTCTTCTTTTTTTGATATTTCCCTTAAGTGGTGGGGACGTGAGCAACTCCCTTCGGGATTTCATCACTTATTTTTGAGCCAATTGTCTCAAAAATCCCCTGTTTCAGTAGCACACGCTACTGAAACTTTCACCACGGCGGGCAACATCTTCCTTGCAAGCCTCCAGCTTGCTTTTTATCTTTCTTCATAGTTTATTGTCGTTTCGGACAAGTTTTTAAGTTCTCTAGCCTAGTTATACACTACTACCATGGCTGGGCGTAGGATGCGGTCATGGAGTTTGTAGCCTTTTTGGAAGACTTGTGCAATGGTATCTGCTGGGTGTTCATCGTCTGCTGGAAGAGTTTGGATTGCCATATGGTAATTATGGTCAAATTCGCCATCAGCTGCGATTTCTTCGATCCCCTCTTCTTTCAAAGCGTGAATCAAACTTTCTTGGACCATTTCCAATCCCTTTTTGACATCATCTGTCAAACCTTCAACTGCGAGTGCACGTTCTAGGTTGTCGAGCGATGGTAAGATTGCTTTTGCCAAGTATTGACTACGATAGCGTTGCAAGTTTTGACGCTCCTCATTAGCACGACGTTGGATATTTTGCATTTCAGCATGAGCACGAAGGTATTTATTTTCAAACTCGTCCGCACGTTCATTTGCCAAGTCCAATTCAGATTTCTCAGGAGTTGCTTCTTCTGTCGTTTCAACAACTTCCTCTTCTTTTACTTCTTCGTTTTTTATTTCCTCAGACATTTTTCGCCTCCTTTTTAGGAATTTGTGTAATTTCATGTTCAACTCACCTCATAGTGATTACTACTCAAATAGCGGTAGAAATCTGTGAGTTTCATAGTTAGGACTCGATTGACAACATTGAGTTGGTTGATTAGTTGCTGGTAATCCAGATTGACTGGACCGATAATCGCCAGAATTCCAAAACCACGATAAGGGATGAGGAATTTACTACTAATCACAGCTAGATCAGCTAGGCAGGATTCCTGACTGTCAGCCACACGGACATTTTGCATCTGATCTTCATGCAGACCTTCACGAATTTCCAAGGCCACCTTCTGTGGTTGGTCAAAGAACTGATAGGCTGCTAGATTGTCAAAATTCAAGAGATTGACCTTGCCCGCCACCACAATGTTTTCGTTGAACATTTTCTTAAAGATATGTTCAAAGAGATCGATAACATTGTCCGTTGTTGTGAAGTAACGCTGGATAATCTGCGGAATCTCCGTCCGAATCTTGTAGTGAATATCTAGAACAGTGTGTCCTAAGAAACGTTCCTGAATGATGCTCTTCAGTTTCAGCAAATCCTCCTGCAAAAAGTTCCTTGGGATCAGAAACTGACTAGTAACCGTTCGAGACTCGTCTAGGGTGAAAACTGCAAGAGCAGTATGTTGTCCTAGAACGACAATATCGAAAGCCGTCAGGCGCTGTCTACTTGGTTCAACATCTAGAGCCACTACCGTACAGCCACTCAAGTCTGTTAGTAAATTAGCAGCCTCTTGCAGAATATCCTCCAGTTTGAAGAATTCCTGATCAAAGGCTTTGACAATCTCATAGACCTCATTTTCAGCCAATCGGTCAAAATCCAGTGAGTGTTTCACATAGTACTGAAAACCAGCAACACTTGGCATCCGACCGCTTGAAGTATGCGCCTTCTCAAGCAAACCTTGCTTTTCTAGAGCCGCCATGTCATTACGAATGGTAGCACTACTAGAATTGATAGACTCTTGTAGCGCCTTGGATCCGACAGGTTCGTGCGTTTTGGTAAAGATGTCAATAATCAGATTTAAAATATCCTGCTGACGCTCTGTAACCATCTCATCACTCCTCTCTGTCCGATCGATTAGCACTCTATGTGCCCAAGTGCTAATTCATGATTCTATTATACACCCTTAGAAGAGAATGTCAAGACAAAAACTCAAAAAATTAGCACTCTTTTGTTAAGAGTGCTAAAAATCAGTCTACAAACCTAGAAACTTACTTCTCATCTACTTGGTATTTCCTTTTAAGTCTGAAAAAGCCGTAGATTAGATAAGAAATTAAACAAGTGTATAAAACGAAAATAATAAAGAAAGACTGAGACAAGTTTTCTCGATACAAACTCATGCAAACAACAAGACCACCTGAAAAAGTGGCTATACAGGAACGAAGTCTAGACCGCATAACTTCCCATCTGAGACCCTTACTCATATAGACTTTCTCCTCTGAAAGTATATCAGAAGTTGGTTTACGAAGAATTGAACAAAAACCTGTTTCTATCAATTCCCAACCGCTATTTCTAAAATCTTGCAGTTCATGCTTATACTTTTTAAGAAATCTAGAATCATAGATACGGTAGATGACATCGTCAGGTTGGCATTGGCAAAAATAGAAAAAACCAAAACGACTCGTTCTATATCTCCAGCCTTTCAGATGCATCTCATGTAAATATTCTTCTTCCTTGTCAAAGTCTAAAATGGTAAACATTCGAAATTTTACTTTGCTATTCATTGTCTTACCTCCAAATTCGAAAACAGGCATTGTTTTATTTATCAGATAATTCTTTCCACTTTTGAAACAATCTCCAAAAAACATAAGAAATCTGAATCACAAAAACGATCAATAAAACACAATCTATTATGACAATCAAACACACTTCCCAACTGAAATAACCTTTTCCAGTGAGTAACTTTGAGAAAACCAATAGCAGAGCTGAAAATAGAAGAAAAATAGGGAACACTCGCATTATTAAAATCCGCTTGACCATAGCTAACTTCCCGGTCGAGTCATTATAAATTTCAAACTCTGCTGTCCGAACCTGCGACAAAAGCTCACTGTACTGGCTCTCATTGACTGTGAAAACCTCCCCGCAGTTGGGGCATTTGATTTCATTCATGGGGTACCTCTTCATCTAAAATTAAAAATTTTATTCCTTGTTTTTTTCAAGCTGATAGATTATATCGCTATCATTATTATTGTAACTCTCTTTTTCATCATTCTCCCAAATTCACTAATCTACTTCTCATGACTATCAACTATTATACCATTCCTGCCAATAAATGAAAAACAGCAAGCCAATGGCTTGCTTTAGTGGTTCTGAATTATGTCTTTAAACTCCAGCAAAGCTTGGATATAGGAACGGGGTTTAAATGCATGGATGACATGGTTGGCTGGAATTTTTTTGTAAATAGTCTGTGGCGCCAGCTCCAGAATATGCTGAACATCCTGGTCATCTAGAGCCCCAACTAGACCGTACTTCTCATATCTTTTCCAGTTAGCATGTAGACATAGTATTGGACAAGTGCTTGCTTTCAGGGCTTCAGCATGATGAATACCTTGATAAAATCGGCCATCCACAAAAGCGCGAGCAAAATCTGGATCAAACATGGACAGTGATTTCAGAAGCTGCTTCAAGGCAGATGGAAAACCAACTTCAAGTGGCTGATTGGGATGATTTGTTTGAAATTTTTTGATTCGCTTTGATAATAAACGAATCATCCAGTCAGGCATTTTTTTAACCCGATTCTCCGAGACAGGCATCTCCTGACCTGAAAAATAATCCGCCAAATCACGATTGTCCAAATCCCCTATTTTTTCTACTATATGCTTGAGACCATTATAAACAAAACGGTCCCTCTCCTTAAAACGAGGCATCTCTGCAGAAAAGACAGGAGCATCCTCAATGACAATTCCTTCTACTTCCGAACCCAAATTGGCTGCACACCAAAGAGCGATAATCCCTCCTGAAGAATTTCCCGAAATGATGACTTTCCCTTGGACGACATTATCAATAAAGGAACGCATATCCTGACCGATTATAGACCAAGAATAATCTCCTGGTGTCCAGCTGGACTTGCCATGCCCCCGAATATCAATAGCATATACCTTGAACTGCTGAGAAAGAGGAATCAGGACTTTGCCATAAGATTCCCAAGTTCCCATTTGAGCTGGAATAAGCAGAAGATTGGGTCCATTGTCTGGTCCCACAACATAATTCAGTTTAATCTGTCCTGTATCATAGAGTTTTTCTTCAAAACCCGCTCGAATGAGTTTTTTGTCTCCAATATTTCCTGATAAATATTGATAAGGATTTTCATACATCTTCGTCACCCTCTTTGATTGTCTCTGATATGTTTCCGCCAAGCCTTCAACATTTCCTCCTGATAATGAGCCTGGATATCCAGCCATGCTTTCATGTCTTCTAACTGCTGGTGCTCGAGCGAATCTGCAGCCAGTTCCTGCTGTCCCCTTTCAACAATCTGCTTGATTGGAAATAAAGCTTCTTTTCGATGTTCGAGAACTCGTTCCCAAGCCTGGGGAGAAAATCTAAAATAGTCAATCCTATCTCCAGGAAAGGTAACCTTTTCTATCCAGCCATTGAGCATCAATGCTCGAATATTGGTAGAAATACTGCTCCTGCTTGCTTGAAGGAGGGCCGACATATCTTCTGCTGACAAAGGTTCTCCAAAAACAAGGCTCAAACCAAAAATCCGACCCCCAATTCGCGGAATGCCATAACCTTCATAAATGGCAGCAATATTCTCAATAAACTTTTGTAACTCTGGCTTTAAACTAATCTTCTTTTTCTGATTCATATCTGTTACCTCTTACCTATAGTATATCTCTTTCACTCATTTCAGTCAAGACTGAAACAAATGAAATCAAACGTAAAAAAATCGCTGATTTACAACGGTTTACATACTATCACTCCCCCATCTCAATCCTCCAGCTGGTAGCTGTTTTTCTTTCTTGGATAAACTTACTATAGATACCTTGTTTGGCTAGTAAGTCTTGATGTTTTCCTTGCTCGACAATGCGGCCTTGATCCAGCACTAGAATCTGGTCTGCATGCTCAACCGTCTTGAGTCGGTGGGCAATCATGATAATGGTCTTATCTCGAGTCAGAGCCCGAATAGCCTGCATGAGGGCTTCTTCGTTTTCTGGGTCAACATTGGCTGTTGCTTCATCCAGAATGATAATAGGCGCATCCTTGATAATAGCCCGTGCGATGGAAATGCGCTGACGCTCACCTCCAGAAAGACTAGCACCTCCTTCACCGATCTTGGTATCATAGCCATCAGGCAGTGAGAGGATAAAGTCATGACAGGCAGCTTTCTTAGCAGCCTCTATCACTTCTTCCTGACTGGCCTCTGGCTTCCCAAAACGAATGTTATTGGCAATGGTATCCTCAAAGAGATAGACGCTTTGGAAGACAAAGCTGAAATTACGAATCAGGCTGTCATAGCTGTAATCTCTAACATCATGTCCGTCCAGACTGATACTGCCTTGATCCACATCCCAGAAGCGGGCGATGAGGTAGCAGAGCGTTGTTTTGCCAGAGCCAGAAGGTCCGACCAAGGCAGTTGTTGTTTTTTCGGGAATGGTGAGGGAAACCTGGTCAATAATTTTCTTATTTCCATAAGAGAAGCCAACATCTCTCAGCTCAATCTGGCTGCTCTTAGGTTCAATGTCCTGACCACTGATGTCCATCGGCTGGATAGCCAAGACTTGATTGACCATATCAACCGACAGATCAACAATGCGCAGGAGAGAAGAGAAAGAGCCAACGCCGTCTAGATTTTCATAAATCATAAAACCACTGACAATCATCATAATGGTTACCAGCAGTTCCATACTGCCATTGAGATAAAAATAGATAGAGAAAAGCCCCATAAAGAGACCGGTCAGCTTGGTCACTATGCCCTGGAGGGCAATGTAAGGTGAGGTCACGAGTGTCATTTTGGTATCTAGCTGACTCTTGCCTTCAATAGCCTTGGACAGCTTCTTAGCAGAACGGTTGACCAGATTGTAGTTCTTAACTTCAGCAATCCCTTGGCTATACTCCAAAACAACAGCTACTAGGTCCGTATCTGCCTGATACTTGTCATCAGAAACCTTACCAACTTGCCAACGCATGAGGGTATTAGGCAGGAGAAAGAGAATGAGACCCACCAAGAGAACCAGACCAACCCGCCAATCATATAGAAAGACCAAAATAGTGATGAGACCAGTCGTCAGAAAGCCCTGCACAGTCATCATAACCACTCTGGTAGCTACATCAGACAGTCCTTCCAGCGTATTAGTTGTAACACTGGTAATCTTGCCCAAGCTATTTTGATTAAAGTAACCCATGGGTAGATAGCGCATGTGCTCGGCAATTTCAATCCGCTTCTGAGCACAAGTGTGATAGCCCGCTTCCGTCTGCAGCATGGTGATTTTCAGGGTAATCCAAACGTTTAGCACAGTGGATACCAGCATGATTCCTAGAGCCAGCCAGAAGGTCTGCATAGAGAGATTCTTCTCAATCAGTCCCATAAGAACTAGGCCGATTGCTGGGATACGCAGAGCGATGATAAAGGACTTGATGATGCCCAGATAAATGGACTGATAAAATTTCTTACGGTCCTCTGCCGTACAAAAATCAAAGAATTTCTTCAGTATATTAAGCATGGGTCAGCCCTCCTTCCATCTCACCACTATCCCTGGTAGCAATATGGGTCCGCCACATGGAAGCATAAAGCGGACTAGCTGCCAGCAACTCTTCATGCCGACCCCTAGCTTCAATCCGACCATCATTGACCAGGACTATCTGGTCTGCACTCATAATCGTAGACAGCCTGTGGGCAATGACAATCAAGGTCCGTCCCTCAATCAGACGAGCTAGACTGGACTGAATCCGTGCTTCATTTTCCGGATCTGTATAAGCAGTCGCTTCATCCAAGATAAGAATCGGCGCATCCTTAAGCATGGCACGGGCGATGGCAATCCGCTGACGCTCCCCACCAGATAGATGACCACCGCCAGAGCCTACCTGAGTCTCAAAGCCATTTTCCAAGTTCATGATAAAGTCATAACAGCCACAGCGACGGGCAATCTCGATGACATCTTCATCAGAAGCTGCTGGATTTCCCATCCGGATATTTTCCATAATAGTCTCATCAAAGAGGTAATTATCCTGGGTCACGTAAGCAATCTGCCGGCTGTAATAGTCTAGCGGAAGCTGGCGAATGTCCAAGCCACCATAAGTAATCTGGCCAGAAGTGACATCCCAGAAAGAAGCTAGAAGCTTGGCAATTGTAGACTTACCTGAGCCAGATGGCCCAACTAAAGCATTGATGCTACCAGTCTTAATATCTAACGAAATTCCATGTAGCACCTCCTCTTCATTTGTATAACCAAAGCTGACATTCGTTATGACCAGATCCCTTCCTTTTGGAAGTTCTCGCAAATCCTGAGGTCTTTTCAAATCAGGCTTTTCCAAAATATCAATGACTTGGCCAAAAATAGTCCCGATTTTCCGTAAATCGTCCATGTAACTAGCCACTAAAATCAGAGGAGTCAGAAGACTGAGCGAAAGAATAATCATCAGAATGAAATTGCTGGCAGTCAAGCTACCTTGCAGATAGAAATAACAGCCAGCCGGCAGCAGAAAGAGCAAGCCTGATGGCAGAAATGCAGTCACAATGCCCATCTCCAGATTGAACTTGCGCATCCACTCAATAAAGCAATCTGCTCCTTCTCTAGCAGCCGTCACAAACTTATCGTAAGAAAATTTTTCCTTGCCAAAAACCTTGATAACCTCAATCCCATTGATGTATTCCACCGCTGTATCATTGAGTTTTTTGGTCTTGACCAGAGTATTTTGATTGTCAGTTTCGCTATTAGCAACCATTCGCATATATGCCAGCGCCACGACGGGAATAGTCAGGAGAGACAGCAAGGTCAGCCGCCAATCGATAACCAGCATGGCAATGAGAACAATAATCGGACCAAAAATCCCAGCAGTAAACTCTGGAATTAGGTGAGCCAAGGTCGTTTCGGTCGCATCCACCCGCTCAACGATAATGTTTTTATAGCTGCCTGATGACTGACTAAGCACTATACCTAAAGGCAACCTTGCTAGCTTATCTGTCAAGCGGTGCCGCATTTCTGCTAGAATCTTAAAAGTTGCCGTATGTGACAGCATGGTGGAAATACCGTGAAATCCCCAGTAGCCAATCCAAGCCAGAGCCACCCAAGCCGACTCTTGCAGGTAGAAATCCCAGTTTTTATTGCCAGCCAAGAGCTGATTAATCATTCCGCCAATAAAGAAATAAGGCAGAAATCCTGAAATCACAGAGGCAAAGGCAAAGATTAGACTGAGCACAAAATATATCTTATGAAGGGAAACAAAGTCCCAGATCCAAGCAAGAACAGATTTTTTCTTCATAGAATTTCCTTCTTTCTATCAAAAACCAAGCAAACCTCTCCAGTCAAACAAGTCCATGATGGAATGGCAAAATTCCAGCGCCTGCTCTTGGGGCCAGTCTTGAGCCAAGGGCTCAAATACAGCTGTGTAATAAGCTGTCATGCACGATCGCAGAAACTCGTGTTTGACCAAATGATTGATTTTCCCCTCTTTGTAAGCCAGCTCCAAATAGCGATAAGTCTCGTCAGCAGCCAAATGAGGCAGACGCATCCTGAAGTCCGCTTGCGAAGAACCCTGAGATTTAAAGAGCAAGAGCTGCATAATATCCTTATACTTATAGAGAATCCGCATCAGGGACTGGAGATCCTCTAAGCGATGTGCCCACATGTCAGACAGGTGTCCCTCTTCTAGAAAAGCATAGTCACGTCGCTTCTGATCTTGTCCATACTGGTCTAAGGCTGTCAGAGTAGGCTCAAGCAGAGCAGTAAAGAGACTGTCCTTACTCTCATAGCGCTTATAAAGAGCCCCAGTCGTCAAGCCAGCAGCGCGACAAATTCTCCGCAGTGAAGCATCCTGATAGCCATAAACCAAGAACTCACTCCTTGCGCTTTCCAAGATTTTTTCGTTTAACTCATCTGTTTCTTTTTTCATGATTTTAATTCGATAACACCGTTATCGCCTTTCTTCTTTTATTATAAATTCTGACAATTTAACTGTCAAGGAAAAACAAAAAAAGGCCGAAAAATATTTTCATCGGTCTAGTTCTATACCTTATCCTCTTGTAAACATGACAAAAGAGAGTGGGACAGAAATCGGTAATTCGTTAGAATTCGATTTCGTCGTCCCGCCTCCGCACAGTTGAGTAGGGCTGTAAAAGCTGATGAAATCAGTGTAGTAGAGCCCACTCAACCACTGCGTCTTGCTCGACGATCCAAAAACAATTGAGGAGGCTGGGACAAAAGTCTCTTTGCCACAAAAAAGCAACGGATTCGCCGTTGCTTTTTGCATGGTTGCGATAGTCTTGGTAAAATAGAATTGCACAATAAACCATTTAGAGAGGCTATCCCATGCATATTCACTATAACACAAATCAAACAACTTTACCACTAGAAATCAGTTCTTTCTTGCCACAAGACCATCTTGTCTTTACCATTGAAAAAGTGGTGAATGCCTTGGATGAACGTCACTTCCACGCGTTCTATCATAACTTTGGTCGCCCGTCTTATCACCCTAAAATGCTTTTAGCCACTCTACTATTTGCCTATTCACAAGGGATTTACTTTGGTCGAAAAAATGATGATTGAAAATCTGCCTATGCAGTACCTAACAGGACAGTTGGTTGTCAGCTATCGCACCATCAATCGATTTCGAGTCGCTGAAGGGATGGAAGAATTCATTCGTGATCTTTTCATCGACCTCAATCTTCGTTTAAAAATGGAAGAGTTAGTGACCTTAGATTGTCTGTTTATTGACGGGAATAAGATTGAAGCCAGTGCCAACAAGTATAGTTTCGTGTGGAAGAAAGCGACAGAGAAATTCTCCGCCAAACTTCAAGAACAGATACAGGTCTATTTTCAAGAAGAAATCACTCCCCTGATCCATCAAGCTATCGAACTGGATACACAAGAGCCTATCTCCTCAGAGCAGTTGCTTGCATTCGCTCAAATCCTTGAAGAAGAATTGGAAAAACGGAACCAAGACATGGAGGAGACATCCGTTAAAGGGAAGGATGAACGTAAAACCCAGCGTCGTAAACTCAAGAAAGTTTTGCGTAAAGTCAAGGAGGATTTTTCAGTACGTGCTAAAAAATTTGAGAGCTATCAGGAGACATTTGAAGGTCGTAACAGCTTTTCCAAAACAGATCCAGATGCCACTTTTATGCGGATGAAGGAGGATCATATGAGAAATGGACAACTCAAGGCTGCTTATAATCTTCAAATCGCTACTGAAAACCAATTTGTGCTTCACTATGATGTCTTCTCAAATCCGACAGACACCAAGACTCTTCTCCCCTTACTTGAAACCTATCCACATGACCTAAAGACAGTTGTCGCAGATGCTGGATATGGAAGTGAAGAGAACCTTCTTCGTTTAGATGAAAAGGAGGTGAAGCATCTGATTAAATATGCCATGTTTGATCAGGAACAGAAGAAAGGGTATAAACAGTCGGCTAGAAACTTAGCGAATTGGCACTATGATAACAAGGAGGATAGCTATATACATCCTGATGGCTGGTGCTATCGTTTTCACCATATCAAACATCAGAAAACACAGACGGACTTTCAACAGGAAATCAAGGTTTATTCCGCTGATGAACCTGAAATAGCCCCTCCAAAGGGACTATATATCAACGAACGTTATCAACACTTGAAAGCTAAAGAATGTCAGGCGCTTTTATCTCCTGAAGGTAGACAGATTTTCGCTCAACGCAAGATTGATGTGGAACCTGTCTTTGGGCAGATAAAGGCTTGTTTGGGTTACAAGAGATGTAATCTAAGAGGCAAACGTCAAGTAAGAATTGACATGGGATTGGTACTTATGGCCAATAACCTCCTAAAAAACCCAACTAATCGCTTGATTAGTTGGGTTTTCATTTATGAAATTGAATTCCTTTGTTTAATCTTTAATGATTAAAACATTAGTCTTCTTTTTTCTTGCGTGCCACAAGACCAAATCCGCTCAATACTCCAAGAAGTCCAAGAGCTGCTAGGCTAGAGTGATCTTCTGTACCAGTATTAGGTAATTCTTTGGTTGCTTTAGTCGGTTTTTGTTGAGGGGCAGTAACAACTTTTTCGTAGACATGTTCAGTGTCGCCGTTTGGAAGTTTCTTAGTCTCTACGAAGCGGTAGCCTGGAATGTCTTTCTTAGGTTGTTCGCCATCTTCACTTGGATATCCTGGAATGTCGTTGCCTTCCTTATCCTTGTGACTGGTCTTAACTTTTTCGTAGACATGTTCAGTGTCGCCGTTTGGAAGTTTCTTAGTCTCTACGAAGCGATAACCTGGAATGTCTTTCTTAGGTTGTTCGCCGTCTTCTGTTGGATAGTTTGGAATCTCGTTTCCTTCTTTATCCTTGAATGATGTCTTAACTTTTTCGTAGATGTGCTCTGTATCTCCATTTGGAAGTTTCTTAGTCTCTACGAAGCGGTAGCCTGGGATATCTTTCTTAGGTTGTTCCCCATCTTCTGTTGGATAGTTTGGAATTTCATTTCCGTCTTTATCCTTATGACTTGTCTTAACTTTCTCATAGACGTGCTCTGTATCTCCATTTGGAAGTTTCTTAGTCTCTACGAAGCGGTAACCTGGAATATCTTTCTTAGGTTGTTCCCCATCTTCACTTGGATA
>NZ_JALDUF010000005.1:64614-65012 GCF_023109315.1 Streptococcus oralis
GTCTTCACTTTTTCGTAGACATGTTCAGTGTCGCCGTTTGGAAGTTTCTTAGTCTCTACGAAGCGGTAACCTGGAATATCTTTCTTAGGTTGTTCCCCATCTTCACTTGGATATCCTGGAATGTCGTTTCCTTCCTTATCCTTGTGACTGGTCTTCACTTTTTCGTAGACATGTTCAGTGTCGCCGTTTGGAAGTTTCTTAGTCTCTACGAAGCGGTAACCTGGAATGTCTTTCTTAGGTTGTTCGCCATCTTCGCTTGGAATTAATGTATTCCCCTTAGTATCTACAAAAGAAGTAATTGGACGTACAGTTGGAGCTGGGGTTTTCTTCTTGTAGACATAAACCACATGGCTGTCACCTTCAGTCACCTTACCATTAGCTGACGCGGAATTTGGAGA
>NZ_JALDUF010000005.1:65112-65527 GCF_023109315.1 Streptococcus oralis
GCAACTTCATTGCCGTCTTCATCAACGTATTTCACGTCCACATTACCAGTCTTCGGTTGTGGTTGAGGAGCTGGAGTTTTCTTCTTGTAGACATAAACCACATGGCTGTCACCTTCAGTCACCTTACCATTAGCTGACGCGGAATTTGGAGATAATTTCACAAATTCATAGCCGTCAACATTTTTCGGACTTGTAGTGTAGTCTTCACCCACTGGGGCATTAGTCTTCACTTGCTCTGAAGGAGCAACTTCATTGCCGTCTTCATCAACGTATTTCACGTCCACATTACCAGTCTTCGGTTGTGGTTGAGGAGCTGGAGTAAATTCCCAAGTACCGATGAAGTGGGCATCCGCTCCATTGATGGTTTCTGATGCCTTGTCATAGGACTTAAAGCTCCATGTACCTTCTGCTGTCT
>NZ_JALDUF010000005.1:65627-72515 GCF_023109315.1 Streptococcus oralis
CTTGGTTGAGTCGGAGTCGCTTGACTACCATCTTTCAAGTCTGTTTGGTCTGCTGGAAGCAAGGATTTCACTTCTTGTGGAAGGTCTTTTCCTGGCGTTCCGCTTACAAATTCATGTGTTGCCTTGTAAGTTGGTGCTGGGGTAAATTCCCAAGTACCGACGAAGTGGGCATCCGCTCCATTGATGGTTTCTGATGCCTTGTCATAGGACTTAAAGCTCCATGTACCTTCTGCTGTCTTCACTTCTGTTTGACTTGGTTGAGTCGGAGTCGCTTGACTACCATCTTTCAAGTCTGTTTGGTCTGCTGGAAGCAAGGATTTCACTTCTTGCGGAAGTTCTTTTCCTGGCGTTCCGCTTACAAATTCATGTGTTGCCTTGTAAGTTGGCGCTGGAGTGAATTCCCATTTACCGATGAATTTCACATCTCCATTTTCAACAACTTCTGAAACCTTATCGTAACCTTTGAATACCCAGTTTCCTTCTGGAACAGATACTTTAGTAGTTGTTGGTTGAGTAGGATTTACAGTCGTTCCATTTGCAAGACCTGATACTTTAGCTGGTAACAAGTTTGTAACTTCTTGTGGAAGGGTCTTACCAGGTGTACCGCTCTCAAATTCATGAATCTTGTTGTAAAGTAAGGTCGTTGTTACCTTGTTTGATGCGAAATAAAGGTTATCTGGTTGCATAGCTACAATGTTTTCGATAGGTCCTGAAGCTTTGTCACCAACCTTATTATTTGTTACTGTATTATAAGTAATACGAATAGGTGTTCCGGCCTTATCTTTGTTCAAGTAGGCAGCAGCCATCTTGACAGTTACTTTTTGACCTGACTTCTCAACAGTATAGTCTGTATCCTTTGCCAACACAACACCATCTGCATCAACTGTAAGATCTTTGAAATCTAAACGATCATCAAAGGTATCAACGAAATCAAGGCTTGATAAAGCTGCAATGATTTCTTTACCTGGTTTTGGAATCTTGAAAAGAGTTTTATAAGTAACTGCCTCTCCTGCTTGTGCTGGGATTTGAGCTGGATCTACCTCCTTTTCTGGGGCAAACTGTACTTGTTCCATGTAAAGAGAGAAAGTTGCAGAGGCATAGTTCGCTGAACGGTAACCAAAGTTCATGGTGTTGTTAACTGAGCGTAGGGCTAAACCGGAAATATTATTTTCGGCCTCCGCACCACTTGTACCACCACCTGGGCCTGCATTCCAAACAGTTTTATCACCTTCTTGAACCGCTTCCAAATTATTGCGGTTGTTCATCACTCGCTTGTCAACGCTAGTGTTGTAATTGGTAACATAGAAAGCTTCCTTGGTATTCCATAGACCATTTGCATCAATATCAGTTGGTTTCATCACCAATTTCATGTCAGGTTCTGAACCATCTGAATACTTAAGTTCTGCTGTTATATCTGCATCAACCGTAAAGGTATTTTTCATGACATCGTCATGTGCCTCATCAACATATGCGATATTCCCAATTTCAAATTGGTTTGCTCCCCATAAATTAGAAACGTTGAAAAAGTTAACTGTTTTCTTATTAACATCAGCCATTTGAGCCGGAGCTTCTGAGTTGTTGATATAATGAAGAGTAACTTTATTAATCGTTAAATAAGCATCTACTTGCTTACCATTGACTGTTCCAGCATTGGTAAATTTCAAAGACAAAGGTTTATCAAAGGTTTGATCTTCCTTTTTGGTTTTATCTACCTTGAGGGTGAAATTTTCCATTGGATAACCAGGATATTTATGTTGTAGATCTCCAAAACCTGGAGCATCCATATGGTATTGCTGCACAGCAGATGACTTAGATACAACACTCATGTTATCCGTAGTTAACTGAAACTGGTAAAGACTTAGTGCAGAAAGATCTGTGTCATCCTTTATTTCTTGCGGTGCCGCAAAAAGGCCTTGAAACGGCAGTAAGAAAAACGCTAAAACAAAGGTTATCATTCCAACGATTGTCTTTTTAAGCCTGTTTTTCGACTTTATCATTCTTTTTCTCCTTATTAAATTTCTTTTTACTTTTTATGATTACACATAAAAAGAAATTTATTGCCATTCTCCATATGGTAAGAACTCCGTTATTAGTACCCAAATTAGTAGTTTTCCCAGCTAACCTACCAATTCTTATCAAAAGAGCTTGTCAATAAATGCTTTTTAGTTTAGCACTCAAAGTAAAAGTTAAAGACAAGAGTTATAGCTCTCAGAGAGACTAGTAACCCACACTCAATTATATCATTAATCAAGCATTTTGGGCAAGCACTTCATTAAATTTTTCTTAAACAAAAAAAGGTCAATTAAAAGCAGATATAAAAAATATTTACTTTTTTTGTAGTGTTACAATAGATGTGAGACAAAGTAGAAAATCGCCATTAAATACCATCGTTATAAAGAAAATCTAAACATAAACTTGATATCGCTTTCTGATATTTGTCAGAATATTCCCATTCTGATGCATAATTGTAAGCTAGATAAAAAATATGAATTACCTATATTTTCTATACTAAAATCTGTATCAAAATACATTTATAACTTTGCAAACGAAAAAAGATTGCCCATTCGGACAACCTCTTTTCTACTATTTAATACAAATCTAGATAATTATCAACTTCCCATTGCGACACAAAGGTTGCATAGCTAGCCCACTCGATACGTTTGGCTTCAAGGAAGCTCGTATAGATGTGCTCACCTAGGGCAGCCTTGACTACTTCGTCCTCAGTCAAAGCTTTCAAAGCGTTATGAAGCGTTGATGGAAGGTCTGTGATTCCAGCTTCCTTACGTTCATCAGCTGTCATGATGTAGATGTTTTCTTCGATCGGAGCTGGTGCTTCGATTTTGTTTTCAATACCGTGCAAACCAACTTCCAGAAGAACTGCCATCGCGATGTATGGGTTTGCCATTGGGTCTACCGAGCGCAATTCAAGGCGAGTTCCCATACCACGTGAAGCAGGTACGCGCACAAGCGGTGAACGATTACGTCCAGCCCATGCAATATAAACTGGCGCTTCATAACCAGGAACCAAACGTTTGTAGGAGTTAACAGTTGGGTTCATGATGGCAGTATAGTTGTAAGCGTGCTTGATCAAACCACCAAGGAAATAGTAGGCCGTTTCCGACAACTGCATGCCTCTCGGATCTTTTGGATCAAAGAAGGCATTGTTTCCTTCTGCATCAAACAAGGACATATTACAGTGCATACCTGATCCAGCAATACCAAATTTTGGTTTCGCCATAAAGGTTGCGTAAAGACCGTGTTTGCGAGCAATGGTTTTTACAACGAGTTTAAAGATTTGAATCTTATCACAGGCACGGAGGACTTCATCATACTTGAAGTCAATTTCATGTTGTCCAACCGCGACTTCGTGGTGACTTGCCTCTACTTCAAATCCCATTTTGGTCAAGACATTCACAATCTCACGACGTGTATTGTCTGCAAGATCAGTAGGGGCCAAATCAAAGTAGCCACCCTTGTCATTTACCTCAAGAGTCGGATCCCCATTTTCATCCAGTTTAAATAGGAAGAATTCTGGCTCTGGCCCAAGGTTGAAGGATTTGAATCCTACTTCTTCCATGTGACGAAGAGCACGTTTCAAATTGCCACGAGGGTCACCTGCAAATGGTTTACCTTCTGTTGTATAGACATCACAGATCAAACCTGCAACACTTCCGTTTTCATCTCCCCAAGGGAAGACTGTCCATGTATCCAAGTCTGGGTACAAGTACATATCTGACTCATTGATACGTACAAAACCTTCAATAGAAGATCCATCAAACATAGCCTTGTTTGACAAGACTTTATCTAACTGTTCATCTGTAGCAGGAATTTCGACGTTTTTCATCGTTCCCAAAATATCTGAGAACATGAGACGAATAAAGGTAACATTTTTTTCCTTGACTTCACGACGAATATCTGCAGCTGTGATTGGCATGGTTTTTCTCCTTAATATATGACTACTTGCGATTGCCTAACCGCGACCAAAAGGTGAATGTGCTGAAGCAAAGCGTCCCTGCTGGAGGAGTTCATTGTGAAGTGCGCGACGCACCTCCGTCTGACTCACCACTTTCTTGGACTTCGCCTCACGTTCAGCATATTTTTTCTTAATCGCAGCAATATTATGACCTTCAGAGATATAATCTTTGATTTCAAGCAGACGATCCATATCATTCAACGAATACATGCGACGGTTCCCTTCGTTTCGATCAGGTTTAATCAACTCTTGATCTTCATAATAACGAATCTGACGCGCCGAGAGATCGGTCAATTTCATAACACTGCCGATAGGAAAAACAGCCATATTTCGGCGAAATTCTCTTTCCTTCATTTACAATTCCCTTCCTTCTGTCTATTATAGTCTAAAAAAAAACAAACGTCAATCGATAATGTTATAAAATGTAACATTATTTTTCTTTTTTCTCTAAAAAGAGATGAATACGATCAATATCATAATTTACGAGAATTGCGACAAAAACTCCCATGAAAGTTTCCGATACACGCGCAAACACGTACAAAATTGTTTCACCGCTCGGTATTGATAGGGTAATGATTAACATAGCTGCTACACCACCAATAACCCCTGATTTATTATTCATGGCCACATTTGTCATAATGGTTAACATAGTGCAGATTGGAACAACCACCAAGGTCACCCAAAAGGCTCCGTGAAATAAGGTATTTAAGAGAAAAAAGATAAGGGCGTAGAAACCACCGATACTATTTCCTAGAATACGTGAAGTCCCAAAATGGACACTCTTATCAAAACTCTCCCTCAGACTAAAAACCGCTGTCAAAGCACCGATTTGAAGACCTTTCCAGCCAAAAAAGCCAAAAATCAAAAGAACTAGAAAAACGGCAATTCCCGTTTTAAAAGTCCGCATACCAAGTTTGAACTGTGACTTATCAAATTTATATTTTTTAAAATAACTCATAATCTCAACTTTCTTCTACCATTTTAACATAAATCAGTTGATTTTATGAGTAAAAATCAATAGGAAGCGTTTTTAATTTAGGCTATAAAAAAGAGGAAACAGAGTTCCTCTTTTCTATTTAACTTTCAGTTCTTACTTGCTTTCGTCTTCTTTTCGTTTCAACTGACCAAGCCCTAACACTCCCACTAAGGCAGCTAGACCAAGATATGGCATGTAGCTTGAATCATTTGTCCCTGTGTGAGGTAGAGTAGGGTTTCCTTTTGGATTTGGATTAGAATTAGGGGTTGTTGGCTCCTCTGGTTTCTTAGGTTCTGGGGTTGTCGTACGAACTGTATTCGAAGCGTAAGCCACCTTATTCACAGTATTTACATAAGTATTTTCAAAGGTTCCGACAGCAATTCGTTTCATTTGAATATAAGTCTCAGCCTGGAATGGAGAATCCAACTGAATCTCTTGAAGGAACTCTTCCTTAAAGCGAATAGTAATTATTCCCTTATCTTGATCATGTTCAACCTGTGTTTCAGCTGTTAAGTCTGTTCCTGACTTGATAACACGACCGTCTTTCAATCGGATGTCAACCTTGGCAAGAACTTTATAGTTTCCAGTGTATTGATCACCTTTTTGGTCATAATCATCTACAAAACTATAGTCATTCAAGTCTTCAGAATGATTTTGTGGAATCAAACCACCGATTAAACGATAATTGAAGTACTGGTTCAATGGAATTGTTTGGCCATCGATATTGTCACTACTTGGATCCATACTGATTGTCACATCTTTTTTGGGTGTGATCTTCGGAACGTTGTTGACAACTACTTCTGTAGCATAGCCATTTCCAAAATCAATTTGGTAGGCTTTGTTTTCATACTTACCACCAGTTTGACCAAATTCAGGTTTAACTGTCATCGGATCTGTGATGAGCAATGATTTTCCTGCTGCTACATAGTTCTTGTAGAATTCATCTGGATTATCAGCTGAGAAAAGTTGGAAAGTCCCCTTAACAGTGATGTTGGCTTTCTTCAGTAGCTCTTGAACCTTCTTAGGCGCAGCTTCTAAACTATCAAATTGTTGAACACTGATACCTGACACTAGGTTGCCCTCTAGATCACGAATCTTAACCAATTCTGGTTGAAGCGTTAAAGCTTCTTCTGGATAATCATCCACGTAGTAGAAACCGTTTTGAATCGATTCTTTAGAAGATTTATCTCCCTTGTATTGGTCCAAATCCCATGTGAGTTCATAGTAGTTCGTTGAACCAGCTAGAACTTCTTTGCCATCAATATTCAAACCTTGCTTGTTCTTGTTAACTTTCAAAGGCTTGATGTAGTTGTTATTTGGATTGTCAGGATCATTTGGTTTACCTGGAGTCGTTACACGAACAATGTTTGACTTGACACCGTAGGCATCGTTGACTGTCAGAGTGAAGTTATTAGTATAAGTTGCCCCATCGTTCAAGACTCGACCAACAACCGTTGGATGAAGAGTCTCAACAGGTTTAGTTAAGTCAGCATTGTATGTTGCCAATGTCTCATCAGTAGCCTTAAAGGTTACAGTGTGACTAGCTTTGTCATAGCTTGTTTCAAAACCTTTGCTTGCAGCCTTGGTTGCTTCCAAATCAAACTGATAGCCAGTTGGAAGTGGATCTACCAATACAAACGAAGTTGTTTTTGGACGTCCTGCAGTTAAAGCTTCCGTTTTCAACTCAAACTTCACTACAGACTGCTTAGCAACTAGAGTACGATTGATATCTACTCCATCCTCATTTTTAATTTCTTTATTAATCTGAGGTTGTGCAAATAGACGATTGTAATGGTAGTGAACTGTTGGCACCGCTGGTGGTGTTGGTAACTGCTTAGGAGTTGGTGCTACCGGCGGAGTTGGCAATGGATCATAATTTGGCTCTTCTGGTTTTGATGGCTCTGGTTGATCTGGAGTTTTTACCGGTGGTGTTGGCTCA
>NZ_JALDUF010000005.1:72615-188112 GCF_023109315.1 Streptococcus oralis
TTTTCGTAGCTTGGTGCTACTGGAGCTGGTTCCAATGGTTTCTCTGTCTCATATGTTGGCTCTTCTGGTTTTGATGGCTCCGGTTGATCTGGAGTTTTTACCGGTGGTGTTGGCTCATTTTCGTAGCTTGGTGCTACTGGAGCTGGTTCCAATGGTTTCTCTGTCTCATATGTTGGCTCTTCTGGTTTTGATGGATCCGGTTGATCTGGAGTTTTTACCGGTGGTGTTGGCTCGTTTTCATAGCTTGGTGCTACTGGAGCTGGTTCCAATGGTTTCTCTGTCTCATAAGTAGGAGCTTGTGGTTCAGTTGGTGCTACTGGCGGAGTTGGTTTTTCCTTGGTAATTCTCGGAACTTTAACGGCACGAATCTTCCCATTGAGCGAGTACCAGATATTGGGCCTCTTGCCTTCTGTATTATCTTTTCCAGCAACTTGGGGCATATCCGCAACAGACATCACATTAGTAGCAGATGTTGCGCCAACTGTAACATGATTCGTAGATCCAGACATACTAATAGCACCTGCACCGTACCAAGAGTTTGGTGCATCTGATGAATCCCACCCCGATCCAGGTTCATTTGCTCTAGGATACATAGTCCAACGAGATCCACCCTGATCTTTTCTAAAATTGAGGGTTTTGGTAGCATAAATCATTCCATCTTTTTCATCAATAGATGAACCTGAAATTTTAACAAATGTTCCGCTATAGTCTTTAGCCATTTCAATAGAATTGTGCTCGCGGTTTAGAGATGCTACTGAAAGAAGGGCATTGTCAAAATTAATTGGCTTGTCATTTTCATCATAGAAGGTGAATTCATTTTTAATGAAAATTGACGTATCTTTTTCTACCTGACCCGTAAATGCTGAAGCAAAGACTCCTAGAGTAGGGTCACTAAAGATTCCCAACCAAACTTTCCCACTAGGATTTTTAAATTGAGAAGAAGGATCTACAGTATATTTGTAAACAATCTTAGAAATCTTTTTACCATTGTAGTAGGAATTTTGAAGGTTGGTATAAGTCGCTGTTACGCTTTGTCCACGCTCTAGAAGAACAGAGCCCCATTTAACTTCAGTTTTATTCCCTACATTGGTGGTCCAGTCAGATTTGTCGTTGATGTTACCATACAATTCCACCGAAGAAGTGGTAGCACCATTTTCCAAATTCTTGACATTTAGATTGTCTAACTGAAGATTCTTTTTACCATATTGGTCTGTATCTTTCTTGAAGGCTTCATCAACTGCTGTTGCTGTAAGAAGTTTTCCTTCTGTTTTAAGATCAAGTTGAGCATTCGGTTCTAAATCATAAACCAAACTCTGAGCAGATGGTTTAGACAAGTATCCATCTTGATCTTTATTCTTTTCAAGCTCTACAAGTGCTGCTTTAATTTTGGCCTGCTCATCTTCATAAGCCTTCAACTTAGCCGGATACTCAGCCAAATCTTTCTTATATTTGGCAATGTCTGCTTCATATTTAGCTAATTTTGCTTCATAGTCAGTTTTAGCCGTGGCATTACGTTGCTTGATTGCTTCATTCTCAGCTTCAATCGAAGCATTTTTTACTTTATTGTCTTCAACTGCCTTTTCATAGGTTGCTTTTGCATCAGCATTTGCTTTTTGAACGCGAGCTAGTTCTGTCTGATAAGCTGCTAGCTTAGTTTGGTAGCCTTTTTCGTTAGCTTCATTTACTTGTTTGACTGCTGCCAAGTCTTTTTCGTATTGTGCTTTTTTAATCTCATAAGTTGTCTTGGCTGATTCATTTCGTTGTTTAATCGCTTCATTTTCAGCTTGGATAGCATTGTTCTTAGCAGTATTTTCTTCAACAGCCTTTTCATAGGCTGCTTTTGCATCAGCATTTGCTTTCTGAACACGAGCCAATTCTGTCTGATAAGCTACTAATTTAGCTTGATAATCAGCATCATTATCTTCTTTAGCTTTCTTAATAGCTGCAAGATCCGCTTCATACTGCTTCATCGCTGCTTCATAATTCGCTTTTGCAGTTTCATTACGCTGTTTAATGGCTTTATTCTCAGCTTTAAGCGCTTCGTTTTTCGCAGTATTTTCTTTTACCGCCTTATCATAGGCTTCTTTAGCTTCAGCATTAGCCTTTTGTACTCGAGCTAATTCTGTCTGATAAGCTGAAAGTTTATTTTGATAATCCTCTTGACTATCTTTGTTTGCTTTTTTGACAGTCGCTAAATCTTTTTGATATTGCGCTAGCTTAGCCTCATATTCTGCTTTAGCTGTTGCATTGGCAGTATTGATTTTTTCGACTTCTTCTTGGTGACTTTTTAGATCTTTTTGATACTTGTCATCCGCTGCTTTATTTTCAGCAGTGATTTTATCTGTTTCAGCCTGATGAGTTGCTACTGCTTTTTTATATGCTTCAGTTGTCTTCTTTATTTCTTCTGCTTGTTTAGCATAGTCACTTTTGATCTCATTTTGTTTTTGAGCATTTTCTGTAGCAGTTGTAGCTGTTCCTTTGTCTTTTGTTTCATCTTGAGCTACCTTAACTCCTGCAGATTTTGCATCAGCAACTGTTTTATCCAGATCAGCTGATGATACTTCTGCTGGCAAAGCTGAGTCTTTAGAACCAGCCTTAGCTTGGCTCTCTTTGGCAACTTGGCTCATTTCACCCTGAGCCTCAGGTAGATTTGTGGCTGGGTTTCCTGTAGTAGCTACCTCAACTGTACTTGTACTAGTTGTCTCTGTGACTTCATCAGCAAAAACTGCCTGATCTGCAAAAGCAATCAAAGCAGTCCCTAAAACAGCACCACACAAAGTTTTTGCAACCTTGCTTTTACGAAATCCATAGACTTCTTTTCTATTTTTCATTGTAATCTCTTTCTGTATCTCATTTTTGTCGTTTACTATCCATAGTATCACTTTAAAACCCAAGATGCAAATATTTAATCCTTTTCTTTTCATATATGCAATAATATACATTTAAAAAGGTACAAAAAAAGAAGATGGCGAAACCATCTTCTTAATTATACTCTTATTTTTCTGTGAGTGCAGCCAATCCTGGTAATACTTTACCTTCAAGGAGTTCCATTGATGCTCCACCACCAGTAGAGATCCATGAGAACTTGTCTGCGCGACCAAGGTTAATTGCTGCGGCAGCTGAGTCACCACCACCGATGATTGATTTCACGCCTGGTTGTTTCACGATAGCGTCCATCACACCGATTGTACCAGCTTGGAAGTCAGGGTTTTCAAATACACCCATAGGTCCGTTCCATACAACTGTCTTCGCACCAGTCAATTCTTGATCGAATTTAGCGATAGATTTTGGACCGATATCCAAACCAAGGAAACCCGAATCTACTGCTTCACCTTCAGTGTCTTTCACTTCAGTGTAGTCAGCAAATGCGTTTGCTTCTTTTGAGTCAACTGGCAAGATCAATTTGCCGTTTGCTTTTTCAAGAAGAGATTTTGCAACATCCAATTTGTCTTCTTCTACAAGTGAGTTACCGATTTCGATACCTTGAGCTTTGTAGAATGTGTAAGTCATCCCACCACCGATAAGAACTTTATCAGCTTTTTCAAGCAAGTTTTCGATAACACCGATCTTGTCTGAAACTTTTGAACCACCAAGGATAGCCACGAATGGACGTTCTGGAGCTTCAACTGCTTCTTGGATATAGGCAATTTCGTTTTCAAGAAGGAATCCAGCAACTGCTTTTTCAACGTTTGCTGAGATACCAACATTTGATGCGTGTGCACGGTGAGCTGTACCGAATGCATCGTTTACGAAGATACCATCTCCAAGTGATGCCCAGTATTTACCAAGTTCAGGATCATTTTTAGATTCTTTCTTGCCATCAACATCTTCGAAACGAGTGTTTTCAACCAAGAGAACTTGTCCATCTTCAAGAGCGTTGATTGCTGCTTCCAATTCAGCACCACGTGTAACACCTGGGATAAATTTAACTTCTTGTCCCAATTTAGCAGCCAAGTCAGCAGCTACAGGAGCGAGTGATTTACCTTCTTTGTCTGCTTCTTCTTTTACACGTCCAAGGTGAGAGAAGAGGATTGCACGTCCACCTTGTTCAAGGATGTACTTGATAGTTGGAAGAGCTGCAGTGATACGGTTGTCATTAGTAATCACGCCATCTTTAACAGGTACGTTGAAGTCAACACGAACGAGAACTTTTTTCCCTTTCAAGTCAACGTCTTTAACAGTCAATTTTGCCATTAGATATGACTCCTTCTTTTTTTATACGTGTTAATTATATCACAAAATCAACAAAAGAGATAGAAAAACCCTAAACTTTTCTTGTTCTTTCTTATAATTAAAACTAGCATTTTTTAAAATCAAATCTAGAAAAACCTTATCAAATAAGTAATCAATGCGAGATAAAATAATCAAAACAAGGTTTGACTGCAGCCAAACCTTGTTTTTAGTTTTTATGAGGAAATCCAAGAATTCTAAATCGATTAGTCTTCTTTCTTCTTTCTAGCAAGCAAGCCATAACCACTCATTGCTCCGAGAAGTCCCAGAGCTACTAGACTGGCATCTGTTTCTACACCAGTATTTGGAAGCTCTTTGCTTGCTTCTTCAACTTTTGCGGGTGTAGCTAAAAGCGCTTGATCCCTTGTTTGTGAGACTTGCTCTTCTTTCGTTCCTACTTCAACAATTTCTGGGATAGCTTCCTTAAGAACCTCAGTCGAATGAAGGGTGCGTTTGCCCTGACCATCGACTTCTACAAAGCGACGAACTTGACCTTCCACACCTGCTTGCACAACACGGCGTTGTCCTTTGAGAAGCTCGGCGTTTAGTCGTTCTTGACGTTCGAAGGAAACTATTCCCTCTTCAATTTCCAGTTTCGGATTTGCTAGAACTAAATCTTTCACACCTTCAGCTGGTTGGTTACTTGATAGAACTTTTGTACCAACTTCGGTGATTTCTGGGATTGCTTCCTTGACTACCTCAGTCGAACGTAGAGTGCGTTTACCTTGGACATCTACTTCTACAAAGTGACGATTTTGACCTTCAACTCCAGCTTGCACAACACGACGTTGTCCTTTGAGAAGTTCGGAGTTTGGTCGCTCCTGACGTTCAAAGGCTGTTGTTTCAGTTTCAATAACTAGTTCAGGGAGGGCCTCAACCGTTGGAGCCACTTCATTTGGATCCATACTTCCAACATGGTGACTTTCTTCTGTAGGAGCTAGTTTCTTATTCAACTTTTCTTTCATGTCCGCAAATGCTTGAGGAGTTGGCGTTTGTGAAGATAACAAAGCTTCTGCTTGTTCAATCAACTCAGCTTTAGGATCTTTTTCACGGACGGATTCGAGCAAACCTTCCAATTCTTCTCTAGCAGTCCGATAACGTTGATTTCCATCCAAGTCTGTCCCTGCTTGTTTCAACTCATTCAAAGCCCGGTTGACTTCTTCTTGGCTAGCATTATGGTTTTCTGCTACAGTTTTCGCTGCAGTGAGCTTCTCTACTAGTGCTGCTTGTTTGTCCTCGCTAGAGAAGGTGTAGGCAAGGGTTGACTGACGGCCTTGGGCTGCAGTGATTTCTTGTTTGAGGTACTCATCGTTGACAGCTGCTTTTGGAGAAACCAAGACATCAAACTCAGCGGTGTGCCCCTTGTAATGCAAGGTCAAGGTCTGACGACCAGTCTTTTGAGCATCGTAGCCCGTAATTTCAACACCTTGATCTGTGAAGGCATGGCTTTCTTCTGTCTCATCATCATAGAGAACACCGAAGCGACCTTCTGCAAGATCCAGTTGCTCTCCTACTAGATAGTCTGTTTTCGGTTTCTGAGTAATGTACAAACCTGCTACTTCTTTCGGTTTTCCTTCATCTTGACCTGTCACTTGTACCTTTAAGTCACCAGTAACTGGAAGTCCAAGATAGCTAACTGTGAGCTTTTGTTCCCCTTTTTGATGAGCGTCGTAGCCAGATACTGTCACACCTGAGTGAGTAAGGTTAATCAGCTCATCAGCTTGTCCCCCTTCGTACTGAACACGGAGGGTTCCGCCTCTGAGGTCAAGTTTTTCTCCCTCTTTGTAAACTGTCTTCTTAGGCCCTTTTTCAAGGCTAACTGCAGCAATTTTTCTTTCATCCTGCGGAATCGCTACTGCCAATGTGTTACTGATTTCTTTACCAGGTAGTTGGGTACGATAATAGAGTAGATTTGGTTGCTTGTCAAAGGCCAATGGTGCTGTTGCTAGGTCGCCACCATTTTCAGACTTCAAAGTTGCAATTGGCGTTTGTGAATCTGCCTTGTCGTAAACGGTGATGGTTGCACCCGCTGGAACATCAGAGAAGCCGAGTTGAACTTGATGGTTTCCAAGTGAACGAGCGGTTACCTTAGCCATTGGAATATTTTGGCTTTCTGTATCCAAGGTTTCGTACATCTTCCAGTTATAGATACGAATGGCTTTCCAAGGTGTTCCGTTATCTGAAGTGATAACTTTTAGGCGCCAGTCTTGGGCAGTAATTGGTTTGTCAAGAGTGATATCTGTCACGTGTGCTTTGTTGCCACGGACTTCCTTAGCTAGTTTCCACTCACCATCTGTATCCTTGTAGTAAAGATCAAAGTCTTTGGTGTTCATCAAACCATCGTTGACAGACTCACCACCAGCTCCCGCATGATCCATGACCCATCTAACAACGGTACGTGGCTTGGTCAAGCGAATATCCACACTACCGCTCAACTGAGCTGAAGACCACTTATCTGACAAGCTAGTAATGGTACCGTTCAACATACCTTCGATACCTTCGCCGCCTTCAGTATTCGGGAAAGTGCTACCAATAACCGTTGCCCCTGGAACAATATTTTCAGCCAAAGGTCTTGGAAGAGTCGTATCCTGAACTGTCATCCCCCAGTTAAAGGATGCCGTCGCAGCTTCGGAACGAAGGCCATTTTTACCAACTGCAACGACTTTCAGTTCCTGAGTCGTACCAGTCGCATTAGCAGAACGGCTAACTTTTGGCAAGTAGATGGTTGAAGCAGATGATCCTGTCAACAAACGCCAGTTATCTCCATCTTTTTCGTAGACTTCATAGAAGTCTGCATCTTGGTTACCCGCAAATTGGATCACTGCTTCAGCTTCTTGGGCATTTTTAAGAGATTGTTTCACCACAGATAGCCCCGTCGGCGCTTGTGGTGCTTGGTGATTGTCCGAAATTGTTAATTGTCCTAGGTTGAACTGATAATCTTTTACAGCCCCTTCATGTTCGAAGAAGAGTTTGACTGCATAGATGGTTTTACCTGCTAGTGAGCTAAGGTCAAATTCTTCATTCTTCCAGTTATCAGAAAGTGTTAGCTCTTTCCATGCGGCTGCATCCTCAAATTTGTAGTCTGGTGTTGTAGAGAAAGCCATATAAACTTTAGAGCCTTTTCCTCCCTTGTGGGCAACACGAAGTTTGGTTTTCTCTGTTACTTCTAGTTTGGTAGAATACAAATTCACATCCTGGTCCGTCTTACCAGCTACATCGCCTGAGAATTTAAGGGAGTTTCCTCCATTGTAGGCATCTGTAAAGTCATATTCTGCACGAAGTTTTTCCCCTGTCGAAGTCTGCCACCAGCGCCATGTTGGCAAGACACCAGAAACAGAACGGTAGTTCCACTCAGAATCCTTAGAAACTTTACCGTCTACAAACCATTTTCTACCATGACCTGTATTAAAGGAGGTCGTGAAGGTTCGGCCAACTGCTGGTGTGCGGTCAGCAACTAAATTGGCAATTCCATACCACTCTTTATCTGCTGGTTTTTGAGCCGTTGGATCTCCTTGGTATCCTGTAAAAAAGATATCTTCGTTCTTATGGTAGTCTTCGCCTGTTTTTCCTAGACTGGTAATCGTATCTGGTGCAAAAAGTCCAAGTGACAAACGCAACTTGCCTTTTTCATCTAAGAGGGCATCCCATTTGACTTTGGTCTTATAAGAGCCACCTTGTTGCAATTCCAAGCCTGCAAAGACATCATACTGGCTACGTTCTAGCCATTTGGCCATCTCTACGGAGTGGTCATTCTTTTCCTTGTTCCAGTTGAAATTGGCAAAAAATTGGTCTGCAGGGACTTTGTCTCCTTCTTTTTGCATGAACTGGTAGTTGTAATCACCTAGACCATCTTCGTGGTAACGACCGTATTTGTAGGTCATGGCATCGTACCAAGCATACTTGATTGGGTGGTTGACCTTAGCTGCATATTCCTTTGTATAGAGCATGAATTGGCGCATTTTTTCACCAAGAGGTTCTACCAATTCACCCGTTGTTTCCTGATTGATGAAATAGCCATCAAATCCGTAATACTTAGCAAGATCGACAAGTTTTCGTGCGATAGGGAAGGTGCTATCTGCGTCTTGTTTCAAGGCAGCTGCAAATTTCTCTTGGTCAGCAATGCTGTTTGACCAGTTGAAAAAGAGGGTTCCATAAACGGGAACTCCGTTGCGGTGACCGGCATCAATGACATCTGGAGTAGGGACTAGTCCTTCCCAGAAGACCATTGAATCCAAGTATTGCCAGTAGTCAAAAGCATAGGCCTTGAATTCTTCTCCACCAACAGAAGCGTGGTCTTTAGCTTTCGAGTTGGTATTTGCCAGCGCTTGAACCTTGGCTCTTCTGCTTGCTTTTTCATTGACCAACTGACCTCTATGGCGCTTGGCGAGTTCAACTGAGGAACGGTTAATGGGATCATCCTCACGCGCACCCGGTTCCCATTTCAACAAATCTTCCCATGTATCAAATTTGATTTCTTTTGGTCGGAGACTCTTTTCTTCATTTTTAGGAACGTCTGCTAGAGTCGATTTGTCGGCTTTCTTCTCAGCTACTTGAGGAGCTTCCGCTGGTTTGACTTCTTCTTTTTCAGTTGGTTGAGCAGGTTTTTCAGCTTTATCTGTCGGAGTTGGCTTTGCTTCTTCTTTTTCATTAACCAAATCCGTTATTGCTGGAGTGCTTTCTGAAATTGGTTGCTCAGCTACTTTGTTCTCTGTTTCCGATAATTGTTTTTCGATAGCTGCAGTATCTGGATTAGTTGTCTCATTAGTGCTTGTAGCTTGGGCGCTCGTATTAGTAGCTGTTTCAGGGACAGCGACCTGTTCGGCAAGAGCTGGGCTCGCGAATAGAGCTGAACCAATCATTAAGGAACAAGCCCCGATTGACAGCTTACGAATACTGTAACGGCAACGTTTTTCAAAAAATAGATCTTTCATCTTATCCTCCTAATAAAATATAAAGTAAGCGCTTTACTTTTTGATAAAAAGTAACTGTTCTCAGTGCACACCACCAGAACAGGATCATCTTCATTTTATCCTATATGAAAGCGATGTCAATCTATTTAACATAAAAACTATAACTAGGATAATAATCAGTAAAATTTGGACACAATCCTATAAATCATCTATCTTAAAGGGAATCTATCTCTCATTTTAAAAGAAAGTTCTTGTTTCTTATGAAAATTTCAGCTAAACACTTGTGAGATTTACTTTTATCCTTTAAAATAGAATAGGAGAAATTCCGTTATTATTTTCCGGAGGAAAAAGAAATGTCCATTAATTGGCAGGAAATTTTATTTCACTTTTTAGGAGGTCTAGGACTGTTTTTATACAGTATCAAGACCATGGGAGACGGTTTGCAACAAGCTGCTGGAGATCGCCTTCGTTTTTACATTGACAAGTACACTAGCAATCCCTTTTTAGGTGTTCTAGTCGGGATTGTCGTGACTGCCCTGATTCAGTCAAGTACGGGGGTTACAGTTATCACGGTCGGACTGGTCAGCGCTAGTCTTCTCACTCTTAGACAGGCTATCGGAATTATCATGGGAGCCAACATCGGAACCACTGTTACTTCCTTTATCATCGGTTTCAAACTAGGCGAGTATGCTTTACCCTTGATTTTCCTTGGAACTATGTTCCTCTTCTTCACAAAAAACAGAACAGCAAACAATATCGGGCGCATCCTGTTTGGTGTTGGGGGAATCTTCTACGCCCTTAACCTCATCAGTGCCGGTATGAGTCCTCTTAAAGATTTACCACAATTCAAGGAATATATGGTAACCTTGGGACAAAATCCTATTTTAGGAGTGGTAGCTGGTGCAGTGATTACCGTCCTCATCCAGGCTTCCTCGGCTACAATCGGGATTTTGCAAGGCCTCTATGCAGGTGGGTTCCTTGACCTTAAAGGTTCACTACCAGTTCTCTTCGGGGATAATATCGGGACAACCTTAACCGTTATCATTGCGGCAGCTGGAGCCAATGTCTCTGCAAAGCGCGTTGCGGCAACCCACGTTACCTTTAACGTTCTAGGAACTATTCTTTGCTTAATCCTATTAGGCCCCTTCACTGCTATGATCGAGTATTTCCAAGCTTTACTTCATCTCTCACCTGAGATGACCATCGCCTTCTCTCACGGTGCCTTTAACGTAAGTAACACCATTGTACAATTTCCATTCATCGGAGCCTTGGCCTACTTTGTAACCAAGCTCATCCCTGGTGAAGACGAGGTTGTCAAGTACGAGCCCCTCTATCTCGACGAGCAACTTATCCAGCAATCTCCTTCTATCGCTCTAGGAAATGCCAAAAAAGAACTCTTGCACTTAGGGAACTATGCAGCTAAAGCTTTTGACCTTTCTTATACCTATATCATCGGTTTGGATGAAAAGGTAGCTGAAAAAGGGCACAAGACAGAGGAAGCCATCAATACCATCGATGAAAAACTCACTCGTTACCTCATCAGACTCTCAAGCGAATCCTTGAGTCAAAAGGAAAGTGAAGTCTTGACCAACATCCTGGATTCATCTCGTGATTTGGAACGGATTGGGGACCACGCAGAAGGCTTGCTCAACCTAACAGACTACCTTCAACGTAAGAATGTTCAATTTTCTGATGCTGCTTTAGAGGAATTAGCTGAGATTTATCAAGCAACAACCGCATTCATCAAGGATGCCCTTGATAGTGTGGAAAACAATGATATTGAAAAAGCTCAAAGTCTGATTGAACGCCATAAAGAAATCAACAATATGGAACGCGTTCTCAGAAAGACTCACATCAAACGCCTTAACAAAGGTGAGTGTTCTACACAAGCTGGAGTCAACTTTATCGACATCATTTCCCACTACACTCGTGTATCTGACCATGCTATGAACCTAGCTGAAAAGGTCATTGCTGAACAAATCTAACACTCTTCGAAAATCTCTTCAAACCACGTCAACGTCGCCTTGCCGTACTCAAGTACAGCCTGCGGTTAGTTTCCTAGTTTGCTCTTTGATTTTCATTGAGTATAAGTACCAAGAAGCTATCCTGAATGGGATGGCTTTTTTTGTCTCCTCATTAAGAATTTCCTTTGGAGCATATATAAAAAAGCTTTGATTCCATTGTGAATCAAAGCATCTTAAAGAGTTCACCAAACATGATAGCAGAAACTGCAGTGCCCCTGTACTTGGCTTCTTCTCTTTTGATAAAACGCGCCAAGTTGATCAACTCTGGTGCTGGGTGCTTGGGATTTAGAAGCAATTCACGGGTGACCAGTCCTGAGAGTCGGACTGCTAGTAATTGCTCATTTGTAGTGGGTAGTTTTTTAGCAGTCTCTAAGAGAGCAGCAACTAAATCTTCACTCAAACCCTGACGAGCATGGTTGTAGAGATCTCTTATAAGGCTTTCTAGGTTTGGTTCTGCCATCCCGACCACCTCCCTTATGCTTAATAATGTTTAATCAAATCAACCGTTGAACGATCCAATTTTTTCACCAAGGCTTGCAAGAAAGCTTGGGCTTCTAAGAAGTCATCCATCGCGTAGAGAGTTTGGTGAGAATGGATATAACGGGCACAAACACCGATAGTTGTAGATGGGACACCACCATTTTTCAGATGAGCTGCTCCAGCGTCTGTTCCACCTTTCCCACAGTAGTATTGGTACTTGATACCTGCTTCTTCAGCCGTTGTCAAAAGGAAATCCTTCATACCTGGGAGGAGCAAGTGACCTGGATCATAGAAACGAATCAAAGTTCCATCCCCAATCTTGCCTTGACCACCATAAACATCACCAGCAGGTGAACAGTCAACTGCCAGAAAGACTTCTGGGTCAAACTTGGTTGTGGAAGTATGAGCACCACGCAGACCAACTTCTTCTTGGACATTAGAACCAAGATAGAGTTCATTTCCCAGTTTTTGACCTGACAAGGCTTCTGCTAGCTCGCTAATCATAAGAACACCATAGCGGTTGTCCCAAGCTTTTGAGATGATATTTTTTTCATTGGCTGTCAAGATAGCGGAACTATCAGGGACAATGGTGTCACCAGGACGGATGCCAAAACTTTCTGCCTCAGCCTTGTCTGCAAAACCACCATCAAAAATGATATCAGAAATAGCTGGCATGGTTGGCCCACCTGTTCCACGTGTCAAATGTGGAGGGACAGAACCTGAGATCACAGGAATTTCACGACCATCACGAGTAAAGAGTTTAAAACGTTGACTGCTGACCACCATAGGGTTCCAACCACCGATTTCAACGACACGGAAGGTACCATCTGGCCTAATCTCACTGACCATAAAACCAACTTCGTCCATGTGAGAAGCGACCAAGACACGCGGTGCATCCGTAGCTTCTGAATGCTTGATACCGAAAATACCACCTAAGCCATCTGTCACTACTTCATCCACGTGCGGTGTCAACTTTTCACGAAGATAAGTCCGAACAGGCGCTTCGTGGCCTGAGATCGCAGCAAGCTCTGTTACTTCTTTGATTTTTGAAAATAATGTTGTCATATCAGTTCCTTCTTTCTGTCCTCCATTTTACCACTTTTTATAGGAGAAGGATAGTAGGAAATTGGATTAGTTTTTACTAGTTTATCCTATAAAATAGAGGGATAGATATTATTTCAGAAATTTTTCTTTCTTTTTACATTAAATTGTCAGAAAATTTATTGACAGATTAAAAAATCGTGTTACATTATCTCCAAGGGTATTTTTATACCAAATCTACATGAAAGGATGGGGCATGAAACTCTCTCATATTTTAACAGGCTTACTTCTACTCCTGGTCTTTCTCTCCATTACCATTGGAACCAGTGATTTTTCTTGGGAAAAATTCTTTGCTTTTGACCAACAGACTTGGCTTCTCTTTCAAGAGTCGCGTCTTCCAAGAACCATCAGTATTCTCCTTGCAGCCTCCAGTATGAGCATGGCAGGACTCCTCATGCAGACCATTACTCAAAATCAATTCGCTGCTCCAAGTACAGTCGGAACCACAGAAGCCGCTAAACTGGGAATGGTGTTAAGCCTCTTTGTCTTTCCGTCTGCGAGTCTGACCCAAAAGATGCTCTTTGCTTTTGGCTCATCCATTTTATTTACCCTCTTCTTCCTGGCCTTTATGACTATTTTTTCTGTAAAGGAAAGGTGGATGTTGCCCTTGATCGGGATCATCTATAGTGGGATTATCGGTTCTGTCACAGAAGTTATCGCCTATCGTTTCAATCTGGTTCAGAGTATGACTGCTTGGACCCAGGGCTCCTTCTCCATGATTCAGACTCATCAGTATGAGTGGCTCTTCTTAGGCCTCATTATCCTGATAGCCGTTTGGAAATTATCCCAAACCTTCACCATCATGAATCTGGGCAAGGAAACCAGTGAGAGTTTAGGGATTTCCTACTCCCTACTTGAAAAGCTGGCCCTCTTTCTAGTGGCGCTAACGACAAGTGTCACCATGATTACCGTGGGTGCCTTGCCATTTCTCGGGGTCATCGTTCCCAATCTTGTCCGCAAGCGCTATGGAGATAATCTGAGCCAAACCAAACTCATCGTCGCACTGGTCGGTGCCAATCTGGTTCTGGCCTGTGACATCCTCTCTCGAGTCTTGATTCGGCCCTATGAGCTGTCTGTCAGTCTCCTACTAGGAATCATCGGTAGTCTCGTCTTTATCCTACTTCTATGGAGAGGGGGACAAAAAGATGCAGTTTAAAAGCAAACATACCAAGCTCTTCTGCCTTCTCATTATTCTGGCCATCGGAGCTTGTCTCCTCTACTTTTGGCCTATCACTAACCTGTCTGCCTTTGCCTGGAAGCTGCGTTCCCAAAAAATCATCGTTTATCTCTTGGTAGCCATCGCGACAGGGATTTCGACCATTAGTTTTCAAACCCTGACGGAAAATCGCTTTCTGACGCCAAGTATTTTGGGAATCGAATCCTTCTATGTCTTGCTACAGACCCTGCTACTGATATTTGAAAGCAAATTTCTACAGCTTGGGAAGTCTCCTATCTTAGAATTTCTAGTCTTGCTTCTGCTTCAATCCCTCTTCTTTCTCGCCTTACAAGGTTACTTGAAGACGCTGATGAAGCAAGACCTGGTTTTCATTCTGCTAATCTGCCTAGCCCTGGGAAGTCTCTTTCGAAATATCAGTACCTTCCTACAAGTTCTGATGGATCCAAATGAATACGATAAACTGCAGAACAGTCTCTTTGCCTCCTTTCAGCATCTCAACACTTCCATCCTAGCCATCGGTTCTCTGATCATCCTCGCCTTGACAATCTTTTTCTTTCGAAAAGCAGTCGTTCTGGATGTCTTGCACCTGCAAAGAGAAACGGCTCAGATACTGGGACTCGATGTTGAAAAAGAACAGAGAGAACTCCTCTGGGGCATCGTGCTCTTGACCTCAACAGCCACTGCCTTGGTAGGGCCTATGGCCTTCTTCGGCTTTATGCTGGCCAATCTTACCTACCTAATCGTCAAAGATTATCGGCACAAGTTGCTCTTTATCGTAGCCATTCTGATTGGATTTATTAGTTTGACTTTGGGGCAAGCCCTCATCGAACGAGTCTTTGCACTGGAAATTCGCATCAGCATGATTATTGAGAGCGTTGGAGGTCTCTTATTCTTTATCTTACTTTACAGGAGGGCGCGTCGGTGAAACTGGAAAACATTGACAAATCCATTCAAAAACAGGATATTTTACAAGACATTTCCCTTGAAATCAGTCCTCAGAAACTGACAGCTTTCATTGGTCCAAATGGTGCTGGAAAATCAACTCTCCTCTCCATCATGAGCAGACTGACCAAGAAGGATCAGGGAATTCTCAGCATCAAAGGCCGTGAAATCGAGAGTTGGAATTCGCAAGAACTGACCAAAGAGCTCACCATCCTAAAGCAGAAGATCAATTACCAAGCCAAATTGACTGTTGAAGAATTGGTCAGCTTTGGACGTTTTCCCTACAGCCGTGGTCGACTGAGAGCAGAAGACTGGGGAAAAATCCGAGAAACTCTGGACTATCTGGAACTGACAAGCTTAAAAGACCGCTACATCGATAGTCTGTCTGGTGGACAGCTCCAACGTGTCTTTATCGCCATGGTACTAGCCCAAGATACAGACTTTATCTTGCTAGACGAACCGCTCAATAATCTCGATATCAAGCAAAGTGTCAGCATGATGCAGATTCTCAAGCGACTGGTGGAGGAACTAGGGAAGACCGTTATCATCGTCCTACACGATATCAATATGGCTAGTCAGTATGCGGATGAAATTGTTGCCTTCAAGGACGGCCAAGTCTTTTGCAAGGGAACGACTGCTCAAATCATGCAGGCTGACCTGCTCAGTCAACTCTATGAGATCCCCATCACGCTAGCTGATATCAATGGCAAAAAGATCTGTATCTATAGCTAGCTATTCTGAATTCATGTTAGAGAACCCTCTGCCTCTTAGCTAACAAGCCTATCTAAGAGCCCCTTACATCGTTATCACATTTTAAAAAGGAAAAATCATGAAAACATCCCTTAAACTTTATTTCACTGCCCTAGTGGCCAGCTTCTTGCTCTTACTTGGTGCATGTAGTACAAATACAAACTCAAGCACTAGCCAGACAGATACAAGTAGCTCTGCTCCAACAGAGATAACCATTAAAAGTTCACTAGACGAGGTCAAACTTTCAAAGGTTCCTGAAAAGATTGTAACCTTTGACCTCGGTGCTGCGGATACTATTCGAGCGCTAGGATTTGAAAAAAATATCGTCGGAATGCCTACAAAAACTGTTCCGACTTACCTAAAAGATCTTGCAGGAAATGTCAAAAATGTTGGTTCTATGGTCGAGCCAGACCTAGAAGCCATCGCTGCTCTTGAACCGGATTTAATCATTGCTTCACCTCGTACCCAAAAATTCGTAGATAAGTTCAAAGAAATCGCTCCGACTGTTCTCTTCCAAGCAGGCAAGGACGACTACTGGACTTCTACCAAGACTAATATCGAATCCTTAGCAAGCGCCTTTGGTGAAACAGGCACACAGAAAGCCAAGGAAGAATTGGCCAAGCTAGACAAGAGCATCCAAGAAGTCGCTACTAAAAACGAAAGTTCTGACAAAAAAGCCCTTGCTATCCTCCTCAATGAAGGGAAAATGGCAGCCTTTGGTGCCCAATCGCGCTTCTCTTTCTTGTACCAAACCTTGAAATTCAAGCCAACTGATACTCAATTTGAAGACTCACGCCACGGACAAGAAGTCAGTTTTGAAAGTGTCAAAGAAATCAATCCTGACATCCTCTTTGTCATCAACCGTACCCTTGCCATCGGTGGTGACAACTCTAGCAACGATGGCGTTCTAGAAAATGCCCTCATCGCTGAAACTCCTGCCGCTAAAAATGGCAAGATTATCCAACTAACACCAGACCTCTGGTACCTAAGCGGAGGCGGACTTGAATCAACCAAACTCATGATCGAAGACGCTCAAAAAGCTTTGAAATAAGTAAGAAAACCCAACATGACCTGATGTTGGGTTATTTTTCTTCTTGATTTCGTTTGAGGGAAAAGTGGTCTGGCACAGGATCTTTGCCTATTTTCGACCAGGGATGACAACGAAAAATCCGAGCTAAGCCCATCAAAACACCCTTGAAGCCATGTTTTTCAATAGCCTGAATCATATAGTTGGAACAAGTAGGCTCAAAGCGACAAGAAGGTGGAAAGGCTGGTGAAATAAAACGTTGGTAAAAACGCACTGGCGCTATTAAGATTCGTTTCATTATTTATTGGTTACAGCCATGGTGTGTAGTTGGCTGATTTCTTTTTTGTTAAGGCGACGAGATTCTCCCGGACGAAGGCCTGTCAAGTCTAGGTGCCCAAAACGTGTCCGTGACAACTTATCCACTTGAAGACCGACAGCTTCAAACATCTTTTTAACCTGATGGTTGCGCCCTTCATGGATGGTCAACTGCACTACTGAGCGATTTTTGACTGGATCCACTTTGAGAATCTCATAGACAGCAGGCTTGGTTTTCTTGCCATCAATCTCCACTCCTCGTGTCAAGGGACGGAGATTTTCTTTGTTGGCCACACCTTTAACACGCGCGACATAGACCTTGTCTATCTCATTACGAGGGTGAATCATCTCATCCGTAAAATCCCCATCATTGGTCAAAATCAAAACACCTGATGTATCCCAGTCCAAACGTCCCACAGGATAGATGCGCTCTTTGACATTGGGCAAGAGGTCGACAACAGTCTTGCGGCCTTTATCATCTGTCACACTGGAAATCACTCCGCGGGGTTTATTGAGAAGATAGTAGACCTTTTCTTCGTTGTAGATAGGTTGTCCTTCAACTTCAACCTTGTCACCTGACTTGATGGTGGTTGCTAGTTCACGCACCACTTGGCCGTTGACCGTCACCAAACCTTGCTTGATCAGCTCTTCTGCTTTTCTCCTACTGGCCACACCTGCGTGGGCAATATATTTATTGATTCTCATCTTCTTCTATCCTTTCACCAAATAATTGGCTTTCTTGGGCTTGAATCTCAAGCTCATCAATCACTGGCAATTCTTCCAAATGATTGATCCCCATGTAATCTAGGAAATAATCCGTAGTCACATAGAGGTTGGGGCGGCCCAACACTTCTTTTTTCCCATCTTCTCTTATCAATTCAAAAGCCTGCAACTTTGCCAAGGCTCCACTCGAGTTGACCCCACGAATAGCATCAATCTCAATTCGGGTAATCGGTTGCTTGTAGGCAATGATGGACAAGGTCTCAAGGGCAGCCCGAGACAAACTTTGGTTGATTGGTGCCTTGGAGTATTCCTTCAAAATCGCTGCAAATTGAGGCTTGGTGACCAATCTGTAAGCTCCACCTGTCTCAATCAGAGACAAGCTCGAATCTTGGTCTTTTTCATACTTCTGGGCTAATTTTTCTAAACTCTGTTGGATGCCTGTCGGGGGAAGTGATAGGAGTTCAGCCAACTGGCGAACTCGAATTCCATCTTCACCTGCTACAAACAAGAGCGCTTCTATTTCTGCTAAAGTACTCATCTTTCCTCTCTATCAAGTCTAGCTTTGTGCCTCTTGACTTTCTTCCTTCTTTTCCATGAGATAGATATCTCCGAAACTCTCCTCTTGCACGAGGATCAGTTCCTGGGTTTTGATTAACTCTAGGGTTGCCAAAAAGAGGGTAATAACCTCTTGAACATTCTGGGCTTCCTTGAACAAATCCTGCAGGCGTAACTGGTCTCGTCCAGTCAAGGACTCTTTTACGATGAGCATCATGTCCTCAATCTTATACTCATCCCGCAAAATGGTCGTGTGATTCTGAGCGAATTCCTCTTTTTTCTTGGCTAGGATATTTGAAAAAGCCAAAAAGAGGTCAATGGTCGTCCTGTCATGCACAAGCTCCGCATCCTCGTAAATCAACTCTGTTGGCGCTTTGGAATAGTACTGGGCCCGATCTTGGTGCTTAGCCTCCAAGTGCTCACCAAGGAGCTTGAACTTGCGGTATTCTTCGATTTGAGAGAGAAGGTCCTGCTCCAGGTCATCCTCCAAGTCTGTCACTTCTGCTACCTTTGGCAAGAGCTTGCGACTCTTGATCAGCATGAGCTGACTAGCCATGACCATATACTCGCCCGTCACTTCCAGACGCATGGCCTGCAGAGTTGAGACATAGGCTAGATACTGTTCGATAACTTCTGTGATAGGCACATCGTAGATATCCATCTGGTACTTAGAAACCAGGTGCAAGAGTAAGTCCAGGGGCCCTTCAAAATCTTTTAATTTAATATCCATTATCTATATTTTTCTAAGGTCAGGACTGTTTTTAATCCTAGTTTTTTTGCAATTTCGTACAAATCGACCTTGTTTTCTATTTGTCTTAGAATGAACTGTTCCCGTAGGGCTTGGGCTGATAGTTCTGGGAACCCCTTCTCCTTGACAAAGGACTCCAGCTGACGAAAGGCCCACTGACGAGAATAGGTTTTCCCACCCCTTTCAAAGAGATAGGTCTGCCCCATCAAGGGTTCCAATTCTGGAGTCAAGGTCGTGGGTATGGTGACAATCCTCTGTTGGGAAGCCTTGCTGATTCTCAACACTTGAAAATCCAGATTGATATCTGCAACCTTAAGGGCTAAAATCTCACTAGGCAAGAGCCCTAGCTCCAAGATAAGAAGCGCCAGCAAGCGTCCTTCTGGATAATTACTTTCCTGCCAAAAAGAGTCTAGGTCTAAAATCTCTGGTTTTTCAGTCTTCTTTTCAGCTTGTTTGGCTAATTCCAGACGGTAAAAACTGTCCACTTCACCTTTTTGATAGAGAAAGTAGAGAAATTGGTTGCAGGCCGAAAGTTTTCGCTTCTGGGCGCTGATTTTTAGATTGGCTAGCTGGGCTTGGTAAATCTTAAGACTAGTCTCAGAAATCCGTTCACCCACAATGTCTAAAAATTGCTCCAGATCATACTTATAAGACTGCTTGGAATTGGCAGACAAACCCTGTTTTCCCTCTAAAAAGGCTGAAATCCTATCTCTCATTTGCATCGAATCTCATATTCCTTACTAAAGTCATGCAAGAGAGCATTGACGGCCTTGAGGATAGATTTGCGCGTGATGATTCCTTGAAAAATCCCTTCATCATCTACCACTGGCAAGAAGGGTTCATCCACCAGTTTATGGAGGACTTCTGTGATGTTATAGTCAGGAGCGACGACTGCCACATCTGTCTTAGTCATATTGACGATGTCTGTCTTTGCCATCTGCTCATCCGTCAAACCTTGCTCCATTTGATAAGCCAAAATGTCTCTCAGACCAATAGTCCCGACAAAGCGTTTGTCAAAGGTCACAACAGGGATACGGGTATAGGTAATTTGACTCAACACTAAAATCGCATGGTCAGCGTTATGGGTATCAATCAAGGCTGCTAGATTCTCAGCAGGGGTAAGAAATGTCTCTTCCTGCTCCAATAAAAATGCTTCAAATTCCTTGGCAATCATCGAGAAAACTCCTTGGACAAGCCTGGATAAACCTCATGATTACGTGTCAAAAAGTCCACTTTGAAATAGCTGTCATCAATCTCTACACGGGCATAGAGGCATTCTCTGATAGTCCCTCGTGGTTGGCTGATGGAGCCTGGATTTAAAAAGAGTGTTTTGCCTTCCATCCAAGCATTTGGCACATGTAAGTGACCATAAAGACAGATGTCCGCTTCTTCTTCCTGAGCCCAATAGTCCAACTTTTGAAAGTTGAAATTGATATCAAACAAGTGTCCATGGGTCTGGATGATTTTGGTCGGACCAAGTTGAGTCACCAACCGTTCTGGGTAGCCAGCATAAAAGTCCATGTTTCCTTTGACGACATGGATGCCCTCCCAGAGCGGAGAGTCTGGACGGAGTTCAGAGTCACCATCGTGAAAAATGGCATCAACTTTACCTAGATAGCGGTCACGAATTTCTTCCACAATCAAGCTATCTCCATGAGAGTCACTCATTACAATGATGGTTTGCTTTGCCATGATGGAAATACCTCCAAAAGTTTCTTAACGGCTAAGGCGCGGTGAGATTGGCTATTTTTTTCTTCAAGGGTTAATTCAGCTGAGGACTTGCCTGTCTCTCCCACAAGGAAGAGCGGATCATAACCAAAGCCATTTTCGCCCTTGGGCTCAAAGTTGATATAACCTGGCCAGTCAGCTTCAACCACCAAGCTTTCCTTGTTTGGACTAGCTACGACTAGGGTTGTGTGGAATTGAGCCGAACGGTCCTTGAGATCAAAGACCATGGCCAATTCGTGCAAGAGTTTGGCATTGTTTTCACGGTCGGTTGCTCCCACTCCTGCAAAACGGGCTGACCAAACACCTGGCAAGCCACCGAGGACATCTACTTTGAGACCTGAGTCGTCTGCCAAAACCATCTTTCCTGTTAATTGGGAAATGGTTTCTGCCTTGAGGCGGGCATTTTCTTCAAAGGTCATGCCTGTTTCTGCTACTTCAGGTAGATCTGGATAGTCATTGAGGTTTTCCACGTCGTAGCCTAACTTGTCAAAGATAGCTCGGAATTCCTTGGTCTTGCCTTCGTTGCGAGTCGCAATGAGCAGAGTTTCTCTAACCTTGCTAGTTTCAAAGAAGGCTTCTACATCGACTCCTTCTTTAGGCAATTCTACATGCAGGAGTTGCCCATTTTCAACCAAGAGCAGAGCTCCCTGACGTTGGATGACTTCTAGATTGCGACCTGCTTCTGCATTTAAAATCTCAACGATAAAGGAGAGCAGACGAAAGTTAGAAGACCAGCGCATCACCGTCATCGTAATCGGAAAGCCATTTTCTTCGTCACGAAAAATCCGCGCTAAATCCATGAAATCAAGCTCGAGAGGATCTTTGATAAGGCTATAGATGCCTCCATAGACATCCCAGACACCGACATACCAGTCCTGGTCATCCTTGTATTCGTAAATTTTGTTTGTCATAAAGTTACATGCTCCACATGAATCTTTTTTTCCAGCCATTCTGCTCCAATTTGGGCAAAACTTTGGCTATTGGCTGTTGTGTAAAAACGATGTTGAAGAGGTCCCGCATCTCGGCTACGATTGATTTCAAAATAGTTAAGCAAAACCGAGATATCCCGCACACACTCTGCCCCACTATCGATGAGCTGAACCTTTGGTCCCATAACATTTTGGATGATAGGGCGAAGGAGTGGGTAATGGGTACAACCCAAAATCAGGCTATCCACCTTTCCAACCAAGGGACGCAGGGTTTCATAGACCACTTTCTTGGTGACACTGGTTGACAGGGCACCAGACTCCACCAAGGGAGCAAACTTGGGACAGGCCAAACTCTCCACCTGTAAATCCGGATCCAGATCATGGATTTTTTGACGATAGATGTCTGATTGGACCGTCATGGGTGTTCCAATTACTCCGATTTTCCCGCCTTGACTGGACTTGATGGCTGCCGAAGCTCCTGGCAAAATCACACCTAGGACAGGAATGTCTAGTTGAGCCTTGATTTCTTCCCAGACGACTGCAGTCGCAGTGTTGCAAGCAATGACAATCATCTTGACATCCTTGGTCAAAAGAAAGTTGACCAACTGCCAAGTATATTCACGGATTTGCTCAGCAGGACGGGGACCATAGGGTGCCCGCGCCGAATCTCCAATATAGACGATTTCTTCATGGGGAAGCTGGCGCATAAGCTCGCGAACAACGGTCAAGCCCCCGACACCCGAATCCAAAAAACCAATTGGTCGATTATCCATACAGTCTTCTTTCTAGTCTTTTTTCTGATTGATAGTTCATCATGATTACTCGTCCTAAATAAACGGATAGACAGCTTGATAGAATGGCAACTGCCTCTCTTTTAATCATAATCAAATATCAATAGAATGCAAGGAAACAGTCTTATCCTTGAAAACTATTGAACATAGTGAGAAGTCTGGAACTTTCATCCCAGACTTTTCCTATTTATTTCTTTTTATTGTTAGCAAGAGCTGCTTTTTGTTGGCGGATGATTTGGTGGTAAACTTGTTGTACCTTGGCTTCGCTTGGCTTTTGACCATTTGCGCTCAAAAGAGCACGAACTGCCTCAGCGTTCAAACGTGGGTTGTCCGCAAATTCTTTTTCGATTTGCTTACGAACCAAGTACATCCCTCCAAGAGCTCCTCCTAGAAAAGCTAGCACAATCAAGACAATTGCTAAAAGTAAGTCCATTCTTTTTCTCCTGTTTCTTTTTGAGTCTTCTATATTATACCACAAAGTGACTTTCCTGACTAGTTTGTTTTACGCTTTCAAGAGGGGGTTAAGCCAATTCTAAGCTAGTCTTACAATCAGATTGAACTATGAAATTACGAATAATTCCACCCTTTCCTCTCTTTCTTCTACTATTTTAAGAAAAAACAACAACAAATATGACTCTTGCTAAAAAGCTATTGACAAATGCTAGATGACCAGTAGAATGGGAGGTAAATAGAAACAAAAATATAGGGATTTGCTTTACAAAATGTAAACGGTTCCAAAAACATAAAGGAGATTTCTATGGACAAAAGATTTTGGGAGAAATCCTGTCGCTATAGCATCCGTAAGCTGACGGTTGGGACTGCTTCTGTTTTGCTGGGGGCTGTTTTTCTAGTCAACCATACTGTAGTCGCAGACAGTGTTGAGGTCAAACAAACTGAACCAACCTCTGTCGAATCTATCACTAAGCCTGATAGTGAATCCAAAGCTGCTGAAGCGACTGAAACTACAAATCCGTCTCTAGCAGAAAGTCCAGTAGTTTCCGAAAGTAAGCCAGCTAACGAGACTCAGACGACAAATAGTCAAGCTAGTGAGGAAGCCATTGTAGAAGCTAAAGAAAATAAGGAACCTGAAAAAGCAGATCAGCCCGTGACAAAGCAAGAAAACTATCAACTCAACTACAATCAACCAACAGCTCCCTCTTATGATGGATGGGAAAAACAAGCCCTTCCAGTTGGGAATGGTGAGATGGGAGCTAAGGTCTTTGGTCTAATCGGTGAAGAAAGAATCCAGTATAACGAAAAGACCCTCTGGTCAGGAGGTCCTCAGCCCGATAGCACCGACTATAATGGTGGGAACTACAAGGATCGCTACAAAGTCTTAGCAGAAATTCGTAAGGCTCTAGAAGATGGAGACCGCCAAAAAGCCAAACAACTGGCTGAACAAAATTTAGTTGGGCCTAATAATCCCCAATATGGTCGCTACCTAGCCTTTGGTGATATCTTCATGGTCTTCAATAACCAGAAAAAGGGGCTGGATACCGTAACAGATTATCACCGTGGTTTGGATATCACAGAGGCCACTACGACTACTTCTTACACCCAAGATGGGACGACCTTCAAACGCGAAACCTTCTCCAGCTATCCTGATGATGTCACCGTGACCCACTTGACTAAAAAAGGAAACAAGACGCTTGACTTTACTCTTTGGAACAGCTTGACTGAGGACTTGCTTGCTAATGGTGATTACTCTTGGGAATATTCCAACTATAAGAACGGACATGTTACTACAGATGAAAATGGAATTCTTCTAAAAGGAACTGTTAAAGATAACGGCCTCAAATTTGCATCCTATCTAGGAATTAAAACGGACGGAAAGGTGACTGTTCAGAATGAGACTCTAACCGTTACAGGTGCAAGCTATGCGACCCTCTATCTCAGTGCCAAGACAAACTTTGCTCAAAATCCAAAGACCAACTATCGAAAAGACATTGACCTCGAAAAAACGGTTAAAGGGATTGTAGAAGCCGCTAAGGCCAAAGACTACGAGACACTTAAAAAGGACCATATCAAGGATTATCAAAGTCTCTTTAATCGCGTTAAACTAAATCTAGGTGGAAGCAAGACAGCTCAAACGACAAAAGAGGCCCTTCAAAGCTATAACCCTAGTAAAGGGCAAAAGCTGGAAGAACTCTTCTTCCAATACGGCCGATATCTACTCATCAGTTCGTCTCGTGATCGGACAGATGCCCTTCCTGCCAACCTACAAGGAGTCTGGAATGCTGTAGATAATCCACCTTGGAACGCTGACTATCACCTCAATGTCAATTTGCAAATGAACTATTGGCCAGCTTACATGAGCAACCTTGCTGAAACAGCTAAACCAATGATCAATTATATTGACGACATGCGCTATTATGGCCGTATCGCTGCCAAAGAATACGCTGGTATCGAATCCAAAGACGGACAAGAAAATGGTTGGCTGGTCCACACTCAAGCAACACCATTTGGCTGGACTACTCCAGGTTGGAATTACTATTGGGGTTGGTCTCCAGCAGCCAACGCTTGGATGATGCAGAATGTCTATGACTACTATAAATTCACCAAGGATGAGACCTATCTCAAAGAGAAGATTTATCCTATGCTCAAGGAAACAGCTAAGTTCTGGAACTCCTTCTTGCACTACGACAAGGCCAGTGACCGTTGGGTGTCTTCTCCATCCTACTCACCAGAACACGGTACCATTACCATCGGAAATACCTTTGACCAGTCGCTAGTTTGGCAGCTATTCCACGACTACATGGAAGTTGCCAACCATCTGAAAGTCGACCAAGACTTAGTCACAGAGGTTAAGGCTAAATTTGACAAACTAAAACCCCTTCATATCAATAAAGAAGGACGTATCAAGGAATGGTATGAGGAGGACAGTCCACAATTCACTAATGAAGGGATTGAAAACAACCACCGCCACGTTTCCCATCTAGTTGGGCTCTTCCCTGGTACGCTCTTTAGCAAGGACCAGGCTGAATACCTAGAGGCTGCGCGTGCTACCTTGAACCACCGTGGAGATGGTGGTACTGGTTGGTCTAAGGCCAATAAAATCAATCTTTGGGCCCGTCTCTTAGACGGTAACCGTGCCCATCGTCTACTCGCTGAACAGCTCAAGTACTCAACCCTAGAAAACCTTTGGGATACCCACGCACCATTCCAAATCGACGGAAACTTTGGGGCAACTAGTGGGATGGCAGAAATGCTCCTTCAATCACACACTGGCTATATTGCACCATTACCAGCTCTTCCAGATGCCTGGAAAGACGGTCAAGTTTCTGGCTTGGTTGCTCGAGGAAACTTTGAAGTTAGCATGAAGTGGAAAGATAAAAACCTGCAAAGCTTGTCCTTCCTTTCAAATGTCGGTGGAGACCTAATTGTAGACTATCCAAATATCGAAGCCAGCCAAATCAAGGTCAATGGCAAACCAGTCAAGGCAACGATCCTTAAAGATAATCGTATCCAGCTTGCAACACAAAAAGGTGACGTCATTACCTTTGAACACTTCCCTGGTCGTGTAACCAGTCTAACAGCAGTTCGACAAAATGGAGTCACTGCCGAACTCACCTTTAACCAAGTAGAAGGCGCTACCCACTATGTCATCCAAAGACAAGTGAAAGACGAAACTGGCCAAACCTCTGCGACCAGAGAATTTGTAACCAATCAAACCCACTTTATTGACCGAGCACTAGATCCTCAACATGCCTACACCTATACTGTCAAGGCTATGCTGGGCGAGCTTTCCACACAAGTGTCTGAACAGGCCACTGTTGAAACCTATAGCGAGTTGATGGACGACCGAGATAGCCGCATCCAGTACGGAGCTGCCTTTGGAAACTGGGCAGACTCAGAATTATTTGGAGGAACAGAGAAATTTGCTGACCTTTCAAAAGGAGACTACACAGACGAAGACCTCACTGCCACCATTCCTTTCACTGGCGTTGGTATCGAAATCTATGGACTGAAATCGTCTGAATTAGGTCTTGCCACTGCTAAAATTGATGGCAAAGAGGTCGGAGAGCTTGACTTCCATACTGCTGGAGCAACTGAAAAAGGTAGTCTCATCGGTCGCTTCACAGGATTGTCAGACGGACCTCACACATTGACTCTTAGTGTTAAACGTGAGCACAAAGGACGTGGTAGTGAGCGCTCGAAAATTTCATTAGACTACTTCAAGATCCTAGCAGGAACAGGCAACACGATTGAAAAAATGGACGATCGTGATTCACGCATCCAGTATGGCTCCCAGTTTAAGGACTGGTCTGACCCTGAACTCTACGGTGGTACGGAAAAATACGCTGATATTAACAACAGCGACTCTAGTGCAGCTTCAGAAGCTCAGGCAACTATTTCCTTTACAGGGACAGGTATTCGAATTTATGGCTTGAAGAGCCTTGCCCTTGGACGAGCACGTGTTACACTAGATGGCAAAGAAATGACAAGTCTAGACTTCTACACTTCAGGTGCAACCGAAAAGAGAGCTTTTATTGGCGAATTTACAAACCTTACTGACGGTCCGCACACCCTGACATTACAAGTTGACCCAGATTCGCCAGAAGGTCGCAAGAAAATCTCTCTAGACTCCTTTGATATCATCAAGGCCCCTGCTGTTGGTCTAGATAGCCCGAGCATCGCGCCTCTTAAGGAAAATGACAAAACCATTTCCTTAAGCCTACCATCCGGAGATTGGGAAGCCATCGCAGTGACCTTCCCAGGTGTCAAAGATCCTCTAGTTTTGCGTAAAGTGGATGAAACGCATCTAGTTACAAGTGGAGATCAGACTATCCTATCAATCCAAGACAATCAAGTTCAAATCCCAATCCCTGACGAAACCAATCGCAAAGCTGGAAATGCCATTGAAGTTTATACCATCCAAGGAAATACCACAAGCAGCCCTATCGTGGCCGTCTTTACTAAAAAAGATGAGAAGCAGCCAACTACAAGCAAGGGGGACGAACCAGCTCCTACTGTTGAAATTCCTGAATACACCGAGCCTATCGGAACGGCAGGACAAGAGGAAGCTCCTACTGTTGAAATTCCTGAATACACCGAACCTATCGGAACAGCAGGGCAAGAAGATGCGCCTACTGTTGAAAAACCTGAGTACACCGAGCCTATCGGAACTGCGGGGCAAGAAGAAGCTCCTATTGTTGAAAAACCTGAATACAATAAGTCTATCGGGACTGCAGGGCAAGAAGTGCCACCTATTGTTGAAAAACCTGAGTACACCGAGACTTTCGGAACTCCGGGAGATCAGGCCGCTCCAACCCTTACCCTTCCTGATTATCCAGTTCGAGTCTTAAAAGATAAGGAAACTGGAGTAGAAATCATCGGTGGAGCCAGCGACTTAGAAGGAATTTCTCACGTTTCTAGCCGACGTGTCCTAGCTCAAGAACTCTTTGGCAAGACCTATGATGCTTACGATCTACAGCTTAAAAATCCAACCAATCATAGCTTGCAGCCAAAAGGCTCTGTCTTAGTTCGCTTGCCTATTTCAGCTAGCGTAGAAAATATCTACTACATCACTCCGACCAAGGAGTTGCAAGCCCTTGATTTCACCGTTCAAGACGGAAAGGTAGAATTCATCACTAATCATTTCAGTACCTATGCTGTCGTCTATCAAGCAACTGGAACAAGCTCTAACACTGAGGAAAAACCAAGTACTTCAGATGCAGAAACCTTAGCACACGAGGCTGAACAACTTTCAGCTAGTCCGATCCTTGCGAAAACTGGAAATCATTCTTCTAAAGAAGAACTTCCAGCAACAGGAGAAGCGTCCAACCCACTCCTCTTCTTAGCAGGACTCAGCCTAGCCCTTACAGCCACTTTTATGTTAAAAGGAAGAAAGGATGACTCCAACTAACCTTTAAGCACACAAAAACAGGATGAAAATCACCTTCATCCTGTTTTATTTTGTCATCAAAAGTTAGTTTTACAGTAGGTATAAAAAGGCTAAGGTCAAGAGACTTGCTAGAAGCCCAACTCCCCAAAAGAAGAAGTCAACCTTCCACTCACTCCAAGGATTGCCCTTGCCTGAGAATCCTCCAAGCTCAAAATGATGATGTACAGGTGTCATACGGAAAATACGCTTTCCACCACTAAGTTTGAAGTAGGTAACCTGCATCATAACAGAGCTTGTCTCAAAGACATAGATAATCCCAATCAGTAAAAGGGTCCATTCTTGGTGGAGGGCCATAGAGATTGCTGCCAGCATCCCACCTAAAGCCAAACTTCCCACATCTCCCATGAAGACCTTGGCAGGCTTGTGATTAAAGACGAAGAAGCCTAGCAAACCACCAATCATGGCAAGAATCACAAGAAGGATATCCAGTTGATTTTGCATATAAGCAATTACACCGTAGGCCGATAAGCTAATCACCACTGAAATACTTGCTAAGCCGTCAATCCCGTCCGTCAGATTCACCGCATTTGAAAAACCTACTAGCCAGAAAAGGGCAAAGAAAATATAGAAAATTCCCAGATGAACTTGGTAGCCAAAGACTGAAAGCATGTCGCCACCACGCTCATAAAAGAGGTAGAAAATCACTCCTCCAAGCAACTGGAGAGCAAGCTTTTGTTTAGGATTCAATCCTTCGTTGATCTTACGGAAAATTTTGAGGAAGTCATCCAAAAAGCCTACCAAACCATACAAAACCAAGATAAACAAAATCATGCCTACATTGTTGGTAAATTGTTGGGTAAAGAGAGCAACAAGGAAGCTCACTACTACTGCAACGATCAGGAAGACAAGACCTCCCATGGTTGGAGTCCCAGCTTTAGCTTGGTGTTGCTTGACATCCTCGTGCATCTGCTGTCCTGTAATCTGTGCTTTTCGATAAAATCGGATAAAGGCTGGAATACCTATCAAGGTCAATAGAAAGGCTAGAACTCCAGCACTAATGGAACTAATCATCTTAATCTCCTAAAGTTATTTTCATTTTTTTAATGTCTTTGAGGGCTGTATTGGCACGGACACTTTGTTTCTTGACCGTTTTGCCACTACCTTCCCACTCAACTTCTATATTTAGCCATTTGGCAAATGTTTGCACATTTTCATCTGTCCAGCCATACATATCAGGCATTTCTTCGACCTTATCTGACAGGATCAAGATTTGCTGATTGGCTTCCAAATTATCTCCTTCAGAAACCGAGAGCTCCTTGATCTTTGTTCCTGTTCCGATAACGATTGGTTGGACAAGGTTACGACGCAATTCCTCTGCTAGGTCACCCGGAGTAAAGTCCTTGGTAGCTGGCATAGCATAGCTGGTCGTCTTGCTGACCTGATCCAAGCTCTTGGCAGTTGACTGAAGATTGAGGGATTCTTTCATAGCAGAAGCTCGCTCAAGGATTGGGTTGGCAAACTCCCCAAGCTGAACGCCCGAATAATGCTCTGGCTGTTGCACCGTCACATAGAGGATAAAGTCAGGATTTTCTGCAGGATGCATTGACACAACAGAGAAGATATAGTTGGTTTCACCTGTCAGGTACCCGCCATTCTTCTCATCGGCAATCTGAGCAGTCCCTGATTTCAGGGCAACATTCTGACCTGGAACATTGACATTTGGTTTTCCTGTACTGTGGTTGTACATGGTACCGTAGACAGGATCTGTTCCGACCATGACCATGTGCTCCCGAGTAGAGGACGCTGCAGCTTTTGACACAGGATTTCCGACAATTTCCTTTTGAGACTTACGGACAGACTGGTCATTTGGATCATAGAGGGCACTGATAAATTTCGGCTCCAACATAACCCCATCGTTGGCAATGGCTGTAAAGGCACGAAGCATCTGGGTCTGGGTGACAGAGATCCCTTGTCCAAATGCACTCATGGCAATATTGACAATGTTATCAGCAGGTAATTGACCTGTGTACTCATCTGTCAGACCAAAACGAGTTGGCACCCCAAACTTAAAGCGATTGAGATAGTCCAGCCAGGTTGCATCTCCCATCTTTTGCTCAAGCAAGGTCATCCCGATATTACTTGAGTGGGCAAAACCTTGAGAGAAGGTCATGGTGCCACCACTGGTCAATCCTTCATTGACGTCCCAGTCTCGAATGGTCGCATCTGCTATTTTCAATTCACTACTGTTAAAGTATTCCCCACCAGGGAAGGTATTGTTATCAATAGCTGAGGCCAACATCATCACCTTCATGGTGGAGCCTGGCTCATAGTTACTTTGATAGAGGATATCACGCCAGACAAAGTCTTTTGTGATGCCATCCTTGGTATCGGCATTGAAGGTAGGCCGTTGCGTCGTAGCCAGGATTTCTCCTGTTTTAGCGCTAACCAAGGTAGCCGTCATATACTTGCCTTTTACCTTTTCCTGGAAGGCATCCATCTGTGTTTCCATAAAGGATTGCAAGGGACTAGAAAGGGTTGTGTACACATCCTTTCCATCTACCGTTTGTTGAGAAGCTTGATCTGTACCCGGAACAATGTTTCCCAGACGATCCTTCTCATAAGTGATAATCCCATCTGTACCTGCCAGAATGCTATTTAAAGAACTCTCCAATCCAGATGTCCCAATCAAACGTTTGGTGCCATCCTCATTTTCATGGAGTTGCGCTAAACCGATAAAGGATGAAGCAAACTGTCCATTGGGATAACTGCGATTAGGGCTAGTTGTAAAGTCAACTCCCTCAACGCCAGCAGTTTTGAGATCATTTTTAATAGCCATCATATTGGCATAGGTGATCCCATTTCCCTTGGTACCAAAAGATACCTGTTTTAGATCTGGCTGAGAAAGCTGTTCTTTGACATAGGACTCCTCCATATCCAGATACTTATGGAAAATTTCAGCTACCTTATTAAATTGAGAGTCCTCTACATAGAGAATTTTGCCTGTTGCTGACTTGTAGGTCTTGTCAATAATAGCATAGATATTATAAGATGTCGCATCCTCAGCAATAGGCGTACCATTACGATCATAGATGGTTCCCCGCTTGGCTGGAATCGTCTTGGTTGTTTGGTGAACCTTTTTGGCCTCTTTGACCAAGTCCTTACCAAATTTTTTACCCGTTCCGATAATGACCGCAAAGTTGACCAAAAAGACAGCGAAGAGTATGACAGCCAATAAACTTATGCTTTTCCCTACTCTTCTGCGGTTTTCTTCTGGAGATTTACGATTACGAACGGCATAACGGATGATTTTTTCTTTCCACTGTTTCATTTCTTACTCCGTTGCTCGGATATTCTCGTTATTCAGCTGCAAATTCTTAGAGTTTGCAATTTCTTTCAAACGTTCTGAACGAATCAATTCATTGACCTCTTGCTTGGCATCGTCTAGCTCGGTTTTCTTTTCTTCGATTTGAGCATTGACCTTGGTCAATTCATTCTGAACTTGTAATAGCTTGGTCTGCATAAACACAACGCTGACTGCCAGGATAATCATTGTTGCAGCAATCGAAACATAGAAGGCCTTTTCCACACGTGAAAAACCTTTAAACTTCGTTTGCAATAACTGGCTTGTTTTTTCGATTCTTTCTGCCATGTTTTTCCTCTTACTTGTAAATTTTTCTGGCCACGCGCAACTTAGCTGAATGCGAACGATTGTTGGCTTCTAGCTCTTCGGCACTTGGCAAGATTGGCTTACGGGATACCAATTCCATCTTGGGCTTAAGGTCATCTGGAATGAAGGGCAAGCCTTTCGGAACTTCCACTGTTGAAGCTTCTTTAAATAGTTGCTTGGTCAAACGGTCTTCCAGCGAATGGAAGGTAATGACCGAGATTCTCCCATCCAGAGACAGCATGTCCATGGCCTGCTGGATGGATTCGTCTGCAGCGCCCAGCTCATCATTGACTTCGATTCGGATAGCCTGGAAAATCTGCTTGGCAGGGTGTCCCTTTTTCTTGAGCTCCTTGGCAGGCTTGGCCGACTTGATAATCTCTGCCAACTCCGTCGTCGTCTCAATGGGTTTCACCTCACGCGCTTGCTCAATCTTACGAGCTATCTGTTTAGAAAACTTATCCTCACCATACTTGAAAAAGATCCGAACCAGGTCATGATAGTCATAATGATTGACCACCTCATAGGCCGTCAGACGAGCTTCCTGATTCATCCGCATATCCAGTGGCGCATCCTTTTTATAAGAAAAGCCACGTTCACGCTGATCTAGCTGAGGACTGGACACTCCCAAGTCATAACAAATTCCATCAATTTCCTGGACACCAGCCTCCAGCAAACGTGCCTGCAAATGACGGAAGTTGTCCTTGATAAAGGTTACCATCCCCTTTTCGATATAGGGTGCCAACCGTTTTTGCGCATTGTCAATGGCATTCTGGTCCTGGTCGAAGGCATAGAGATGCCCTTTTTCGCTCAATTTACTTAATAAATATTCGCTATGGCCTGCTCCGCCCAAAGTCGCATCAACGTAGATACCGTCAGGTTTTACGTCAAGCATATCAATCGTTTCATGAAGCAAGACCGTTACATGATGAAATTCTTTTGTCATATCCTATCTATTTTACCACAAATCTGACCAGCTTGCACTTGTCAGACAAGGCCAAGTTTCTTCGAAAAAAATTCTCAAAAATATGTCATATATACTTGACATCTCATCCCCAAAAGAATATAATGTAGTCAAATATATACGACATATCAGAAAGGAGAGCCTATGAATCGTGTTAAAGAATTCCGCAAGGAACTGGGCATTTCTCAGCTCGAGCTCGCCAAAGATATCGGTGTCTCGAGACAGACCATCAACATGATTGAAAATGACAAGTACAATCCAACCCTAGAACTCTGTCTCAACCTCGCCCGCAGCCTCCAAACTGACCTCAATAGCCTCTTTTGGGAAGACGATTTTTAAAAAAGGAGCAAACAAATGAAAAAAGAAACTCTCACTGAAAAACTCATCAAACGCATATACGGTATTTCTGGTCCCCTTGACGAACACAAACGGCGCGAGGCCGATCGTATCGGGAATCAGGTCTTTATTGTCCTCTTTTATCTGATGACATTTGGCAATCTTATCCCGCTCGCTCTTGCTTATAAATACCCGCAAATTGTCGCTATCGGTTATCCTCTCGTGGTGTTTGGCATTTCGATGGTAGCTGCCCTCTATGTGATCTCTCAAACCAAGAAAACGGGCATCACAGCTATTGATCCCGAAATGCTGAGTCAAAAAGAAAGTAAACAGCTACATTTACCTGGTCTGAAAGCAGGTCTGTTCTTTGGCATAGCGATATTTTTTATAATGCCACTCATCGATACCCTAACCAGTGAAAATCCAAATTTCATCAGTTCTCTTCTGAATTCAAAACATATTTTAAAAACGATACTGGGAGCGTTCTTTTTTGGACTGATGATGCAAATTGTTGTCTCTCTTCGCATTCGAAAAGCCAAGAAAGACCAAGAAGACGACTAGGAGGTGCCTTATGAAATCACTAGCTAGACTACTGATCATTCATGTTTTTATCAGTATCTTTATTACCTTTTTCCTACTTTCTGGACATATTGAGCATCCTTTCTTGATTATCTTTCTTTTATTCCTTCCTGTATTGAACAAGGGACAGAGATTTCAGAAAATCCAATCAAAAAAAATACGTCTTCTAAACGCATCTCTCTGTTTTATCCTCGTATCCTTTCCACAACTTTTAACAAATCCTATGGATTGGAGATACCTGGTATTTCTAATAATCTGTATCATTTTTAGTTTTGTTTACTTCTATACTCTCTATCAACTCTTTAAAGAAGTCAATCAAAAATCACTCATTTAGGAGATCACTTCCATGAAAAAAGAAGATTTCACCACTCGATTACTCAAACTATTCTTTCACATACAAGGCCCCTTTGATGAATGCCGCCAAGAGATGATCTATAGAGCTGGTGCCCGCGCCTTGATCCAAATCGTTTACTCCTCCCTCCTACTCTTCTTGTTCTATCTCCTATTTGGACGCTTCATAGAGTTGGTTCGAGATGCCATGCCCTACCTCTATTTTGGACTTATCTTCGTCCTCTCGTCTAGGGCGAGACTAGCAGTTCGCGACTTACACTTAGACAAGGATGACCAGTCCGAAATCCATCACAAAAGCTACAGCAAAAGCCAAATCAACCTTCGTAGCTGGGGTGTATTCATCAGCATTCCAATTGGCTTGTTTGTCTTATCAGCCTTTCACAAACTCTTTGTTCAGCATCTTCCCCTCGACACCTTTTGGGACAATCTCTCCCACTTCTATAAAATGCTCCCTTTACTAGTGTTGGGATTGGGTATTGGTGCCATCTTTGGAACCATGACCTACGCCTTTTTATCGGAACACGAGATGAAACACTCTGAATCAGGAATGCATAAGGAGAATATAGAAAAATGACCAGTATATATGATTTTTCCGTTTTGAACCAAAACAACCAAGCAACTCCCCTGGAGGGCTATCGTGGCAAGGTTCTCTTGATTGTCAACACTGCTACAGGATGTGGTTTAACGCCCCAGTACCAGGGGCTTCAAGAACTCTATGAACGCTATCAAGATCAGGACTTTGAAATCCTAGATTTCCCTTGCAATCAGTTTATGGGACAAGCACCCGGCAGCGCAGAGGAAATCAATAGCTTCTGCAGTCTACACTACCAGACCACTTTCCCTCGCTTTGCCAAGATCAAGGTCAACGGCAAGGAGGCAGATCCTCTTTATGTTTGGCTAAAAGACCAGAAATCTGGCCCGCTAGGAAAACGAATCGAATGGAATTTTGCTAAGTTTCTCATTGGCCGAGATGGGAAAGTCCTTGAGCGCTTCTCTTCCAAAACAGACCCCAAAACCATCCAAGAGTTCATTCAAAAATTACTCTGATTTCTTTTTAAAACGCATCCTTTCATTTAGTTTGAGCCCTGAAAGGATGCGTTTTTTCTTTAAAAAGTAACTGATTTTCTTTAATTTATATTTATTTTTTTGCTTTTTGCTATTGCAATTCTTTCATTAATTTAGTATATTTGTTATATTAAAAGTTTTCAGTCATTTTAAGGGAGGAATGACCTTTTAAATTTTTTTATCTTAAAATGAAAGCGCTTTATAAACAGGAGGTAAGGTGGCTTACAAATTATCAGAGAGTTTTTCATTAAATCAAGTTGTAACCAAGTCAGACTTGGGCTTGGGCAGTAGCTGACTGCCTTTCTAAAAACTAGGAGTATATTATGAATCGATACCTTTTTGAAAAAGGGCAAACATTTAGCATTCGGAAGTTGACTGTAGGTGTGGCATCTGTTATCGTCGGACTGACATTTTTTGCTTCTGGAACCGTGCGTGCAGACGAAACGTCTCCTGCCACAACATCCAATTTAGATCAGCAAATGAAACAAGTCGCAGATATAGAAGAGACCAAGGCTGAACCAGTCAAAAAAGAAGGTCGTGTAGAAGCCGAAAAACAAGAAACACCTGTTGCAGATACTAACAGTGCTGACTTGCTCCCTGAAGACATTCAGGACCGTGCCTATCCCGACACACCTGTCAAAGAACTCGATACGACTACTATCGTTGACCAAAAAGCTAGTCCAAAAGTAGAAACTAAGAGCATTCTAAAGGACAAGGAAGAAGCTCCAACAGAAACTGAGAACGGAAACCGTGCCATCATTAACGGTGGACAAGACCTCAAACACATCAACTACGAGGGACAACCTGCAACTGCTGCTACTATGGTTTACAGCACTTACAATGCAGGAGAACAACGCTACCTCGTTTCAGGCTCCGGAATCTTTGTAGCCCCTAACCTGATCCTTACCGTTGCTCATAACTTCCTAGAGGCCAATAAAGAAACTGGCGAAGGTCACATTCGTGGTGGAAAATCTGCCCAGTTCTACTATAACGTTGGTTCAAACAGCGAAAAGAAAAACTCACTGCCATCTTCTGGAACTACGGTTTTATTCAGAGAAAAGGACATCCATTTCTGGAACAAGAAAGAGTTTGGAAAAGGTTATAAGAACGACCTTGCTCTTGTAGAAGCTCCTATTCCTCTTCCAATTGCTAGCCCAAACAAAGAAGCAACCTTTGCACCTTTAGCGGATCACAAGACGCATCAACCAGGAGAAGCCATTAGTACGATTGGCTACCCAACTGACTCGAGCTCAAAAGAGTTGAAACAGCCTATCCTAGCTGGCCAACTTTACAAGGCTGACGGGACTATTCGATCTGTTGAGTCCTATGATGATAAGGGAACGACCGGTATCACCTACCAAACCACTTCTGTATCTGGTTTGTCTGGTGGTGGGATTGTGGATAGCCAAGGAAAAGTTCTCGGTGTTCACCAACACGGAACCGTTGACAATGGTGTTCCTGAAAAAGATCGCTTTGGTGGCGGACTCGTCCTTTCACCTGAACAACTGAAATGGGTTAAAGATATGATTGCCAAATATGGTGTGAAAGGCTGGTACCAAGGAGATAACGGAAATCGTTACTACTTTACCGATGAGGGGCGTATGCTTCGGAACGAAACAGCTGTTATCGGAAGCAACGAATATTCCTTTAACCAAGATGGGATTGCTACCTTGACCAAGGGAGTTGAATACGGTCGTGTCCTTATCCAACACGAAGACGAGGAAGGAAATCCTGTCAAAGATAATGATACCTTTATCGAACAGACAGCTGTTGATTCTCCATTTGACTACAATTTCAAAAAAGAAATCGAGAAAACGGACTTCTATCAAAAAAATAAAGACAAGTACGAAATTGTATCCATTGATGGCGTAGCAGTCAATAAACAACTAAAAGATACTTGGGCTGAAGATCACAATGTTGTCAGCAAAGCGCCTGCCGGTACACGTGTCATCAAGGTGGTCTATAAAGTCAACAAAGGCTCTTTTAAAGTTTACTACCGTCAAAAAGGAACCACTACTGAACTAGCGGAAGCGACAGTTGATAACAATGACGGTCAAGAGTATGAGGTTTCCTTTGTCAACACCTTCCATGCAAAAGACATTGCTGGCTACCGTCCAGTTAAGGCTAGCTTGGAAGCAAGGATCCAGCAAAAAGGGGTGAATGAAGTCGTCTTTGAATACGAACCAATCGCTGATACAGCCAATCCAACAACTCCGACTCCTCCAGTTGCTCATCCAGAAGATAAAGAAACTGAGATTGGCAATCATGGACCTCTTCCAAGCAAGGCCCAACTCGATTACCACAAGGAAGAATTAGCAGCCTTCATCCACTACGGAATGAACACTTATACCAATTCGGAATGGGGAAATGGGAAAGAAGACCCTCGATACTTCAATCCAACCAACTTGGATACAGACCAATGGATTCGCACCCTGAAGGAAACTGGCTTCAAACGAACCATTATGGTTGTTAAACACCACGACGGTTTCGTTGCTTACCCTTCTAAGTATACGAATCATACCGTAGCTGCTAGCCCATGGAAAGATGGAAAGGGTGACCTTCTCGAAGAAGTTTCCAAGTCTGCTAGCAAGTATGACATGAATATGGGTGTTTACTTGTCACCATGGGATGCCAATCATCCAAAATACCATGTTGCAACCGAAAAAGAATACAACCAATACTATCTCAACCAACTGAAAGAAATCCTTGGAAATCCGAAATACGGTAATAAAGGAAAATTCATCGAGGTTTGGATGGACGGTGCGCGTGGTAGCGGTGCCCAAAAAGTAACCTACACCTTTGATGAATGGTTCAAATACATCAAAGAAGCTGAAGGAGATATCGCCATCTTCTCTGCTCAACCGACAAGCGTTCGCTGGATCGGAAATGAACGTGGTATTGCAGGCGACCCTGTCTGGCATAAAGTCAAACGTGCCAACATCACAGACGATGTGAAAAATGAATACCTCAACCATGGTGACCCAGATGGTGATATGTACTCTGTAGGGGAAGCTGATGTTTCGATCCGTTCGGGCTGGTTCTATCATGACAATCAACAGCCGAAATCACTCAAAGAGTTGATGGATATCTACTTCAAGTCTGTTGGTCGTGGAACGCCACTCCTTCTCAATATTCCACCAAATAAAGAAGGAAAATTTGCAGATGCGGATGTGGCTCGCTTGAAGGAATTTAAGGCAACCCTAGACCAAATGTATGCGACTGACTTTGCCAAAGGCGCGACTGTAACAGCAAGTTCTACTCGTCAAAACCACCTTTACAAGGAAAGTCACCTCACAGACGGTAAAGATGACACTAGCTGGGCGCTCTCAAATGATGCCACAACTGGTAGCTTTACAGTTGATTTGGGCCAAAAGAGACGCTTTGACGTCGTTGAACTCAAGGAAGATATCGCCAAAGGGCAACGTATCTCTGGTTTCAAGATCGAAGTCGAAATCAACGGACGTTGGGTGACATACGGCGAAGGTTCGACCGTTGGTTACCGTCGCTTGGTTCAAGGCAAGCCTGTTGAAGCACAAAAAATCCGTGTGACCATCACCGGTGCTCAAGCAACTCCTATCTTGACCAACTTCTCAGTCTATAAGACACCAAGCAGCATTGAAAAGACAGATGGCTACCCTCTTGGACTGGAATACCACTCAAACACAACGGCAGATACAGCCGGAACAACTTGGTACAATGAATCTGAAGGTGTTCGTGGCACTTCTATGTGGACCAATCAAAAAGATGCCAAAGTAAGCTATACCTTCACAGGAACCAAGGCCTATGTCGTCTCTACAGTCGATCCAGGTCACGGAGAAATGTCCGTCTACGTTGATGGTCAAAAGGTTGCCGATGTCCAAACTAAGAATGCTAGCCGTAAACGTAGCCAAAAAGTATATGAAACAGACGATTTAGCGCCTGGTCAACACACTATTACCCTTGTAAATAAAACAGGCGAACCAATTGCTACAGAAGGAATCTACACCCTAAACAATGATAGCAAAGGGATGTTTGAACTCGAGTCTACCAACTACGAAGTCGAAAAAGGAAAACCCGTCACTGTTAAGATTAAGCGTGTTGGTGGAAGCAAGGGGGCTGCTACTGTTCGCTTCATCACAGAACCTGGAACTGGAGTTCACGGTAAAGTTTACCAAGATACAACTCAAGATGTGACCTTTAAAGACGGAGAAACAGAAAAGACTGTTACCATCCCAACGATTGACTTTACAGAACAAGCCGACTCTGTCTTTGACTTCAAAGCCAAGCTCACTTCTGTCACTGATGGTGCCCTGCTCGGTTTCGCTACTGATGCAACCATCCAAGTGATGAAAGCTGAATTGCTGATCAAGGACCAAACAAGTTATGATGACCAAGCTAGTCAGTTGGATTATAGTCCTGGCTGGCACCATGAAACCAATTCGGCAGACAAGTACCAAAAAACGGAGTCTTGGGCTTCCTTTGGCCGCTTAACTGATGAGCAAAAGAAAAAGACAACTGTCACAGCCTACTTCTACGGTACTGGACTTGATATCAAGGGCTATGTTGATCCAAATCATGGTATCTACAAAGTCTTCCTAGATGGCAAAGAAGTTCCTTACCAAGATGGCATGGGAAATGCTTCAACTATTGATGGGAAGAAATACTTTAGCGGTCGTGCAGCCCAACGCCAAGGCAATCAAACTCTGGTTAGCCTAAGAGGTCTGGACGAAAACTTGCACGCAGTCACCCTTCAGCTAGATCCTGATCGAAACGATTTGTCTCAAAATATCGGTATTCAGGTAGACCAATTCATCACTCGTGGCGAAGGTAGCGAACTCTACAGCAAGGCAGATATCATCCAGTCTATCTCTAAATGGAAAGATGATCTGTCCAACTTTGATCCAGCAGGCTTGAAAAATACGGCTACTGCACGCCAAGCTTTCCAAGCAAATCTAGAAAAATTGAGAAACCAACTCAGTGCTGAAGCTGTAGATGTTCAAGAAGTCATGTTGACGGTCAGCGCCTTACAAGATATCCTTTCCAAGGACGAGAACTATCAAAGAGGGCAAGAGGAACCTAGTCCAGATCAACCGGAACAGCCTGAAGAACCTGAGAAACCTGACCAGCCTGAGAAACCAGCTGAACCAAAACAACCTGAAATTGAGTATGATAAGGCTATGGACAGCTTGACAAAAGCTATCGAGAAAAAAGTCGCTGAGCTTGGATCCAACAAGGAAGCTAAGAAGAAATTATTAGAAATTGCTGACCAAGCCATTGCTGCAATCCAAGAAGCTAAAACTCAGGAAGCAGTCAATAAAGCGCTAGAAACTGCTCTCGAACAAATCAACAAACTCGAAGCAGCGCAACCTGAGAAACCTGCGCAACCGGAAAATCCTGTTCAGCCTGAAAATCCGACTCAACCTGAGAATCCAGTTCAACCGGAAAAACCTGCTCAACCTGAAAAGCCAGCTCAGCCTGAAAAACCAACTCAACCGGAAACTCCGGCTCAGCCTGAAAAGCCAGCGCAACCGGAAAAACCTGCTCAACCTGAGAAACCAGCGCAACCGGAAACTCCAGCGCAGCCTGAAAAGCCAGCTCATCCTGAAAAACCAGTTCAGCCTGAAAAACCAGTTCAACCGGAAAAACCTGCTCAACCTGAAAAACCAGCGCAACCGGAAACTCCAGCGCAACCGGAACAACCTGCCAAGCCTGAAAAGCCGACTCAACCTGAGAAACCGGCGCAACCTGAGAAACCGGCGCAACCTGAGAAACCGACTCAACCGGAAACTCCAGTTCAGCCTGAGAAACCGGCTCAACCTGAGAAACCAGCTCAGCCTGAAAAACCAACTCAACCGGAAACTCCGGCTCAGCCTGAAAAGCCAGCGCAACCGGAACAACCAACTCAACCTGAGAATCCAGTTCAACCGGAAAAACCTGCTCAACCGGAAAAACCAGCGCAACCTGAGAAACCAATCACTTCTTCAAGTCCTGAGGAAGGGGTTAAAGACCTTGTCTTTACACTTCCAAGCTTGGAAATCGTCAATAAGGTCGTACCATTCAAGACTATCCGTCGCGAAAACCCACAATTAGACAAAGGAAAAGAGCAAGTTCTATCAGAAGGGAAAGACGGTCTCTTAGTCGAGTATGTTGAAGTGGATGGTAACAATCGCAAGGTTCTCCAAACAGAAGCAACTCCAGCTCAAGATCGAGTGATTGAGGTAGGTAGCAAACAAAGCTCAGTTGGAACAGAAGCGCCACCAGTTGTGACTCTTCCTGAGTATGTTCTACCAAGAGAGACTGAAAAACCTGCTCCAACCGTAACAGATAATTCATCAGCAAAAGATGAAAAAGCTCCTGTTACAGCTACAATCAAAGAAGACAAGGAAAGACTACTCCCTGCAACTGGGGAACAAGAAGCAACTGCCTTCCTCTTCTTGGCAGTCATTACTTCAATCTTGTCTCTCCTCATCTTCCAAAGGAATTTTAAAGACTAATAACCCTCTTTGATCGATTCCTTCTAATTATTCAGTTCCCCCGTAGAGAAGACCATCTGGTCTTCTCTTTTTTTCACGATCAACCTTGTGTGAAAAAATCCATAAAGGATCCCAAAATTTAATTGAACTTTTTATAAATTCACAGTACTGAACGCCCATATTTTTCTAGCCTCCTACTTAAATAGTTTCCTCTAAAACTTACTCGAGCCATCTCCATTCACAGAATTCACATTCATCACTTAGTAGGACAAACACTTCTCAAATCAATTGTTATCCCTTAACGATCTATTATTTCATTTCAGATGACAAGTCTCCATCAATACCCTATATTTTATAGGCTAGAATACTAAAAAAGTTCAAGGGCATACTTTATTATTTATAGAAAAAATTACTTATAAATATTATGTAAATTGATTCTTAATAACGTTTAAAAGCGTCACTGATTTTTCAAGATAAAAAAATAGTCCAGAACAGTTGTTCTGGACTATTTCCTTTCCAATTACTTCCTAAGAACTAACTGAAAATCATCTGACTCTATAATTTCTGTAGTGGGTAAAACTACTGTAGAAATTGTGGAGCCTATTTTGTTATAGAAAAAAAGTCATATATTCTATCTCACCTTTTTCTTAGGCGATAGAAAATCAGAAACCTATGCTCTCCAATGGAAACATATCAATTATAAAAAAATGAAATTCTCATTGAACAAACATTAGACAAATTCGGGAATCTGAAATCAACCAAAGGAAATAAAAAAACTCTATTTAAAGCTCCTAAAGAACTAATAAATATCCTGACCAATTGGAAAATAGAACAAAAAAGCAACTAAAGCTGTTTGGAATCAGACAGAATGAAAAGCAATTCGTTTTCACATACAATAATAGAAAAAACGGTATTAACGTTCCACTTCATATTGATTACCTTAATCATCGAATGAATACTATTCGAAGAAGACATCCGGAACTTCCTCCAGCATCTCCTCACAAATTAAAACACACTGGAGCAACTTTGGCAAGACGGGCTGGAACATCATTAAATGCTATTTCAGAAGCACTTACTCATAGTGGCATCTAAATAACGAAGACTTATGTCAATACTACAGAAACAGTAAATCAAACAGCAGGAGAAATAGCCTTTAGAAGTCTCAAAAAGCAATAGGGTGAACTTGGGGTGAATTTTGGGGTGAACTTTAGTTTTTTGAACAAAAAAAGACATCCAAGAGTAAATTCTTGAATGTCTGTAAACGTTGATATAATCGTGTCGATTAACGTTTTGAGAATTGTGATGCTTTACGAGCTTTCTTAAGACCTGGTTTCTTACGCTCAACTTTACGTGAGTCACGTGTAAGAAGTCCTGCGCGTTTCAATGAATCGCGGAAGTCTGGGTCTACTTGAAGAAGGGCACGAGCGATACCGTGACGGATAGCTCCTGATTGACCAGCGTATCCACCACCTACAACGTTAACGAAAACGTCGTATGAACCTACAGTTGAAGTAACTGCGAATGGTTGGTTGATTACAAGACGAAGGTCAGCGTGTGGGATGTACTCTTCAACATCTTTTTTGTTAACAGTGATTTTACCAGTTCCTGGAACAAGGCGAACGCGTGCAACAGCGTTTTTACGACGTCCAGTACCTGCATATTGTGCTTGTGACATACTTTATTGTTCCTTTCCTTAGATAAGTCCTGAAATATCAAGAACTTCTGGTTGTTGTGCAGCGTGAGTGTGCTCAGCTCCAACGAATACTTTCAATTTCATACCTTGAGCGCGGCCAAGAGTATTGTGTGGAAGCATACCTTTAACTGATTTTTCGATCAAACGTACTGCATTTTTAGAACGAAGTTCACCAGCAGAGATTTGTTTCAATCCACCTGGGTGGTTTGAGTGAGTGTAGTAGATCTTATCAGTTGCTTTTTTACCAGTCAATTTAACTTTTTCAGCATTGATAACGATTACGAAGTCACCTGTATCAGTGTGTGGTGTGAATGTTGGTTTGTTTTTTCCGCGAAGTACGCTAGCAACAACTGCTGAAAGGCGTCCAAGAGGTACATCAGTTGCGTCAACAACGTACCATTTGCGTTCTACTTGGCCTGGTTTAGCCATGAATGTAGTTTTGTTCATGATTTCTCCTATATGAATATCGTTTTTGTTTACTGGGCGGATGTTCCGGTCCGCGAGGTATTTGAAAGGTTCCGGGGCCTTACAAATGGGGTAAACAATACCGTCTACTATCATACCAAATTTCACTACTAAAAGTCAATAGATATGAAAAATATTTTTGCCGATTTCAGTGTTTAACATCTAGAAAAACCTCGCTTTTGCGAGGCTTTCCTATTTATAAGCTAAGGCACGTTTAAAGGTTTTCCAGATTCCCAAATCATCTGTTTGAAGGACTAGACTAGCATACATGCGTCCGATAAAGGCTGTTGCAGTGACTGCAAAAACAACCGTTATGGCAAGCGAAATCCAAGCTTCCAGACCACTGGCATACCCATTTATAGCTCTAAATGGCATAAAGAAGGTCGAGATGAAAGGAATATAGGAACCAATTTTCAGAACTAAATTATCCCCAGCAGCACCTAGAGAGGTCACACCGACAAATCCTGCTATAATCAAGATCATCAATGGCGACAAGGCCTTTCCTGAATCCTCAGGGCGAGAAACCATAGAGCCTAGGAAGGCTGCTAAAACAACGTACATAAAGAGACTAACCAAGACAAACAATAAGGTATTGAGCGAGAAGGCCTCTCCTATATGGTTTAAAATACCAGATTGTGCCAAGATAGGGATATCTTTAAAGAGCAGAATAGCAGCCAGCCCACCCACGACGTAAATGCCAATATGGGTCAAAATCACAAGAAGAAGAGCCAGCATGCGAGCGTAGAAATAATGACTAGCTCGGATACTAGAGAAGACCACTTCCATGATTTTGGTTCCTTTCTCGCTAGCCACTTCCTGAGCAGTGACACTAGCATAAGTAATCAAGATCATATAAAGGAAGAAACCAAGCCCCGCAGCCGCAATGGTTTGGACCATCTTTTTATTTTCTTTGGATTCATCAATCTTCTCAGTAAAGTCAACAGTTTGAGCCAGGCGTTTTTCCTGTTCTTGAGACAAATTGGCTGCCGAACGATTGAGTTGGTATTGCAGTTCATTTAGCTTATTGGTTACTGCTAGTTTGATGCCACTTTCAAGAGAAGTTTCACCGTGATAGACGGCCTTGAGAACGCTGTCCTCTTGGTCAATGGTTAGGTATCCCTTGATTTTCTCATCCTTGATAGCAGCTTGAGCACTGGCTTCATCCTTATAATCAAAGTTGATACCATTGGTACCCTTGAGCCCTTCTTCCACAGATGGCACAGTTGTTACTACTGCTATCTTGCTATTCTTGGCCATAGAAGACCCTTGGAGATAGCCAATTCCTACAGATAAGGCTAAAAAGAGGAACGGCGAAATCACCATAAAGAAGAAACTCCACGACTTGACATGTCGAAGATAGGTTTCCTTCATTACAACCCACATATTTCTCATACTTCCACCCCTGATTCTAGTTTAAAGATTTCATCGATTGTTGGAGCTTGTTGGTCAAAGGTCGCGATATATTGACCTTGAGTGAGGATGGGGAAGAGTTCCCTTCCAGCGCTCTCATCATCTAGGATCAATTTCCAACTACCTTGCTTGGTCAAGCTCACCTGTTTGACATGAGGAAGTTTTTCCAGTTCTTCCTTGCTTTGTTCACTTGAAACAAAAAGACGTGTTTTCCCATATTGATTACGGACATCCTGAACAGGTCCATGCAAGACCACACGCCCATCTCGAATCATCAGAATATCATCGCAAAGTTCCTCAACATTGGTCATGACATGGTCAGAAAAGATAATGATTGCACCACGCTCTTTCTCTTTCAAGATGACCTGTTTGAGCAACTCGGTATTGACTGGGTCCAAACCACTAAAAGGCTCATCCAGGATAATCAAGTCTGGCTCATGGATCAGGGTGATAATGAGCTGAATTTTCTGCTGATTCCCTTTGGAGAGACTCTTGATTTTATCAGTCAATTTGCCCTTCACTTCCAATTTTTCCATCCATTGAGGGAGTTTTTCCTTGACCTCCTTAGCATCCATGCCCTTTAGAGTAGCCAAGTAGCGAACTTGCTCAAGGACTGTCAACTTGGGCATGAGGCTACGTTCCTCAGGCAGATAGCCAATCCGAGCGTAGGTCTCCTGACGAATCTTCTGTCCATCCAGACTGATCTCTCCTTTATACTCTAAAAATTTCAACATACTGTGGAAAATCGTTGTTTTCCCAGCACCATTTTTTCCGACCAAGCCCAGAATCCGTCCTGGACTTGCCTGAAAATCGACACCAAACAAGACTTGCTTGGAACCGAAACTTTTCTCTAGATTTCTTACTTCTAGCATCTTCCACCTCCGAGATATGTTGCACTTATTATACTCCTTTTTGATAGCCTTTACAACGTTTTATGTCCATTTTTATCGATATTATTTATAGTAAAAATCTACCAAATCTAAGGTTTTTAAGCGCTCTAGTAATAGGTTTAGTATAGCTCATTAAAAATTGGATAGGGTGTCTTTCTCCTCAACTGTCGCTTTTCTCTTCTGAACTGTTCTCTTAAAACTAAAAATCCACCCCGAAGGATGGATTGATGAGTTAACGCACTTCTGCATTGACTTTTTCTTCGAGTGATGCTTGGATTTTTTCCATGTAGCGTGCGACTTCTTCGTCTGTCAAGCTATCTTCTGGATTTTGGAAGGTCAAGCTATAAGCCATTGACTTCATGCCAACTCCCAGTTTTTCGCCTGAGAAGACGTCAAAGAGTTTGATATCAGTCAAACGTTTCACGCCTGCAGCTTGGATAGCATCTACAACTTCTTGATGAGTGACTTCTGCCTTGAGGAGTAGAGCCACGTCACGGCTGACTGCTGGGAATTTTGTGATTTCCACAAATGGAGCAGCTGGTTGAAGGGCAGCTTCAATAGCTGAAAGGTTGAGCTCCGCTACATACGTTTCTGGGATATCGTAAGCCTTGGCAGTAACTGGATGCACTTGGCCAAGGAAACCAAGAACTTGGTCACCGAGTGAAATCACGGCTGTACGTCCTGGGTGGAGGCTAGTGATTTCAGAGGTTGCTGTATAAGTCACTTCTAGTCCCAAGCGAGTAAAGAGCGCTTCTAGGATTCCCTTAGCGTAGAAGAAATCAACTGGAACTGCTGCCGTTTGGAAATCTTTTTCAGCAACCAAGCCGGTTAAGGCAAAGGCAAAACTGTTGATTTCGTTTGGAAGTTCTTCTTTTGGATTGCCTGTTTGTTCAAAGACTTTTCCAATCTCGTAAAGAGCCAAGTTTTTGTTCTTACGAGCCACGTTGTAGGCAACGGTATCAAGGATACCTGAGACCATATTTTGACGGAGGACAGAACGGTCCACAGTCATTGGCCACATGAGTTCTGTAAGGTTACTTGGTTGAGCCGTAAACTCAACTGCTTTTTCAGGAGTTGTCAGAGCGTAGGTAATAATCTCTGTCAAACCTGCTCCTTCAGCGATCGTACGAACTTGGCGGCGCAATTTTTGTGTCGCAGTCAATTCACCAGCTGTACCGTCATCTTTTGGAAGACTGGTTGGCAAGCGATCATAACCATAGATACGGGCAATTTCTTCAAAGAGGTCTGCTTCGATGGTAATATCCCAACGACGACGGGGTACGCTGACTGTAAAGCTTTCTGCATTGCCAGAAAGGCCAAAGCCAAGACGACGGAAGACATCTTCCACATCAGCATAGGAAAGCTCCGTACCAAGGACGCGGTTAACGTCTGCAAGGGTTGAAGAAACTTCTACATCAGAAGTGTCAAGCTCACCCGCTGAAACGATTCCCTTACGCACCGTCGCACCTGCAAGTTCTGCAATCATGCTCGCTGCAGCATCCAAGGCCTCATCGACTGTTGCCACATTAATCCCTTTTTCAAAACGAGAAGATGATTCCGAACGAAGGTTAAGGCGTCCGCTAGTCTTACGAATGGATGTGCCATTGAAAACAGCTGCCTCTAACACAACTCGACTTGATTTTTCAGAGATTTCTGTAGCCTCTCCACCCATGACACCTGCAAGGGCTACTGGTTTGTCTGCGACAGTGATGACTAAGTCATTTGTTTCCAACTCACGTTCTTCACCGTCCAAGGTTACCAATTTTTCACCAGCACGCGCTTCACGCACACGGATGTCATTGCCTTCAAAGGTATCCAAATCAAAAGCATGCATAGGCTGACCAAAATAGAGTAGGATATAGTTGGTCACGTCGACCACATTATTGATGGGACGGATACCTTCGTTCATAAGAAGATTTTGCAACCATTGCGGACTTGGTGCGATGGTCACATTGTCCAAGATACGGGCTGCATAGTATGGTGCCTTGTCTGTCTTAATGCCTACAGAAAGAGCGTCTGCTGCAACTTCATTTGTTTCTGTCAGAGTAAATTCTTTAAAATTGACTGCCTTGTCATAGATGGCTGCTACTTCGTGCGCTACTCCACGCATAGATAGAGCGTCTGCACGGTTTGGCGTGATAGAAAGTTCGATGATTTCGTCATCCAAGTCTAGGTAAGAGAAGACTTCCTCACCTGGTACTGCATCTTCTGGCAAGATTTGAATACCATCTGCAAATTCCTTTGGTACGACTGAGTCAGAAATTCCCAATTCACCAAGTGAACAGATCATTCCAAGTGACTCCAAGCCACGGATTTTCCCTTTTTTGATCTTGTAATTATCCGCGATACGAGCTCCTGGAAGTGCCACCATGACCTTGATACCAGTACGCACATTTGGGGCACCACAAACGATCTGACGGGCTTCTTCTTCACCAACGTTAACCTGACAGACATGCAAGTGTGTTTCTGGCACATCTTCGCAAGACAAGACTTCACCGACGACAATTTTTGAGAGACCGGCAGCCGGTGATTCGACACCTTCGACCTCGATCCCCGTAGTTGACATTTTTTCAGCCAACTCTTGTGATGGCACATCAATGTCCACCAATTCTTTTAACCATTTATAAGATACAAGCATAATTCTGATTGTAAGATCTCACCAAGTAAGACCTTTTCAATTCCTTTCTTTTTCTTCGAGTCAGTCCTCACCTTCTCATCGAGAGAAAATGACTAGGACTGTATAGGACTGTGTTTCAGGTTTCAATCTTATTTAAACTGTTCTGAGAAGCGGACATCTCCTTGGTAGAATCCACGGATATCGTTAATTCCGTAACGGAGCATGGCTACGCGCTCTTGTCCAAGACCAAAGGCAAATCCAGAGTATACAGTTGCATCGATACCACTCATTTCAAGAACACGTGGGTGAACCATACCGGCCCCCATAATTTCAATCCAACCTGTTTTCTTACATACGTTACAGCCTTCTCCACCACACTTGAAGCAAGAAACATCCACCTCAACAGATGGCTCTGTGAATGGGAAATAAGATGGACGCAGACGGATTTGGCGCTCTTCACCGAACATTTTTTGGACGATCAACTGAAGCGTTCCTTGAAGGTCAGCCATAGAGATGTTTTTCCCAACTACCAAACCTTCGATTTGGTGGAATTGGTGACTGTGGGTTGCATCGTCCGTATCACGACGGAATACGCGCCCCGGTGAGATCATTTTCAAAGGACCTTTTGAAAAATCATGAGCATCCATAGCACGCGCCTGAACTGGAGACGTGTGAGTACGGAGCAAGATTTCTTCTGTGATGTAGAAAGTATCCTGCATATCGCGAGCTGGGTGATCTTTTGGAAGGTTCATACGCTCGAAGTTATAGTAGTCTTGCTCCACTTCAAAACCATCCACGACTTGGTAACCCATCCCGATAAAAATATCTTCGATTTCTTCACTGGTTTGTGTAAGAACATGACGGTGACCAACCGCAACAGGACGACCTGGAAGTGTTACATCGATGCTCTCACTAGCAAGTTGAGCTGCGACTTTCTTTTCTTCCAAGAGTTTCGCTGTTTCCTCAAAGGCTGCTGTCAAGACATCACGAGCTTCATTAACGTGTTTCCCGATGACAGGGCGCATTTCAGCCGATACATCCTTCATCCCTTTAAGGATTTCAGTAAGCGACCCTTTTTTACCAAGGACAGAGACACGTAATTCTTGCATCTCTTTTTCATTTTCAGCAGTAATCTGCTTCAAGCTAGCCAGCGTTTCTTCGCGAAGCGCTTTTAATTGTTCTTCAATAGTTGACATAATTCCTCCATCAGTCGCTCGTAGATAAAAAGAAAACCACATGCCAAAAACTCCACTCGGAGCGTTGACACGCGGTACCATCCGTTTCATCTGACAAGTCAGACCTTCATTTCTAAATCCATGCGCAAGTGAATTCACTCAGCTTTCATATAGAGAGCTTGCAGTCATGGCTCTCCTCCCTGATATACTTCCCTTGAGTTACTAGTCTTGCGGATTTCTATTCGATTATTACATAGTTTATCAAATTTTTAGTTAAAAAACAAGTTAGACCAGACTAATTTCAATATAAAAAGGAACAAGACGCAATGCACTATCTATTTGTAAGATCTGTTTCATCTGCTTTCCCTTTCATTTCTTTCTCCTCAAGGGAATTCGATACTCACTTCTGCTTGCCTTTAAATCGCCATTGGAAGCGGAGCTTGTCATAGAAGGGAAATTCGATAAACAAGACTCCCAAGCCCACACAGAGACTGGCAAGGACGTCTGATGGATAGTGAACTCCCAGATAGACCCTTGACACCAGTACACTGACTAGGTAGAAGCCAAGGACGATTTGCACAATTTTTCTCCAAACCGAATCTTTAATCCGTTGACTGAGAATGACAATCAGAGTCCCTACCATCAAAGTTACAGCCAGAGAATGGCCACTTGGAAAAGAAAATCCCTTCTCCTCTACCAAGTGTAAAATAGCTGGCCGTGGGCGCTGGTAGATATTTTTAAAGGTCACGATTAAAAGACCGGCTAAGGCTAGATTACCCGCCATGAAGTAGCTTTCTATCTTCCACTGCTTACGATAAAAGATAAAGGCTGCGATGGCAACCCAGGTAATGATTACTGGGATATCAATCAAATGCGTAAGCGCACGGAATAGGACTGTCAAATAATCTGGCAAGTCCCCACGAAGAGCAGTCTGAATCGGTTGATCAAAACCGACCAGCGTTTCAGGATAGAACTTAACCATATAGCCAAGAAGGACGAAAAGTAAAAGGGCAAAACTGCCCTTCATTAAAAATGTTTGTTTATCTCTCATAATGTTTTAAGGTTGGTTTCAAGAGGACGTATAACAACCAGAATGAAACGGCAAATATTACACCCTCAATCAAGTTAAAAGGTAAAACCATGGTCATTAGGTAGTTGGAAAGTCCCAAAATTTTTCCAATATCAAAGTTGGCAAACTGCGCGTACAAAGGAACCGCATAAACATAGTTGAGAACCAACATAGCAGCAGTCAATCCGATGGTTCCCACTAGAGATGCTAGTAGGAAACGAAGAGTGCTACGTTCCTTTTTCCAAATCAAACCAAAGGCGATAACAAAAACTCCCAAAGCTACGATATTCATTGGCAAACCAATGTAAGTATTCACTCCCTGGCTATTGAGAAGTAACTTCAAGAGTGATCGCAGCAAGAGAATCCCGAGAGCAGCAGGCAAATCCATCACCACCAAGCCCACAAGGACTGGCAAAATACTAAACTCGATCTTGAGGAAGCTTGCCGCTGGCAAGAGCGGAAAGTCAAAGTACATCAGCACAAATGAAATGGCTGATAAAATCGCAATGGTCGAAAGTCGACGTGTGTTTGTCATAACAGGTTCCTCCAATTTTCTATAAAATCAGAAGAAGTTGGAAAGGATCCCTCTATCTATTCTCACTTTTTATATCCCAAAAGTTCCCCCTCACTCTTTTGAGCAAGCGGTTGCAATTTATCTATAAACTCATCAGAACAGACAAAGCTATTCTTTCGTCTTCTCCCATCCAGACTATACTGTCGGTTGTGGAATCACACCACATCAGCTTGCGCTCGCGGACTTCTTTAACTAAGATATTTTGGAGTAATCTAGGCGTCGCAGTCGAAGATAATACTTAAAGTATATCGAGATAAGACAACGACGAGAAAGCCAAAATAGCTAGTCAAATTCACCGCCGGTCGGGAATCACACCCAGCCCTGAAGACCCTTTAATCATAACAAAAAACGCTTGCAAGTGCAAGCATTTTGATTATTTCAATTTATCTGCTTCATAGGTGTGAACGAGTTCGAGACCTGCAAAGTTCTGCTGGCGGAGGGCTTCATAAACAATCATGCATACGGTATTCGAAACATTGAGACTGCGGACGTGTTCATCGTTCATCGGGATACGGAGAGCTTTCTCAGGATGGTCTCGCATAAAGTCCTCCGGCAAGCCCTTGTCTTCACGTCCAAAGAGAAAATAATGGTCTTCGTCAGTCGATAAATCTGCCTCAGAGTACACCTTTTCCGCAAATTTTGAAATCAGATAGAGTTTACCCTTCATCTGAGACATGAAATCTTCCAAACTGTCATAAAAATAAATCTCTAACTTATCCCAGTAATCCAAACCTGCTCGCTTCATCTTGCGGTCATCGATAGGAAAGCCCATTGGTTTGATGATGTGGAGGGGAGAATTGGTCGCAGCACAAGTACGCGCGATGTTGCCAGTATTTTGTGGAATCTGAGGTTCAAATAAAACAATGTGATTTGTCATAATTGGCTTCCTTTTATCATTGCAAAAAAATAGCCACACTGCCCGGAGTCAAGCTCAGCAAACAGCGTGGTTAAGGCGTCGTTAACTTACCTCACAACAGGTTTGAAGTAAATCAGCGAAACTACTTTCTTAGTATAACACTTTCAGAACCAATGTCAATAGAAATGACTTGATTTTTTTATTTTTTTGATAATATTTCCATACTTAGTCATTCTTTTTCTGAGAAAGGATATTAAATGAGCGAAATCATTTCATATGATAGACATTTCTATGAAAGGTGACCGATTTTATCTTTAAACACTTAAAAAAAGGCTTTTCTTATCCTCTAAAATGCCTTGGCAAGTGCATTTTTTGCGAAAAAAGGGTATGATAGTTACATCATGAAAAAGTAGGGTTTTTATATGAAAATTGTCCTTGTTGGTGGAGGGAAAGTCGGTTTCGCCCTCTGTCGTTCACTGGTTGCAGAAAAACACGACGTTGTCCTCATCGAACAAGATGAGGCTGTTCTCAATCATATTGTCAGTCGCTTTGATATCATGGAACTCCTTGGAAATGGAGCAGACTTTGCTATCTTAGAGCAAGCCGGCGTTCAAGAGTGTGATATCTTTATCGCTCTAACGGAACACGATGAAGTGAATATGATTTCAGCAGTACTTGCTAAAAAAATGGGCGCTAAAGAGACTATCGTTCGAGTGCGAAATCCTGAATACTCCAATACCTATTTCAAAGAGAAAAATATTCTTGGATTCTCACTTATCGTTAACCCAGAACTCCTAGCCGCCCGTGCTATCTCAAATATCATTGATTTTCCGAATGCACTCTCAGTTGAGCGGTTCTCAGGGGGAAGGGTCAACCTGATGGAGTTTGTTGTCAAAGATTCCAGTGGTCTCTGTCAAATGCCAATCTCAGATTTTCGTAAAAAATTTGGCAATATCATTGTCTGCGCTATGGAACGAGACCATCAACTTATGATTCCGAGCGGTGATATCACCATTCAGGATAGAGATAGAATTTTTGTTACTGGGAATCGTGTGGATATGATGCTTTTCCATAACTATTTCAAATCACGTACAGTGAAAAGCTTGCTCATCGTTGGTGCTGGAAAAATTGCTTATTACCTACTTGACATTTTAAAAGATAGCCGTATTGACACTAAAGTTATCGAGATTAATCCTGAGAGAGCTCGTCTCTTCAGTGAAAAATTTCCAAATCTCTATATCGTACAGGGAGATGGAACTGCCAAAGATATCTTGCTTGAGGAAAGTGCTCCCAACTATGATGCAGTTGCAACTTTGACTGGAGTTGATGAGGAAAACATCATTACCTCTATGTTCTTAGACCGTGTTGGTGTCCATAAGAATATCACCAAGGTGAATCGAACTAGCCTTTTAGAGATTATCCATGCACCTGATTTTTCAAGTATCATCACACCCAAAAGCATTGCAGTGGATACCATTATGCACTTTATCCGTGGTCGAGTAAACGCTCAATACTCAGACCTTCAAGCCATGCACCATCTAGCAAACGGTCAAATTGAAACTCTTCAATTCCAAATCAAGGAAGCTAATAAAATGACTGCCAAACCTCTTTCACATCTGAAATTGAAGAAAGGGGTTCTCATCGCAGCCATTATCCGAAAAGGAAAAACAATCTTCCCTACTGGAGAGGATAGACTTGAGGTAGGAGATCAGTTACTCGTGACGACCTTATTACCAAATATCACCAAGATTTATGATCTGATTGAGAGGTAAAAGATGAATAAAAGTATGATTCGTTACCTCCTCTCAAAACTTCTCTTGATTGAGGCCGTTCTCCTCCTAGTGCCTGTTAGCGTAGCAACCTATTATCAAGAATCCAGCCAAGTATTTACAGCTCTCTTTACAACAATTGGGATTTTGATACTTCTTGGTAGCTTGGGAATTTTACGGAAACCCAAAAATCAGCGAATTTATACTAAGGAGGGAGTCTTAATCGTCGCCCTCTGTTGGATTCTGTGGTCTTTCTTTGGAGCGCTTCCCTTTGTCTTTTCAGGACAAATCCCAAGTGTCATCGATGCCTTCTTTGAAATCAGTTCTGGTTTTACAACTACAGGAGCAACCATTCTGACAGATGTCTCCGTTCTCAGCCGATCCCTCCTCTTCTGGCGAAGTTTTACTCACTTGATTGGAGGGATGGGGGTACTCGTCTTCGCGCTTGCCATTATGGACAATGCCAAGAATAGTCACTTAGAGGTGATGAAGGCTGAGGTCCCTGGGCCTGTCTTTGGCAAGGTTGTATCCAAACTGAAAAATACTGCCCAGATTCTCTATCTGCTTTATTTAGGGCTCTTCTCACTTTTTGTAGTCATCTACTATCTAGCTGGCATGCCTCTATTTGATAGCTTTGTCATCGCTATGGGAACGGCAGGAACCGGTGGCTTCACCGTCTATAACGACGGAATTGCCCACTACGGCAGCTCACTCATCACCTATCTCATCAGTATCGGAGTTCTGGTTTTTGGAGTTAACTTTAATCTCTACTACTACCTCATGCTCCGTCGGGTTAAGGCTTTCTTTGGAGATGAAGAATTTCGCACGTATGTAATCATTGTCCTAGTTTCTACCGGCTTGATTACTCTCAATACGCTCCACCTCTACCAAGGTGTCTCTAAGAGCTTTGAAATGGCCCTCTTTCAGGTCTCCAATATCATTACAACAACTGGTTTTGGTTACGGAGATATTACCAACTGGCCCCTCTTCTCCCAATTTATACTCCTCTTCCTCATGGGAATCGGTGGCTCTGCTGGATCAACCGCAGGTGGACTCAAAGTTATCAGAGGGCTCATCCTTTCAAAAATTGCAAAAAATCAGATCTTGTCCATCTTATCTCCTCATCGCGTATTGACTCTACATGTCAATAAAACTGTGATTGATAAGGATACCCAGCACAAGGTCCTAAAATATTTTGTCATTTATGTGATGATTTTACTGTCACTTATCTTCATTGTCAGTCTAGATAACAATGATTTTCTAGTTGTTACCAGTGCTGTCTTCAGCTGTTTCAATAACATCGGACCTATTCTAGGTACAACTTCTAGTTTTGCTATCTTTAGCCCCATCTCTAAAATCCTTCTCTCATTTGCAATGATTGCAGGTCGTCTAGAGATTTATCCCATTTTGCTTCTCTTTATGAAACGTACCTGGTCCAAACGCTAATCACAATAAAGCTCCCCTTTTACAAGCTAGTGAAAGGGGAATTTTTCTATTAAAAATGAGAAGACCTTTCGGTCCTCTCTTAATCTGTTTATTTTTTAAGAGCTTCCTTGTAACGAGCAAGTTCTGCTTGATTGGCCCAAACATAGTGACCTGGACGAATTTCCACCATAGACGGCTTGTCTGTCTCATAGTCATGTTGGCTAGGATCATAGACTTTCAAGACCTTCTTACGTTCCAAGATTGGATCTGGAATCGGTACAGCAGATAGAAGTGCTTGAGTGTACGGATGAACAGGATTGTTAAACAACTCCTCTGTCTCCGCCACTTCGACGATAACACCCTTATAGATAACTGCGATACGATCTGAGATAAAGCGAACAACTGACAAGTCATGCGCGATAAAGAGATAGGTCAAGCCCAATTCTTTTTGAAACTTCTTGAGCAAGTTCAAGACTTGCGCACGAACAGACACGTCCAAGGCTGAAATCGGCTCATCCGCAATAACGAAATCAGGTTCCATCACAAGAGCACGAGCAATCCCAATACGTTGACGTTGACCACCAGAAAACTCGTGTGGGTAACGGGTCAAGTGCTCTTTTAAAAGACCGACTTCATGAATCATCTTTTGAACTTTTTCTTTTCGCTCTTCTTCGTCTTTGAACAAGTGGTAGTTGTAAAGACCTTCAGAGATGATATAGTCAACTGTCGCACGTTCATTTAAACTGGCTGCAGGGTCCTGGAAAATCATCTGGATACGACGGATCAAGTCTGAAGATTCCTTATGAGATTTTTTCCCATTGATCTTATGACCGTCAAAGATGATTTCACCTTTACTAGTATTATTCAAACCAATAATGGCACGACCAATCGTCGTTTTCCCACTACCAGATTCACCAACAAGAGAAAAAGTTTCTCCCTTGTTGATAAAGAAGTTAGCGTTTTTAACGGCAACAAACTTCTTACTTCCTTCACCGAAGGAAATTTCTAAATCTTTAATTTCTACTAATTTTTCAGACATTTCCTTCCTCCTAGTCTTCTAGATGAGCAAAGCCCATTTTATCACGAATTTTATCATGTAAATCTGCGATGATTTCTGGTTTTTCAACCTTAGGAGCATTCTCATGAAGCAACCAAGTCTTAGCCCAGTGAGTATCAGTGACTGAAAACTGAGGCGCTTTCTGTTCAAAGTCAATTTGCATCGCATAATCTGAACGAAGGGCAAAGGCATCACCTTTCAACTCAGTATAAAGAGACGGTGGTGTTCCAGGGATAGAGTACAATTCCCCTTTATCGTCAGCAAGCTGAGGCAAGCTAGACAAGAGACTCCAAGTATATGGATGACGTGGGTCGTAGAAGACTTCCTCAACAGTACCGTATTCTACAATTTCACCAGCATACATAACCGCCACCTTATCGGCAATACTTGCTACCACACCAAGGTCATGGGTGATAAAGATAATGGTGAAGTGGTACTCATCTTGCAAAGTTTTAAGCAAATCAATGATTTGCGCTTGAATGGTTACATCAAGGGCCGTCGTTGGCTCGTCACAGATCAAAATATCTGGGCGACAAGCAAGGGCAATCGCAATAACGATACGTTGGCGCATCCCTCCAGAATATTGGAAAGGATACTCGTCAAAACGTTTTTCAGCGTCTGGAATTCCGACCTTGTTCATATAGTCGATTGCCATTTCTTTGGCTTCCTTAGCTGTTTTCCCTTGGTGTTTAACGATAACTTCTGTGATTTGGCTACCGATTGTATTAATTGGATCCAAACTTGTCATTGGGTCTTGGAAGATGGTTGCAATTTTAGCACCACGGATTTTCTCCCATTCTTTGTTCGAAGTCAAGGCTGTCAAGTCTTGCCCACGATAATCGATGCTTCCTTGGGCAATGCGCCCATTATCTTCCAACATCCCTGTAAAGGTTTTTGTTAATACAGATTTACCAGAACCAGACTCACCTACCAAGGCAAGAACTTCTCCTTCAATCAGTTCTAGAGAAACGCCTCTGATAGCCGTTAGAACTTTGTCACGAACGTCAAATTCCACGACGATATCGCGAGCAGTCAAAATTACATTACTTTCTTTTGTCATGTCTACTCCTATCTATGTGTACGTGGATCACTAGCATCCGCTAAGTTCTGACCAACAACGAATAGAGATAGGGATACCAAAATCAAGGTTGTCAATGGAATCCAGAACAAGTACGCATTGGTCGTAACGTTTTGTGAGTAATCTGAGATCAAACGTCCCAAACTTGGCACTGTTACAGGTAACCCCAATCCAAAGAAGGAAAGGAAAGCCTCATAAGAGATAAAGCTTGGCAACATCAAGGTCATCGTAGAAACAATAACAGATACCAATTGTGGCATGATATTTTTCACGATGATTTTAAAGGTTGGTGTTCCAAGTGTTTGAGAAGCAAGGTTGTATTCCAAGTCACGGTAACGCATGATTTGAATACGAATTGAATAAGCAATACCAATCCAAGTCGTCACACTCATAGCGAAGATCAAATTCCAGAAACCAGCACCAATTGAGTAAGTCAAGACGATAACAATCAAGAGAGATGGAATGTTTGAAATAATGTTATAAACTTCCATCATGACGCGGTCAACAGATTTTGAAATTCCCCAAATTCCACCAACAATAACCCCGATCACAAGGTTGATAAAAGTAGCAATTACAGAAATGAGAATAGAATTACGCGCACCAAACCAAACTCCATCAAACAAGGATTTACCATTGCTATCAGTACCAAACCAGTGTTCGGCATTGGGCTTAATAAAACGAGCGCTAAAGTCATTAACCTTACTTACATCGTTAAAATCAAAGTCTGAAAACATCGGATAGATAAAACTCATCAAAATAATAGCTACCAATATTCCCAACATAATAACTGTTGATTTTTTCTTTAAAAACTGTCTAAATACAGAGCCCCAGTAAGAGTAGGCAGGAGCATCAATTGTTTCAGAGGCAAAATCGTCACGTTTTACGAACTGAAATTTTTCTTTACCGATTGTTGACATTATTTGCCTCCTTTCTCTGTCAATTTAATACGTGGGTCAAGCATAGTCATCCAGATATCTCCTACAAAAAGTGAGAAGATAGAAATACATGTAAAGATGAAGACGAGACCAACTACCATTGAGTTGTTTGATGCCTTAACCGAGTCAATCAACATTTTACCCATACCTGGGAAGGCGAAGACTGTTTCTGTCAATGTTGCACCACCAATAACCCCGATTACGGCGCCTGGAATACCTGAAACCAAAGGAACCATGGCATTTTTAAAGACGTGTTTATTTGAAATTTCTTTTTCAGATAAACCTTTTGCACGAGCAAAACGGACGAAGTCTTGAGATTGCAAATCAATCATATAACGACGAATCCAGATTGCTGTACTTGGTGCTCCCAGCAAACCTAGAATGACTGCTGGCAAGACATAGGAACGCCAATCTCCAGCACCTAGGATAGGGAATGAGTCTGGAAGACCAATAGATGATCCAATCAAGCGAACGATATAAACCAAAGCAATCGTTGGAAGTGCAAGCAAGAAGGTTAGAGCACCTGTTGAGAAGCTATCAATCCAAGTATTCTTGTGGCGAGCCATAGCAGATCCAAGAGGAATCGCAATAGCATAAGAAATAATCAAACCAATCAAACCAGCAACAGCTGAGCTTGCAATCATAGATGGATATTGGTAGTTACTTTCTGTAGCTGTATATGGATCGTCCTTACCATAGTTAGCTATTTCACGCGCATCTGCTTGACTTGGAGATTTGTAGGTACGAGAGTAAATATCTACAGACGAAGTCTTTTTACCAGTAGGGAATTGAACTTCTGATGTTTTGGTTTGTCCTTGGCCTTGTGTGATAACTTGAAGCACTGGCGTGTTCGCATAAGTTGGGTAAGAGTCACCCAAGTTAATGTTCACAAAGTTTTGGTGTACAAACGGGAATTGATTGTTGAAATACAAAAGGTATTTATGTTTGGTACCTGAACCAACCAATGACCAACCGATAGCAGGGTCATTTTCAAAACGAAGATAACGTTCCAAGTTTGGATTTTCAGGGTCTTGAATCTTGTTTGTATGATCAATATCAAGTAAGTTCGCATAGAATTTGAAAACACGTTCAAAAATTGGAATTTCACGCGTAGCATAGAACTGACCACTCTCTGAAAAGACACCTAACGTCCAACCATTACCGAGTTGGTTGATGTATTTTTCGTAGATTGCCTTATTGGTATCATTGGCATCTACTGTTACAGATGAGTCCATTGAGCTAGCTTTTTCTTGCAACTCCTTAGTATCGTAGTACTCGATATAGCCCATACGTTCATAAACGGTATTCTCATAATTATCCCGCTTATCTGGAGTCGTTGCAATCTTGTTGTAGTTGGTATCCTGCTTGAAAATCAGTTTCCGAGGAACCATCGTATAGATAATCGTGTAGGTCAAGGTTGTCACCAAGAAAATAGACAACAATGAGCGCAAGACACGCATAAAAATATATTTTTTCATATCGTTTCCTTTTAAAATCCCAAAAGAACCTTCTCCTCATGGAGAGAAAGTTCTCTTGAGAGTTATTTATTTAACGTGATTCGTCAATTCTTTTTGAACTTTTTCGTTTGATTCTTTTTTCTCTTTGAGCCATTTCTCACGAGCTTGCTCATAGTCAGCCTTGGTTACAACCTTGTCTTGTAACTGAATATACTTGAAGTATACATCTGAGCCCTTATCTCCAGACTGGCTATAAGATGCTGTGAATGGTACAACACGAGAAATGAATGGTGCAGCACCAGTTGATGACATAGCTGGCAAGAAGAGTGAGCTATCTGTCAACCAAGCTTGAGCAGCCGCGTATTTTTCATAACGAACATTCAAATCGCTTGTTTCTTTAGCAGCTTCATCAACTAGCTTATCGTATTCTTTCAAACCAACTTGAGCTGCTGCAGCATTATCTGCACCTTCGTAACCCATGTATGTTTTTGTTTGTTCAGCATTCGTTGTCTTCAAGATATCAAGGTAAGTTGATGGATCTTCGTAGTCTGGACTCCATGCAACTGCTCCTGAGAGATCCCAATCTTCTGCCGCAGCGCTTGCTGCATAGTAGGTGATATTGTTCAACTCATCTTTAGAAACTTGTTGGATATCAATAACTACATTATCTTCACCAAGTACTGTTTCAACTGATTGTTTAAAGGATTGAATACGAGCGATATAGCTCTTAGCAGTTTGGTCTACTGGAATATCCAAGTGGATAGGGAATTTCGCACCTTCTGCTTCCAATGCAGTTTTGGCTTTCGCAAATTCAGCTTTGGCTTTGTCGGAGTTGAAGAGTCCATCTTGACCATCAGCAAAGTTTACGTTCTTCCACTCATCACCATAAGCAGCCATCTTATCAGTTACCAAGTCACCGAAAGTTTTTTCACCTGCAGAGACAAACCCTGGTTTCACAAAGAGATTGCGAACTGCAAGGGGGCCCCCTTCCTTACCATTGATTTGTGCTGAGTAAGAAGTACGGTCAAAGGCAAAGTTCAAAGCCTGACGGAAATCCTTGTTAAGAAGAGCTTTTTTAGTAGAAGTCTTCTCTTCATCAGTTGTCTTAGAAGTGTATTTGTAACCTTGACGGTCAATATTCACACCCAAACCAGCAATCCCTGGTCCTGATGGAGTGTAGAAGATGTTATCCTTATAGCTTTCTGCTACTTTAGAATAGTTTGAACTTGTTGGGAAAAGGCGAGCATAGCTGTATGCTCCACTTGTAAAGTTACGTTCAATGGACTCTTGGTCTGACCCATCATAGAAAGCAAGGGTAACTTTATCAAGGTGAACGTTATCCTTATCCCAGTACTGCTCATTCTTAGCAAATTCGATAGAAGATTTAGTAGTCAAACCTTTTAGCAAGAACGGACCATTATAAAGCAAGGACGTAGGATCTGTTGCTTTGGCAAAATCTGATCCTTTTGATTTTTCAAAATCTTCGTTCAATGGCCAGAAGATTGAATAAGCCATCTTAGAGTTCCAATATGGTTCTGGTTGGTTCAAGGTATACTCAAGAGTATAATCATCAACTGCCTTCACACCTACCGTAGAAAAGTCTTTTGAATTTCCAGACAAATAATCAGACAATCCTTTAACAGAAGTTTCTGCTAGATATAGAGCTTCGGATTTCTTATCTGCTGCGTGTTTCAAACCATTTACGAAATCTTTAGCTGTTACTTCAGCGTACTCTTCTCCATCAGATGTCATCCATTTAACACCTTTACGGATTTTGTAGGTATAAGTCAAACCATCTTTTGAGACTGACCAATCTTCTGCCACTGCGGGAGTCAAATTCCCATATTTGTCATTTGTGAAGAGACCATCAATACCATTTGAAGTGGCAATCTTAGTACTTTGTTTACCTGAAATGAGGTAATCCAACGTTTCTGGGTCAGCTGAATAGATATAACCATAATTTTTTGGCGCCGTTGAATCAGATGATTTAGAACTGCAGGCAGCTAGTACGCCAGTCGCTAATAAGGCAACCCCTGCTACAACCAATACTCTACTTTTTTTCATGTATGTAACTCCTCTTAAAAAATTTAGGCTTATTGCCAATTATACCATAGATTTCTCAAAAAGTAAACGAATTTTCAGAATATTTAGGCGTGTAACCACAAAAAACTTTCATTTATCAAATTTCTTTATTCTTTGTTTGCTATCTATCAAGTCATAAGGCAAACTTAATGCCCATAAAGCCTGATTTTCAGGTTTTCTCTCCCCATTTTTCTATCCAATCAGAAAGGGCAATCTTCTAAATTGGATTTTCGATTAAGAAACTATTGACGGGAAATGATTTTCAAGGTATAATAATAAACGTTGAGGCGGTATAGCCAAGTGGTAAGGCACGGCTCTGCAAAAGCTTGATCGTCGGTTCAAATCCGTCTACCGCCTTTCAGTACCTGAATTAACAGGAATTAACCAAATGAAAAGCCCGTAAAATCGGGCTTTTTTGTTATTCCAAATAGATAGGGATAACTGTATCTACCATATAGATTTACAAAAAGCAGCGACTCAAGTCACTGCTTTATTCTGTTTCTTCTTCAGTCTCTATTTCAGTGATTTGGACTTTTACCTTGGTAACACGTCCGTTTTTCACCTTGTCATTGGTTAGGATGATTTGTTTGTTTTGGCTGACCAATTCATAACTGAGTTTTTCAGTCGTTGGAATCATTCCCACACCCGTCAAATAATAACCGGCGATGGTATCAACATCATCACTTTCCAGTTCTACATCAAAGTAGTCATTAAAATCATTAAGATTCATGGTACCTTGAACGATATAGGTATCTTCTCCTATTTGATGGACTTCAATTTCAGCCTTGTCAGTCTCATCATCAATCTCACCAACAATTTCTTCTAAGAGGTCCTCCAGAGTTACCAAACCAGCCATTCCACCATATTCATCTAGTAAGATGGCCATTTGATTTTGGGTATTTCGAAGTTCTTTAAGAAGATCGTCCACAAAGATAGTCTCAGGAACAAACAGTGGCGTTTGGAGAATTCGTTTCCAGACAATATTGTCAAAGCCATCCACAAAAGCAGCATTCAACAAGCGCTTGGTGTGAATCAAACCAATCACATTGTCCTTATCCCCATCATAAACAGGGATACGTGAGAAATTTTGCTTTAAAATACTCTCGATAATCGTTTGACTGTCATCCTGAATATCTACCATAAAGGCATCTGTTCGGGGCACCATTACCTCACGAGCCATTAGTTCATCTAAAGAAAAGACTCCCTGTAGCATTTCAATCTCATCTGCATCCAGTGTTTCTTCACTATTGGTGAGCATATACTCAATTTCATCACGTGTCATCTTTTCATCAGCATCATCAAAGGTCATTGGCGTCACACGGCTCAATAGATTAGTTGAGGCTGATAGGAGCCAAACAAAGGGACTGACAATTTTCCCCAAACCAATAATGACTGGCGCTGTTCGGATAGCCAAGGTATCTTTCAGATTTAGAGCAATTCTCTTGGGATAGAGTTCCCCAAAAACAATGGAAATATAGGTCAAAAATGCCAGAGATAGAAAACTTGCAATAGCGGAAGCTGTTTCACTATTCCCTATCCAAGAGGCAATTACTTGTCCAAGTGTATCTGCCAATTTTGCCCCTGACAAGATCGTGATCAAGGTGATACCGACTTGAATTGTTGATAAAAAGTGGTTAGGATTTTCAAGTACCTTTAACAAACGGATGTAACGTTTGTCTCCCTCTTCTGCCTTTTGTTCTACTCGGGAACGGTTTAGTGACACCATTGCCATCTCAGTGGCTGAGAAAAAAGCATTTAACAAGGTCAAGATAAATAATAATACAAACTGTAGCAACAAATTCTGACTGCTCGGGTCTTCCATAGTCCTTCTCCTAAAATAGTATCTTGTGTTTCATTATATCATAAAATTCTTCAGGATTCACATTATTTTTCATTTAAACAACAACTCCCCTGCCTCTAGAAGACAAAGGAACTGTTTTATTGTATCTATTGTTTCTGATCTGTCACTGTTACTTGCCCTGTTCGGTAATCAAGCTGGATTCCCTTTTGAACATTGGGGATTAGCACGTTGAATTCCAATTCGCCATCTGAAGACTTGGCTTCGATTTGTGAAGCAGATGGAACTAGATCCTCATTTGTCGCATAGTGGAGTGTCACCCGATAACGGACCCTCTTATTTTGGTCCAAGTCTTTTCTGACCAAACTCTCATAGTAGTTCTGACCTGTCGAATCCTCAGCCTGCGCTTGGTTAGCCCAAGCTGTCTGGACTGCAATGTTCTTGGGGTTGCTGGTAGAGGCATCAAAACCATCCAAACCACCTATCAAGGCATAGCCCAGCAGGTGTCCTCTATCAACTGCATGTGTGTAGGCTCCCTTTAGATTCTTAACCTGATGCCATCCTGGTGGCGTCCAAGAGGTGGATCCATTTCCAGTCTCTTCACGATTTTTATACTGCCGAGTCGCTTTGGATAAGATGGCATTGGCAACAGTTGGAACTGTTTCTTTTCCCACTGTCTTTGTCTTATTATCCGCATAGGGTTTGCTTGAAACCTTGGCATCTAGATTGGTTTTATTGCCATTGACAATGAAGGCCCCTGCTCCATTCCACTCGATCCCCCCCTTAATTTGGTTTTTGATTGACTCAGTTAAGACACTTTCAGCCAGCTCCTGACTGGGAGCTTCTGAAGCTTGTTTTTTCTGACTAACCTTGGTTCTAGGGCTATTTGGTGCCGACTGCATCTGCTTGATGTAGTAGCTTCCAGCAGCCAAGAGTAAGAATAGAAGTAACCCTATCAGAGCTTGTCTTGTTTTTTTGTCCATTTTTCTCCTTATTTCTTTAGAAAAAGACTGGTCTCCCAGTCTAATTTCCTGTAAATTTGCTAATCAATTCCTGCCACTTTGCCGGAGACAATATAGCCCATGGATCCTGTCCCTTTCCTAGGATGCCATAGCCAACCATCAAGCCGATTCCTAAAGCCAGAAAGCCTAGCAATAGTACGATAAAAATCAACAGTAAACGACGGAGTACATAGCGTAAGTTTTTATTCTTCTTCATCATTTGCCTCGATTCGCTGAATCTTCGCTCCTAGCTGAGCCAACTTCTCATGGAAGCGGTAGTAACCTCTATCAAGGTGGACTAATTTACCAACAACTGTCTCCCCTTGCGCCACCAGACCTGTCAAAATTAAAGCCGCACTAGCGCGAAGGTCCGTTGATAAAACTTCTGCCCCTTGTAAAGCCTGTCCCCCAACAATACGAGCCGTATCACGGATAATCTCTGAATGCAAGCCCATACGGCGCATTTCCTCTAAGTGTTGGAAACGATTCTCAAACACCGTTTCCACCATGGTGGATTCCCCTTTTGCGACTGTCATCAGAGCTGTAAATTGCGCCTGCATATCTGTTGGGAATCCTGGGTGTGGTAAGGTTTTTACATGAACAGCCTTGAGATTTTCAAGTTGAGAACGAACACGGATACCTTCTGACTCCTCTGTCACTTCAACACCCATCTCAAGTAGTTTTGAAATCAAGGGACGATTGTGTTCCCAGACTGCATCACGAACGAGAACATCCCCACCTGTCATAGCTGCTGCTACCATAAAGGTCCCAGCTTCAATACGGTCCTGTACTACAGTATGAGTCGTACCATGGAGGTCCTCGACACCAGTCACTGTGATTGTTTCGGTACCAGCTCCCTTGACCTTGGCTCCCATTTCATTAAGGAAGATAGCGAGATCAACAATTTCTGGCTCACGCGCAGCATTTTCAATCACTGTCACACCATCAGCTAGAGTTGCTGCCATCATCAAGTTTTGTGTTGCGCCGACGCTAGGGAAGTCCATGTAGATATGAGCGCCATGCAAATGGTCTGCCTTGGCTTCAATGTAACCAGCTGCCTGGGTAATCTTTGCCCCCATAGCTTCCAAACCTTTGAGGTGGAGGTCGATGGGACGACTTCCGATAGTGCATCCCCCTGGCATGGATACCTTGGCATGGCCTACACGAGCAAGGATTGGTCCCAAGACAACGATGGATGCTCGCATCTTGCTGACATATTTATAAGGAGCTTCCTCCGTGATATCACCAGTCGCATCAACCTCGACAACATGAGCTTCCTCATCAAAGTCCACCTTGGCATTCAACCCCCGAACTACTTGATTCATGGTGAACACATCTGACAAGATTGGGACATTCTGCAAGACTGTCTTACCCTTGCTTGCTAGAATAGTCGCTGCCAACAAGGGCAAGACTGCATTCTTTGCTCCCTCGATCGTCACACTCCCGACCAGACGATTATCTCCGCCTTGAACCACAATTTTTTCCATAGTTATTTCCTTTACTTTTAATTTTATAATAGTCCTCTAAGCGCTTCTTGCCACAGTTGGTACAAACTGATAAAGAATGAACTCAAGATGTAGCCCATCACAATACTAAAGAAGCCGACCAACAAACGAACCTTTTTTGTGTTAGTAGCGTTCACTTTTAAAACCTTTTCCCATCTAACAAGATCCTTCAAAAGGTAAAAACTCAAATAAATAAAGAGTAGATGACTACTTAGAGTGAATAATAATTGAACCATTTGACTATTATACCATCTTATCCGCTTGCGCGCTAGTTTTCAATTTTTCTACAAATTAGGGATTGTTTTTAAGGTAATCAATTGCATCCTGCAAAGTCTTAACCGGAACGATTTTCATCTCTGTTTTGATCGTTTTAGCAGCTTCTAGGGCTGTTTCATAGTTGCTTTTCGCATTGGGATCTGCTTTTTTTGCTTCCTCGGTGACTGGATTGTCAGGAGCAAAAAAGATGTTGGCTCCCTGACGAGAGGCTGCCACCACTTTTTTGTCAATTCCACCGATGTCGCCAACATTTCCATCGCGATCAATGGTTCCCGTTCCCGCAACGACGCGACCATTACGAAGTCCTGGATCTGCTATCTGGGTGTAAATAGCTAGACTAAACATAAGACCAGCACTTGGCCCGCCGATACCAGCTGTTGAAAAGCGAATGGGAACGTCACTGGTCACTTCTGTACGGTCAATCAAACCAATCCCAATCCCGTTTTTCCCGTTTTCGAGAGTGATAATTTTACCTTCTGCAGACTTGACTTTTCCGTCTTCTTCATAGGTTACCTTGACCGTGTCCCCTAATTGTTGAGAGTTGACATAGTCGACCAAGTCTTTTGAACTGTCAAATGTTTTGTCATTAACAGCCGTCACGGTATCTGCGATGTTCAGAATGCCCTTAAAAGTTGAATTGTCCATCACGGTCAAGACATAAACTCCCAGGTACTTGAGTTCGATATCCTTACCAGCCGTCTTCAGTCCTTGATACTTGGCCATGTTTTGGGACGTTTGCATATAGAACTGATTGATCCGCATAAACTCTGCATCCGTAGAGCCACCCGTAGTCTCCTTGGCACTTCTAATATCCGTGAAAGGTGTTAACCAAGCATAAACAAGATGCGACAGGGTTGCGTGTCGAATCCCAACTGTCACAAACTGGTAAGCTCCTGCTTCCGTATCCTCTGTTTCATTGACTTTCAAAACTCGACGAATATCTTCCGCTCCACCTGGAACTTCTATGTAGTAGGGTAAAGGTACTACAAAGGCTAAAAAAGTCAATACTAGTGCTAGGATGACATATAAGGGCCATCTAGTTTTTTTCTTCATGTTCTAATTCCTCCACAACACTGTTTGGGACATATTGCTGAATCTCCTGACCAAACTTCAGAAGTTCTCTCATGGCTGAAGAGCTAATATAAAGATGCTCTGGGCGACTATATAGGTAAATGGTTTCGATTTCTGGAGCCAGTTGATGATTGTAGTAATCAAAACTAGACTCGTATTGCAAGTCGGTGGCATTTCGCAAGCCACGGACAAGGGTCTTAGCCCCCAGTCTTCTTGCAACATCGACGACTAGTTGGTCATGAGAAGCCATGACCTCTACATTATCTAAATGCGCCACCGCTTTTTCGACTGCTCGTTTGCGATTTTCAACAGGGAGAAAACCTTGTTTGTGGGGATTGTAGAACACCCCAACATAAAGCTTATAAAAGAGTTTGCTAGCACGTTCAATGATATCTAGATGTCCATTTGTCATCGGATCAAATGAACCTGTAAATAATCCAATTTTATCTGACATAGACTGTCACCTTACTAATCCCATATATTTTTTCCTTCCAGATGCCTAAACAGGCAATTTCTTCTGGTAGTTCTACAGACTTATCGGTTTCGCAGACAACCATGACCTCTTGGGAGAAAAGGTTTCTTTCTGCCATTTTTTCGATATCTGCAACGATTTGTTCCTTGGCATAGGGAGGGTCTAAAAAGACCAGGTCAAAGGGACCTTTCACTTGCTCCAAGGCCCGTTCAGCCTCCATCTTGAGGAATTGAAATTTTCCAACTTCCTTGGTCATCTGGATATTTGCAGCGATGATAGCTTGGGCTCTTCTATCCCGTTCCACTAGGACAGCATGGGACATCCCACGCGAGACTGCCTCAATAGATAAGCCGCCACTGCCAGCATAGAGATCCAATACACGACCACCATCAAAATAGGGACCTATCATGTTAAAGATAGCTCCACGCACCTTATCCGATGTCGGCCTCGTCGTCTTTCCTTCTAGCGTCTTGAGAGGACGCCCTCCGTAGATTCCTGATACGATTTTCATACCGTTTATTATACCAAATTATAGGCAAAAAGAGAAAGAAAACCGAACCTTGCGGTTCGATTCTCTACAAGATATTTTCGTAAGTATCGCGGACTTCTTGAGGCCAAACACTAGTCTGAACTTCTCCAATGTGTTTCTTGCGAAGTAAGAACATGGCCATCCGAGACTGTCCGATACCCCCACCGATTGTCAGTGGGAAAAGACCGTTAAGCAGGGCTTTATGCCATTCCAGCTCAAGCCGATCTTCGTCTCCTGTAAGAGCCACCTGGCGACGAAGTGTATCCTCATCTACCCGAATCCCCATTGAGGAAAGTTCAAAGGCACAACCAAGAGATTCGTTCCAAACTAGAATATCGCCATTCAACCCTTTGTAGCCATTTTCAGACTCTGTTGTCCAGTCATCGTAGTCAGGCGCACGTCCGTCATGCGGTTTCCCGTCAGGCAATTCGCCACCAATACCAATCAAGAAGACAGCACCAAACTCTTTACAGATTGCATTTTCACGCTCTTTCGGTGTTAGGTCTGGATAGCGTTCCACCAACTCTTCTGTATGAATAAAGGTGATTTGTTTTGGCAAGATAGATTCGATATCGTAGCGCGCTTCTACGGCTAGCTCTGTCAGACGAATAGCCTTGTAAATCTTCTCAACGGTTTCTTTGAGATAAGCGATATTGCGTTGACCGTTTGGAATCACTTTTTCCCAGTCCCACTGGTCCACATAAACCGAGTGGGTCACATCAAGCGAATCTTCATCTGGGCGAAGAGCCTTCATGTGGACAAACAAACCTTCACCCTCACCGAAACCAAAACGAGCCAAAGTGTGGCGTTTCCATTTGGCAAGTGAGTGAACGACTTCATAGGTTTCATCTGGAATCTGCAAGACCTTTACGGATACTGGATGTTCGACACCGGACAGGTTATCCTGCATCCCATCCCCAACCTTGCTCAAGATAGGACCTTGAACTTCAACAACTTCTAACTTATCTTTCAAATACTGGGTAAAAGTGTTCTTCACAAAGGAAATCTCTTCTTGCTGATGAATAAAACTTTTCTTCATAAACGGCTCCTCAAAAATTAGTTAAAAGCATTATACACCTATTTCCAAGAAAAGAAAAGAGTAAATAAGAAAAAGTCAGAGCTCTTTGGAACACTGACTCCGTCATTCATTAATCGTTTCGACCAAAGATTCGTAAGATGCTAAGGAAGAGGTTGATAAAGTCTAGGTAGATGCTGAGTGCCATTGAGATGATCCAACCTGTCGCTACTTGTCCTCGTGACTGCTCATAAACATAGCGAATCTTTTGGTTGTCCCAAGCAATCAAACCTGAGAAAACCAAGACCATGGCAATACTAATCATGTAGTCAAAGAAACTATTGGCTAAAAATAGATTCACAACCATAGCAATGATGAGACCAACAAGCGCCGCCATCAGAGCTCGGCCCATTCCACTCAAATCTTTCTTGGTGAAAATTCCGATTGCCGCCATGACAAAAAAGAGAAGGGCACTGGATATAAAGGCTGATAAGACGGTCCCAGGTGTATAAAAGGCTACGACAAAACTGAGCGTAAATCCATTTAAAACAGAATAAACTAAAAATACTGGGAGAGCTGCTGGGCTGTTCTTCGCAGCCATGCTACTTGCAACAAAGACTAGAGCAAGTTCTGCAAAAGTTGCAATCATCAACCAAAGACGACCATGCATTAAAAAGTAAATCAACTGGGACTGCAAAACTGTCAACATCAAAGCTGACACGAGAGCTGAAAGACCAATCCCAAGTCCTACAAAGGCATAAACCTTAGCGTAAAATTGATTGAGACCTGAACGTTCTTGAATAATCGTTTGATTCATTCTGATTCTCCTTTTTCTATAAATATGTCTTGATTATAACAAAGATTTTATAAATTAGCTAAAATAAAACATCAATATACCTGCTGCAACTGCCACGTTGAGACTTTCTGCTCGACCTTTCATGCCAATATGAACCAGCTGATCAGCACTCTCAGCCATGACAGAACTAATCCCCTGTCCTTCATTTCCCATGACTAAAGCAAAGTTTTCTAAGGGAGAAAGCTCATGATAATCCTTGGAATCTTTAGATAAGGTCGTTGCCAGAATGGGCAAGTTGCTCTTCTTTGCCTCTTCTACAAAGGAAGCAAGAGACATCCGATAGATGGGCAAGTGAAAATGACTTCCTTGCATGGAACGCAGGGTCTTGAGACTGTAGATATCTGCTGACTTATCAGAAACAATAACCCCTGTAAAACCTGCCGCATCCGCAGTTCGAATCATGGTGCCAACATTACCAGGATCTTGGACATCTTCTAAAAACAGAAACTTACCCTGACGGAAATCAGGCAGTCCTACTTCCTCTTTTTGAATCACCGCAACAATCCCTTGAGGGGTTTGCGTATCTGCTAAATCTAGCAAAACTTCTTCAGACACCCAAACCGTTTGCGGAAAAGCGGCTAGCTGATCTCGGTAACTTTCTAAGGCAAAAATCTTCTCAATCGTCACTCCTGCTTGAACAGCTTCTTCAAACAAGTGCCAGCCTTCAATCAAATAGGTAGACTTTCGATATTTTTTTTGATGCAATTTCTTGGCATTTTTTACCACAGAATTGGCTTTTGAGGTTATAATAGTCATAGAAGTATTATAACACAATCAAAGGGGTTTGGTATGCAAAAGGTTAGAATGATTGCCCAAGGTAGGGTGCAGGGTGTTGGTTTTCGCTGGGGCGTTTATACTTTAGCGCTTGAAATTGGTGGCATCACCGGTCGTGTCTGGAATAATGACGATGGCACAGTGGAAATTCTCGCTCAGGCAGACTCTTCTGCCACCATGGCAAAATTTATACAAGAAATCCGAAAAGGTCCGACACCCTTTTCAAAAGTTACCTATCTAGATGTACAAATGAGCAACTTTTCATCCTATCCAGACTTCAAAGTCGCAAATTAGGTCTCTAGAACTATTGTATATTTTACAAAAAAACAGTAGAATAGAAAGGTATAATTTTTAAAGAAGGAATGAAAACATTGAAATCTATTAAACGTTTTGCCCTCTCTGCTATTGGAGTGGCTATGCTACTCGTCTTGACAGGCTGTGTCCAAGTAGACAAAGCAACAGGACAACCTACTGGTTTTATCTGGAACACTATCGGATCGCCTATGGCAGAGGCTATCAAATACTTCGCTACTGATAAAGGTCTAGGCTTTGGTGTGGCTATCATTATCGTAACCATTATCGTACGTTTGATTATTTTGCCACTTGGTATCTACCAATCATGGAAGGCAACGCTTCACTCTGAAAAGATGAATGCTCTCAAACATGTGCTCGAACCACATCAAACACGCCTTAAAGAGGCAACAACTCAGGAAGAAAAACTAGAAGCACAACAGGCTCTCTTTGCTGCACAAAAAGAAAACGGCATCAGCATGTTCGGTGGTGTAGGATGCTTCCCTATCCTCATTCAGATGCCTTTCTTCTCTGCTATCTACTTTGCAGCCCAGTATACTGATGGAGTATCTAGCTCTACATTCTTGGGTATCAATCTCGGTTCTCCAAGTATGATCCTTGTCGCCTTCGCTGGTATCCTCTACTATCTCCAATCACTCCTTTCACTTCACGGAGTAGAAGACGAGATGCAAAGAGATCAACTCAAGAAAATGATTTACATGAGCCCACTCATGATTGTCGTCTTCTCCCTCTTCGCACCAGCCAGTGTGACACTTTACTGGGTTGTCGGTGGTTTCATGATGATTCTCCAACAGTTCATCGTTAACTATGTTGTTCGTCCAAAACTTCGTCAAAAAGTACGTGAAGAATTTGCCAAAAATCCACCAAAAGCAAGTTCAGCATCAACTACAGGCGGGCGAAAAGATATCACTCCTAACCAAGTAACTGCAATTACGACTACTAAGAAACATAAAAAACGTAATGCTGGTAAACAACATTCTAGAAAATAAAGTAACGGCTTAGCTGAAAGGCTAGGCCTTTTTTGCATCACAAAAGCCTGATGTTTCCATCAGGCTTCTTTTTTATCCATGTACACGTTTCATATAGTCTTGATAGCTTTCTGTATCCATGAGTTTTTTGGCATTCTTGACACGGTCTGCTGTTGGTGGTTTTACCCCTTCAAGTGAGTATGGAATTCCAAGTTCACGCCACTTGAATTCTCCCATAGTGTGATAAGGTAGAATTTCAAACTTATCAACGTTTTTGAGGGTTTTGACGAATTTACCAAGTTCGATCAAGTCCTCATCTCTATCTGTCAAGCCTGGAACCAGCACATGGCGAATCCACACAGGCTTCCCAATATCTGATAGATATTTTGCACAAGCCAAGATGTTTTTATTGGTTTGGCTGGTAACAATTCTGTGTTGTTCATCGTTGATTTCCTTGATATCCAAGAGAACCAAATCTGTCACCGCCATGAGTTTATTAAACTTTTCGAGATAACGTGGTTTATTACGGAACGGAAGGGCACAGGTATCCAAGGTACAGTGGATTCCTTTTTCCTTGGCCTTGGTAAAGAGGGCAATTAGGAAATCAATCTGTAAGAGGGCTTCTCCTCCACTAACAGTGATTCCCCCCTTGTCTCCCCAGAAACCACGGTAGCGAAGGGCTTCTGTCAAGACATCGTCTACTGTCCGTTCGCGTGATTTATTGGTCTCCATAGCCCATGTATCAGGGTTATGGCAGTACTGGCAACGCATGTGACAACCCTGTAAAAAGACAATGAAACGAATCCCGGGGCCATCTACCGCCCCAAAACTCTCTGTCGAATGCACCATTCCTGTCACTTGTCCATAGTCAATTGTTTCTTCAGACATACCGTCACCTTCCTTGAAACCGTTTTATAGTTTTATTATATCACGAGTAAGATGAAAAACAAGATTTTTTTGTCTATTTTTTAGAAAGCAATCTGTTTTTCACTTTCATTTTCAATTTCTTTTAATAATCCGATTCAAAATCAAAACCATACAAGGTTGCGAAATAGTCCTCAGGACGCTCTGCACGGCGGATTTGGCGAGCTTTCCTTTCCTCGGTATAGAGGATTTCTGCAGAACGCAGTTTGGCATTGTACTGGTAACCCATGGAGAATCCATGTGCACCTGTATCATGAATCACCAGCAAATCACCTATTTCTGTATGAGGTAGTTCGCGATTGATGGCAAATTTATCATTGTTCTCACAGAGCGATCCAACCACATCTACGACCTCAACAGGGCCGTCTGGATGAGTGAGGTTGGTGATATGGTGGTAGGCACCGTACATGGCTGGGCGCATGAGATTGACTGCTGAGGCATCCACACCCAGATAGGTACGGTAGGTTTTCTTTTTATGGGTGACTTTGGTAACGAGAACCCCGTGAGGTGCCAGCATAAAGCGGCCTAATTCAGTAAAAATCTTGACCTGACCAAGCCCTGCCGGCGTGAGGACTTCTTCATAAACCTTACGCACACCCTCACCAATCATTGCAATATCATTTGGCTCCTGGTCTGGGCGGTAGTTGACTCCGATCCCACCTGAAAGATTGATAAAGTCTAGTGAAATGCCCAATTTTTCTTTAATTTCCACAGCTAATTCAAAGAGCTGACGGGCCAACTCTGGATAGTAGAAATGGGTCACGGTATTGGATGCTAGGAAAGAGTGAATCCCAAAAGTCTTGGCTCCTTTTTCCTTCAAGATAGCAAAGGCTTCAAAGAGTTGATCCTTGGTCATACCAAACTTGGCTTCCCCAGGATTGTCCATAATGTCTGTTCCTAATTCAAAGACTCCGCCTGGATTGTAACGACAAGAGATGATTTCTGGAATGCCTGCCGCTCGCTCCAGATGCTCAATGTCTTCAAAGGCATCCAAGTTAATGGTCGCCCCCAATTCTCGCGCATAAGCATACTCTTGGTCTGGCGTGTTGTTTGATGAGAACATGATCTCAGAACCAGGGAAATCCAGTTTATGGCTCATCAAGAGCTCCACATAACTAGAGCAGTCCACACCACAACCTTCCTCTTTGAGGATTTTCAAGATGGCTGGGGTTGGAGTGGCCTTGACTGCAAAATATTCCTTAAAGCCCTTGTTCCAGGAAAAGGCCTTGTTGACTGCTCGCGCTTTCTCGCGGATTCCCTTCTCGTCATACAAGTGAAAGGGAGTCGGAAACTCTGCAACAATCGTTTCTAAATCTTCTCGGCTGATAAATGGTGTTTTCATAAGCATCCTTCTATTCTGTTTGCAAAGAAAGGCTGGGACAATCGTTCCAACCTTTAGTTCTATTTCTTATTTGTCTTCGTCAAAGATATTTCCAATCTCAACATCGATGGATTGGTTCTTAACATCAATATTGGTTACTTTCAAGAGTGACTTGTAATCAAACTGCTTTTCACGTTCTTCTTGGGCATTGTCTGCAAAAACTGCGACACCAGCTAGTTCCGAATCAAACTCACGCAAGAGACTGATCATCCCATTGACAGTTCCCCCACCTTTCAAGAAGTCATCCACGATCAAGACACGACTGCCTGCCTTGAGGCTACGTTTTGAAAGGAACATTTTCTCTATGCGGTCACCGCTTGAACCTGAAACATAGTTGACGCTGACCGTTGAACCTTCGGTAATTTTCAAGTCACGGCGCACAATGACAAATGGAACATTGAGGACATTGGCAACTGCATTTGCGAGTGGCACCCCTTTTGTTGCTACTGTCATAACGGCATCGATTTTTTGGTCCATAAAGCTCTTGGCAATGATACGCCCAATATTTTTCAAAATGGCAGGCGTACTGAGCAGATCAGACAGATAGATGTAGCCACCTGGCAAGATACGGTCGCTTTCTGAAAGTTTGTCACGCAAATCTGCGATCATTTCTTTGGCTTCATGACTCGAAATTGATGGTGTAAAGATAACGCCACCACCTGCTCCAGTCACAGTCTGAATATGACCGATTTCGATTTCCTCAAAGGCACGCTTGATAATCACGATGTCCTCTGAAATCGATGATTTAGCAGATTCGTACTTTTCTGCAAAGGTGTTGAGACTTGTTAGTTTGTATGGATTATTAATCAAATAGTTGGAAATGACAACCATCCGATCACTTCTTCTTAATTTCATTTTTATTTACCATTCCATTTAATTTTGATATTTTATCCATTATACCACATTCACATAAAAAAACGAACATTATTGCGTAAAAAATGCTCGTTTTTCTTAAATTATTAATCTAAATCTGGTTTATAGAAGGAACGATTGTCCATAGCGAAGATTTTATTGGTCATCTCTCCTTTGTCCACCAAAGCTAGAGCTGTTGACATCATCATCATGCTGGCATCTAGATTGTCAATCATATGGATAATCTCTGCCTCCATGATACGTGGACGAACCGGGCTTCCATACTCCAGTAAGCCATGATGACTGAGGATGACATGGCGCAGTAGCACCACTTCTTCCCTAGTATCATCAATGCCGAGTTCCATGACTGTCTTGGTAATTTCACTATCGATCAGGGCGATATGCCCAAGGAGATTGCCTCGAACTGTGTACTCCGTCTGGTCTGGTCCCGTCAACTCAATGACTTTGGCCAAATCATGCAGCATAATCCCAGCATAGAGCAGGCTCTTGTTGAGCTGAGGATAGATCTCACTAATGGCATCTGCCAAGCGCACCATGGTTGCTGTATGATAGGCTAAACCTGTTTCAAAGGCATGGTGGTTGGTCTTGGCAGCTGGATAGGAGTAGAATTCCTTATCATACTTGGTGTAGAGACTGCGAACGATACGCTGCCAGACAGGATTTTCAATCTTGAAAATCATTTGCGACATGTAGTCACGGATTTCCTTGACATCGACTGGTGACTTGACCTTGAAGTCAGCTGGATCATTGGGTTCCCCAGGCTGAGGCAAGCGAAGCGTGATTTGATTAACTTGAGGAGTGTTGTTATAAACTTCTCGACGTCCCTGCATGTGGACTACTTTCCCAGCGGTAAAGGCCTCAACGTTATGAGGTTGGGCATCCCAAAGTTTCCCTTCAATCTCGCCACTATCGTCTTGGAAGGTAAAGGCTAGGTAGTTTTTCCCAGCACGCGTCTGTCTCAGGTCAGCTGATTTGATCAGGTAAAAACCTTCAAACAGCTCATCTTTTTTCATGTGACTAATCTTCATATTCTTCCTCATCTTCTTGGAAATGGAGTAGATCAAGCGCAGGCTCACCTTCTGATAATTCAATGTGACGGAGCGTCCGCTCGATAGCTGTGGTACGACGGTTTAATAATTCATCAATATTGCCAGAGGCATGTTGGAGATGCTTTTGCGCCTTGACCAGAATGCCTCCGAACTTGCCAAACTCAGTCTTGACGCTGGCAAGAGTCTTGCTGATATGGTCAGCACTCTTTTGGATATTGAGAGTCTTGAAGCCAACTGATAGAGAGTTAAGCAGGGCTGATAGGGTACTTGGACCAGCAACAATAATCTGCTCCTCCCGTCTCAAATCATCAAAGAAGACCGGATTGCGAACAATCTCTGAGTAAAGTCCTTCTGTCGGAACAAACAAAACCCCAAAATTAGTCGTCCGAGGTGGCGCTATGTACTTGCTCTTGATATCCTTGGCAAAGCGCTTGACGCTAGCTAGGAGTGACTTGCGACAACGTTCAATCTCGTCCTTATCGCCTGCTTCATAAGCTTCTTCTAAGCGGTAATAATCCGCCAGTGGAAACTTGGAGTCAATCGGCAAATAGACATATTCCTGGCCACCCTGTCCGGGCAGTTTGATGGCATACTCTACTCGCTCGCTGGAGTTTTCAACCGTTGCAAATTCTCGTTCGTACTGGGCAGGCGTCATGATGTCTTCGATGATTTGCCCCAGTTGCAATTCTCCCAGAATCCCTCGCGTCTTGGTCCCAGAGAGAACCTTGTTAAGAGCGCCAACATCGCGGGCAACTGTCTGCATCTCTCCAAGACCACGGTTGACCGACTCCAGTTGCTTAGAAACTGTCTCGAAGGAAGCCTGCAAGCGCGTTTGCAAGGTCTTTTCCAACTTTTCCTCGACTGTCTGGCGCATTTGTTCCAAGCGTTGCTCATTGGACTCCTGCAAGGCTTGGAGACGTTGGTCGGTCTTATCTCTAGTTTGAAGGAGATTCTCGTTCATCTCCTGTCTAACTTGAGTCAAGCCTTGGTGCAACTCCATTCGCACCTCCTGCAAACGGTCGCTGACAGCCACTTCCAAGTCTTTTTGGTCTAACTGACTGGCTTGTCTAGCTTGGTCAAAGCGATAATCCAGTTGGTCTGAAAGATTGTCTGCTTGATCCTCCAAGCTCTTGGCTAGGTATTTGTCCTGCTTATCCTGCCTTTGCCAAATGAGAAAAAGCCCAGCTAGATTAGCAATTAATAATAGAACCAGTAAACTTTCCATCCTACCTCCTGTCCTTGCTATGTAAGACAACCACATAGCCATCTGGGCAAGTTACCGAAACTTCCCTATCTATATATTCGTTAGAAGCGTACACTTTTTTAAAGAAAAAATTTTCCTCTGTCAATTCGTACTTGGCACCAAGAATGGTCAGCTGGCTATCCCGAACTGGCATAAAGGCTAGATAATCATAGTCTGAACGGGGTTGAAGCTGACTGGTCCCTTCTGGACAATAAGCAAGCAAGTTTTGCCCATCCTCAATCGCTATCTGGCGCATATAGGGGGCCAACTTTGGATTGCTAGGCAGAAAGACATTAGCCAGCATATGGTCAATTCGACCACCCAAAGCCCCAAAAATAGTCACCTGAGCCTGAGGATTTTGTTCAAAGATGGTTAATAGAGCTAGTTCCAGATCGGTATCATCTTTTTCTGGCTGGGCTTGAACAAAATGTTGGGCACGTTTTTGAATCAACTGACGTTCGTCTGCAGTGACAGAATCAAAATCCCCAACTGCTAGAGTGAGAGGAAGGTCTTCTTCCAAGACCCAGAGCGAACCGCGATCCACACCGACAAAGCAATCAAAATCCGTCCGATAATGACCGCGGTCTCCGCCAGCAAAAACGGCGACCCTAGTCCAGTTGTTTTCTGAGAGTTTGTACTCGCTCATTGACATCTCCCTTAAAGACATAGGAACCTGCTACAAAAACGGTCGCACCAGCTTCTTTGGCCTGAGCAATGGTCTGGTCATCAATACCGCCATCGACTTCAATTTCAAAGTTTAATCCTTTTTTCTCACGAAGGGCAACCAACTCACGAACCTTGTCCATGGTTTCAGGCAGAAAAGCTTGACCACCAAAGCCAGGGTTAACCGTCATGACCAAGACTTGATTAACTAGATGAAGGACGTGCTTAATGGCTTCAACAGGTGTCCCGGGATTGATAACAACCGAAGGTTTAACACCAAGCGAACGAATTTTTTGGAGGGCTCCATGGATATGAGGCGTCGCTTCCACATGGATACTGATGATATCAGCTCCTGCACGCACAAAGTCTTCTAAATGATGTTCAGGATTTGCTACCATCAAGTGGCAGTCAAAGACCATCTTGCTATGGGGGCGAAGAGCTTCAACCACACCTGCACCAAAACTGATTTGTGGTACAAAGTGACCATCCATGATATCGATATGGGCATATTCTGCACCAGTTGCTTCTAGACGTTTGATTTCACGTTCAAAGTTGGCATAATCTGCTGCCAGAATTGACGGAGCAATCTTGTATTGAGACATGGGTTTCTCCTTATTTTGGAATTTTTTTGCTGACTTTTTTATAGGTTTCTCTGCGATTTTCAATTTCGCTGAGGAATTGTAGGTAGTTGTCAAAACGGAAGCTGGCAATGATGCCCTCTTCTACAGCTGGTTTGACGGCACAGGACGGCTCATGGGTATGGGTACAAGTACGGAATTTACAGTCTCGACTGACACTAGCAATCTCTGGAAAGGCCTGATTGAGGTCTTCTGCTGTTGACACTTCATAATCCAGTGATGAAAAGCCTGGCGTATCTGCGATTTTACCACCATTAAGATTGTAAAAACTAACAGCACGAGTGGTGTGGCGACCACGACCTAGACTATCTGAGATTTCTCCTGTTTCAAGATTGAGGTCCGGTGCGATTTTGTTGAGAAGGGTTGACTTCCCAACACCTGTCTGCCCCATAAAGACTGTAACCTTGCCTGTTAACAAGGGCAGGAGTTCTTCCTTACGGGTCACAAAGTCATAGCCAATATCACCGTAAGTCTGCTGGTAAAAATCCAGTTCTCCTCTATCTTCCAGCAAGTCCATTTTAGAAATATAGACGATAGGATGGATGCCCTTGTGTTCCAAGAGAACCAAGAAGCGATCCAGCAAATTGCTGTTAAAATCCGGCTCCTTAGCCGACATGATTACCACAGCTTGGTCAATATTGACAATAGGCGGACGGACCAGGCTATTTTTCCGTTCGTGGATTTTGAGAATATAGCCTTCTGAGTTTTCCTCGGCAGAAAAGTCTACCCAATCCCCAACATAGGGTGTGTGGCCTTTTTTACGAAAATTCCCACGCGCACGTGTCTGGTAAACTTGACCACCACTCTCTACATAATAGAATCCCGCCAAGGCTTTAATGATTTGTCCCTGCATCTTAGAGTCCTTGTCCTTTAAGCGCATCTGAAAGGCTAGCAAATTCTTCCAAGCTTAGTGCTTCCCCACGCACACTTGGTGACAAGCCTGCTTGGTCCAAAGCCTTGGTCAGCTTATCCTTGACTTCTTCGGTCTTGCCAAAGTAGCCTGTTAAGTTGTTCCACAAGGTCTTGCGACGATGAGTGAAACTAGCCTTGGAAACCTTAAAAAAGAAATTCTCATCTTTCACTGCTACGGCTGGCTCTGGACGACGCACCATTTTCAGGATAGCTGAGTCCACGTTTGGTGCTGGTACAAAGACCGTACGAGGCACGATAAAGGCAACCTTGGCTGTCATGTAATACTGGACAGCAATCGACAAACTGCCGTAAGCCTTAGTATTTGGCTGTGCGGAGATACGATCTGCCACTTCTTTTTGCATCATAACGACAAACTCACTAAAAGGAATGCCACTTTCAATCAAGTGCATGAGAATAGGTGTCGTAATGTAGTATGGCAAGTTGGCTACTACCTTGATTGGTAGTTCAGGATTTTTGAAATTCTGGATATACTGCGCCAAGTCAACCTTAAGAATGTCCTCGTTTACTACAGTAACATTGTCAAAATCACGTAAAGTATCTGCTAAAATTGGCACCAAACGGTGGTCAATCTCAAATGCCATGACTTGAGCCGCACGCTCAGCCAAAAACTCCGTCAAGGCACCAATTCCTGGGCCAATTTCGATGACATTGACCTGGTCATCAATCTCAGCCGTATCCACGATTTTTTGAAGGATATTGGTATCCGTCAGGAAATTTTGCCCGAAGGACTTTTTAAAGGTAAAACCGTGACGCTCCAGCACTGCCTTAGTCACACTATAATCTGCAATTCTCATTTATTCTCTTTTCTAATTATTAGCTAAAAATAATATATAGAAGCCACACAATTCCTAGTGCCAGCAAAATCCAAAATACAAAAAGAACACGAGACTTGTTCCCTTTTGAATCAGCTCCAGTCGTATCTAGCACTTTCTTATCTTCTTGGGGGTTCATTTTCTTCAATTCATCCTGATAGGCAACCGAATCTAGAATATTGTCTTCTGGCAATAATTCTGAAGCATAATAATCAGGAAAGCCCATAGCAAGACCAATTAAGTTCTTTTCTGTCAAAGAAAAATCTAAATCTTTGGGTTGATTTTCCCGAATAGCTCGTATGTTTTTTAACAGTTTATCAGAAACAACAGACACTTGGTCCATAAAAACAACATCTAAAAGATCAAATCCAAGCACATCACCGTCTTTTACGTTTGCAAGAATATAACGAACAAAGGCATCATATAGTTGCACGGCTTGCGGGACATTTTCTTCTAAAAAAGAGCGGTTTTGGAGGGCATTCTGCTGGAATTTTTCAATAGGAAGCAAGATATCTACATTCTGCTCTTGATAAAATGTTTCTGCTTCCTCTTCATCTTCTTCGAGTTTTTCTGCTGTTTCCCAGAGAGAAATGGGAGTTCTTAAATCTTCTTCATCCCAAAATAATTGCCAAAAATATGGTATAGTGTAGATGCCTGCTGTTAGGATACGAGCTTCATCCCCGTTTTTTAAGTAAATATAACTTCTATTTGCCATATCATTTCCTTTCACAATCTTTGAAAAAGGTTAGTGGTTCAAGTAGGATGTAGATAAAACTATAAAGTTTCCAATTTTTCATGCCCAATCGAAAACCTAGACTTCATTTAAAAAGATGTTTCATAAAAGCACCAAGGGACGATAACAATACATGACCAGTTCAACCTCGGTCAGGACATCATCTGCAATTCTCATTTATTCTCTTTTCTAATATAGTATGCTTCCGGGGTATAATGATAGAGCAAAACAAATAAGGGGGGTCTCCGTAATTCCTTCCAACATCTCTTTTAATACTCCATCTGAATGGATAATCTCTCCTGTTTTAGTGAAATAAACACCTTGTTCACCATTCCGATTACGGAGTTCCCAGGCCACATTATTTCCTTGAACAGACGGCAAATAACCTTTCTTTTCTAGAAAGTCAAAAAATTCTTTCACCGTCATATCTTCAGGAATCTCAAATTCTGTCTCATGGGGCAGTACATCATCCCCCATACACACAGACTCTCTGTCAACTTGTATTTTCATTTCGATCTGTCCTTATAAGTTTCTATTTGAACGCTATCAAAATAAATCTAAGTACCTCTATTGTAACACATTCCCTTTGTATTTTTGGGCTATCTAGCTATTATCATAACTTTCCATAGCTTCTTCCACTTCTGCCAAGGTTACGCCAAACAACTCTAAACGCTTGAGGAGTTGCTTGCCGTTGGAATAGCCGATGCGGAGCTGTTCACCTAGATACTCTCTGCGCCTACGACTGTCTGCTCCCGCCAAGAAACCTAGGCGAATCAAGTCACCACGACTGATGTCAAACTCGTTCTCGTTTTCAAATTTCTCTGTCACTTGAGCCAGCGCTGTTTTTAGATCTTCGTAGCTGGCGTGTTCGATTCCCAGAGAACGTCCCTTGGACTTAGATTTGGGAACAGCCTCATCTCGCTTGAGAAAGGCATGCTGCACTGTTGGAATGGCCGTCATAATCATACGCCGAATCCGCTCCCCATTAAAATCTGGATCTGTAAAGACAATGACTCCATGCAGTTCATGCAGGCGTTGAATTCGCTCTATATCTTGATTATTGATTGCCGATCCTCGTGTCTCATAGGTCTCTACGTCAAAATAACGTTTGAGATTAGCTGTATCATCCCGTCCTTCGACTACGATGACTTGGGAAATTTTTTCTTTCATCACTTGCTGTCCAATCCAAAGATACACTCTGCATTTGCAGTCGTTACTGCGGCTAACTCCTCAGTCGTCATCCCACGCAAGTCGGCGATAAAGTCCACCACATAGCGTGTGTAGGCTGTTTTGTTTTCACGGCCACGTTTAGGAACAGGAGCCAGGTAAGGCGCATCCGTCTCTACCAGAATCTTATCTAAAGGAAGCTCTCTAGCAGCTTCTTGGACATCCGTAGCTTTTTTAAAGGTCACCACTCCTGAGAAAGAAATGGTCATACCAAGCTTGACAAACTTCTCAGCCCACTCGAGAGAGCCTGAAAATGAATGCATAATCCCACCACGAGGACCAACGCCCTCGCTCTTGATAATCTCATAAGTATCTTCTAGCGCATCACGAGTGTGGACCACAAAAGGCAAGTTCAAATCCTTAGACAGCTGAATCTGACGACGAAAAACCTTCTCCTGCACTTCCTTAGGTGCTGTCATCCAATGGTAGTCCAGACCAATCTCACCTAAAGCGACAACCTTGGGATGCTTTAGCTTTTTAAGCAAGTAAGCTTCGACCTCGTCTGTGTATGTCCCTGCTTCCGTTGGATGCCAGCCAATAGTTGCGTAGAGTTGCTCATACTCATCTACCAACTCTAGGGCACGTTCAATAGTCGGTTTATCAAAACCAACAATATTCATCTGTGTCACACCCATCTCAGCAGCCAAGGCGATTTCTTCTACCTCACGTCCTGCAAATTCCTCTACATTTAAATGTGTATGCGTATCAAAAATCATCTCTTCTAACCTCATTCTTCCATCTATTATACCAAAAATAGCATCCCTCGGCTTGGAAAAATATCCAAAAATCAGTCATTCTCCCTTGACTGCCCTTTTTCAAAGCAGTATAATAACACTTATTGAAATTTTCATCAAAGGAAAAGAAAATGTTTAGAAAATTAAAATATACCTTTATCGGTCGACCACTCAAGTCTCTCACAGACGGCGAAGGGGGATTACTTGGAAAAATGCAGGCACTTGCAATGTTATCCAGTGATGCCCTGTCTTCTATTGCCTATGGACCCGAACAAGTCATTCTCGTTTTAGTTAGTCTCTCTCCTCTCGCTATTTGGTGGAGCCTCCCTATCGGTATTTTTGTCCTCTTACTCCTCGCTAGCTTGACCATTTCCTATCGTCAAATTATTCACGCCTATCCTCAAGGTGGTGGGGCTTATATGGTCACTCGGGAAAATCTCTCCCCTGAACTAGGCTTGATTGCAGGGGGCAGCCTCCTTGTTGACTATATGCTGACAGTAGCCGTATCCGTTGCTTCTGGAGCTGATGCTATTACTGCAGCCATCCCTGCCCTCCATCCCTATAATCTTCATATCTCTATTTTCCTAGTCTGCCTGCTCATGCTCTTGAATTTAAGAGGATTAAAAGAATCTGCCAGCTCTCTGATGATTCCCGTCTACCTCTTTATCTTCAGTACCGTCTTTCTCTTGCTTTATGGGTTCTTTCAACTATTTACAGGTTCCCTAAACTATCAGGCGACTTCAACCATTGGACAAACTGTTCCGAGTCTTTCCATCGTTCTCCTACTAAGAGCCTTTACCAGTGGCTCTGCCTCTCTGACAGGGGTTGAAGCTATTTCAAATGCGGTACCATTTTTCAAAACTCCGAAAGAAAAGAATGCTGCTCAGACTTTGACCATCATGTCACTCATTCTAGGTTTTCTTTTTGCAGGCATTACCTTCCTAAACTACTGGATGGGTATCACGCCTCAACACGGAGAAACCATCCTCTCGCAAATGGCCAAGGGCATTCTTGGTGATTCATTCTTTGGTCATGCTAGCTACTATCTCTTCCAGTTCTCGACAGCCTTGATTCTAGCCGTAGCTGCAAATACTGGCTTTTCAGCCTTCCCTATGCTGTCCTACAATATGGCCAAAAACAAGTACATGCCCCATCTCTTTATGGAAAAAGGGGATCGCCTTGGCTACTCCAACGGTATCTTAACTCTGGCTTTTGGAGCTATGATCCTTCTTCTCATTTTTAATGGGAATACTGAGCGCTTGATTCCTCTTTATACTATCGGAGTCTTCGTTCCCTTTGCCCTTTCTCAGACTGGGATGATTCGCCATTGGAAAAAGGAAAAAGGAGCAAACTTCTTAAAATCTGCCTTCGCTAATATCCTTGGGGCCATCATTTGTTATGCCATTGTCCTCATTTTACTCCTCTTCAGACTGGGTGATATCTGGCCATTCTTCCCAATTATCCTAGTTTTAACCTTCCTCTTTTTGTCCATTCACAACCATTACCAAAAAGTGGCAAAACAACTACGACTCTACGAAGGAATTGAAAAACGCACTTATGATGGCAACCTTGTCCTTGTCCTAGTAGGAAATGTCACTCGAGTAAGTATCGGAGCCATCAACTACGCTCAAAGTATCGGTGACGAAGTGTTGGCCATGCACATTTCTACTAAAGAAACGGCAGAAAAAGACCAAGAAATTCTTCAGGAATTTGCCGATTACTTCCCAAATATCACTCTGAAGAATATCAACACTAGCTACCGCGACATCATCACCCCTAGCGTCAAGTATGTCAAACGAATCGCCCAAGAAGCTAAGCAAAAAAACTACACCGTTACAGTCCTCGTACCACAGTTCATCCCTAACAAGCCTTGGCAAAATATCCTGCACAATCAAATGAGCCTCAAACTAAAATACGCTCTCAGATGGCACGAAGACGTCGTTGTCGCTAGCTACTCTTATCACTTAAAAGAATAAACAAAAGCTCAAAATCATTTGTTTTTGATTTTGAGCTTTTTTATCTAAACTTCTCAAATTTTCTTATAGATCAGAGACTTATTCCATGATACAAAACTCATACTGAAATGTATGAATCTTTCACTATCTATATTTGTTGAGCAAAACAAAAGCCAGTAGACTCGAGTTCCTACTGGCTTCTTTGCTGAATTTGTTTGGATTATGCAGCCAAAACTTTGCGTCCTTTACGACGACGAGCTGCCAATACGCGACGACCGTTTTTAGTTGACATACGGTTACGGAATCCGTGTTTGCGCGCACGACGAATTTTACTTGGTTGATAAGTACGTTTCACGATGAATACCTCCTCATAGATTTTGTATTCGTTTAGCCGGCTATAAAGTGATCAGTTACTAAACATACTTTACTATTCTATCTGATTCTGATACTTTTGTCAATAGCTCTAGGCAAATGTTTCCAGCTTTTTCTCATGTAAGCCCTATCTACGATACTGTTTCAAGAAACGAGTCATCTTTTCTTGGATTTGTGCTAATTCATCTACACGAGGGAGGTAAACAATACGGAAATGGTCTGGTTCTTGCCAGTTAAAACCGCGACCATGAACCAAGAGAACCTTCTCTTGCTTCAAGAAATCAAGAACAAACTGTTCATCATCATCGATGCGGTACATATTGCGATCAATTTTAGGGAAAATATAAAGTCCGGCTTTGGGTTTGACCGCAGACAAGCCTGGAATATCTTGGATGGCATTGTAAATGAAGTTTCTTTGCTCGTAGATCCGTCCACCAGGAAGGAGCAATTCGTCCACCGACTGGTGCCCACCTAGCGAGGTTTGTACGACTTGCTGGGCCAAAACGTTAGAGCAAAGGCGCATGTTAGATAGCATATTAAGACCTTCAATATAGCCCTTGACATGTGTCTTAGGTCCTGATAAGACCATCCATCCTATACGGAAACCAGCGATACGGTGAGATTTTGAAAGACCATTCATGCTGACACAGAAGACATCTGGAGCCAGACTAGCTACTGAGACATGCTCATGACCGTCCATGACCATACGGTCGTAGATTTCATCCGCAAAGATGATCAAGTCGTTTTGACGTGCAATTTCGATAATCTCCAACAAAAGTTCCTTGGGATAGAGGGCTCCTGTCGGATTATTTGGATTGATGAGAATAATAGCCTTGGTATTTGAAGTGATTTTTGACTTGATATCGTCAATATCAGGGTACCATTCTGCAGCCTCATCACAGATATAGTGAACGGCATTTCCTCCAGCTAGGCTGACAGCTGCTGTCCAGAGAGGATAGTCCGGCATGGGCACCAAGACCTCATCTCCATTGTCCAAAAGCCCCTGCATGGACATGACAATCAGTTCACTGACACCATTTCCAAGGTAAATATCATCAATATCCACATTTGGGAATTTCTTCAGTTGGCAATACTGCATGATAGCCTTACGGGCTGAGAAAATCCCTTTAGAATCAGAGTAACCTTCGCTATCACGCGCATTCATAATCAAATCATGAATGACCTCATCTGGCGCTGTAAAGCCAAATTCTGCTGGATTCCCTGTATTCAGGCGTAAAATCTTTTCTCCATTTGCTCGCATACGCATGGCTTCTTCTAAAACAGGACCACGGATATCATAAGCAACATGCTCTAGCTTGCTAGATTTGTTAAATTCTTTCATCTTTTTTCCTCAATTCGTCAGGATAGTAACATTATACCACTAGAAAGTCGCTGCGACAAGCTTCCATAAACAAGGAAGTAAAAGAAAAAATGGACAATGGGAATTCTCATCAATTCTCTTTTCTTTTATTTCTATATACGCACTAAGTCTATGACCAACAATATGGTTTAAAATATGATTTTTACTTTACTTCTTTAGTGAAAAGGGTTACAATAAAAGTAAGAAAATTTCAGGAGGTTTCATTATGGCACAACGTTACCAAAATGTTATGGTCGCAATTGATGGTTCTAAAGAAGCGGACTTGGCTTTCGTCAAAGGTGTTTATACTGCTCTACGCAATGAATCCAAGCTCACCATTGTCCATGTTATTGACACACGCGCTCTTCAAAGCGTATCTACCTTTGATGCTGAAGTTTACGAAGAACTCCAAGCCGATGCTGAAAGTATGATGAAAGAGTATGAAAAGCGTGCAAAAGACGCTGGTTTAACGGATATCCACATCGTCATCGAAATGGGAAATCCAAAAACTCTCCTCGCTCGGACGATTCCGGACGCAGAAAATGTTGACTTGATTTTAGTTGGTGCTACAGGTCTCAATGCCTTTGAACGCCTCTTAGTCGGTTCTTCATCTGAATATATTCTCCGCCATGCAAAAGTCGATTTGCTGGTCGTGAGAGAAAGTGAAAAAACATTATAATTATTAAAAAAGGAGCCTAGAGCTCCTTTTTGTTACTTATTATTTCTATTTCTTTCCTTATGTCGCTCATAAGCCTTAAGCTGACGTTGTAGCTCCTGTTTAATAGCAGGTTCTGGAGCATATTTTTCTTCCCAGTCATCTGGTTTTAAAATCTTGTGTGTAACTGGATCAAAATGAGCTTTTCCATCAGGGAAGACCTTCCCCATATTCGCTTCATGGACAATATCAAAAATACGTTCTGGATCCACTCCCATCAAAACAAAACTACCGTATGTGAAATACAGTGTGTCAATCAAAGCATCCACTTGACCGACCAGATTTTGCTTAGCAGGTGTCTTTTTCGCCACTTTCTCTGCCGCATTATCAAGTGCCTCATGCATGCTTGCAAGGGAGTTTTGAAATTCTTCCTCCGAAGAACTTGCTGCACGAACAAACTCCACTAATTCTTCAATTTTAAAGTCTGCGCGGTGGGTTGCACCTTCAGCATCCCATGCCTGTGGCTCTTCTTGAGTTCGTTCATCCATCATGTGGTGGAAGGTCTTGACCTTATTAAAGTGGTAGTCTCGACTGACAAACACTTTTTCTGAAGCCAAAACACCAAAGTGCTCGAGCGCCTTGTGGATACCATCTTGTTGATTACTTGCCGTAATATGCTTGGCAACTTCTTTGACACTGCTACTGCCATTCCCCATAGCGACCGACATACCAACACCCGCCAACATTTCCAGATCGTTGTCTGAATCACCAAAGGCCATGACTTGGTTGAGATCAAAGCCATATTCTTTCCCGACTCGGCGAATGCCTTCTAATTTGGAATTTCCTTGGTTAATGATATCTGCTGCAAAAGGATTGCTTCGAGTTAATTTCAAATCTTCAAAATCACTTGCAGCTTTCTCAGATTCCTCTGGCGTCATCAGCATCAAAACTTGGTAAATGGGCTGATTAATCAAGTTAAGCAGGTCGTCTTCCTTTTGAGGAACTGCCTTGCTGACCATTCGATTAAAGGATCGGCTAACGGTTCTTGTCAGCACAGTCGGGATAAAACGACTAACCAGTTGAGAAAAGGATCCGAGACCAAATGACATAATTTTCGAACCAACAACGGCATGCTCGGTTCCAAGAGCGATTTCTTTACGCTCCTTTTTAGCATAAGCAATCAGTTGACGCAGGCTTGACTTAGCAATCGGACTTGCAAAGAGTACCTTTTCTTTATTAAAAATATATTGGCCATTGTAGGTCACCGCAAAATCCAAGTCCAAGTCTTCCATCAATTTCTTGACAAAAAACGGCCCTCGTCCTGTCGCTACTCCAACAAGCACTCCTTGCTCTTTGACAATCTTAATCGCGTCCTTAGTGGATTTCAAAACACTCTTACGATCGTTGACTAGCGTTCCATCGATATCAAAAAAAACAGCCTTGACTTCCATCCTGTCCCATTCTCCCCTTTTGTGTTACAATGATTATACCACATTTCAGAAAGAGTGACTAAATCATGCCTAAGAAAATCCTTGTTTTACATACAGGTGGGACTATTTCCATGCAAGCAGACGCCACTGGTGCCGTTGTAACTAGCCAGGAAAATCCCATGAACCATGTTTCCAATCCGCTTGAAGGGATTGAGGTTCATGCCCTAGACTTTTTTAACCTGCCAAGCCCCCATATCAAACCCAAGCATATGCTTGCACTCTATCATAAAATCAAAGAGGAAGCTGATAATTACGACGGAGTTGTCATCACACATGGTACAGATACCTTAGAAGAAACAGCTTACTTCCTTGATACCATGAAAATTCCGCTCATCCCCATCGTTCTAACAGGGGCCATGCGTAGTTCTAATGAACTTGGTAGCGACGGTGTATATAACTATCTGAGTGCTCTGCGAGTTGCCAGTGATGATAAAGCAGCCGACAAGGGTGTACTGGTCGTCATGAACGACGAGATTCACGCAGCCAAGTATGTTACCAAAACTCATACGACCAATGTCAGCACCTTTCAAACCCCAACACATGGACCTCTTGGTCTCATCATGAAACAAGAAATCCTCTACTTTAAAACGGCTGAACCTCGTGTCCGGTTTGATCTTGAGCATATTCAAGGTCTAGTTCCCATCATCTCAGCCTATGCAGGTATGACAGACGAGCTGATCGATATGTTAGACTTAGAACAGCTGGATGGCTTAGTCATTCAGGCCTTTGGAGCAGGCAATGTTCCCAAAGAAACAGCTCAAAAGTTGGAAAATCTCCTGCAAAAAGGAATCCCAGTCGCCTTGGTCTCACGTTGTTTTAATGGTATTGCTGAACCTGTCTACGCCTACCAAGGTGGAGGGGTACAGTTGCAACGAGCTGGTGTTTTCTTTGTCAAAGAACTCAACGCTCAAAAAGCGCGCCTCAAATTATTAATTGCCCTTAATGCTGGACTAAAAGGACAAGCTTTGAAAGACTATATGGAAGGCTAATCCTCTTCTCTAGAACACAAAATCAGGAAATCTCACGATTCCCTGATTTTTTCTATTTACGTTTTCGTGTAGAGCGACGTTCTGTCAAACCATGAGGCAAGAGAACTTCACGTTCTTCCAACTCTTCCTTATGCATAATCTTCGTCAACATACGCATGCTGATAGCACCTAAGTCATAAAGAGGTTGGGCAATAGTTGTCAAGTTTGGACGAGTGAATCGTGCAATCTGAGAGTCATCTGTCGTAATGATTTCAAACTCTTCTGGCACAGACACACCGTGGTCAGCCAAACCATTCAACACACCCGCAGCCAATTCATCACCTGTTACAACTGCGGCTGTAGCTTGTGATGAAATCAAGCGTTCTGCCAAGGCATAGCCATCGTCATAGCTGTATTTTGATTCGAAGACCAAGCCCTCGCTATAAGAATGTCCAGCTTTTTTCAAGGCTTCCTTGTAACCGATCAAACGAACCTTGCCATTGATATCATCGACAAGTGGTCCACTCACAAAAGCAATCTTTTCGTTTTCTTTGAGAAGGTAGCTTACAGCATCAATCGTTGCTTGTTTGTAGTCGATATTGACACTTGGAAGTTGGTGTTCTACATCCACAGTACCAGCAAGAACAACCGGTGTCCGTGAACGAGAAAACTCTGAACGAATCTTTTCAGTCAAGTGATAGCCCATAAAGATAATCCCATCGACTTGTTTTGAAAAGAGAGTGTTGACCACTGAAACTTCCTTTTCATCATCCTCATCACTATTTGCTAGGACAATGTTATACTTGTACATTTCAGCAATGTCGTCAATCCCCTTAGCAAGTGTTGAGAAATAACCATTGGTAATGTTCGGAATCACAACTCCGACTGTCGTTGTTTTCTTGCTAGCTAAACCACGGGCTACCGCATTTGGTCGATAGTCCAAGCGATCAATCACTTCTAGGACTTTTTTTCGAGTGTTCTCTTTAACATTCTTGTTGCCATTAACGACACGGCTAACTGTTGCCATCGAAACTCCTGCTTCACGGGCGACGTCATAAATCGTTACTGTATCATCTGTGTTCATTCCGTTTCCTTTCTATAATGAAAATTTCGCTTTCACGCATCTACTTACTCCATTTTATCACTTATTGTAAACACTTTCAAGTATTTTTAGGAGAAACTTTGAAAAAATTTCATTCTTCATTCTCATTTTGAAAAAGCGAGTAGGTTTCCTTGATTTTTCAGCTTTTTTACTGTATGATAAGAAAAATAAAAGGAGGAAGGAAACATGGCTTTTACAAATACCCAGAGACGTTCGGCCAGTTTTGGTGTTGTGACCAGCTTACCTGATGATGTTATTGACTCTTTATGGTTCATTATTGATCATTTTTTGAAAAACGTCTTTGAATTAGAAGAAGAACTTGAATTTCAGCTTCTCAACAACGAGGGGACAATTACCTTCCATTTCTCTAGTCAGAACCTTCCGACTAGCATTGATTTTGATTTCAATCATCCTTTTGATCCGCTTTACCCTCCTAGGGTCCTTGTTGTAGACATGGACGGTAGAGAAACCATCCTCCTTCCAGAAGAAAATGACCTATTTTAAAAACTCTAGCTTCTCGGCGTAAATTGCTGAGGAACTAGAGTTTTCTTTTTCTAATAAATGGATCGACTGACAACTAGACCGTTGGGTTTTGTATACTCTAAGTCAAGATAATCCTGATAAGTCCCTGGTACAATGAAACCTTGGGGACTCAATATATCAGTCCCAGCTTTTCCTACGATAGAGTCTGCCAGCAAGACACAATTGGTACTGAGAACGAAGTAGGTCTTAAACTCGGATGAGCTGAATTTATAGAGGGTCGCATCTGCTTCCTCTTTTAGTTGGTAGGAGTAGGTATGCTTGACCTCTCCCTCTCTTCTTTTCATCAACTGCGAACTTGGTTCCCAAGGAATTAACAGGTCTTCTATCTCCGCTAGGCGAGCTTGGATAGCTGTTTTCTGTTGGTCCGTCAAACTCAGACCATAAGCAAACAAGGTCTTCTGACTTTCTCTCTTACAGAGCTCGATGTATTTTTCCCGATTGGCCTTAAACAAAACACCGTCTCCAACCATGCCGAATAAACGCTCCGAGTGAGGATCATACGAACCATAGGAAATAACCTGCCCTTGATAACAAATATCCACATGTCCCATGGCGAGGAAGAAAGAGGTTTCTGAGGTATGGATAAAAATTTCCAGATCAACCGTCTGGTCGTTTTTTCTTTCCGAATGAACTTCCCCTTCTTGGCTTTCATGATTTGCCAGCCACTCATTTAGTTTTCGCAAGGTGCTGATAGGAATCAGAGCCGTCACAAAGATAGGCAGGGTCATTCGCATATGCCGCTTCAGCTTGGGATTGTTTTCTATCTTTTCAAAAAAGAAACCGTCCCGAAGGCTACTAGCCCCTAGCATGAGCAAGTAAAACCCAAGCAAGAGCAATTCAAAATTCGCTGCATCGTGAAAAGGAGAGATGCTATAAAGACCGAATCCTATCATCCATACAGCATCGACGAGATGATGGAGCCGAGGATGAATGGCATTTTTTCGATAGAGAGACCAGGTCACAAGACTAATGCCGCCCGTAAACAGCTGGTAGCTCGCAATGACAAAGACTAGGAGATAGAGGGCAAGGTCTTGCAAAATGATAGAGTCAAACACGAGAGCCGCAACCACCAGCTTGGCCAAGGTTACAAAGATGTTTTCCCGACGTTTTTTATCCTGAAACCAGCGAGTCAACAAGTGCCAAACTGCTGACAAGGAAAAGTAGCCCATCAGCAACTGGTACCCCACCCGCGGAATAACTTGTCCAAAACAAATCAGGAGAAGCCCTAAAACAATAGCAAGCAGTCCCTCCCCAATGCTCTTCCACTTGCTATAGGTATCGGAAAGTTTAGGCATTTCCTTGCTCCAACTGGTCAACTAAGTATCGAATTGGTTGTTTTAAGATTGGATGGATAAAATGGGGAGCTATTTCTTGCAGAGACTCAAGGACAAAGAGACGTTCTGCTACATAAGGGTGAGGTAAGATGAGGTCGTCTGTATAAATGACCTGGTCCTCCACAAAGAGCAAGTCCAAATCAATCAAACGAGGGCCCCAATGCACTTCTCGAACCCGTCCCATCTCTGACTCAATGCTTAATAGGGTCTCTAACAAGACTGGTGCTGGTAGCCAGGTTTCTACTTCAATCACCTGATTAGCAAAACTATCTTGCTCCACACCGCCCCAAGGTTCCGTCGTCAAAACACTGGATTCTTTGAGAATATGGATGCCGCGAGCTCGCAGTTTGTCAATAGCTTGTTCCAAGTTTGCTTGCTTATCGCCCATATTGCTTCCTAGGCCGATAAAGGCCCGTTGCTTGCGACGGTGGATGGTTACTGAGCAGGTATCAAGTGGTAAGTGGACTGGAGCCCAAGGTTTTTTGAGTTCCAGCTTAATTTCTTGAACAAGAGGATAAGCCTCAAAGGTACGCTCTACTAGTTTGTAGGCTACCGTTTCAATCAAATCCTCAGCGCTTTCCTGAAACCAAGTCGTCCACTGTTGGCAAAGTTCTCCATAGTGGACAGAAGAAGCCAAATCTAACTCAGTCGCCGCCTTGGTCATATCATAGGATAAGCTTGCGGAAATAACAAACTTTTGTCCCAATTCCTTCTCACTAGGAAAAAGACCATGATAGGCAAAAATTTCCAAATCTTTAATCTGCAGTTGATCCATAACTAGTCCTTTCTAGAAAAATCCGCACGCAGCGGATTCTTTTATAGTCCCATAAGACGATAAGCCTGATCTCGGAGATCCTTATCTGTTTCAAATAGGCCACGGGCTACGGTCGTCAAAGTTGCAGTGCCTGGTTTTCTGACACCACGCATACTCATACACATATGCTCAGCCTCAATGACAACAAAGGCTCCCTTAGCCCCTAGATAGTCCATCAAGGCATCAGCTACTTCAATATTCAACCGTTCTTGAATCTGTGGTTTTTTAGAATAAACTTCAACTGTGCGGGCTAGCTTGGACAAACCTGCCACACGTCCATCTGGAATATAGGCAATGTGCGCTCTCCCATAGAAGGGCAAGAAGTGGTGTTCACACATGGTGTGGAAAAAGATATCCTTCTCCACCACCATATTATCGTCGATAATCTCAAAGGATTTTGACAAATGTTCCTCCGCAGTTTGGCCAAGACCTGAAAAAATTTCTTGGTACATACGAGCTACACGAGCAGGCGTTTCCTGCAAGCCCTCACGATTAGCGTCCTCTCCTACAGCCTCGATAATCATTTTTACAGCTGCTTCAATTTTTTGTGTATCCATTCTCTAGTTATTCCTCTCCATTAGGTAGGCTCTCACTTGGCTCAAGAAATACAAGGAACCCGTGACAATCCTAACTGTTTTTTTCTCTTCATTTTTATCTGTCAATTTCTGCTCTAGAACATCCTGCCAACTTTGGTAATTAAGATTTCTAGACTTGGCTGTCTCTTTCAGCACGCTTTCATCCGTCGCCCGACTATCGTCAAAATGGGTTAAAGTCAATTGACTATCTGGCATCGTCTCTAGTAAATCCAGCATATCATTCAAGGCCTTGGTTTTAATACACGTAAAGAGGATTTCCTTATGATAATCCGCAAAGCGTTCTTGCAAGGTTGCCAATAAAGCCTTGATAGCATGGGGATTGTGGGCTCCATCCAAAAGCAACAATGGGTCTCTAGACACGACCTCCAAACGCCCCGGCCAACTGGTTTCCTCAAGAGCTTGAGCAACCAAGGCATTACTTGCAAATTCTCGCCCAGTCTCCTGGCAATAAGTGTCTAGGAGGGCAAGCGCCATCCCCGCATTCTCGATCTGATGTAAACCAATCAGACCTGTTTGAAAGCAACCTTGTCTGACAGAACTAGTATAGTCAAAGATTTCGCCTGTCACCACACTTTCTTGATGACTGACTTGATAATCACTCCCATAGACAAGTCTCGGTGCATGTTTAACTTCTGCCATATGGTCGATAACAGCCAAGGCTTCTGGAGCAATGCGACCTGTCACCAAAGGAATATCTTGTTTGATAATACCAGCTTTCTGCTCTGCTATGGCTTCCAAGGTGTCACCAAGTAGGGCTACATGATCCAGTCCAATGGTTGTGATGCCTGTTAAAATGGGCTGGCAAACATTGGTACTATCCAGAAGGCCACCCATGCCGACTTCCATGATAGCCACATCTACTAGCTCTGAGGCAAAGTAATCATAAGCTAAAGCTGTGATAATCTCAAACTCAGTTGTTCCCTGCAAATTGTCAGCAGATTCTCCCTCAAGCAAAGACTGATAGTCTGCCATGAGGGCTTCTAGCCTAGCCTCGGGAATGGATTCCCCATTAATGCTAATCTGATCCGTATAATGAATGAGATAGGGCGAGCTGAACACCCCAACTCTCAGTCCTAGCTTTTCCAGCATCTTTTTCAAAAAAGCAATGGTAGACCCCTTGCCGTTGGTCCCTCCGATATGGATGACCTTGAGTTTGAGATGGGGATTGCCTCGCAGAGCTAGGAGTTCTACCATGCGTTCCAAGCCAAAATGCGGTTGGTCCGTCCGGTAGTGGGCAATCCATTGATTGTTTTGAATTTCGTTCATCTTATTTATATTGTTTTAAATCTAGATTTTCTGCATCATCTGCCAATCGAATAGCTGACGCAATTTCAACCGCCATCCTGTGACTGGCTACATCGTGCACGCGCACCACTTCTACACCCTGTCTCGCAGCGATACTGGTTACATGAGCCGAAGCTGTGTCCCGATTGCGGAAACCGACTTCCGTTTCAGGATTGACTTCAAAGCCATTTTCCTCCAGGATATTAATGACAAACCGCTTACGCGAAACTCCAAGAAAGATCGGATATCCTTGCTGGTGTAATTTATCAAGGTCCCGTAGAAGGAGTAGATTTTCCTTCTTGGTGAGACCAAAGCCAATCCCTGGATCCAGCAAAATGTTTTCTCTTGCAATTCCAGCTTCCTCCGCTCTCGCTAGAGCACGTTCAAAGAAAGCCTCCATCAAGTCTTCGATTGGCACTTTTTCAAAGTCAGCTAACTCTTCTTCTGTAAAAGCTTGCCCAAAACCAAAATGAGGAAATATGAGTGAACTAGGGTGCTGAGGTCGAGCCATAACTGGATTAAACATGATAACCACTTTTGCTCCAGCCTTAGCAACCACATCCGCCATTTTTTCATCACCCATAAGACCCGTGATGTCATTTACCAGATTGGCACCAGCAGCCAAAGCAGCCTCTGCCACCTGACTTTTCCATGTATCGATAGAAATGAGGACATCACTTTCCTCACGGATAGCTTTAATCACTGGAACAACACGCTGGATTTCCTCTTCTATCTCAACATAGCTACTGCCCGGCCGAGTCGATTCTCCACCGATATCGAGCATGCACGCTCCTTCTGCTATCAATTTACGGGCTTGCTGGAGCGCCTGCTCAAGAGCAAAAAACTGCCCACCATCCGAAAAGGAATCTGGGGTTACATTGATAATGCCGCAAATGGCTGTTTTTACGTGGTTGACTTTATTGGACATAACGGTCACTTCCTTAAGATTCTTTACCATATTATCTCTCTATTTTACCATAAAAAGAAAAAGATGGACACGCTAGTATTCATCTTTTCCAAGTAGGTCAATGGTTTAGAATGATAGACCTAGATTTCTACTAATCAATACCAATAAGGCCAACAAACAAAATGCAATACCATTGAGAATCATATGAAGCAAAATGGACATCTCCAAGCGCTCAGTCTTATAGGCTGTCCAAGTCAAAACCGTTGACATTCCTCCATAAATAATCACAGAAGGTAAATTGGTTGGCATATGGAGTAAGGCAAAGACGATTGCACCAACAACAAAGCCAAGTTTTTCTTTTCCACGGAAGATCTTTTTTGGAATAATTCCACGACACAAAATTTCTTCACAAATCGGCGCAATCAAGACTAGTAGGAAGAAAGTTGAAATCAAGGAACTATTCTGAACCAAACCATTCAGTATTGATTGGTTATTGGTTGTTGCCTCATTTGTTAGTCGAAGCAGGAGTGAACCCAAGAGATTTGTCGCAAAAATCACCAGATAACTCAGTACCAAGCGAGCCAAGTCTTTTGCCTTAAAAAAGGATAGATTAAAAGTAGCAAGTTGTGTTTTTCGTGCACCAATAATGAATACAATCAAAACGACTATGGATAGAGCACCTACTAAGAGCCCTGACTGTAAAATCGGAAACTGTTTGTTTGCTAAAAATAAAGCAAGTCCTATGGGAAATTGAGATAGAACAAAAGCTACCAAAAGGATGATCACCCATTTCCCTCTGTTTAAAACCTCTTGCCAAATCGTCTTATCTTTCATGATGTACCTCCTTATAATTAAAAAGGGGAGACTCCCCTTTTTCTATTATATCATTTATAGCGCCATACTGATATAGTTAAGGATAAACAAGGCATCCAAAATCCAAATCATCGCGTGCACGTCCTTTGCTTGACCTTTGACAACTTTTGTTAACGTATAAGTCAAGAAACCAACTGCAATCCCTTGTGTGATAGAGTAGCTGAATCCCATGAAGATAGATGTAAAGAAGGCAGGGACAGCTTCAGCCATATCATCCCAATGGATGTTTTTCAAACTACCAAGCATCATAATCCCAACGATAATCAAAATTGGAGCCGTCGCAGCTGATGGAACAATTGCCAAAAGTGGACTAAAGAAACTTGAAATTGCAAAACAAATCGCAACCACTAAGGCAGTTAATCCAGTACGTCCACCTGCACCAATACCAGCAGCAGACTCGACATAAGTCGTTACGTTTGAAGTACCTGCGATGGCACCAATTGAAGTACCAATCAAGTCAGAGTAAAGAGCCTTATCTAACTTATCTGATTGGTGATTTTCACCATTTGTTGCTACGATACCGACTTTTTCACCTGTACCGATCAAAGTACCAATTGTGTCAAAAATATCTGTCAACGAGAAGGCCAGAATAGCCATAAGTGTTTCCGGTAGACGAGCAGTGTCTGAGATTAAAGCACCCAATCCTTGTGAGCCAAGTGCTGCACCAAAGATTGTCTTCAAATCTTCAAAGGCTGCACCTACATGGTTATTAGAAAAATCAATGCTTGATACATCAACCAAACCAACAGCGATAGCAAGAACTGTCGTTGTTAGAATAGAAAGGATGATTCCTCCCTTGATACCCTTAATAACAAAGAAAATCGTAATCGCCAAACCTGCAATAGCCACTAAAACAGCCGGATTATTAAAGCTAACCAAGCCTGGAACTGCTGAAGAATTTGCTGTAATGGCTGCTTGCGCCTTATCAGCACCTTCACCGGCAACTGTATAATTTCCTGGATCGATAGAGAATTTCAAAAGGCCAGCATTCTTAATCCCTACATAAGCAAGAAAGACACCGATACCTGCTGAAATCGCAGAACGAAGAGCGTTTGGAATTGACTCAATGATCATTTTCCGAACATTTGTTAAGGTAATGATTAGTGAAATAATCCCACAGATAAAGACCATAGCCAAGGCCTCTTGCCATGAATAACCAAGTCCAAATACGACTGTAAAGGTAAAGAAGGCATTGAGTCCCATACCTGGTGCTTGAGCGTATGGCAGGTTCGCATAGAAGGCCATCATCAGAGTACCAGCTACCGCACCAATAATCGTTGCTAGGAAGACACCTTGAGCAGGCATCCCTGTCTGCGCAAGCATTTGTGGGTTTACAAAGAGAATGTAACTCATTGCAAAGAAAGTTGTTAAACCAGCGAGAACCTCCGTACGAACGTCTGTTCCGTTCTCTTTTAGTTTAAATAGTTTGTCCATCATAAATCTCCTTTTGTTTTTTACGAACAATATGAGTATTATATCATTTATCATTCACCTTTTCAATATGTTTGTTTGAATTATTTAACAAAATGAAATTTTTATTTTTTGTTTTGAGTCTGTTTTTCTTCTTTCTTTTTGATATAATAGTAGACATCTTATCTGGAATCTACTAGGAAGGTTTATATGACAAAAAAAATTATTGCAGTCGATTTGGACGGAACCTTGCTCAATAGCGAAAGCAAGCTCTCCGATTTTACCAAAGAGACAATCAAAAAAATTTCAGAAAAAGGGCACCATGTTATCATCACGACGGGGCGTCCGTATCGCATGGCAAAAGACTTCTACCGCGAACTAGAGCTACATACTCCTATGATTAACTTTAATGGTTCCCTTACCCATCTACCAGGACAGGCTTGGGAGCACGAAAGATGCTTAACCTTGGACAAAAAATATCTCCTAGATATGGTCAAACGTAAAGAGGATATCCAGGCCGACTTTATTGCAGGAGAATACCGTAAGAAATTTTACATTACAGCTCCGAATGAAGAAATTGCGGACCCTAAACTATTTGGCGTAGAGAACTTCCAACCGGAAAATCAATTCAAACCCGAACGAGTAACCAAGAATCCTAACTGCATTCTCTTGCAAACAAGGGTTGAGGACAAATACGCTCTAGCGGACGAGATGAATCGTTTTTATCAGCACCAACTAGCTATCAACACCTGGGGTGGGCCACTCAACATCCTCGAGTGTACTCCCAAGGGTGTAAACAAAGCCTTTGCTCTAGAGTACTTGCTCAATGTTATGAATCGTGATAAAAAAGACTTAATCGCCTTTGGTGATGAACATAATGATACGGAAATGTTGGCATTTGCAGGCAAGGGATATGCTATGAAAAACGCCAATCCTTCTCTCATTCCATATGCAGACGAACAACTTCCTCTAACCAATGAAGAAGACGGGGTAGCCCACGCTTTACAAAATTTATTCCTATAAAAAGGAAGATTGCTATCCTGCAATCTTTCCTTTTTATTTTCATTCTATTTTCATAAAGGTCACTCATTTTCAGTATTTTTATATTAAATTTTCTATTGCTATTTTCATATATTTCTTGAACTTATTTATATATTAACATTTTGTAAGCCTGTTTTCATTGAAAACTTTTACAATTTTCGAAAAAGTAGTTGATTTTTATATGAAAACGATTTATACTAGGTACGTCTGAGGTTTTTAGGAAACCTATAAGTCAAACATTTTAAAAGGAGGAATGACAATAATGAGTATCGGAATCATTATTGCGAGCCACGGCGAATTTGCTGCGGGTATTCATCAGTCAGGATCTATGATCTTTGGTGAACAAGAAAAGGTTCAAGTTGTAACCTTTATGCCAAATGAAGGTCCAGATGATCTTTACGCTAAATTCAACAACGCTGTGGCTGCATTTGACGCAGAAGATGAGGTTCTAGTATTGGCTGACCTTTGGAGTGGATCTCCGTTCAACCAAGCTAGCCGCGTGATGGGAGAAAACCCTGAGCGTAAATTTGCCATCATCACAGGGCTTAACTTGCCGATGTTGATCCAAGCCTACACAGAGCGCCTTATGGACGCGAATGCAGGTGTGGATAAAGTCGCTGCGAATATCATTACAGAAGCCAAAGATGGCATCAAGGCTCTTCCAGAAGAGCTTAACCCAGTTGAGGAAGTTGCAACTGCTGCAGCTGCTCCAGTTACCCAAGCTGCTATCCCAGAAGGAACTGTTATCGGAGACGGTAAATTGAAAATCAATCTTGCCCGTCTTGACACACGTCTTCTTCACGGACAAGTCGCAACTGCTTGGACACCAGATTCAAAAGCAGACCGTATCATCGTTGCATCAGATAACGTTGCAAACGACGAATTGCGTAAAGAATTGATCAAACAAGCAGCTCCTAACGGAGTAAAAGCCAACGTTGTCCCAATCAAAAAATTGATTGAGGTTGCAAAAGACCCTCGTTTTGGTAACACACATGCTCTTATCTTGTTTGAAACACCTCAAGATGCCCTTCGTGCCATCGAAGGTGGCGTGCCAATCAAGACCCTTAACGTTGGTTCTATGGCCCACTCAACAGGTAAAACAATGATCAATAACGTCTTGTCTATGGACAAAGATGATGTTGCAACATTTGAAAAAATGCGTGACCTCGGTGTTGAATTTGACGTACGTAAAGTACCAAATGACACGAAAAAAGATTTGTTTGACTTGATTAACAAAGCGAACGTTCAATAATTTAGAATCTTCTCTCGAACTCTTAGAAGAAAGATTTTACACTTTATATAATTAAATAGAAAAGGAATAAAACCATGTCAGATATTTCAATCATTTCTGCTATCTTGGTTGTAGTTGTTGCCTTCCTTGCAGGTCTTGAAGGTATCCTCGACCAATTCCAATTCCATCAACCAATCGTCGCATGTACCCTTATCGGACTTGTAACAGGTAACCTCGAAGCAGGTGTTATGCTTGGTGGATCTCTTCAAATGATCGCCCTTGGTTGGGCTAACATCGGAGCTGCCGTAGCTCCTGACGCTGCTCTTGCATCTGTTGCCGCAGCGATCATCTTGATCAAAGGTGGTAACTTTACTACCGAAGGTATCGCCGTCGCAACAGCCACAGCTATCCCTCTTGCCGTAGCCGGACTTTTCTTGACAATGATTGTTCGTACAATCTCAGTTGCCTTAGTTCACTCAGCTGACGCAGCTGCAAAAGAAGGAAACATTGCGGCTGTTGAACGCGCTCACTACTTTGCCCTTGTTCTTCAAGGTCTTCGTATCGCTATCCCTGCAGCCTTCCTTATCGCTATCCCTGCTTCTGCTGTTCAAGACGCTCTTGGCCTAATGCCAGAATGGTTGAATGGTGGTATGGCTGTCGGTGGTGCTATGGTCGTTGCCGTTGGTTACGCTATGGTTATCAATATGATGGCAACTCGTGAAGTATGGCCATTCTTCGCTATCGGTTTTGCTCTTGCAGCAATCTCTCAATTGACTTTGATTGCCCTTGGTGTCATCGGTGTTGCCCTTGCCTTCATCTACCTTAACCTTTCAAAACAAGGTGGTAACGGTGGCGGCGGAGCTGCGACTTCTAACGACCCAATCGGTGATATCCTAGAAGACTACTAGAAAGGGGAACAATCATGGCTGAAAAAATTCAATTATCAAAATCAGATCGTCAAAAAGTTTGGTGGCGTTCACAATTCCTTCAAGGTTCTTGGAACTACGAGCGTATGCAAAACTTGGGTTGGGCTTACTCATTGATCCCAGCTATCAAAAAATTGTACACTAAAAAAGAAGACCAAGCGGCTGCTCTTGAGCGTCACCTTGAGTTCTTCAACACTCACCCATACGTAGCTGCTCCAATCATGGGGGTTACTCTTGCACTTGAAGAAGAACGTGCTAACGGTGTTGAAATCGATGACGCAGCTATCCAAGGGGTTAAAATCGGTATGATGGGACCTCTTGCTGGTATCGGTGACCCAGTCTTCTGGTTTACAGTTCGTCCGATCCTTGGAGCTCTTGGTGCATCACTTGCTACAACTGGTAACATCGTTGGTCCTCTTCTCTTCTTCTTCGGATGGAATGCTATCCGTATGGCCTTCCTATGGTACACACAAGAATTCGGTTACAAAGCTGGATCTGAAATCACTAAAGATATGTCAGGTGGTATCTTGAAAGACATCACTAAAGGTGCTTCTATCCTTGGTATGTTCATCCTTGCCGTTCTTGTACAACGTTGGGTATCGATCAACTTCACTGTTAACCTTCCTGGTAAACAATTGGCTGAAGGTGCCTACATCAACTTCCCAGAAGGACCTGTAACAGGTGGAGAATTGAAGGGAATTCTTGGTCAGGCTCTTAGTGGTTTGAGCTTAGATAGCGTTCAACCACAAACACTTCAAGGTCAGTTGAACTCATTGATTCCAGGATTGATGGGACTTCTCCTTACTTTCCTCTGCATGTGGTTGCTTAAGAAAAAAGTATCACCAATCGCAATCATCCTTGCTCTCTTTGCAGTAGGTATTGCAGCTCGTTTCTTTGGTATCATGTAATCCAAGCCATCGAGAATATAGATAAAAAAGAATCAGGATCAAATCCTGATTCTTTTTTATCTATCAACTTTTTCTTCTAGTCAGATAATGCAAGCCCCCAATCACCACTGCTAGGACGGCTACATAGAGCACTTGAGTGGTTTCTAGAGGCACAAAAGCTCCTCGCAGGATAAAGGTATTGGCAAGTACGCCAACAAGGGCTGCAAGGTTCAAAAATGCGAGCAAGACCAGCTTGTATCGATTAAAGGGAATGCTGACCTTGGCAACTAGACACAGACCATTGATCAAAGCAAGGAGGAAGCAAATAAATTTGACTTGACCTGGGACAGTGATAAAGAAGTTCGTCAAGAGTACACTAGCAACCAGAATGCCACCACCAATCGCAGCATTGGTCAAAATATCTCGCATAAAATGTGTGCTGACCTTTTCTTTATTGGACTCAAAAGTTAGGAAGAAGGATGGAATCCCAATCGTAATAGCTGAAATGATTGTAAACTGAATGGGGATAAAGGCAAATTCCAAACCAAATACCACACTCAAAATCGCAAACACGATGGAGAAGAAGGTCTTTGTCAGAAAGAGAGAGGCTACCTTTTGGATGTTATTGATAACCCGGCGCCCTTCCATCAAAATATCATAAAATATTGCAAAGTCATCTGTCAGGAAAACAATATTGGATACACTTTTGGCTGCACTCGAAGCCCCCTTCATGGCAAAGCTGATATCTGCTTTCTTGAGAGCCAGAACATCATTGACCCCGTCACCGCTCATGGCAACTGTTTTACCAGCATTTTGCAAAATAGATACCATCTTTTCTTTCTGTTCAGGTGTCACACGACCAAATATTTCGTGTTCCAAGACCACTCTCTCAAAGTCATCATCGCTCACCTTGGTCATATCAATCGCCCGCGCTTCTTCCTTAAAACCTGCCTTACGAGCCACCCCATATACAGCCACATGATTATCACCACTGATAATCTTCACTTCAACACCTTGAGATTCGAAATAGTCAAAGGTTTCCTTGGTATTGTCCTTAATCTCATCTGACAGAACGACATGCCCTAGCAGTTCCAGATTGGCTGGACTCGTAATCTGGTCCTTGCTATGGGCAAGTGTTAAGATTCGAAAACCTTGCTGTTTTAGATGTTCATAGTAGGCATCCATCGGCTGGGTAAAGCCTAGAAATTCATAAGCACCGAAGAAATAGGTCCCACCCTCTTTTACTTGGACAAAGGAATACTTGTTTTTACTTGAAAAGGCACCGACTTCTTGAACTTCCCACTTTTTCTCACAGGTTAAGTAAGTCTTCAGAGCTCGGGAAGTTGCATTTTCATCCTCGAAATAAGCTAGATAAGAAGATAGTTTCTCTGCTAGCTTATCATCCATTTCTTGGACCTTCATATTACCAGTCGTGATGGTACCTGTCTTATCAAAACAAAGAACATCTACACGCGCCAAGGTCTCCACACAGTATAGTTCCTGCACCAGAACCTTCTTTTTAGCAAGCTTCATGGCCGCTACCGCCAGAGACACACTGACCAGGAGAATCAATCCCTCTGGAATCATGCCGACCAAGGCACCAGAACTTCCCAAGACAATCTCAACATAAGTCCGTCCCAGACTAAAACCTCTGACATAGAGCAGAATGGCAACTGGCACCAGCAAAATGGAGACGATTTTTAAAATCTTATCCATATAGTCCCGTAGTTGAGAAGGATATTTTTTGAATTCCTTGCTGGATTTTGCGAGTTTGTTGATGTAGCTATCGGGACCCACAGCCGTTGCTCTGACGAGACAAGTGCCACTGACGACATTGCTTCCGCTCATCAGCTGGTCACCAACTGTTTTAAAGACTGAATCACTCTCACCAGTCAGCAAGGACTCATCCACTTCAATATTCCCTTCAAGGACTTCCGCATCTACAGGCACCTGATCTCCCAGATTGAGATGCAAATACTCGCCCAGAACGATGTCCTCTGGAGCAATCTCAATCGTTTGGCCATCTCGATTGACCCTGTACTTACTTTTACCAAGTAAACTAAGCTTTTCTAAGGCATTTTTTGAGCGCACTTCTTGGAAGATACCGATGGCTGTATTGATAGCAATCACACCTAAAAAGAGCATATTCTCAAATCGCAAGGTTGTGGCTACCAGAACTGCCAGAGCCAAGTTCATAGCATTAAAAAAGGTAAAGATATTTGAAAAAATGATTTCCTTGGTCGTTTTATAGGGTTTAATATCGCTGATATTTCGTTGACGATCCTTGATGTCTTGACTGCTTAAATACTTCATTTCTACTCCGATATCCTTTTGTACTACTATAATAACACATATCTTTTCCTCTGTCACTTAAAGACTCAAAATAAGAAGAACTCCCTTGACAAGCATCATCTATCATTACTTTAAGAAATTACTTGAAAAAAAGAGGCTAGGATTCTCCTAACCTTTTTTCTTTATGCTTTATTCTGCCAAGGCACCCATTGGATCCCATGGTGCGAGCACGATTGGTTCTGCTTCATAGGCAGCTCGTTCTTCTGCTGTCAGCAATTCTTTGCGAACAACGATTTGGTAAGTGTATTCGTCCATCCAAGCGTCTGAAGCAACAAAGTACCCATCGGTACCGACCTTGTCTCCCCATGAGTTTTCAACCTTCCACTTGGTTGACTTGCCATTTTCGTCCAAGTCCACACCTGTCAAGACCATGGCGTGGGTCATCAAGCTTTCGCTATAGTCCAAACGTCCAGCCTTGTCTTGAGTGAGTTTAATGTCCATGCTTGATTCGAAGTCATAAACATCTGTCGCAAGGATTCCTGCTTTGCGGTTGCTGAGCTGGCCTACATCTGAACCAAACCAAACAGTTTCTCCTGTTTGCATTTGGGCAATCGCCAATTTCTTCAAGCGTTCCATTGGAACGTTGATGTAGCGAACTGCACGGCTACCAACCACATTTCCTAACATCTCAACTGTGTAAGATTTGCCATAAGGTTTATCAGCAGTCGGAGCATTGATAACAGAAACGTAGTCTTCTAGAGGAAGGTCAACATATTTTTTGTAAAATTCTTGTGGTGTAATGCCCTTTTCACTTTGGTAGTTATCATCCTTGTCACGATAAGCAAAGTCAAATTTACGTGGTGGAAGCCCTAGTGACATAGCAAGGAAGTTAAAGATTTCTTGCAAGAGGTCTTCTTTCTTAGCTTGAACAGTCGCTTGGTCTGCACCAGAAGTGATCAAGTCACGCAATATTTGAGCATCTTGGCGAAGCAATTTGTTGAGAATAGCATTTAGCTCACGGCTGCTGCTAGATGAAACAGACTCAGGATAAACAGACTTAGGAACGACACCATATTTCTCAAAGAGGGCAACGACCATATCCCACTGTCCACCGTCTTGTTGAGGTGTTTGGAGTAGGAAGCTAACCTTGCGGCTCGTCAATTCTTGGTCTGCAGTCGCAATGACTTGCTCCAAGAACCAGTTAGATTTTTCATACTTGTCCCAGAAGAAAGTGTGGGCTTGTGACAATTCAAAGTTTTCCAATTTGTATTGAGAGATGAGTTTGTGACGGAAAGTGTTGAGAGCTGCAAACATCCAACAACGACCAGACGCTTTCTGGTTAGTAACCTTGTCCTTGGTCAAATCTAATGAGAAAACAGGTGCATTGTCTACATGACTTTGGCGACGTTCTAGGGCTGCAAAAATTCCGTTGTGGCTGGCAGCATTTTCAATCGCTTGGTATTTGATATTTGCTTCATAGTTAGCAAATAGTTTATCAGTAAATGATTCTTGAATCGCGTTCATAGATTCCTCCTTTTATTCTACTGTCTATTATAACTCTTTTCACAAAGGAAGCAACTGAAAACATAAAAAGGCAAGGACATTCTCCTCGCCTTTTCTAAAATAAATCAAATTAAACAATACTCGCAAGGAGAACCTCTAACTCCTCCTTGGTCAGACGACGCCATTCTCCTCGTTCTAAATTCTCGTCCAAAGCTAAAGTTCCCATCGTCAAACGTTGTAGGTCCACTACTTCCTTGCCACAGTAGGATACCATACGCTTGACCTGATGGAACTTCCCTTCTGCAATGGTCACCCGAACCTGGCTCTCATCCTTACCTGAATCCACTGACAAAATCTCCAGTTTGGCCGGCTGGCAGGTAAAGTCCTTGAGCGGAATCCCCTTAGCAAATGTTTCCACGTCTTCTTGGCTCATGATGCCCTTGACTTGCGCCAGATAGGTCTTATCCACATGACGCTTAGGTGAAAGAAGAGCATGGGCCAGCTGACCATCATTGGTCAAGAGTAGGAGACCATGTGTATCGATATCCAAGCGCCCTACTGGGAAAACTTCCTTGGTCCGCGCCAAGTCATCCAGCAAGTCTAGAACCGTTCTATGCTTGGAATCTTCAGTCGCTGAAATGACTCCTTTGGGCTTGTTCATTATGTAGTAGACAAACTCTTCATACTCCAGCACTTGGCCATCAAAGCGAATCTCATCTCTTTCTTCATTAATCTGCAATTTAGCTGACTTTTCTTTTTTACCATTTACCGTCACGCGCCCAGCCTTGAGCAAGTTTTTGACCTCTGTTCGACTCCCCACAGCGCAGGCAACTAAAAATTTATCTAATCTCATAAAACTATTATATCATACTCAAAAGGAGGCTAGCCCAAGTGACCAACCTCCTTTCCTTTTCAGAGTCGGAAAGCTAACTTCCTCGTCTCCAGAAAATAGCTAAGACAACCATAGCACCCAAAACAGCAGGAATAACAGCTGTTCCCGCTAAAATTGGGCCCCAAGTTCCAAAGAGCAGATGCCCCAGAAAGGCACCAATCCAACCGAGAAACATCTTCCCAAAGCATCCCATACGTTCTCCACGATTGGTGATAGCCCCTGCTAGTAGTCCAATTAAAAGGCCGACAAACATGCTTCCAATCATAGCTTCTCCTTAATTTGCCCAGTCTCCATTACGGAAGAGCGGTACGCGCGTTCCATCCTCACGGATACCGTCGATATCCATTTGATTCGAACCAATCATAAAGTCCACGTGAACATCTGAACGGTTCAGGCCCGCAGCTTCAAGTTCTTCTTCGCTCATCTCTGCTCCACCAACAACGCTAGTCGCATAGGCTGCTCCGATAGCCAAGTGATTTGAAGCATTTTCATCGAAAAGAGTGTTAAAGAAGGTAATCCCTGACTGTGAAATTGGACTTGGATCTGGTACCAAGGCACATTCACCCAAGGCACGCGCACCCGCATTTTCAAAGACAAGGTCTTTCATGACCTGATCACCCTTCTCAGCAGTGATATCCACGATTTGTCCATCCCTGAAGGTTACTTTAATGCCTTCGATGATATTTCCGTTGTAGCTAAGTGGTTTTGTAGAGGTTACATAGCCATCTGCACGACGGAAGTCAGGCGCTGTGAATACTTCCTCTGTCGGCATATTTGGTAAGAATCCTTCTCCCTGCGCATTGATAGCACCAGCTGATTCCCAAACATGGTTCTTCGGCAATCCAAGCGTCAAATCGGTCCCTGGAGCTGTGTAGTGAAGGGCTGAAAATTGTTCTTTATTAAGCATATCTGCCTTGCTCTTGAGGATAGCAGCGTGTTCTTCCCAGGCCTTAACAGGATCTTCTTCGTAGACACGGCAGGTTTTGAAAATTTGGTCCCAAAGGAGATCGACTGCTTCTTCATCGCTCGCAGCATTTGGGAAGACTTTCTTAGCCCACTCAAGTCCAGCAGCTGCTGCTACAGTCCAGCTAACCTTGTTGGATTGCGTTGCGATACGCATTGGCTTCATGGCAAGTCCCATAGCTTTGGCAGAAGCTGAAAGTTTGTCAGCGTCCACACCGTTCAAGGCACCTGGATCAGAAGAACGAACCCCAAGACGGCTAGCCTTGTTCTCCAAGAGGTAGTTCATCTCAGCAATCTTATATTCTGACACATTGTCCAGGCGCTCTATCGGAGCGTGGAGGAATTTCTCACGGTTAATGACATCATCTGTCCACTGAACGATCACCTCATGCGCACCCAAGGCATAGGCTTCTTTAACGATCAAATGCGCCAATTCACGTTGCTCCACATCGATAGAGAGAGCCAAGGTGTGACCAGGTTGCACGTTGATTCCATTCGCAACCAACAATTTCGCATATTTTTCTAGATTTTCTTTAAAATTTGGTAAAACCATTTTGTTTTTCCTTTTCTATTTTTCTTTTAAAGCAGAAAACAATCCTGCTAAAGCAATGGCACCCGACAGAAGCACTGTAGATAGGATAATTGTTTCATCTGCCAGCTCTCGCTGATAGTTAAAAACCTTTTCAGCTGGTTTGTCTTCCGCAAAGATTCTAAGTTTCATAAAGATGTTCTCCGTTCTAATCCTTAAAACAAATCATCAAACAAACTCAACTGGTTATCCTCTGGCATATTGCCAAGAATCCCCATTTCATCCATCTTTTCAACCAAGGTCGATGACAGTCCGCCACGCTTGCGCAGTTCTGTCTTAGAGAGGAATTCACCCTCTTCACGTGCACGCACCAACTGCTTAGCAACGTTCTCTCCCAGACCATCCATTGCTACAAATGGCGGAATGAGGGTATCCCCATCGATGAGGAACTCTGTTGCCTGACTACGGTAGAGATCGAGTTTGCCAAACTTGAAACCACGTTCCCACATTTCATTGACAATCTCAAGAGTTGTATAGAGGTCAATTTCCACATTAGAGGCTTCATTATTCTTCCGTTTTTCAGCAATTTCTTGCATCTTGCGCTTGATGGCATCCAAACCCGCCCCCATGGTCTTGATATCAAAAGCCTTGGCTCGGATTGAGAAATAAGCACAGTAGTAATAAATCGGATGGTGAACCTTGAAGTAGGCCACACGCAAGGCCATCATAACGTAGGCGGCCGCATGGGCCTTAGGGAACATGTACTTGATTTTCCCACAGGACTCGATATACCACTCTGGCACCTTATTGGCCTTCATAGCCTCGATGTAGCCATTTCGCTCCTCTTCGGAAATCTTTAGCCACATGCCCTTACGTACCCGTTCCATGATAGTAAAAGCCATCTTAGGTTCAAGACCAGCATGCATGAGATAAACCATGATATCGTCCCGACAACCGATAACAGTCGATAGGTCCGCAATCCCTTGCTTGATCAGATCCTGGGCGTTCCCCAGCCACACATCGGTACCGTGGGATAGACCAGACAGCTGAAGCAACTCCGCAAAAGTCGTCGGATGCGTCTCATCTACCATTCCACGTACAAAGTTGGTTCCGAACTCTGGAATTCCCAGCATCCCTGTTGGAGTTCCAATTTGCTCAGGCGTCACCCCTAAAACTTCCGTTCCAGAAAAGAGAGCCATAACGCTTTCATCATCCATGGGAATTTCATTAGGGTCAATACCAGACAAGTCCTGCAATTTCCGAATCATGGTCGGATCATCGTGTCCCAGTACATCAAGTTTGAGGACATTCTCATCGATATCGTGGAAGTTAAAATGAGTGGTCTGCCATTCAGCCGTCACATCATCCGCTGGATACTGGACAGGCGTAAAATCGTAGACATCCATGTAGTTCGGAATAACAACGATTCCCCCCGGGTGTTGTCCTGTTGTCCGCTTGACACCAGCCGCACCCTGAGCGAGGCGTTCCACCTCCGCATCTCGATAAAACTTGCCATAGTCCCGCTCATAGCCCTTGACAAAGCCATAAGCGGTCTTGGCAGCCACCGTACCAACCGTTCCTGCACGGAAGGCATATTCCTCACCAAAGATATCACGCACATCCAAGTGGGCGCTAGGCTGATCTTCTCCTGAGAAGTTCAAGTCAATATCAGGAACCTTGTCTCCATCAAAACCAAGGAAGGTCTCGAACGGAATATCCTGCCCATTCTTACTGAGTTTGTGACCGCAGTTTGGACAGTCCTTATTAGGCATATCAAAACCTGAACCGTAAGAACCATCGGTGATAAATTCACTGTACTGACACTGACCACAGACATAGTGAGGGGAGAGAGGATTGACCTCCGTAATCCCGATCATAGTCGCAACGAAACTGGAACCGACAGATCCACGAGAACCCACCAAGTAGCCCCGTTCATTGGAACGTTGTACCAGCATTTGGGAAGCCAGGTAAATCACGGCAAATCCATTCCCCAGTATGGATGTTAATTCTTTTTCAATCCGCAAATCAACAATATCTGGCAGCGGATTTCCATAAATCTCAAAGGCCTTCTTATAGGTCAACTCAGCGACTGTTTCTTCCGCCTTGTCAATGAAAGGCGTGTACAAGTCACTCTTAACCACCTCAACAGGCTCAAAGGTTTCTGCCAAGGCATTGGTGTTTTCAATAACCAGTTTACGAGCTAGTTCCTCTCCCAAGAAGGCAAATTCATCCAACATCTCATTGGTTGTTCGAAAATGAGCCTTTGGCAAAGGAGCTGGTTGGGCATGTTCACCGTGACCAATGGTTCGGTTAATCATAGCCCCCTGTCCCAAACTACGAACGATAATTTCACGGTAAATTTCTTCTTCTGGTTCGATATAATGAACATTACCCGTAGCCAAAACGGGCTTGCCAAGACGGTCTCCCACTTCTATCAAACTCTTGATAATGGTCTGGAGTTCCTCTATATCCTTGACCTGCTCTTTAGCAATCAATGGCGCATAGATAGCTGGCGGCATGACCTCGATAAAGTCATAATACTTGGCCACCTCAACCGCCGCATCCACACCTTGGGAAACGACTGCATCAAAAACTTCACCTTCAGAGCAGGCTGTTCCTAAAATCAATCCCTCCCGATGAGCATCTAGAACCGTTCTCGGAATCCGTGGCACCCCTTCAAAGTACTTGGTATTGGACAAAGAAACCAGCTTAAAGATATTTTTTAGACCTACTTGATTCTTGACATAGATAGTCGCATGCTTGATCCGAGCTTTTTTATAAGAGTCTGGACTGATTAGATCTATATTTAGTCTAGCCAGATCAGTCACACCATGTTTTTCTGCTACATCCTTGATAAAGATAAAGAGCAAACGACCAGTAGCTTCCGCATCGTAGTTGGCCATGTGGTGGTGGTCCAGTGCCACACCAAAACGTTTGGTCAAGGGCCCCAAACCATGACGTTTATACTCAGGATAAAGGTTTCTAGCAAACTCGAGCGTATCAATAACTGGCTGGCTAATCTTAGGCAAACCATGACGCTCATAGTTAGCATTCATAAAGCCAACGTCAAAGGTAGCATTGTGGGCAACTAGAACCGTATCCTTGCAGAATTCTTGGAATTCTTGCAAAACTTGTTCTAGTGGTTTGGCATTTTTGACATGGTCATCTGTAATACCAGTCAACTCGGTAGTAAAGGATGACAAGGGATATCCAGGATTAATAAATTCATCAAATTCAGCAATAACATTTCCCTTATACATCTTAGAAGCCGCAACCTGAATCAAGTCATTATAGATGGCTGAAAGTCCCGTCGTTTCCACGTCAAAAACCACGTAGGTTGCTTCTGACAAATCCATCTCCACTTCGTTGTAAACGATAGGAACACGGTCTTCAACGATATTGGCTTCCATTCCATAGATCAGCTGAATTCCAGCTTTCTTAGCTGCCTTGTAGCCATGTGGGAAAGACTGAACGTTTCCATGGTCCGTGATGGCAACCGCCTTGTGTCCCCACTTTGCAGCTGTCGCAATGATTTCCTCTACTTCTGGCAGAGCATCCATGGTCGACATATTAGTATGAGCATGAAACTCAACCCGACGCTCACCTTCTGGCATCAAATCCTTCCGCTCATAGTGAACAACTTCCTGCACATCCTGCACGTTCATTGTCAAATCGCGTGTGAAGTTATTCATCTCCACATTCCCACGAACACGAAGCCAGGAATTTTTCTTAATGATGTCAAACTTCTGAGCCTCTTCTTCATTCTTAACCCATTTTTGCATTGAAAAACTTGAAGTGTAGTCCGTCATTTTAAAGTTAATCAAAACGCGACCAGTTCTGGTCACCTTATGCTCCACATCAAAAACGACCCCTTCAAAGACCAAACGATTTTCCTCAGTCGTCACATCAATCATCTGGGTAACTTCAGCCTTATCCAATTTTGGTTTTGCAGCAGCCTTTTTAGCCTGGAAATCAAAGGCCGACTTCTCTTCTACTGGAGGAGGAGTCATCTGTTCCAGTTGTTCCATAGCACGCAAAGCTTCTTCATTAGCAGCCTGAACGATTTGTTCATTCTCCGTATGGAAGGCTTCCTCCTGCTCCTGTGTAAGAGCATCATTCTTTTCGATTTGGCAGACAAAAGCTGGAAAACCAAACTTTTCAAGTTGCTTTGTTAAATTAGGAAGATGATTTTTCTTAAAGTGTTCCTTATCAATCACCTCTGAACCTTCAATAAAGAGCTGATTTCCCTCTGCACGAACTTGTAAATTCTGATAAAGAGACTTAAACCCTTGGCTAGCACATGGACCTTCAGAAAAAGCCTCCTTATAGTAGGCCTGCAAGAGTTCATTTGAAAATTCTTGAGAGAGAGCTTTGATTTCGAAAACAGCTTGATTCCCTGTCTTAGAAAATTCTTCACGAAGCCCTTTCTTTAACTCTAAAAAGATTTCAATCGGTAAAATATTAGAAAATACAAAATGAAATTCCCAAATCTTACTAATCTTATGAACCACAACACGCTCAATACTTGCATTAACAAGAGCAGGATCCTGTCTCAATTGATCAGAGACTCCTATTTGATTCATTAAAATTTCAAACTTACTTGACATCCAATTTCCTCACATTATTCTCTTACTATTTTACCATAATTAAAGAAAATATATAGTCACTACCATTCCTTAAACCCTGCTAGTTTTCCTAAATTCGGCTCTATAATATTTGTAGTGGGTAAATCCCCTATAGATATTATGGAGCCTATTTTGTTGTAGAAAAAAGTCCCATATGATCTATAATGAAAAGCGACCAAACCATCATTAGAAAGAATCATATGGAACCATTACATTTTATCACAAGACTACTCGATATCAAAGACTCTAATATCCAAATTATGGATGTTGTTAATAGAGATACACACAAGGAAATCATCACTAAACTGGACTACGACGCCCCATCTTGTCCTGATTGCGAAAATCAAATGAAGAAATATGACTTCCAAAATTCCTTACCTTGAAACAACTGGTATGCCTACTAGAATTCTCCTTAGAAAGCGACGTTTTAAGTGTTATCAGTGTTCGAAAATAGCGGTCGCCGAAACCTCTCTCGTCAAGAAAAATCACCAAATCGCGACCATCGTCAACCAGAAAATCACTCAAAAATTAATCGAGAAAGTCCTTATGACAGCTATTGCAGAAAGTCTATCTGTCTCTACTTCGACAGTCATTCGTAAATTGAAAGAATTCAAATTCAAGACAGATTTATCTTTTCTTCCAACCCACATGTCTTGAGATGAATACAGCTTCAAGAAATGATTTTCATAACTCCGAACATCAAAAAAGAAAGGACGAAATTCGTCCTTTCTAGATCTTAGCTGACTTCAACCCACTACAGTTGACAAAGAGCCACAAAAAAGAAGATTCTCAGAATCTCCTTAACACATATAAAAAAGATACCCTTAAGTATCCTCGTAATCGATCGGGAAGACAGGATTCGAACCTGCGACACCTTGGTCCCAAACCAAGTACTCTACCAAGCTGAGCTACTTCCCGCG
>NZ_JALDUF010000006.1:0-103468 GCF_023109315.1 Streptococcus oralis
TATCCGCCATAGCTCAGTTGGTAGTAGCGCATGACTGTTAATCATGATGTCGTAGGTTCGAGTCCTACTGGCGGAGTACTGACAAAAAACGTTCAATTGAACGTTTTTTTATGTGACTATTAGTCCGTCTTGCTCCGTCAGGTGAAGTACATAAACGGGTAGTTATGACTTTTAAGTGAAGTAGATAGTTGAAAATCTAAGTCTTAGTTTTTGTACCTATAATTACCTCTTTATTTTATTTTTAGTTCGTTTGGCTTTAAATTCTTCTTTTATAGGATTTGAAGCTTTTTTAATTCCTTTTTTTGTTAGACTAGTGTTAGTAATAAGAAAGGGAATTTTTATATGCTTCAGAAATTTTATGATCGAGCATTCGTCTTTTTGAAACTAGTTGAACAAGAATATGCCTCTTTAGGCCAGAGTTGTGCTGAGTGGGAATCACTTCATCTTCGTTTTTTACTATATTATTTAATCCGATTTAAAATAAAAAGTGACAGGGACTTTTCACTATATCACTTTAAAACAGCTTATCGTCTATATCTAGATGAATTCCTGCAAGGTGGTACAACTCTTATCCAATAAGAAACTCATAAATCATATATCACGAACAATAATCTGTATTGATTTTATATTTTTTAGGATTTTATTTAATTTTTAAGGTTTTGGATTTTGTTATTTACAGAAATCCCAAATCTTTTCTACTGTTTCTTCTTGATAAAAAAGTGTTTTTTTCTTATAATAAGTTGTAAGATATAATTGTGGGTGAAATTCCTGCCATGTATATGAGAAAGGACGAGCTCCTAGTAGCTCAGACGAAATTTATTATGACTTCAGTTGTTGTTGTAGGTACCCAATGGGGCGATGAAGGTAAAGGAAAAATTACAGATTTTCTTTCAGCCAATGCGGAAGTAATTGCTCGTTACCAAGGTGGTGACAATGCAGGCCACACCATTGTTATTGATGGTAAAAAGTTTAAGTTGCACTTGATTCCATCTGGAATTTTCTTCCCTGAAAAAATTTCAGTTATTGGAAACGGTATGGTTGTAAACCCTAAATCACTTGTGAAAGAATTGTCTTATCTGCATGAAGAAGGTGTTACAACAGATAATCTACGTATCTCTGATCGTGCGCATGTTATTTTGCCTTACCACATTGAGTTGGATCGCTTGCAAGAAGAAGCTAAGGGTGATAATAAGATTGGTACTACAATAAAGGGAATCGGTCCAGCCTATATGGACAAGGCAGCCCGTGTAGGTATCCGTATTGCAGATCTTTTGGATAAAGAAATTTTCCGTGAGCGTTTGGAACGCAATCTTGCGGAAAAGAATCGTTTGTTTGAAAAATTGTATGATAGTGAACCTATTTCAGTTGATGATATTTTTGAAGAGTATTATGAGTATGGTCAACAAATCAAGCAATACGTGACAGATACTTCTGTTATCTTGAACGATGCGCTTGATAATGGCAAACGTGTGCTGTTTGAAGGTGCGCAAGGTGTTATGTTGGATATTGACCAAGGTACTTATCCATTTGTTACTTCTTCAAACCCTGTCGCTGGTGGTGTGACAATTGGGTCTGGTGTTGGTCCAAGTAAGATTGACAAGGTTGTAGGTGTTTGTAAAGCCTATACGAGTCGTGTAGGGGACGGACCTTTCCCAACTGAATTGTTTGATGAAGTGGGAGATCGCATCCGTGAAGTAGGTCATGAATACGGTACAACAACTGGCCGTCCACGTCGTGTGGGTTGGTTTGACTCAGTTGTGATGCGTCACAGCCGCCGTGTATCTGGAATTACCAATCTTTCATTGAACTCTATAGATGTTTTGAGTGGTTTGGATACTGTGAAAATCTGTGTGGCCTATGATCTTGATGGTCAACGTATTGACTACTATCCTGCTAGTCTTGAGCAGTTGAAACGCTGCAAGCCAATCTATGAGGAATTGCCAGGTTGGTCAGAAGATATCACTGGAGTCCGTAATTTAGAAGACCTTCCTGAGAATGCACGTAACTATGTTCGTCGTGTAAGCGAGTTGGTTGGGGTTCGTATTTCTACTTTCTCAGTAGGTCCTGATCGTGAACAAACCAATATTTTAGAAAGTGTTTGGTCTTAAGAGATTTTTAAGATTTGTTTAAGATAGGTCGGGTATACTATAGACAGTTACAAGAAGACCTCCTAACTTGTTGTAACAAATATCCTAAACTTTTCTTTTTCATAATAATCTCCCTATTAAGTCACCCCATTGGGTGGCTTTTTTAGTTCATGAGTCCTATACAGGCTTCTACTTGACTTTTTAAGATAAAGAAAAAAACAGTGGGACAGAAATCTGTAGACCAAGTCTTAATTTGATAGACCTAGAACTTCATGGTTTTAACAATTCGGTAGATTGGTTAAGGTTGTGGATAGAGAAAGGAAGTTTTATTCAAAGGAGCTTTTGAATTTTAAAATACCAACAAACAGTTTAATCTACTAATAAATTATAGGTGTACAACTAAGCAAAAATGAGGTTGGGATTTTTGATCCCAGCCTCTTCAGTGAACTATTTTCTTTAGAATTTATAAGTTAGATAAAATTAAATTTTTTGTAAATTAGCTTATTTGATAACTTGGTTTCTTGATTTGTCATTTTGAATTTGGTTCATTTCGTGCATAAAAACATCTGCTTTCAGTTTATCTGTGATAATACTGACACTTATTAGCTTATTTAGATTTTTCTCATATCCTTCTAAAAAAATAGGATTTCTAATTTTCATGGTTAACTTTGCACAATTAAAGGGACGCTTTTTAATGGTTATTTGTTCGATATCTTGAAGTTTAAATTGATAATGTAATACGCTGAGGCCTCTGCTACTATAGGTATAATACTGAACAGTATTGTTTTTATGAACTTCTAATTTTACTCCATTTATGAAGAGATAATACCCCATAAACCATAGAAGAAGTGGAACATAAATCAGTACAATTGCTATAATAATCTTGTCTGTAAAATCGGTATTATAAGCTATCAGATGCTTTAAAATCCAGAGAATCATAACAGATAAAGATATCATGAATGGTCCCCCTGCTCTATTAAATTGATTTTTATATGGAAACATTAAGGTAAATTTTGGTTTATCCAGTAATAACTCTAATTTCATCATTTACCCTTTCATATTGTTTATTGTATAAATTTCAGTATATTCATCTCTTGAACTTTCTATGTCAGTTATCTCCATTATTTTAAGTTCATGATTTCTGATTTTCTATCAATTTTGCTAATATTATACTCTTTTTAAAACATTATTTCTACAATCCAGCGATTTGATAATATCTAAAGTTAGTCAGTGTAAATATTATAGAGCTCTTTTTTTGTCTAGGAAAACATGCTATAATGATAGAATTGATAAGCAGGAAAAGAGAGAAACTATGGATTATACAGTTGAAGAAAAAGAATGCTTCATGAAAGAGGCTTTGAGAGAGGCAGAAATTGCTCTAGAACACGATGAAATTCCAATTGGTTGTGTGATTGTCAAGGATGGAGAAATCATTGGTAGGGGGCATAATGCGCGCGAGGAGTTGCAACGGGCGGTTATGCATGCAGAAATCATGGCCATAGAGAATGCGAACGTGAGTGAAGAAAGTTGGCGCCTGCTCGATTGTACGCTTTTTGTGACCATTGAGCCTTGTGTCATGTGTAGCGGGGCGATTGGGCTTGCCCGTATTCCAAACGTAGTCTACGGGGCTAAAAATCAGAAATTTGGTGCAGCTGGGAGCTTGTACGATATTTTGACAGATGAGCGTCTCAATCATCGTGTAGAGGTAGAAACGGGAATTTTGGAAGATGACTGTGCAGCGATTATGCAGGACTTTTTCCGAAATCGACGGAAAAAATAATTTCTCTTTAAAAATAGAGGAGAATGTGGTATAATAGACAGTGGAGCAACAGTTCTGCGTGAAGCGGGTCAGGGGAGGAATCCAGCAGCCCTAAGCGAGTGTGAATTGTGTGCTCTTTTTTCGTACATTCAAAAAGCCCTCTAATATCAACACTTTAAGGGGCTTTTGTTTGTCTTGTGTAAGGAAAAGGGGCAGTCGAGGGGCAGAATTTAAAATTTTATCTTGTCTAACTTGCTAGATATGTCTGATACCATTTTTTGAGTGACATGGGAATAAATCTCTAGCGTGGTCTTTGAGTCGCTATGTCCTACTCTATCCATGATAGCAGTCAAGGGGATACCTAATTCAGCAAGTAGAGATATATGAGAGTGTCTAAACATATGTGTAGTGATGTTCTTATCTATGCCAATTTTCTGTCCGTGTCTTTTCAAGGCTGCAATCACCCGAACATTTGTTATCGGCTCTCCTAGAGTGTTGATGAAAATAAAATCTGTATCAAATCCATTTGTCGCATTCTCTATTATCTGCTCTTTGATAATGTCTAACACTTTTTGAGGTGCTGTTATAACCCTATCAGATTTGACTGTCTTTGGTGTAGTTCTCTCTTTTTGTCTGAAATCGTATGTATGCTTGATGTGAATGGTCTTCTTAGAAAAATCTATATCCTCCTTGTAATTTAAGGCAGCAAGCTCTCCATACCGCATGCCGGTAAGAAAAAGAACTTTAGCTATTCGGATATACTTTGTGATTCGATAATCACAAAGAGCTTCTTCTTTTAAGTTTTGGATGAATAACTTAAACTCTTTCTGATCTAAGTATTTTGTATTTTTCTTTCTGAGATCGTCAGTTGTAATTACCTTTCTAGGCATTTCAACAAATAGCATTTCATTTGTATCAATATAATTCATTCTGACAGCGAATTTCATTATCTGATTAAGCTTGAACTTGATTTTAGAAACATAGTTATGAGACCTTCCATCTTGTAATAGCTGATCTATCACTTTTTGTAATAATCGTCTATCAATGTTTCTAATTAAATAGTCGCCCTCGATTTGCTTTAAAATCTCTTTTTTAACATTTTTTGAAGCGTAGACGGTTGAATTTTTAACACCGTGTTTCCAGTTCTCCTCAAATTCCTCATATAGTTTTTCAAAAGTTATATCAGAAACAAAATGTTGTTTTTCTCCTAATTTTTGATTTATCTTTTCCTGCAGTAAAATCGCAGCTTGATTTCTTGCCTGGGGAGTTTTCTTCTCCATCGTGACTGAGACCTTCTTTAATTTCTCAGTATATGGATCTTTGTATCTCTCAAAAAATTTATATTTCCCGTTGGGTAATTCTTCTATCCACATTGCGTTTACCTCACTTTTTTGATAAAATGGGTATAAGAAAACGACCTTTTGAATGGTTGTTTCTTATACTGAAGTTCCTCACACTCAGAGTCGCCAAACTTTGCGAGTGTGGGGATTTTTTGAGTTGTGTTCCCAAATGGAAATAGTTGTTTTTTTATTATACGGCAATTTTCCCATTTGCATCCGGTGTTTTGAACACAGTTAAAATTCCCTGAATTAGACCAAGAAGAACAGATATACCGGTAACGAGTAAAACCAAATACAAGATTCCTTTGCCATTATACCCGGCGTAAAAATGATGCGCACCGAATCCACCGAAGAATATAGCTAGTAGAACATATAACCATTTATTCACATAGTGCATTCCGTATGTAGCTTGTTGGGTGTTAACAACTTGCGACTGATTTTGGATAGCGTTATTCTCGTTTACGATACTAATATTGATTTTGTCATCTTTCTCACTGTCTTTTTTCATGACAATGATTTCTCCATCAACCTTGTGAACTTCGACCTCATCTCCCAATTGTGGGACAAAATTTAACTCAGATGGGCTCAATTTTAGGTACTCTTCATTGTGTGCGATTGTGATCTCCGCACCAGTTATTTTGATAATTTTAGCCATTTTTTATTCCTTTCATCTTTAATTAACCAACGCCAAATACTCTTCTTTAACCATTGTTTCATCAGCAATGGTTTTTAAATTATACTTTTCCATAAACACTAGGTAATTAAATGTAGTGGTATCTTCAGCGATATCCAACTCGGCCTTTATCAGATGATGGATCATATTTCGGTTAGCTTCAAGCTCGCATTTCTCCCTGAAAAGGCGATAAGTATCTGGCGCGTGATTTTTATGGCCTATTTCATGTAGGGCAACCTGGACTCTTTTCTCATCTGATATAGCATCACTCAAAAACATAGTTTGGAGGGCTGGGATATAAAATGCTTCATCCGGAAATAGACCATCTTCAAAAATCTCAATATCTATACCTAGATTTTGAGAAAATTCTTTTTCAGTCATAAACAATCCAACCTTTGATTATTATTGCTTTCTGAGATAAATTTCGATAATATTTTGAATTGCTTTTTTATCTTCTTCAGTTAGTGGCTTTCCATTAAAACGCATAGCAGTCGAAGCGAGTTGTTCAACATCTACTTCTTTGCCCTCAAAAAAGAATTGTTCTTTTGTGTTAGCGATAGCAGGATTATCTGTACGTCCGAGCAGGTAGTCGGTGGATACGTTGAAGTAGTTAGCAATTTCTGCGATACGCTCAGCATTTGGCGTAGAGTTTTTTATCTTATACAGTGTATTTCTGCCATAACCCAAGTCTTCTTCGACTTGCCCAAGAGCTTTTCCACGCTTTTTTGCTAATTCTTTAATTTTTTCAAATGTCTCAAACATTGTTAAATCAACCTTTCTAAGACATTACAAAAAAATTTAACAAATTTGGTGTAAAAAGATTGACTAATTATCCCAAATGGTGTAAAATGTTTTTTGTAAGTAAGAAATAACTAAAAAAACAACTAAGAAAATAAATTATAAAAATGTTTTGGCGAACGGTATTTATAGATTTATCATTGTTTTTATTATGCTTTCATTTTAGCCAATTTGGTGTGAGTTGTCAAGTGTAATGCAGAAAAATAGTTAAAAATTTAGTTGTTTCTTATTTACATAAAGTGTAAAAAGGAGGAACGCATATGCCAGATATCGCAAACGGTCGTGAAAAGGTTAATGCTTTCTTAAAAGAGAAAGGCATTAAAAAGACAACTCTAGCGGTTGCTTATGGCTTTAAACGACAGGAAGTAACAAATATTCTTAGTGGGACGACAAAAGGTCCACGAGCGAACAGTTTTATTCTTCAGGTTATTGAAGATTATGGGATTGAGTAGGAGGAAGAATGGAAACATGTAAAGTTGAACAGGAACTTAATCGTTTTCTATGCGTTCCTTTGAAATTAAAAATTTTACGAGAATGTTTGTTGTATTTGTTCTTCAAAATGTCCAATGATACGACAGACATAACAGTAGAAAAACAAACCGTACATTCTAGCAATGGAACAAGCAAGATAGTTTATACGGTTACTGTATGCGACTGAATACAAAAAGCACCTAACGAAAGTCAGGCGCTTACTAAAATTTTCAATTTAATTATATCACAGAAAGGAGCAAAAATGGAAGCAGTTGAAATTGTAAGAATTAAAGATGTGATCATCGAAAAGGTTTCGGCTAATGATGAAGAATTAGAACACATCTTCGGATGCTCAAAACGGCAAGCAGGAGACATGAGACGTGAGATGAAGAAGTTGCCTAGCCAACAGAAGCATCTTAGGAATGATGGCCAGCTCGTCACAATCAAAGGCTTTGACGAATATCTGCAATATCGTGGGACTCAGGTATGGGAGAAAGAAATGAAAAAAAGCAAGAAAATGAGGTCAGTCGGATGAACCTACTAACAAGAATTAAAAACTACTTTTCGGAAGAGGTCGAAGAAACCAATCTGGACTGGAGAGCGGTCGCTCTGGACCTCAATCAATCACTGATTGAAACACAAGAAAAACTTCAAAATGCCAATCAGCGTATTGCTGATCTTGAAAACATTGTGGCAATCTATAAAGAAAAGGAAAACTCAAAATGATGGAATACATTTACCTGGTAACAATCGTAGGAATCGGTCTATGGTCGCTAGTGAATACACTGGATGACCACGCTGAAATGAAGCAGAAAGACCGCCAGCGAATAGCAAGCAATGTAGCACGCATGAATCTGAGAAATTCAGACAAGCAATTTACATATGATGTAGAGCCGCCGGAAGGGTTGAAATAAGGAGAGAAAGACATGACGCAAGCGGAACGAATTAGGGAATATTATAGAGAGCACCCTGCTGCCTCATATGATGAAGTGGCTGAGGTTGTCGGTACAACAAATAGCAACGTAAGGGCGAACCTGGCCAAAGACATCAAGGCGGGCAGATGTGTCCGCTTGGAAGATAAGTCATACGATTACTCGCCCTACTTCAACCACACAAAGGAACTCACTGAGTTGGTTGATTGGAAGAATGACAACAGACGTGAGTGGGTTGATATGCTGACAAGAGCAGCAGAGAAAGAAACCGATAGCAACGTTATGCGTTTACTAATCAAAGAAGCAAATAAATTGATGAAAGAGGTGACGAAGTAGATGGTTCGAAATAAATTGACAGATTTAACCAATACTCTTTTCGCCCAACTAGAAACATTGGATGATAGGGATCTTACTGCTGATGAATTAAAAGTGGAATTGCAGCGCTCGAAACAAATGGTCGCTATCTCAGGTCAAATCCTACAAGCTGGCCAGTTGGCGTTAGATGCTGAAAAATTCAAAGACAAGGTAGGTGAGGTAAATGCCCCGATCGCTTTGCTGGAAGGATGAGTACACAGAGTACATGCATGAAATATGCCCTGGTCGATTAACTCCCGAAGTAACTAGGTTACTAAATGAGAAATTTGGGACGAATTACAACAAGACCCAAATCGGCGGAGTGCGTAAACGTCTAGGGTTACCAGTTGGAAAAGTATATCAAGGTAAACTGCTGACAAAAGAACAACATGATTACCTTGTATCGATCCAAAAAAATAAGATTTCTCGTGATGTCGCAAATGAAATGAACCAAAAATTTGGCTTATCGCTAACGGAGAAACAGATTAAGAGTTATCGGAGAAATAATAATCTACATAGTGGTTTGACGGGAAGATTCGAGAAAGGTCAGACTCCTTACAACAAAGGGAAGAAGTTTCCGAACAGGCCACCTAATAGTGGTTACTTCAAAAAAGGTAATAGGCCTCCAAATTATGTACCTGTCGGCACTATCAACTACACAACAGATGGGTACCCAAAAGAGAAAATTGGAGAACCTAATCAATGGGTTTTGAAGCATCGCAAGGTCTGGGAGGAACAACATGGCCCGATACCAAAGGGGCACTCAATCGTTTTCCTGGATGGTGACAAAACAAACTATGATATTTCAAACCTGGCATGTTTATCTAAAAATGAAATCGCTAGAATGAATCAAAATCATCTATTTACGTCCAACGCTGATTTGACTAAATCTGGTATTGGACTAACAAAACTTACAAACAAAATCAGAGAGGTAGAAAAAAATGGCTAGTTTATACGAACTGACAGGTCAGTTTCTGACAATTTATCAAATGGATATTGATGACGAAACAAAAACGGACACGCTTGAGGCTATCGATTGGCAAGAACAATTCGAACAGAAAGCAGAAGGGTATGCCCATGTTATCAAGAATCTAGAAGCCGACGTGGCCATGTACAAGGCGGAGGAAGAGAGCTTCAAAGCGAAGAAACAGGCGGCACAGAAAAAGCTGGATTATGTCAAGGACAACATTATGACAGCTATGAATGTCACGGGGCAAACCGAAGTTAAGAGCGGTGCTCTTACTATAAAAATTGCTAAGAATCCAGAATCAGTTAAGGTCAACGAAGACGACCTTCCGAAAAAATATTTTACAAAAAAAATGACGCTTGCGCCGGACAAAAAAACACTCAAAGAATTGCTGAAGGCTGGTAAGAAAATTAAAGGCGCGGAACTTGTCCGGACAGAAAAGTTGGTGATTAAATGAAAATTTTAGCAATTGATCCAAGTAGTAACAAAATTGAAACCAGTACAACAGGGATTGTGCTATTGGATAATGCAAAACTGGTTGACTATTGGGTGGTACCTTATGGTAGTCAAAATTTTAAAACTTGGTTTAAGAAAATTGGTCGGAGTCTTGAATTTGACATAGTGGTCGTTGAAAAATTTGAAGTTAGGGACAATGATTATTCCAGGGACAACTCAGTTGTAGAAACTATTGCAGCCATTGAACTATGCTATCCGGACTTGGTTCTGCAGCGTAATGCAGGGTATCAGACAGATATACCAAATGACTTGCTGAAAGCTCTTGGGTTATGGTCCTTTGAAAAAAGCCATCACAATGATGTGAGGGCAGCTGCAAGGCTTGGGCTATTTTATGCCCAACGGAATGACATCGAGGAGGTGATTGTGGACATTGGCAATCGAATTACGCAAATGGCAAGCTGAAGCAGTTAAACGAAGCGACCGTAATTGTCCTGGGATCTTTCTTGAGGCATATGGAGGGCGTGGTAAGACCATCTGTGCTTTTGAAATAGCTAAGCACAAGTCAGCGAAAAAAGTCCTGGTTATCAATAATCGTTTAGCTATCCTGAACGGATGGAATAGCACTTGTCAAAATCTAGGATACAACACTGATTTTGAATTAGAAACGATGACGGACCGCAGATTGCAGAACAGACTTGCAAGCGGTGAGTCTATTGAGTGCGATGTATTCATTATTGACGAGTGGCAGAACATGTCTAGTGATGCCAACGTGAAGGCTTATCGCAAGGTCAAACGTGGCTATACAGTTGGACTATCAGCAACCCCAATCAGGAAGAAGGGACAAAACTTCTACCCTCTAGAAAAAACATTTTTTGGGATGGCTGATCCTAATCAAAGGGAAAACTGGCAACTAGCTCACGGCAAGATGAAGTATTCCAAGTTCAGCTATTCTAAGCAAGAGTGGGATGACTTCCGAGATTATGAAAGCTATGTAAGCAATCTGCCCAACTTCTTCCGCTGGGAAGAAGTAGAAACTATTGAGGAAGCCGAAGAAAACAACGGATTTGAGGTTGTCTTTGAACCTATCTGGTGTCTAACAGCTAACCCGAACGAATTGGAACAATTTAGGAAATTGAATATTGTTGGAAAAGATGGTAAGTACGCCATGGCCAAACAAACATTTGGTCGAAAGACTTTTGAACGATATTTAATCCAGACAGGATTTGAGGTTGACTTTCCGAAGTTGAAGGCTGTCAATGCAGATACTCCAATGCTACTTCAATTGGATCTTCTACTAGCAAGTAGGACAGAAATGTTGATAGTTAGCAAATCCAAGCAGATTGTAGAGGTCATTCGAGAACGTCATCCAGAAATTGGTATTTGGACTGGAGACAAGAAGGACTCTCTTGAACAAACAAATGTGGTTGCTACAAGCCAAGTTTTAGGTGTAGGGGTTGATGGCCTTCAGCATAAATTTAAAACTATTGTGGTCTTAGACCCTGTTAATCCATCGGATGGAGATTATGACGATTATCGCCAACTTTTATGGCGAGTAACAGGCAGCCGTCAACAACATGACGTGCGTGTCATTGAATTTTATTTCTAAGGAGAATCAAAATGAAACTTTCAAGTGATTATATTGTAATGCGTGACAAACAAAACGGACATTTTTTAAATGAACTTAAGAACAAGCGTTCTTCATTAGCTACTCAGGCCAGTTTTGTGGATGATATTCGAGGTGCTCTTACAATGCCATATGATTGTTATCTTGAACAGAAAACAGCGCTAAAAGCATTGGCTAAAACACACGGAATGGAGATCGTTCGGGTTAAGGCTACATTTGATCTAACTTATCCAAATGGTGGCGATGTTCAAAAAATCGAGCGTCAAAATACTAAGCCTGATTTGTTTGATCTATTGAGAAGTTTATAAAGGGGAGATGTATGGTAACAAAACAACAATCCCCTATCTTTGTCACTTTACAGAGCATTCAGCAGAAGTTGGTTGCTCCGAAAGGACAGTATAACAGTTTTGGGAAGTACAGCTATCGAAGCGCAGAGGACATCTTAGAAGCGCTGAAGCCAATACTACAGGAACATGATGCGGTGTTGATTTTGCAAGATGGAATTGTGCAGATCGGTGACAGGTACTATGTCGAAGCAACTGCGACTCTTTATGCGGTTGGTGAAACTATTGGGACTACAGCATATGCTAGAGAAGATGATAGCAAGAAAGGGATGGATGGTAGTCAAGTTACAGGTGCTGCATCCAGCTACGCCCGTAAGTACGCGCTAAACGGACTTTTTATGATTGATGACAACAAGGACCCTGATACGGATGAATATCATAATCAGAATAACCAAACAGGACGTACGTCGCAAAAAACAGCTCAAAAACCAAATAGCCAGCAAGAGCAACCGGCCAATGCTACAGCTAAAAGCAACGGAGCTAAAACCATTACAGGAGCACAGGCTAAAGCCATTCGGACAGAACTCAAAAATATGGCTGAAGCTACAGGGAGTCCTGCTGCAACAATTGGAAAATGGTTCATCGATAAATTGGGTGTTGACAAACCTGAAAACATTCCAGCTGATCGATTGAAGGAAGCTCAGAAGATTATCGAAGATGCGAAGAAAGCGAGAGGTATTGAATAATGGGATATACGGAACTGGGGCGCAAACATCCGATTGAATTACAGATTTATTATTATGATAAGATCCTAGTTTATCAGCATCAAGGTGAGATTTGGGGTGTATGTTATAAGCACGGAGAAATTGATTGTGTTTACAACTACACTAAGAACGATTTCTTTTGGCTTGAAATTTCAGATATGTCCTTAAAAGAAATTGTTACTAAAATTATCAAGCCTTTGAAGAGAAATAACCCTGGATTATACTCAATTCATGAGAGTACGTTAAGTAGAATTTTGGAGGTAATAAAATAATGATTAACAATGTTGTACTTGTAGGGCGCATGACCCGTGATGCTGAACTTCGCTATACACCGCAAAATGTAGCAGTTGCGACTTTTACTCTTGCAGTAAACCGTACATTCAAGAGTCAAAATGGCGAGCGCGAAGCTGACTTTATCAACTGCGTTATGTGGCGCCAACAGGCTGAGAATCTTGCTAACTGGGCTAAAAAAGGCTCTCTTATCGGAATCACAGGTCGTATCCAGACTCGTAGTTACGATAACCAGCAAGGACAACGTGTCTACGTGACAGAAGTCGTGGCTGAGAATTTCCAAATGTTGGAAAGTCGTAATCAACAAAGTTCGAATGATACATTTGGGAATGACAACCCGATGGATATTCAAGACGACGATTTACCATTCTAAGGAGTTACTAAATGGGAATGAAAGAACATGCCTTGGCTTATCAAAAAAAAGGATTTTCGGTTATTCCTATTAGTCCTTCAAATAAGCAACCGATGATCAAATTTGCTGATAAACCAGCTATGACTGCGCAAGAAATTGAGGATTTTTGGAGTCAGTATCCGGATAGCAACATTGCTGTCCGGACTGACAAATTCTTCGTAATCGATATTGACTTACACGGTAAGCATAACGGATACGAGAGCTTGGCAAATTGGGAGCATCTGAATTTGATAACTCCAACGCTGCAGGCAAGAACTGCAAGTGGTGGAAAACATATCTTTTACTTTAAGCATCCAGACGTGACCATGACTCAAATGATAGGCTTTCTACCTGGCGTCGACATCAAGGCGCATCCAAATAACTATGTTTTAGTTGCTCCATCTAAGACCCCAAAAGGAGAATATGCCTGGGACTTAGAAAAATCTAAAGAGGGTGGCACTATGGTCACGGCTAGTCGATCTCTTGTAATGGCCATCAAGAAGGAATACAACAAAAAGAACTCTGGTAGCGATCTGGATAATATCTACTATCAAATCAGCAAAGGTGCTGGTAAACGAAACAGGACAACCGAATTATTTGAAATGGTTGTCCTAGGGTTTGGTGATGAAGGTAGCAGAAATGACACTCTTGCAAAATTTGTAGGGGGGCTCTTGAGCAGATCAGTAGAACCGAACTGTATACTGCAACTAGCAAAAACAGCCAATAACAATTCGGTAGAGCCTCTTAGTCACAAAGAATTAAGTAGGACTGTCGAATCGATGATCAAGAAACACATGAGGGGGGGTGACCATAATAGGTGATGTTACGAATATTTCAATCAAGCAGTTTTCGCGTCGGAAAAAGAAAATTTTGAATGACGAAGGTGAACAGATTGAAATCGAATCTATTGTGGCTGACAGCCCCAGAAATGTATTACTTGCTATGAAAAGTGACAGTAAGCTCAATGATTTTCTCCGGCACAATGAATTTACTGGGGAACACGAAATTGTGGAGGATGTCAAATTGGATGCTATCCAGTTGAGGAAGGGGCAGCTACCTTCTGCCTTTGAATCCTATTTGAGCGTTTACTTAGAAAATCACTTCAAGACAGTTTTCAAGGCTGGAGCATTAAGGGATGGCATCGAAGCATTCTTTGCAGAAAAGACCTACAATCCGGTTAAAGAATACATGGAAAATGCTTATGAGTCATGGGATCATAAAGAACGACTTGCCCAGGTATTTCAAACTTGGTTGGGTGCAGAGGATAGCATCTTCGTTCAGAAGATAGCTGTTATGTTCTTTGTTGGTGCAGTTTCTAAGGTTTTTAATCCCTGGGTTAAATTTGACTACACACTGGATCTTGTCGGTGGCCAGGGGGCTGGAAAGACCACTTTCTTGCAAAAGATAGCTGTTGATTGGTACACGGATTCGGCTAAAGATTTTATGGACAAGGACAACTATGAGATTATGCTGAAATCACTGATTGTCAACGACGATGAGATGGTTGCTTCCAGGAAGACCACTTTTGATGAGTTAAAAGCTTTCGTGACTAAAACAGAACTTTCTTTCCGTAGGTCGTACGGTCGCAGGGCCGAAAAATTCCCTAAAAACTTTGTGATCGCAAGGACCAGCAATAAAATCGAGTACCTGGGAGACAAGACTGGTGAACGGCGCTTTCTGCCCATACTGGTGGATGCAGGTCAGCAGTTTGTAAAACCTTTTGATATGACAGAGAATGATGTGCTCCAGCTTTGGGGTGAAGCAGTCGCTATTTACAAAAAAGGATTTATCCTTACCTTTGATGATGAGTTCGAAAATGAGCTTGCGGTCTATAAGGAGCGCTTCACTTATAAAGATGAAGCCGAATCGCAAGTATACGACTATCTTGAAATGTTGGTTCCAGAAGAATGGGAAGATTTCTCAGTCACTCAGCAACATCAATATACCTGGTGCTACTTCAATGATGGCAGCTATCGCAATGAGTCCGGTCTGCTATATGAAGGTGTGAAGCTTCAATCGAGTGTGTCTGCCAAACAGATATTAAAGAATGTCTTTGATATCGATAGCGCGAGAGGTGAAAAGATTGCTAGGAAGATCAAGTTGATTATGGACAATAATCAGGATTGGGAATACAAAATAAAGAAGGTTAAAGGGAAGACACTACGTGCATATTTTAGAAAAAATATACAAACAGAAGTGATGTAACCTCGGTGAAAGTGATGTAACCTTTTGGGTGAAAAATGGTCAAAAATCGTGCTTCGGTTACATCAGGTTACATCATTGATGTAACCGCAAGAAAAACCAGTTATATCAATGGTTTGAGTGCTATTTTTGATTAAATTTTTAAAAAAGTGATGTAACCCTCCTAAAGCCTTGATACTACTGATGTTTTAGGGTGTCTATTAGTAAGGTTACATCATTTATATAAAATATTTAATAAGTAAAAATAGCAAGTGCTATAAACGTTGATATAACAGCATTCTTGTTTTTTATAAAATATGTTTTTCAAAAAGTGATGTAACCTGTAACCTTAGAAAAAATATTCATTAAACAAACATATTTTTTAATAAATTAAGGAGAAGAAATGTCATATACAGTAACACTATATTTTGACAACATGGTAGACGAAACTCACTTTTTTAAGAAAGAGGGAGACGCTGCCAAATGTAAGGCTCAGCTCGAGAGCAAGTATCGAGGAAATCGAATGTATAAGGTGAAACTTGAGGAGTTGGAAGAATGAATAAGCAGGAATTGATTAAACGTATCGAGGTTTTGCCTTATACAGAGGGGCCTATCGCAGATACAATTACAATTAATAGAAATTGGATATTGGAATCAATTGAACAACTAGACGAACCAGAAATGGGTCACGCAGACGAAGCACCTCGCTATGTCAAGAATATACTAGCAAGATTACGAGAATTGCCATTGCATGATCGTGAAGTTTGGTTAAAGGTAATCATGAGTGAATTTAAGCAAGAATTCAGTCGCGCAAAATGGCGTGAGGGTTATGAGCAAGGAAAAATTGAGGGCATGATTGAACGTGAAAAAGTCAAAATCCCGTCGGTTGTGGCTCAGTGGATTGGGTATGCAAAAGGCTGGAACAAAGGCTTGCATTATGCACTATCAAATGCTTCAGATGAGGTTCTTGAATGGCTTTGTGTAGATAAGCTAAAACGGCAAGAACTCTTCGCTCGTGCATGGCTTGACGGCTACGAGGTAGAGAAAGAAAAAAAGTATAAGATTGTAATGCTTAATATTGCTTCGAGCGGAGGTGTTTTGACACGCATCGAACATGACGACAGCTGGATTTGGATTGATACACTCGGGACCATCGTAGAAGGGCGAACTCACACCCGAAAAGAACTAGAAGAAGCTGGTTTCGGATGGGTATTCGATTGTCCAGGAATCAAGATCGAGGAGGTCACAGAATGATAACATCAGATGAAGAGTGGTTAAAATTTGTAAAAGATGGACAAAAATACGCCTTAGAAATACTTGGAGAATCATTTCAAGACGATGGTGAGGATGTGGAAGAATGAGTAAATTTGAAATCTCCCTGTCTAAAAATGACCTTGAACATATCGCTAACGGTTATGACATCAAAATCAAAATCGATGGTAAAAGATTTTCGAACACAAATGAAATCATTTTGAAACCTGCATTGAAAAATGATGTTATGGCTCCGATATTGAATTATAAAAATAAAATAATCGATACTGAACAGCAAAATATTGTTAATAATTTCATGGGAGGTGCAAGATGACACCAAAAAAATTTATTGAAACACTAGAGCAGACAAGGCAAGTTAATCTTGAACATTTCAAAAAATACGGCCCGACTTTTCGAGGAGGCAAAGTCTTTCAAACAGAGGAGGAAAAACAAGAATGAGACCTAAAAAATATCCGTACATAGGGAGCAAAATAAATAAAGTGACTACAACAGGAATAGGAGCTCAAGAGCTTGTGATTTTTCCTAACATAGCTTTTAGAAAAAGCTTGCTCAAGCACATCTTCTCAGTTGTCAAACAACATGACAACGCTACAATCATTTACTTCAGAATTCCAAAAGTATTCGGATACGAGGAGGAAAGAGCAAAAGTATATCTAAGCTACGAAAAGACGATGATGATACTCAATAGCTACTAAAATAAAAAAAGCCAAGGCACTCTCTGCCTCGACAACGTTTTCAATAATATTATTATATCATAAAGGAGATAGAGAGTGAACAAGGCTAAAGAGTTACTTGATGAACTACAGAATTTGGATGAAGAGATACAGAATCGAATAGACGAGCTTGCTAATCTTGAAGCTAGTTTACTTTCTAGCCCTAAAATGAGCATGAATAAGGTTCAAGGTGGTCAGAAGGCTCGATTAGATGAACGTTACATCGATATTTTTAGCATGCAAGATTCCTTGAAAGAGTACATGAAGCAAGCAACTGCTGAAGCTATCCAGCGCAGAATTGAGCTCAGTAAATTGATTGATAAAATACCTAAGCCTTCAAGTCGAACAATTTTAAGGATGGTTTATATTCAGAAAGCAAGCGTGTATGATATGATTGAATTTTTACAATGCAGCAAGACTACTTTTTACAAAAAGAAGAAAGATGCAATCCGTGAATTGGGTGCTGTAGTTGATAAATGCGAACTAATGCGAACTAATGCGAACTAGATTTAAGTGCACTGGTCTAACAATCGTGCTATTATAGTATCATCAAGAATTAAAGCAAAGGCACCTTAGGCAAAATCCTAGAAAAGCTTCTGAAAAACTGCTGGCTTGGGTTACCAGTGGCGATAGAGTAGGATGTTTCAATATCGCAAAAAAAGGCTACAAAAAAATAAAAAAAGAAAAGGTAAGAATATAATATCGATTCTAGTCGAGGTCAGTAGTCGCCTTGCAAAAAGGTCACACATTGTGTGGCCTTTTTGATTTACAAAACGGACAAATAGGAGGTAATAGATTGGGCAGAGCACGAGACCCGAACCGAGATAAAGCTTTTGAAATTTATAAGCAGAATAACGGAAACATCACTAACCGCAATATTGGCGACATGTTGGGCGTGCCTGAAAAAACTATCTCAGTTTGGAAGTTAAGAGATAAATGGAGTAATTGTAGTACTTCAAAAGATGAATGTAGTACTTCAAAAAGGAAACGGGGAGCGCCGAAAGGCAATAAGAATAGCAAAGGCGGAAGTATAGGTAACCAAAACGCCCTCAAACATGGGCTGTTTGCTAAGTATCTCCCTCAAGAGATATATGAGATAGCACAAGAGCTTTCAGAAAAACAGCCTATTGACATCCTATGGGAAAACATCACGCTGACTTATGCTAATCTGCTACACGCTCAGCGTATCTTGTATGTGCAAGATGTTCATGATACTACTACCATGCTTATTGCCAGTACAGCTAAAGGCAGTGAAAGCTATGAGGTTCACACGGCATGGGACAAGCAAGGAAAAGCGATGGCTGCAATAGCAAGAGCACAGGCTGAACTCAGAAGTATGATAAAAACCTATGATGAGCTTACGCAATCCCCTCTTGCGACCGAGGAACAAAGACAACGGATTGAATTGCTCAAAATCAAGATCGAGAGCAATCAAGGTTCCAAGTCCGATACATCTCTTATGGAGTCTTTGCTTGATGCAGTGAAGGGCGGTGACGAGGTTGAAGATTAAGTTTTCAAATAAACAACTCAAAATCATTCGCAGGCCATTCAACTATGAGCTTGAAGTCAACGAGGGCACACCTCGAAGCGGTAAGACAACCGCTGGTCATTTTAGATATGCCAGGTACTTGATTGAGTCACAAGATGAGAACCATTTGATAGCTGCATACAATCAAGAGCAAGCCTACCGTCTATTCATTGACGGTGACGGCACAGGTCTAATGCATATCTTCGACGGTAATTGTAAAATCAAACACGACGAGCACGGAGATCACCTCTTAATCGACACACCCAACGGCACTAAACGTGTTTACTATAAAGGGGGCGGTAAAGCGAATAGTGTGGGTGCTATCACTGGTATGTCTTTAGGCTCAGTGGTCTTTTGTGAAATCAACCTACTGAATATGGATTTTATTCAGGAAGCATTCAGACGGACGTGGGCTGCTAAGCTCAGATACCATCTAGCTGACCTAAACCCTCCAGCACCACAACATCCAGTTATTAAGGATGTCTTTGACGTCCAAAATACACGCTGGACGCATTGGACCATGGATGACAATCCCATTCTGTCAGAAGAGCGTAAGCAATCTATTATTCAATCGCTGAAGAAGAATCCTTATCTCTACAAGAGAGACGTGCTTGGTCAGCGTGTCATGCCTCAGGGCGTTATTTACGGCCTATTTGACCTTGAAAAGAACATCAAGGATAACTTGGTAGGCGAACCTATAGAAATGTATTTCAATGGCGATGGTGGACAATCTGATGCCACATCGATGTCTTGTAATATCGTTACTAGACATCGAGAGGATGGCAAAACCTTTTTCAGACTTAACCGTGTAGCTCATTATTACCATAGCGGAGCTGAGACTGGTCAAGTTAAAGCCATGTCTACCTATGCAGTCGAGCTTCGAGCTTTCATTCAGTGGTGTGTTAGCAAGTATCAAATGCGCTATACCGATGTCTGGATTGACCCAGCGTGTAGATCCTTACGAGAGGAATTGCACAAGCTAGGGATTCAGACAAGAGGGGCTTTGAACAACGCCCATGACGTCAGCAGCAAGGCGAAGGGTATCGAGGTAGGGATTGAACGTGGCCAGAATATCATCTCTTCAGGTCAGTTCCTGCTTATCAATCATTCAGAGGAAGAGTACGACCATTACTATTTCTTGAAAGAGATTGGTCTTTATAGTCGTGACGATAACGGAAGGCCCATTGATAAAGACAACCACGCAATGGACGAATTCAGATATAGTGTCAATGTCTTTTACAAGAAATACGCTAATTTTTAACAGGAGCATATCAAAGAATGGGAATTATACAAACCATTAAAAATCTAATAAAAAGGAGTCAATACAGAATGACGACAGAAAGTCTGGCAAGTATCACAGACCATCCTAAAATCGCAATAACAAGCGCAGAGTATCGACGGATTAACGAGAACCTCAAATACTATCAAAGCAACGCTGGAACGGTTACTTACACGAACACGGACGGCATGACGAGACAGAGAGAAATGACTGTTTTGCCAATTGCTCGGACCGCTGCCAAGAAGATTGCTAGTCTGGTCTTTAATGAGCAAGCCTCGATTAAATTGGACGATAAAGAAGCAAATACATTCATTCAAGAAACATTGAAGAATGATCGCTTTAACAAGAATTTTGAGCGCTACCTTGAGAGTTGTTTAGCCCTTGGAGGTCTTGCCATGAGGCCCTATGTGGATAATGGACGAGTGAGAGTATCATTCATTCAAGCTCCAGTCTTTCTACCGCTTCAGTCTAACACGCAGGATATTTCAAGCGCTGCTATCGTGACTAAGACGATTAAGGCTTCAGGTCAGAAGAACATCTACTACACGTTGATTGAGTTCCACGAGTGGTCAAGCGACGGGAAGTACATCATCACTAACGAACTATACAGGTCTGAAAGCTCTGAACAAGTAGGTGGACGTGTTCCTCTAGCTGAAGTCTATGAGGATTTAGAAGAACAAGTTGAACTTGACGGTCTAACAAGACCGCTTTTTTCTTACTTAAAACCTCCAGGAATGAACAACAAGGACATCAATTCACCTCTAGGATTGTCTATCTTTGATAATGCCAAGAGCACGATTGATTTTATTAACACCACTTATGACGAGTTCAAGTGGGAAGTCAAGATGGGACAACGCAGAGTGGCAGTTCCTGAAAACCTTACAGAGACTCGAGTAGTTAATAAAGACGGAGACGTCCAGCTTGTCAAGCGTTTCGATACTGAGCAAAACGTCTACTTACGCTTATCCACTAATGACATGGATGGAGGAAGCATCACAGACCTAACAACTGCAATCCGAGCAGATGATTACATCAAGACCATCAACGAAGGCTTATCGCTCTTTGAAATGCTTCTAGGTGTATCCGCTGGGATGTTTACATTTGACGGTCAGAGCTTGAAGACTGCGACAGAGGTCGTTTCTGAAAACTCTGATACTTACCAAATGAGAAACAGTATTGTCAGCTTGGTTGAGCAATCTTTGAAAGAATTGATTATCTCAATCTGCGAGCTTGGTAGTCTTTATGGATTGTATAGCGGTCAAATTCCTCAGATGGAGAAGATTGCAATCAATCTGGACGACGGAGTTTTCACTGACAAGAACAATGAGCTTGACTATTGGACCAAGGCTTTGGCCAGTGGCATTGTCAGCAAGGCTCACGCTATCCAGAAGGCATTCAATATGTCAGAAACCGATGCTAAGAATATGATTCAAGCAATCAACCAGGAAACAATGGATACTGCCAACAGTCAGCGAAGTCAACAAGACATTGATATTTACGGGGAGTGATTAAATGAACCTAATTTCAAGGATTTTCTGGTTAGCTCCAAACCCTGCCAAGTTATTTATGAAAAGCTCAAGACCAAGGCTAGAGAGGATGCTAAATGAAAGGAAACAAGAGACCGCCGATACAATTCAATGACGAGCAACTGCTGCTTCAAGCGAGCAATGTCGCAGACATCTATCATCAGTTAGCCTTGGATTTGTTTGACAACGTGGTCGAACGTGTGACCGAACGTGGCACGGTTTATCTTGACAAACAACCGTACATCTGGCAACTTGAGAAGATGCAACAGATGCACATGCTGAACGAGGAGAACCTAAAGCTAATCTCTGAGCGTTCAGGTGTAGCTGAAGAACAGCTGCGACACATTGTAGAAAATGAAGGTCTGAAGCTCTACACGGACACGAAGCAACAGCTCATGGAAGATTTAGGCCGTGGATCATTAGGAGGTAATAATTACATTCAAGAAATTCTTGCTGATTATGCCAACCAAGCGATTGACGAGCTACACAATCTAATAAACACAACGCTTCCTAAGGCTGTTATTGGTGCTTATCAAGGTATTGTGGAGCAGTCTGTCGCTAGAGTTGTCACTGGCCTTTCTACATCAGACAAGGCTATTTCTGACACGGTCATGAAGTGGCAAGAGAAAGGATTTCAGGGTTTTCAAGATAGCGCTGGGAGAAATTGGAAGATAGACAATTACGCACGGACTGTTATCAAGACGACAACCTATCGAACTTTTCGAGAAATGCGAACGAGACCAGCTGAAGAGCTGGGCATTGATACCTTTTACTTTTCAAAGAAAGCATCAGCGAGAGAAATGTGCGCTCCTTTGCAACATCAGATAGTCACGACTGGTCACGCTAGAACCGAGCATGGCGAGAAGATTCTTGCTTTGTCTGACTACGGTTATGGTAAACCTGGAGGGTGTCTTGGTATCAACTGTGGGCACATGATAACGCCATTTATCCCAGGAGCTAACTACAAGCCTGATTTAGGCGAGGACGTGGCAGAGGTTACACCAGAACAAGCGGAAGAAAATGCTAACGCAGAAGCTAAACAGAGAGCTCTAGAACGGTCTATCAGAGCGAATAAGGAAAAGCTACACGTCGCTGAGAAATTGGGCGATAAAGAGCTAATAGACAAGTACAAAAGTAAGATAGGCACTCAAAACGCCGCCTTAAAAGACTACGTCGATAAGCACCCATTCCTGAAACGGGATGAGGAAAGAGAAAGATACCACTACAATGATGATGCAGTTCAAAAGTTATACAAAACTATTGACAAACGCTCCAAAAAGGAGTATTCTGAAATACTACAAAATTTAGGAAATAAAGCCCCTAAATCTTATAGTGATTTCAAAGCCTTAGACCGTGACCAAAAATGGCAACTTAGGCATGATAATCGTGTCATCTCTTACCTTAACGGTGATATAAAAGAACGACTTAACGACAGGCAAAAAGAACAAGCAAAAGAGGCTTATTGGAATTTCAAAAAAGACGGGATTTTATTTGGTGATCATGGTATCGCTAGATATATTGAGAGATTACAACGCAAAAATGGAACAATAAAATACAACTACCAATCTATCCTTAACATAATGAGTCAACCAGTAAATTATATTTCTGATAGAGATGGACGGCATGTCAGACATTATAACAGGATTTCTATTTTTACAGAGCCTACCACTGGTGTAGTTGTTACTGTATTTCCACAAAATAAGATTAAGAAAGGATTTACTAAAATTGAATAAAAGTAAAGAAGTTTTAGAAATGTTTGAACAAGTCCTTGATGAGAAAGTTAGCGTCTGGGATTTCTCTTTTGATTTTAGCGAGTGGTTAGCTTCAACAGAAGGTGATTTGTTGGAAATTGAAAACGAACCATTATTTGACCTGCTGAATGACAATATACCTATGATGTTGGAAGAATTAAAAAGTTATAACCTATCTGATAATCGTGAGTGGCTTGAAAAATATCATGGCAAGATTAAGGAAATGATTTAAACATTGACAGAAACAAAACTTATACAAACCGTGTCGAATTCGATGCGGTTTTTTGCTTGACTTTATCCGCAGTCGGTAAAGAACGGAAGATAATACCTAATTTTAGGAGGACAGAAGAATGCCAGAAGACATTCAAACACAAACTGACCAGTCAGCCAATACTGGAGAAACCACTGAGTCACAAACTCAAGAGCAACCTATCAAGACATTCACTCAGGACGAAGTGACTGGTCTTGTCGCTAAGGAGTCTAGGAAAGCACAAGAGAAAATCTTCAAAGACCTAGGGTTTGAAAATTTCAAGAGCGCTAAAGAAGGACTCCAACAACTCAAGGAGTGGAAGGACTCACAAAAGAGCGAGGCTGAGAAACAGTCAGAAGCGCTTGCTGCTAAGGAGAAAGAGTTAGAGGTTGCTTTATCAAGTCAACGACTTCTTGAAGCTAAACTGTCAGCTCTGACTTTGGGAGTGAATGCTGAGTCTGTGGACGACGTCATCACTCTTTCAAATCGCTTGGTATCCGATGATGTGTCTATTGAAGATGCTATCGGCCAAGTATTGCAGAAATACCCTCAATTTGGTCGCACAGAGCAACCAGAGGAGAAGAAACCGACATTTTCAGCTGGAGGAAATCCAACGGCTGGAACGAACCAAGAAGACGCCTTTCTAAAGGCTCTAGGATTAAATAACTAACAGGAGAATGATCAATGACAATTAACTATATCACTAAACATGAGGGCACTTTTGAAAAGAAATTGATGCAAGGTGCACTTACTAACATTTTGGAAACACCACAAGTAAACTGGTTAGGCGCTAAATCGTTTGAATTGCCTACAATTTCAGTTACTGGCTACAAGGCGCACACACGATCTAAAGGCTACAACGCTGGTACAGTTTCAAACGACAAGAAAGTCTACACACTCGGATTCGACCGTGACGTTGAGTTCTTTGTGGATTCTGCAGACGTTGACGAAACAAACCAAGAGCTTTCAGCTGCTAACGTATCAAATACATTCATCACTGAGCACGCAACTCCAGAAGTTGACGCTTACCGTTTCTCTAAACTTGCAACAGAAGCTATCACAGGTACACACTTCAAGTCTGAAGCTGACTTGTCAGAAGTGAATATTTACTCACGCTTGAAGGCTGCTCTTTTGCCAGTTCGTAAATACGGTGCTCAGAACATCGTTGTTTATGTTTCTAGCGAAGTTATGGACTTCTTGGAACGCTCTAAAGAGTTCACACGCTCAATCGCTACTACATCACCTCAAGGAATCGACACTCGTGTCACTTCACTTGATGGAGTTCAGCTTATCGAAGTTTGGGACGATGCACGCTTCAAGACTAAATTTGATTTCACTACTGGATTTGTTAAGGCAGCAGACGGTAAAGACATTAACTTCTTGATCGTTGCTAAACCTGCAGTAATTGCAAAAGCTAAATTTAACTCTATCTATCTTTTCGCACCTGGTCAACATACAGAAGGCGACGGATACTTATACCAAAACCGTTTGTATCATGACCTCTTCGTCCTAGGGACTAAGAAAGACGGTGTCTACGTTTCTCACAAAGCCTAATAAGGGAGGTAATCCATGAAGAAGTATGAAAAATTGAACCAGGTCTACACAGTCCAAGAAGGGAGCTTGCTCGAAGCGCAATTAGTCGCTGACGGCTTTGAAGAAGTGGTTGACGAGGCAGAGCTTGAAGAACTACTTGCTACTCATCAACTCGCAGATCTCACTTTGGTTGAGCTGAAAGCTCTTGCTAAAGAGCGAGGGTTTGAGGGCTATTCAAACAAGACCAAAGATGAACTTTTGGAGGTGCTAAATGGCTAAGTTTAAAGCAAAATTGAACGCTTATCTAGCTAAGTCTGACCGTCATTTTGACAAAGGGCAAGAATACGAGTTAGATCAAGACGAAGCTAATCGAATCAATGGCCTCTTTAATGAGGTTGTTGGTGAAGATTGCCTTGAACTCGTTGAAGAGCCTAAGCAAGATCTATTTGAGGCGGAGACATTCGCCTTGTAAGGAGGTGAATAGATGTCTTACTTAACTAAAGAAGAGTTCACTGAACTCGGTTTTGAGTGCGAGGGCGACTTTTACAAACTCTTAAAGCGTGCCAAGCTCGCTATTGATGCTTTTACAAGAGATTTCTATTTCTTGAATAGCTTTGAAAGCGACAATGAAGCACGAAAAAGAGCGGTCAAGCTCGCTATGGCTTATCAGATAGCTTATTTAGATAGTTCAGGAGTCATGACAGCAGAGGACAAACAGTCTATTGCTAGTATGTCAGTCGGACGGACGTCGGTAAGCTATCGCACAGGCTCACAGAACGGCTCGGGCTCGCTTTCAGTAGCTGAACGATATAATTTATCCAAGGACACGGAGAACTGGCTTCGAATGGCTGGATTTGGCTTTGCGAGGGTTGATTATGATAGATAAGAGAATGCTACCTGATTCTGTGACTATCAAGAAGTCAATCGGAGAGGATAAGTGGGGGAAAGAAACCTATTCTGAACCCCTTTTATTATCTCCTTGTAAATTCGATAGATCCTACTCTCATTCTGGCTCAGGTAATCATCGTAGCGAGTACAATTCCTCAACCGTGATTGTGTATCACAAATATTGCCCCGTGTCGCTCGATAAGAGCTTCATCGGTGGCATTGTCGAAGAGGACGGAGTCAGCTACGTTGTTAAAAACATCATTCCACAGTATCATCCCTTGACGAGTAGGCTTTTAGCTTATGAAATCGAGGTGATTTAGTGGGTGGTGGTGTAAGTGTCAAGATTGACCTGAACGGCGTTAAAAAGAAGGTATCGCCTGAGAACTTCGCAAAGGGTAAGTTGGCCATCGCTAACCAAATGCTACTGGACATGGAGCCATACGTCCCAAAAAGGAAGGGAATTTTAAGATCTAGCGCCCATGTCAGACAAGATTCGGTAGTGTATGTGACACCTTACGCAAGATTGCTATATTATGGCAAGAAGCGGAAAGGGTTCTTTTCTGAGAAACAAAGAAAGTTCTTCTTTGCTAATAAGGAGAAGTTGTTGAGCCAACGGCCAACACCTGGAACTGGTCCGAGGTGGGATAAGAAAGCCGCAGCCCTACACTCTAAGAAATGGGGCGATGTCGGATTGAAAGCGATGGGATTGAAATGAACCAAAACAATGACTTTGTAGATGTCTTGCTTGAGCATATCGAGGGTATTCAAGACAAAATCCCGTCTAAACTTGGTTATTTAACCGAGAAAGAGGGATTGGTCGTCTTTCCTCTCCCTGGTGGAGAGGTTGTAGACGAGGATATGGCTGGAACTCAAACAGTCAGCTTGCCTTTTGAAATTGCTATCAAGTCACGAGATCAGGAATTAAACAATAATACACTGTGGCAGATTAACGCTGCCTTGTCAAAAATGGACCTAGAATTGCCAAGTAAGAATGGCTCTTACGAATTCTTAGGTCTGAAAGTCGACAAGCCTTACTTAAACGATTTAGACGAGCAAGGCTTTTACATTTACTTGCTGGACGTAACTGCCAGCCTTGAAATTGAAAGGAATGAATAACTAATGCCAAAAAATAAAAACGTAAAACGTAAACATTACATTGCGCCTTACAAAGAAGCAACTCCAGACACTCCGCCAACTGCAACAGATTACCTCTGGATTGCTAAAGGCTTCAAGTCATCATCACCAGAGAACGATGAGAAGACAGACGACTTCACAGATTTTGCCGGCGACGGAACACCTGAAGAACAAGTGATCAGTAAGACACGAGGCCGTTCTTTTGAAGGCGTTCGTGATACAGACGACAAGGCTCAGAACTTTATCGCTGATAAAGAAGACGCAGTAGGTGACGAGCTTTTGGTTTGGTACAAGGAGGTTGACGCAACTGGAAAAACTCAATACGAGGGGCCAGCTCGTCTTTCTGGTATCGAAATCGGAGACGGTGAAGCCTCTGAAAATGAAAGTATTAAATTTAAGGTCGTATGGACTCGTAAACCTAAGAAATCAACAGTAGTACCAGGATAATCTAAGGCGTGATAATTCACGCCTTTTTATTTTTTGAAAAGGAGCATAAACATGGTAGTCATTAAAAAAGCTAGTAACATCATCCCTATTGATTTTGGAGAATTCCAACTGGAATATTCAGCAAATGACAAGGGTGTCAAAGAACTTGACTCATTTCTTGATAATTTGAAGAAAGAATGGAAAAAAATGGAAAAACTTTCTGACACGGCAATCGTTAAGAGGGGCAAAGAAATCGTCGAGGACGGGTGGACTCGTCTTTTTGGTGCTGAAGTATTTGAAAAAGTCTTCAAATTCGCAGATGAGGACTCGACGGTCGCATTTAATTATCTGATTCAGACTGTTCTTGGAATTATCAAAGATTACCGAGAACGCAACTCGGAAGATGCATTCAAGAAGTATCTAGCGTGATGCCATGTTAGATATTTCTAGAAAGCTAGTTGATGAGCTTGTTCTAGAAATTGAAGGCAAAGAACAGACTTTCCCTCTGCTCTTATCGTTCGATAGAGTTTTGAAAGTCTTTGAATTGTGGAAAGACGACGAAGTTTCAGACATTATGCGACCTTTCTTTGCGTTGCGGATCCTGACAGGTGTTTCTTTTGATTTTTTGACCGTAAACGAGGCCATGCAAGTGATATTGGCAATCTTTGAAGAACATATACAAAACGGCAAAAGAGAAGATGACGTTGAGTACGACTTGGCAGGTAATGTCATAAAATCCTCGACGTCAACAGAAGAACCACAGAAAAGACTCTACAACGTGAAGCATGACGGAGCTTATATCTTTGCTTCTTTCATGCAAGCCTACAAAATCGACTTAATTGAAGAGATTGGAAAGTTGCACTGGAAAAAATTCAACGCATTACTTGTCGGTTTGCCTGAAGGAACCAAATTTGTAGAGGTCGTGAAGATTCGCTCTTACGAGCCACAAAAAGGTGACAGTCAGGAATACATCGATAATATGCGAAAACTACAAAAAGAATATCGTCTGCCAGACGACGAAGAAGACGAACTGGAAGACGACGACTACGATTATTACGAATAGAAAGGAGGTACACAATGGCAGATGGGAAAGTTGTCATCCAGGTTGACATGGATGGCAATAAGGCACAGTCAGGTGTCGAACGTTTAAAAAGCATGATGGGTGGATTAGCTGAAAGCGGAGAGCGAGTAGGCTCGGTCTTTAAATCGGTTTTAGGTGCTAACATTGTGAGCGGTGCTCTGATTGCAGGGATTCAATCCCTTGGAAATGCCATGAAGAGTGTTTTCGCTACGGCTTTAGACGAAGGAGCCAAGCTCCAACAATCGTTTGGTGGTGTCGACACGCTCTATACAACCGCAGCTGAGTCAGTGAAGCAATATGCGAACGCTGCGGCTTCAGCTGGTATCTCTGCCAATACATACGCAGAGCAAGCCGTTTCATTCGGTGCTAGTTTAAAACAAGCGCTCGGTGGTGACGCAGTGAAGGCTGCACAAATGGCAGACAAGGCTATCATGGCTATGGCCGACAACTCAGCTAAAATGGGTACTGATATCGGTTCAATCCAACAGACATTCCAAGGTTTTGCAAAACAGAACTACACCATGTTGGACAATTTAAAGCTCGGTAGAAAAACCATAGCCGAGTATAAACCTAGTGAAAACGGTGAAACCCTAAGAGTATCTTAGGCAATACCGTGCTAAGCAAGATTTAATCTTGAAAGTGTAACGACTATCGAAACAGAGGAACAATGCTTCCTTAATGGAGTAGAGTAGGCTTAAGCGAGCCGAAGCGCTAGGATGTATTTAATACATAAGAGATAGTCTAATCTCTATGGCGACATAGAGCAGTCTTGAAAAAGACGGTCATAATTTAGCGAATTATGGCGAATGTGTACTGTATGGTGGTACAAAACAAGAAATGGAACGACTTCTTAAAGATGCCAGCAAACTTGAGAGGGCGATGGGTAAGAAGTTTGATATCAACAACTTTGCAGACATCGTAGAAGCTATTGACCTAGTTCAACAAGAATTAGGAGTGGCAGGAGTTGCAGCAGAAGAAGCTCGGACTACTTTCAGTGGCTCGTTTGCAGCAATGAAGGCTTCAGCTTCTAACTTTTTGGCCAACTTGTCACTCGGTCAAGACATCACTCAGTCTTTGAAGGCGTTAGTATCTACTACCTCTACATTCCTGCTAGGCAATTTCTTGCCAATGGTCGGGAATATCATGAGGCAACTTCCACAAGCTGTTGAGACGGCTTTGGCAGAAGCTGGTCCTAAAATTGAACAAGGATTTAAGTCTTTGTTTGCATCACTCGGAGTTGATGAGGGTGTCTTTGACTCATTCAAGGACACTTTCAGAGACGTCATTGTTACGGCTCAGTCCTTGTTTGAGTCTTTCACTGGCGAGGCTAGTGGTTTTGGAAATGTCATCAAAGGTGTAAGCAACATCATTGAAACGGCTAATACCATGATCCAGAACCTAGCAATGGGTTTCCAATTCGCAGTTGAAGCCTTTGAAAATACAGGAGCGATTAAGAGTGCCTATCAAGCCTTTAAGGACTTATCAGAGGCAGCGCTTGACCTTGCAGTCAAGTTAGGCGACGCTATCCCTTGGGATACAATCGGAGAAGCTGCAGGCAAGATTGTAAATTTCGTTTCACAGATGGCGAGTTCATTCGCTAATTTTATCAAAGGACTTGACGCTAACACAATCAGAAATGTAGCGACCGCATTGCTTACCATGGCCGTAGCTCTAAAGAGTATCAAGGCAGGGGTTGCAATCGCTAAAGGATTAAAATCAGCCTTTGATTTCGGAAAAAACATTGTATCGCTGATTGGGAATGTCTTAGGGCTTACTGCTGCTCAAGCTGCAAACGCTGGAGCGAGTGCTGCAATGAGTGCAGGGACGACCGCAGTCGGTACATCAGCTGGAGCAAGTGCTAGTTCAGTCATGAAGTTAGGTGTAGCCGTGCTCATGGTTGGAGCTGGTATCTTAGCAGCTGCAGCAGGTATCTATGTATTGGTTCAAGCTGCTATCCAATTATCAAGTGCTGGAGCTGGTGCACAGATTGCCTTACTTGCAATTGTGGCAGGAATAGCCTTGCTTGCAGTGGGTGCTGCAGCAATCGGCCCAGCCTTAACAGTAGGCGCAGTCGGTATTCTAGCTTTTGGTGCTGCAATCGCTCTAATTGGAGCAGGTGTCGCAGTCGCTGCGCTAGGGATAGCCGTATTAGTTGACGCTATCGCCAATGGTTTCGCCTTGATCATCAACACGATTTCAAGTAATGCGCCTCAGATTATCAGTATTATCCAGGCTATTGCCGATGGTATTCGCACGGCTATGGATGGCATAGCTAACATCATCATCTCTGTAGGTACGGCTATTAACATCGCTCTACAAGGTATTGCCGATATTTTTAAATCAGTTGGAGAGTCAATCTCTACGGCTGCTCAAGGTATCGGTAAGGGCATTGAGAGTGTATTCAATGGCATTTCAACAGTCATCAGCTCAGTTGGTGGTGCAGTTAGAACAGTTTTAGATGGTATTGCTAATGTATTCACGTCGATTGGTACGGCTGCAAGAAATGCAGGTCTAGGTGTAAAGGCAATGGCTGAGGGTATTCAAATCCTTGTGGGTCTCAATTTAGCTGACCTTGCAGGGACTTTGACGGTTGTTTCAGCAGGTCTTGCTGCTATTGCCAACTCAGGCATCGCTACGGCTGGTCCTGGGTTGCAACAAGCAGGAACTGGATTGATGCTGATTGCTACATCAGCTCAACTTGCAAGCCTTGCTTTGCAATCAGTACCTACTGCTCTATCATCACTAAGTACTAGCCTTGGAACATTGCCAGAAACATTGACAAGCGCTGGAGCTTCGGTGAGCGCTTTTGCTTCATCGGTTACGGCTTCCTTTGCAAGCCTTTCTGGATCCGTGTCTAGTATCATGATGTTACAGACAGGTCTGATGTCTTTGGCTACTGCAATGACGATGGCACAGAGCGGTGCTTCAGCGATGTCATCTACTCTAACGATGATTAACGCTTCAGCTTCGTCAGCTTCAGTTTCCATTTCTCAGCTTGCTTCAAGCATAGCTTCAGCAATGACTCAGGCTGTATCATCGGTTCAGTCAAGCATGGCATTGATTGTGTCTTTGATTACACAGTCATCGGTTCAAATGACACAGGCAGGCCAACAGGCAGGTCGCGGAGTTTCTGAAGGGATTACAAACGGCATACGCTCTGGAGTTGGTTCAGCAATGTCAGCGATGGCTACAATGGTCAGCTCTATCCAATCTACAGGGATGAGAGGTGTGTCCACTATGCGCTATGTAGGCTCTATGATTGGTCAAGGTTTAGCAAGTGGTATGTATTCAGCTCTAGGAGCTGTGACAGCTGCAGCTAATGCGCTTGTCGCTCAAGCTGAAAGAGCTGCACAAGCCAAGGCTAAAATCCACAGTCCATCACGACTATTTAGAGACAATGTCGGACGTTATATCTCGCAAGGGGTGGCAGTTGGTATCCTGGCAGATGCTCACAAGGTAGATGATGCCATGGGCGATGTATTCGACCAAATCAAAGCCTTTAACTTTGCGCCAGAAGACATCATCGGAGTAGGGCAATCAAGCCTTACTAAGACTCTCCAGGTCAAATCTGACCTTGACCGTCAAATCAAGGCAAGTGTTAAGGTCGTACAAGAAAAATCTAATCGAATTGTCGAGCAAGCTCTAGAGGTTGCTGAGAAGGCGGTCAAACGACCTGTAAACATGATGATGGAAAGTGGAGTACTTGTCGGACAGATTGGTCAACAGATGACCGAGTTCCAAAACGACAAGCTCATGATCGATAACATGATGAGAGGTAATTATTAATGGACACAGTAATCTATAACAATCATGACCTCTCTGAGGTTATCAAAATAAGCGAAGTAATACGCCCGATAGGAAATGAGAGGAACGTCACGACAAATGACGCTCCTTTTTTAGGCGTTAACGTCCAGGAAGTAAGAACTGGACCTAAAAAAATCAAAATTAAATTTGCCGTTCAGAAAAAAACGGCAAGAGATACCGAGTCAGCCAAGCACGCTTTGGCCACAATCTTGAACACAGACAAGCCTGTTAAGATTACCATTTCAGACGAACCTGGCAAGTATTACATGGGACTTGTCATTGGCTCTGTGGATGTCGACAACGTGGCTAGATGGCTCCAGAAGGGCGAGTTTGAGATTTTAGTTCCTGATGGCGTCGCTCATAGTTCGACTTATAGACGGTTCGACAACGGTCAAGAGTTGCGTGACAAGGTTGTTTTTGACCTAGTCAATAATGGCAACGTCGAGGCTTTTCCAATCGTAACGGTCAAACACAATGCAGAAAATGGCTACATAGGTCTTGTAAATACTAGCGGAGCTTTTGAGGTTGGAGACCGTGAGGAAACCGACACAGGCACCGTCAAGCGCTCTGAGGTCTTGGTTGACTTTAGAGGGGATAGGATTTCAGATGCTTTCAACAGAGCGGTCAAAAACAGAGCAATCACGAACGATAACGGGGAAACTGTGACAGGAGTATCTGAGCTGACTACTCTTTGGAATAAGAAACACATCAAACTGCGAGACCAAGCCACACCTGGCAAGTACGGGAACTATGCTACAGGTCTTTCCTGGGATATTCCAACAGATAGCGCTGGAGGTGTAGGCTCGCTCAATGATTATCTGTTTTGTAAACAGGTATTTCAATCAGGCGGTGCTGATCAGTACGGTTTTATTAAGATAACTGTATCAGACACTAGCGGTCAATTTCTGTACGGTGTCGAGACGTTCAAACGATCTAAAGGGCAAGAATGCGAGTTCAACGTTTTTGGTTCAGACGGCAAAGGGAAGTATAACTTTTTGAAATGTTTCACTTTTACTGGTTCTGACGATAAAAACAAAAATCCGTTTGTCCCATCAAGAGGTCAGTTTGAGCTCAAGCGAAACGCAGAAAGGGTTCAAGTCTACTATAATGGCTCGTATTATAGCTTTGTCATTCCTGAAATCAAGGATAGAAAATCAGCTAAAATCCATGTGACCTTAGGAGCTTATCACGATAAACCTATGGTGTCGCATATGTACGTTGATGAGTTGATGTTTCGTAAGGACTTTGTGCCATCTATTGGAGATGTACCTAATCGGTACCCTATCGGCTCTAATCTCATTGTCAATAGCGAGACGGACTCAGTAACGCTTGACGGAATTGAGAGGACAGTAGACGTCGTTGACGGTTCGCACTGGCTGACTATCCCTCCAGGCAATAGCCGATTGGAAGTCTATTGCTCAAGTTGGATTAAGACCAAGCCTACTATCAAAGTGGAGTTTGAAGAGAGGTATTTGTAATGTTATTAACAATCCATGATTCAAGTTTGAGAAAAGTGGCATTCATTGACAATAACAAGCAAGGAACATTGAATTATTTCAATGATACCTGGACAAGATACCTCGAAACAGGCTCTAGTATCTTTGACTTTACGGTCTTTAAAAAGGCCATTATCTCAGACATCGGACAAAAAAGAGCCTATAACGCTCTAAACGAGAAGGCATTTGTGTCGTTCCATTACAAAGGCAAAACCTACCTGCATACTATCCGAAAAGTCGAGGAAAACGAGAAGGTCATTAAATGCTACGGCATCAACCTAAACCTTGAACTTATCAATGAGTACTCAATTCCTTATAAATCTCCTAAGGCTATGAGCTTCAAGGAGTTTTGCGAGGAGATGGACCTGCTCAACTATACTTTCTTGAAAATCGGTATTAATGAAGTATCAGACAAGAAGATTTCTGCTGAGTGGGAGGGCACAGATACTAAACTGAATAGGCTACTAAGTCTGGCCAAGAAGTTTGGTGCTGAGATTGAATTCGACACAAGGTTGAATGCTGATAGTTCTATCAAGTCATTCACCGTCAATGTCTACCATGAGCATGATGATAACCATCAAGGTGTAGGTCAGTTGAGTCCGACTGTATTGGTTTACGGCAAAAATCTAAAAACCTTAACTCGCACGATTGATAAGACCAGGATCTACAACACTGTAGTACCTACTGGTAAGGATGATAAAGGCAACGTAGTTGATATTAGAGGCCTTGGTCCTTGGTCAGTTAACAACGCAAAGGGCGAGCGTGAGTTTTATCAGTCGGGAGCTGCTTTGTATGCCCCTCTCTCAATGCAGATGTATCCATCTACATTTACTCACTCAACAGGCGATCGTGACCAGTGGACTCGTAAAGACATGACGGTAGAAAGTTCAAATCCTGAGGTCATCCGTTCGATGGCTTACCGTGAACTGAAGAAGAATTGCTACCCTGCAGTCACTTACGAGGCAGAGGGGTTCGCAGATTTAGATATCGGGGATACAGTTAAGGTCTATGATGACGGATTTAACCCTACTCTTTTGCTTGAGATGAGGGTATCTGAGCAAACTATCAGCTTTACCAATCCGAAGAATAATAAGACCACTTTTTCAAACGCAAAAGCGCTTGAGAATAGACTTTCTCAAGGTATTCAGCAACAGCTAGACAGGATGATAGAAGAGGCTAAGCCTTACACAATCAAGCTAGCCACTGACAACGGTATAGCCTTTAAGAACGGTCAAGGACAGACGATTGTGACTCCTACCTTAATGAGAGGGAACAAGGTCATCAACAGTGGATGGCGCTGGGTGGTGAATGGTGTAATCAAGGCTACAAGCTCTAGTTACATTGTGAGAGCTGCCGACATCAACCAAAAGATGGTTTTGACAGTCTCAGCGTGGATTGATAACAAAGAGGTAGCCTCTGACCAGTTGACTCTTATCAATACGTCTGACGGAACGGCAGGAAAAACTCAGTACTTGCATAGAGCTTGGGCCAATTCAGAGGACGGACGTGATGGGTTCAGTACGTCATCAAGCGCCAACAAGCGCTATTTTGGGACTTACACAGATTTTACAGAGGCAGACAGTCAGGATCCTACAAGCTACAACTGGACAGCTCTCTTTGATAATGTGAGGGTTGGCGCTCGTAACTTTGCACTAGGAACTGCTAGAGCAACTATAGGAAATCAAGGGAAAATCTATACACTAGCACAATCAGCTCAGAATTGGCCAACGGTTCAACCACTTTATTTAACGTTTGATTATGTGGCCTCTGAAACCATCAAAGGTTTTAGGCTTAATCGTGTAATTAAGTATAGAAACGGTTCGCCAGAACAGTGGGATTTTACTACTGATGATAAAGCCTTAGGAATACAACACATAGATACTACATCTGTTAAATCTGGCACGTATTCTCAACCTTGGCTGTGGAAACCATACTCAAACGGTAGGACAAGTGATCTAATTGAAGAGATTGCCTTGTATCTAAATTTTGAGAAAGGTTCAGATGGAACGGTCATCATCTCAAATCTAAGAGTCAATACTGGGACAGTCCCTATTGATTGGATACCAGCTCCTGAGGATATTGAGGATAGCCTTAATTCTAAAGCCGATCAAGGGCTAACTCAGGAGCAGCTGAACGCTCTAAATGAGAAAGCTGGAATTATCCAGGCCGAGCTTGAGGCTAAAGCTAGTGCTGACACACTTGATAATTGGATAAAGGCTTATAAGGACTTTGTCAATGCAAATGAGACCGCAAGAGCACAAGCTGAGAAAGATTTGATTTCAGCTAGTCAGCGTGTTTCTAACATTGCTAAGGATCTTGGAGAGCTCTCTGATCGCTGGAATTTCATTGACACCTATATGAGTTCCTCAAATGAGGGGCTTGTCATTGGTAAGAATGATGGTAGCTCTAGCATGATGTTCAACCCTAACGGCCGTATCTCAATGTTTAGCGCTGGTGTAGAAGTTATGTACATCAGTCAAGGGGTCATCCATATTGAAAATGGTATCTTCTCTAAGACTATCCAAATAGGCAGATTTAGAGAAGAGCAGTATCATATCAATCCTGATATGAATGTCATCCGCTACGTTGGATAGAAAGGAGTAAAATGGCTAAATTTAGTAATTCAAGCGGGAGCTTGTATCTCAATGTATATGTAGATCAAGGATCTCAGAGTATCACGGCTAACACTTCAACTGTCAACTGGCGGATGACAGTCAGCCGTACAGGTGCTTATTATACTCACAATAAGCAGGGAGATAGTACGCTGTCACTTAATCTTGACGGTCGTAACGTGCATTACAGCTACCCGACGTGGGAGACATCAGGCGAGGAGTACACTCTTGCTAGTGGGTCAAGTACAATCAGCCACAATGCAGATGGGACTAAAAAGCTCCCTATTTCTTGTACGTTCAATCCTAACAATGGCTTGCATGGGACTATCACAGTATCAGCTAGTCTCAGCCTAACGACTATCCCACGCTCTAGCTCTGTAAGCGTGGGAGCTGGAGTTATTGGTAGTTCAGTTACTATCAACATCAACCGTCAAAGCTCAAGTTTTAAGCACACAGTGCGCTATGCTTGGGCTGGCAAGAGTGGAACGATTGCAACGAATGTAGACACATCTACTAGCTGGACGATCCCTCTTGACTTTGCAAATGACATTCCCAACTCAGCGAGTGGAACAGGTACAATCTATGTAGACACCTACTCAGGCTCTACTAAGACAGGAACGCAGTCAACAACCTTGACCGCTAGCGTACCAAGTAACGTAAAACCCACATTTACAGGAGTTTCCCTGTCAGACTTGAACGGTGCTGCTCAGAACCTTATCCCAAACGGAAACACGTTCATCCAGGTAATCTCTAACATCAAAGTAGCTTTTAATGGCGCAGTCGGTTCTTACGGCTCATCCATCACTGGATACTATGCTGAAATCGTTGGCAAAAACCAGTCTACAAGTTCAAACGGTGGCGGTCTTGGTATTATGAACTATCACGGCACCATCAACATCAGAGCAAGAGTCTCGGATAGCCGTGGTAGATGGTCTGATACTAAAGAGGTATCTGTAACCGTGCTTGAGTATTTTGCTCCAGCATTGAGCTTTAGCATTGCAAGAACGGGCTCAACCTCTAGCACATTAACAGTCACACGAAATGCCAAGATAGCGCCTTTGGCTGTCTCAGGTAGTCAAAAAAATACAATGACCCTGACATTCAAGGTTGCAAGACTTGGGACTACTAACTTTCAAGTAGACACAGGACCAGCCACTGGATCCTGGACAAGTATCTCAACCCTAGTCAACTCTCAGGCTAACCTAGCTGGCAATTATCTAGCTAATCAGTCATGGGTCGTCATTGGTACACTAGAGGACAAGTTCACACGGTCTGATTTCATGGTCAACGTGGCCACGGAAAGCGTGGTTTTGTCTTATGACAGGTCAGGAGTTGGGGTCAACAAAATCCGTGAGCGTGGTGCTCTTGACGTAAAAGGGGACATCTTTGTAGATGACAAACCTATTCAGCAGTATCGACTGACTGATAATAACGGGGGCCTAAGTAGAGGTAGTGCTCAATGGAACGACGTTTGGAATAAGCAAGGAACTGAGTTCGGTTGGAGAAGTGATAAATATGACGACAATCCTACTGGCAACGATTGGGGTCTGTATCAAAATTTTTGGCTTGATAGCTGGAAAGGCGTCCAATTTTTCACAGGGGTAACATCAAATAGGTTTTTCTTTAGGACTTACAACAATGACAGTAGATGGAGACCATCTCAATGGAAAGAGATCGCTACTAAAGATGACATCCAAAAATATACTCAAGACTCTACTTGGCAAGTCCTACCTTTGCAAAACGGCTGGGTACATCATCCTGATTATGACAAAGTTCAGTACTCAAAAACATTTGATGGAGTGGTTTACATCAGAGGCACGGCTTACAAAGGCAGAACAACAAAAGAGACAGTTATTGGTGTCTTACCTGTCGGATTTAGACCTAAACAAACTATGTTTGTATCAGCTCTAAATAATAGCTATGGCACGGCTGTTTTAGGTCTCTATTCGAGCGGTAACATAGTCGTCAAGGGAAACGTTGACGCTGATTGGCTCAATTTTGACAATATTTCATTTAAAATTTAAAAACGAAAGGAAACTATATGAAATTAGAATACGGTTCAAAATCTTTAGAATACGACGGAAGTGGTGCAGTATCAGCCACTAAGGTCACATTGATCAATGCAAGTGGGGCAAATGTACCAATCTTGCTACCAGCTGATAAAATCAGCTTATCAAACACAGAGCTTTTTGAATTAGCTCTGGAGTCGATCTATGAGGAGAATTTCCCAAACCGAGCAGAAAACGAAAAATTCAGCAAGGTAGCTCAAGAACTCCAAAAGAACAAAGAGGCAGCGGCTCAAGCTGAGCAAGCAGCAACAGAAACTAAAGAAAATCTTGACACGGTATCAGCTATCACTGAGGTCTTGATTGCCTTGGCAGTATCTCAAAATGGTGGTATGCCTACCCATGCTTATGGCAAGGTCGCAGCATTCATCAAGCCACTTGCTAAGGACACACGCTACTCAAACGGGGACATCATCTCAGGTGCTTATCCATTTGATACTAATGCAAAATGGCCAAAAGGCACACAAACTATCTTTAAGTTCCAAATGCAAGCCACTGAGGGCTATACTTACAAAGAGCAATCACTTGCTGAGATGTTGCAGCAAGGTGTCTTGACGATTGTTATGCCTCGTATTGAGTAATAGGAGGTTGTATGCAAATCGAATTTTTTAATTTTTTCAGAAGCGTAGTCCAGACTGAAGATGGTCTGGTCTTGTACGCTCTTTCTTTGATTGTTTTAATGGAAATCATTGATTTCCTGACTGGAACGATTGCTGCTATCGCAAACCCTGACATCGAGTACAAGAGTAAAATCGGTATCAATGGACTCCTTCGTAAGATTTTAGGGGTCCTCTTGCTGATGATCCTCATCCCGATGTCCGTTCTACTTCCTGAAAAAACAGGCTTCGCATTCTTGTACTCGATTTATCTCGGTTACATCGCATTTACTTTTCAATCACTTATTGAAAATTACCGCAAACTAAAAGGAAATATCACTCTTTTTCAGCCAATTTTAAAAGCGTTTCAGCGCTTGCTCGAGAAAGATGATGATAAAAACAAAGGAGAATAACAAATGCAACAAATCAATGAAATCATTATCAATTCAGCAATTAGCATTCTTGTCATTTTAGCTGGCATTGCAGTCAAAACTGTTAAAGAGTACCTTATTAAAAAAGGCGGTGAGAATACCGTCAAAATTGTCGAAATCTTAGCCCGAAATGCCGTCAACGCAGTTGAGCAAGTATCAGCTGAAACTGGCTACAAAGGTGAAGAGAAGTTAGAACAAGCTCGAATTAAAATTCGGGCAGAACTTAACAAGTATAATATCGGCATGACCGACAAAGACCTGGATACTTTCGTTGAATCTGCAGTCAAGCAGATGAATGATGCATGGTCTGAAAAATAAATCAAGAGAACCTTTTTAGGTTCTCTTTCTTTTTTACTAGAAAGGAGGTTAGCATTTGAAAAAGGCCATAAAAAAAGATACGGACATTTGTGTAAATGTCCGAGATGGCGCTGACAAAGTAAGCGAGGAATTCTACTCGCATGACAAGAATAGCGCTTTTATTGACTTGACCTTGAACAGTATCAACGCTGAGAAAGTGACCGTCTTATTCCACTTCAAGAAAACAAATCGCTTTTTGGAAGTTGTCGGAACGGTTGAAGATAAGCACGTTTCTATCCCATTTGATACATCGATGATCACGACTGACGAAACTGTGACTGGTTTTGTCTATGCTGAAAAAGATCTGCAATCTGCAGACCTTTTCAGGTTCTCGTTTGGTGTACGCGTTTCTGAAATCGACAAGCTCGACGGTGCCCCTGTTATCGAGAAGGAAACTAAACGCATTGTGGCAGTGACTGATATTGTGACCAAGTTGGAATTAGAGGAAGCGCTGAAGCATATCAAGATTGAAGGTGCGACCTATGACGACTCAGAAGTCATTCGACGGTTAGCACTGCTAGAAGCCAAGCCTGAAATCGACACGAATCAGTTCGCTACTAAGGAAGAGCTGCAGAATATTTCTCTTACTCCTGGACCTCCAGGTCCGCCTGGAGAAAATGGTCCTCAAGGACCACAGGGGCTTCAAGGGTTACAAGGCCTACCTGGTCCTCAAGGACTTCAAGGCGAGCGTGGGCTCGATGGACAACCCGGTCCGAAAGGTGAGCAAGGTTTAACAGGACAACCAGGACCAAAAGGGGATATCGGACCTATTGGACCGAGAGGAGAACAGGGACCAATCGGACCTGCTGGACCACAAGGACCTGTCGGGCCTACTGGACCTAGAGGTGAAAATGGACGTGACGGAGTAGGCATTCCTCAAAAGATATCTTTAGCTGGAAACACGCTTATTCTATCGGACGGAGGAGGCAGCGTAACCTTACCGGCAAATGCCCCGGCAAACACTAGCGGGCAAGTATCTGAGTATGAGATACACGGTGTCGGGATGCCTAATGGTCGAGTTACCGCCCCTGTTGGGACTACCTATGTTGATACTGCTGTTACAAACAAGGCTCTCAAGTGGATCAAACGTTTCGGTTCGGATAACCAAGGATGGCAGGTTCTAATGGGTGACACTGGATGGATAAACCTCCCTATTGTGTCAAAACTAGGAGCTTCTTATTTAAAAATCAGACGTGTAAATAACATGGTTACTTACCAATTTGGTGGGTTAAGTTGGGGCTGGTTTGGTATTGTAAGACGGGGAGGTCCCGGATATGTCTTACAACCTAGTGACCGTGACCGAAATTGTTTCATTTTAGGTTTAGGTGGAATACCTCAAGGTTTCCGTTCCGAGTTCAGTCTTATTGGAGGTATATACAATGACGCAGGAACGCCCTACGGGACATGGTATTTAGGAGGAAGTGGAGATGGTAATATGCTGAGACTTCAGTTTACTGACCCAGTGCCTACCAATAAAGATATTGGAGATATCCGTGTTAGCTCAATAATGTACTTAACGGACGAACCTTGGCCTACAAGGTTACCTTAAAACGAAAAAGGAGAATAAATGAGTAAAATTAATGAAATGATCCAATTCTTTATCGATAAAGCAGACGCTGGTGCTGGTGTCGATTATGATGGAATGTATGGATACCAGTGCGCAGACTTGACGTGTATGGGCGTTTATAAATTCTTTGGTGCTCGACTTTGGGGGAATGCTATTGACTTACTACGTTCAGCAGAAGCAGCAGGCTTACAAGTGGTTTATGGGGCACAGTATCCAAAGGCTGGTTGGTTCTTCGTCAAGAACTTCGTAGCAGGCGACGGTGTGAACTACGGTCACACTGGCCTTGTTTACGAAGATTCAGACGGCTCTACAATCAAGACCATTGAACAGAATATCGATGGCAACTGGGACTATCTCGATGTCGGTGGCCCTTGTCGATATTATGAACGTTCAGTAAATTCGATTGTAGGCTATATCGTGCCGCCTCAAGAAGACCAAACTGGCTGGAAACACGACGATACTGGTTGGTGGTGGAGCCGTAAAGATGGCTCATACCCTACCTCAAAATTTGAAGCGATTAATGGCAACTGGTTCTATTTCGACGAGTCAGGCTATATGTATGCTAATCGTTGGTTAAAACACACAGATGGCTATTGGTATTGGTTCGATAAGGACGGATACATGGCCAATACTGGTTGGAAGAAAATCAATGGAAAATGGTACTACTTCAATGCAGATGGTGCCATGCAGACTGGCTGGGTGAAATACTATGAAAAGTGGTATTACCTGGATGCTCAAAATGGCGATATGAAATCAGACTGCTTCGTGCCGTATAATGGTGGCTACTATCTCATGCTTGAAGATGGCCGATTGGCTGAGAAAGCAGAATTTACAATCGAGCCTGACGGCTTGATTACTACCAAATAAAAAATATAGAAAGAAGTTCAAAATTTAATTACACTTGACCGCAGGCTCACGCTTGCGGTTTTTTTTGTTTGTAAAAGGGGCAAAAAAGGGGCAAAAATGTCGTAAATGTCTGTAAAATGATGTAAAAAGTCAACTTTGTTCTCGCTTTAAAGCTCTAAATTTCAACGTATTGTGAAACAGTGTAAATTATCGTATCTTCATAAGCTGTTGTGTGCTCTTTTTTCGTGCTTTTTTCGAATAAATAAGATAAAATAGCCTAGAATAAATGATAATAGAAAAGAGAAGATTATGAAAATTCGTGGTTTTGAATTGGTTTCTACTTTTACAGATGAAAATTTATTGCCGAAGCGTGAGACAGCGCATGCAGCAGGTTACGATTTAAAGGTAGCAGAACGTACGGTGATTGCCCCGGGTGAGATTGTCTTAGTTCCGACAGGTGTTAAGGCCTATATGCAGCCGACAGAAGTGCTTTATCTTTATGACCGTTCATCAAATCCTCGTAAGAAGGGCTTGGTCTTGATTAACTCTGTTGGGGTCATTGATGGGGATTATTATGGAAATCCTGGAAATGAGGGACATATCTTTGCGCAGATGAGAAACATTACTGACCAGGAAGTGGTTCTTGAAGTTGGGGAACGTGTGGTTCAGGCTGTCTTTGCACCATTTTTAATCGCAGATGGAGATGAGGCAGACGGCGTGCGAACTGGTGGATTTGGATCAACAGGGCACTAAGATGAAGATTATCTTTGTACGTCATGGGGAGCCAGATTACCGTGAGTTAGAGGAACGTTCTTATACAGGTTTTGGGATGGATTTGGCCCCCTTATCTGAGAAGGGACGACAACAAGCTCAGGAACTTTGCCAAAATCCCTTACTACAATCAGCTAACTTACTAGTGACTTCAGCAGTAACGAGAGCTTTAGAAACGGCTTCTTATGTTTCTTGTGCTACTGGCCTTCCTTTGAGGGTGGAGCCTTTGTTACACGAATGGCAGGTTTATGAAACAGGTATAGAGAACTTTGAAAGAGCTAGATGTCTTTTTTTAGAAAACAAGGGGGAGTTGCTTCCTAATAGTTCTATTCAATATGAGACAGCTGCGGAGATGAAGTCTCGTTTTCTAGAATGCATGACTAAGTATCGAGAACATCAGACTGTGGTAGTTGTCGCTCATCGAATGCTCATGCGCCAGTTTGTACCTAATGAAAAAATTGATTTTTGCCAAGTGATAGAGTGTGAGATAGAGATTTAGAAAGAGGTTTATCATCGCAAAGAAAAAAGCGACATTTGTATGTCAAAATTGTGGGTATAATTCCCCTAAATATCTGGGACGTTGTCCTAACTGTGGGTCTTGGTCTTCTTTTGTAGAAGAGGTTGAGGTTGCAGAGGTCAAGAATGCGCGTGTGTCCTTGACAGGTGAGAAAACCAAGCCTATGAAACTGGCTGAGGTGACTTCAATCAACGTCAATCGAACCAAGACGGAGATGGAGGAATTTAACCGTGTGCTTGGAGGTGGAGTGGTACCAGGGAGTCTCGTCCTTATCGGTGGGGATCCAGGAATCGGGAAATCAACCCTTCTCCTACAAGTTTCAACCCAGTTGTCCCAAGTGGGTACGGTTCTCTATGTCAGTGGGGAGGAGTCTGCTCAGCAGATTAAGCTACGAGCAGAGCGCTTGGGAGATATTGATAGCGAGTTTTATCTCTATGCAGAAACCAATATGCAGAGCGTTCGAGCTGAGGTGGAGCGCATCCAACCAGATTTTCTCATCATCGACTCTATCCAGACCATTATGTCTCCTGAAATTTCAGGGGTGCAGGGGTCTGTTTCTCAGGTGCGTGAGGTGACAGCTGAACTCATGCAGTTGGCGAAGACTAATAACATTGCTATTTTTATCGTAGGGCATGTGACCAAGGAAGGAACCTTGGCTGGTCCACGTATGTTGGAACATATGGTGGATACGGTGCTTTACTTTGAAGGGGAACGTCACCATACCTTTCGTATCTTGAGAGCAGTCAAAAATCGTTTTGGTTCCACTAATGAGATTGGCATCTTTGAGATGCAGTCGGGCGGATTGGTTGAGGTGCTCAATCCGAGTCAAGTTTTCCTAGAGGAGCGTTTGGATGGAGCTACTGGCTCGTCAATCGTTGTGACCATGGAAGGGACCCGTCCGATTTTAGCGGAGGTTCAGGCTTTGGTAACACCAACCATGTTTGGAAATGCTAAGCGCACAACGACAGGACTTGATTTCAATCGTGCTAGTCTGATTATGGCTGTTTTAGAAAAACGGGCAGGGCTTCTCTTGCAAAATCAGGATGCCTATCTCAAATCTGCTGGTGGTGTGAAATTGGATGAGCCTGCCATTGACTTAGCCGTCGCAGTGGCTATTGCCTCTAGTTACAAGGACAAGCCTACCAACCCTCAGGAATGTTTTGTGGGTGAACTGGGCTTGACCGGAGAAATTCGACGCGTGAATCGTATCGAACAACGCATCAATGAAGCTGCAAAACTGGGCTTTACCAAGATTTATGTACCCAAGAATTCCTTGACAGGAATCACTCCGCCCAAGAAAATTCAGGTGATTGGTGTGACTACCATTCAGGAGGTTTTGAAAAAGGTCTTTGCATAATCCGTGACAAATCTTCTTAAAAATGATAAGATAGGAGAAATATTTGGCTATCAAATTTTCAAGGAGGGAATCGTGTCGTATTTTGAACAGTTTATGCAAGCCAATCAGGCTTATGTTGCCCTACACGGACAGTTAAATCTGCCAATCAAACCCAAAACCAGAGTGGCTATTGTGACCTGCATGGACTCACGTCTGCACGTTGCGCAAGCTCTAGGTTTGGCACTTGGAGATGCACATATCTTGCGGAATGCGGGTGGTCGAGTAACTGAAGACATGATTCGTTCACTGGTGATTTCCCAGCAACAAATGGGGACAAGAGAGATTGTAGTGCTTCACCATACAGACTGTGGAGCTCAAACCTTTCAAAATGAAAGTTTTCATGAACAGTTGAAACACGAGCTCGGAGTTGATGTATCTGATCAAGATTTTTTACCATTCCAGGATGTTGAAGAGAGTGTGAGAGAGGATATGCAGTTGCTTCGAAAATCTCCACTGATTCCTGATGATGTGGTTATATCAGGTGCTGTTTATGATGTGGATACAGGAAGTATGAGAGAAGTATACTAACTTTGTCTCGAAAAAATCTCATCCTAGCATAAAATCGATTTTTAAAATGTAGGATTTTTAGTTTTAATATAGCTAATATAAAATAGCAAAAAACGAGGGTATAAATGTTTGCCCTTGTTTTATTTTTGATTGAAAAATAAAGGAAAAAGCGCTACAATGGTAAATGGAAAATGTTGTGTAAAAAACAAGTGATACATAAATACCGGAGGAAATCATGTCTTTTTCTGATTTAAAGCTGTTTGCCCTTTCTTCTAATAGAGAATTGGCAGAGCGTGTGGCGCAAGAAATTGGGATAGAGTTGGGGAAATCGACTGTTCGCCAATTTTCAGATGGGGAGATTCAGGTCAACATCGAAGAATCAATCCGTGGAAAACACGTCTTTATCCTACAATCAACGAGTTCACCTGTAAATGACAATCTACTCGAAATTTTGATTATGGTAGATGCCTTGAAGCGTGCCAGTGCAGAATCTGTCAACGTTGTCATGCCTTACTACGGATATGCACGTCAGGATAGAAAGGCGCGTGCGCGTGAGCCGATCACTTCAAAACTTGTTGCAAATATGCTAGAAGTGGCTGGAGTGGATCGTTTGTTGACGATTGATTTGCATGCTGCACAGATTCAGGGATTCTTTGATATTCCAGTAGATCACTTGATGGGTGCTCCATTGATTGCGGACTATTTTGAACGTCGTGGTATGGTTGGCTCTGACTATGTCGTTGTCAGTCCAGACCATGGTGGGGTGACTCGTGCTCGTAAATTGGCAGAGTTTTTGAAAACTCCGATTGCGATTATTGACAAACGCCGTAGTGTAGACAAGATGAATACCAGTGAAGTGATGAATATTATCGGTAAGGTAGAAGGTAAGACTTGTATCTTGATTGACGATATGATTGATACAGCTGGAACGATTTGTCATGCAGCGGATGCTCTTGCTGAAGCAGGTGCTGTTGAAGTATATGCAAGCTGTACGCACCCAGTTCTTTCAGGGCCAGCTATGGATAATATCCAAAAATCAGCTATTAAAAAATTGGTTGTTTTGGATACCATCTACCTGCCAGAAGAGCGTTTGATTGATAAGATTGAACAGATCTCTATTGCCCACCTCTTAGGAGATGCCATCGTTCGTATCCACGAAAAACGTCCTCTTTCTCCTCTATTTTGTATTGAGAAAAAGATTTAATCTTTCACTTGAAGTAGACAGAACTCCTAGCAGGCTTCTTTTCTTGCTAGGAGATTTTTATAGTCAAAACCTGCAAGCCTTTTCAAAATGTGCTATACTGAGAAAAAAGGAGAATTTCTATGAGTCAAGAATTTATCAATCCAAGTGATGGTGTAATCCGTCAGTATCTGGCGACCAGTAAAACGTTAGCGGTAGTGGGTTTGTCTGACCGTGAGGAAACAACTAGTAATCGAGTAACCAAGGAAATGCAAGCTCGGGGCTATAAAATCATTCCAGTTAATCCCAAGGCTGCAGGTGGGGAAATCTTGGGAGAAAAGGCTTATGCGAGTCTAGCTGAGATTCCTTTTCCTGTGGACATTGTCAATGTATACCGACGGAGCGAGTTTTTGCCAGATGTGGCGCGTGATTTTCTCAAGGCTGATGCCAAGATTTTTTGGGCGCAATTAGGACTTGAAAATCTAGAAGCGGAAGAAATCTTGCGTGCTGGAGGATGCGATGACATCGTGATGAATCGCTGTATCAAGAGAGAACATACTCGCTTAATTCTTGAGCAATAAAAAGGTAGCCATGGGCTACCTTTTGTATTATAAAGTACCAATCAATGCTTGCATACCAAGACTGGTGAGGATGATGGCAATCCAGCAAAGAGCTCCGAGGACAATAGATTTACCACTGGATCTAACCATGGCAATTAGATTGGTTTTGAGACCGATAGCACTCATGGCCATGATGATAAAGAATTTAGAGAGTTGTTTGAGAGGGGTAAAGAAACTACTGGACACACCAAGAGAGGTAAGTAGAGTCGTTAAGAGAGAGGCCAGGATAAAATAAAGGATAAAAAGTGGGAAAACTTTTTTCAGTTGTACGCCTTGTTTATTTTCTTGTTGGCGACTTTGCCAGTAGGAGAGAAAGAGAGTGATGGGAATGATCGCTAAGGTGCGTGTGAGTTTAACAATGGTTGCAGACTCGAGGGTATTGGTCTGATAAAGACTGTCCCAGGCACTAGCTGTGGCCGTTACAGAAGAAGTATCATTGACCGCAGTTCCTGCAAAGAGGGCAAAGCCGTCATTAGATAGGTGAAGCCAGGTTCCTAGAGTTGGAAAGATAAGCGCAGCCAAGATATTGAAGAAAAAGATAACGGAAATGGCTTGGGCAACCTCCTTTTCTTTGGCATGGATAACGGGTGCTGTAGCAGCAATGGCAGAGCCACCACAGATAGAAGAACCCACACCAATCAAGGTAGCCAGTTTTGTATCTAGTGCAAAGAAACGCTGGAAGAGGTAGGCGACGATTAAGGAAATCGAAATGGTGGAAAGGATGACAGGGAGTGAGGTTTGTCCGACTGCAAAGACTTGCGAGATATTGAGACCAAAACCAAGCAAGATGACGGCATACTGGAGTAATTTTTTGGAACTAAAGGTCAAACCTGCATCTAGTTGTTTGTAGGGCGAGAGCCAGGGGTGTAGGAGCATTCCTATAAAGATTGCAAAAACGGGTGCACCCACGACGGGGAAAAGTCCTCCTAGAAACCAAGAAATGATAGAAATGAGAAGGCAGGCCAAGATGCCTGCTCCATTTTTTGATAGAAATGACATAAAAACCTCCAATCATAATCTGTTACCATTATAGACCTGTAAACGGGAAAAGTAAAATAGAAAGTGGAAAGCTATTCTATAATGTATTTTTGCGGTCGGGGGGCTTTTGTAGTATAATAGAGATACGGTTTGAGAGTAGGAGGTATCTATGGACTTAACTAAGCGCTTTAATAAACAATTAGATAAGATTCAAGTTTCGTTGATTCGCCAGTTTGACCAGGCTATTTCGGAGATTCCTGGGGTCCTGCGTTTGACCTTGGGGGAACCTGATTTTACAACGCCAGATCATGTTAAGGAAGCGGCTAAGCGGGCCATCGACCAGAACCAATCCTACTATACAGGGATGAGTGGTCTGTTAACATTACGTCAGGCAGCCAGTGATTTTGTAAAAGAAAAATACCAGTTGGACTACAATCCTGAAAATGAAATCTTGGTTACTATCGGAGCGACAGAGGCTTTATCTGCTACTTTGACAGCTATCTTGGAAGAAGGAGACAAGGTTCTCTTGCCAGCCCCTGCCTATCCAGGCTATGAGCCGATTGTCAATCTAGTTGGGGCAGAGATTGTCGAGATTGATACAACTGAAAATGGCTTTGTCTTGACTCCTGAAATGTTGGAAAAGGCCATTTTGGATCAAGGCGACAAGCTCAAGGCTGTCATTTTCAACTATCCGGCTAATCCGACAGGAATTACCTATAGTCGGGAGCAGTTGGAAGCCTTGGCAGACGTTTTACGCAAGTATGAGATTTTTGTTGTCTGTGATGAGGTTTACTCGGAATTGACCTATACAGGGCAAGCCCATGTATCTTTGGGAACTATGCTGAGAGACCAGTCTATTATTATCAATGGTTTATCTAAGTCTCATGCTATGACAGGTTGGCGTTTAGGCTTTATCTTTGCTCCTGCAGCTTTTACAGCTCAGTTAATCAAGAGTCACCAATATTTGGTTACTGCCGCAAACACTATGGCTCAACATGCTGCGGTGGAGGCTTTGACCGCTGGTAAAAACGACGCAGAGCCTATGAAGAAGGAATACATCCAGCGTCGGGATTATATTATTGAGAAGATGACTAATCTTGGTTTTGAGATTATCAAACCAGACGGTGCCTTCTATATCTTTGCTAAGATTCCAGCAGGTTACAATCAAGACTCCTTTGCTTTTCTGAAGGATTTTGCCCAGAAGAAGGCTGTTGCCTTTATTCCGGGTGCTGCTTTTGGTCAGTATGGAGAAGGCTATGTGCGTCTGTCTTATGCAGCCAGCATGGAAACGATCAGAGAGGCTATGAAACGACTTGAGGAGTACATGAGAGAAGCATGATTCAGTCTATCACGAGTCAAGGCTTGGTGCTCTACAATCGTAACTTTCGTGAGGATGACAAGTTAGTCAAGATTTTTACCGAGCAAGCGGGCAAGCGCATGTTTTTCGTCAAACACGCTGGTCAGTCCAAACTGGCCCCTGTTATTCAGCCCTTGGTGTTGGCTCGGTTTCTCTTGCGAATCAATGATGATGGACTCAGCTATATCGAAGACTACCATGAGGTGATGACCTTTCCCAAGATTAATAGTGATCTCTTTGTTATGGCTTATGCGACCTATGTGGCTGCCCTTGCAGATGCTAGTTTGCAGGATAATCAGCAGGATGCTCCCTTGTTTGCTTTTTTGCAAAAGACTTTGGAGTTGATGGAAGAGGGTTTGGATTATCAGGTTTTGACCAATATTTTTGAAATTCAAATCTTGACCCGATTTGGGATTAGCCTTAATTTTAATGAGTGTGTCTTTTGTCATCGGGTCGGTCAGGCTTTTGACTTTTCTTTTAAATATGGAGCCTGCCTCTGCCCAGAGCATTATCATGAAGATGAGAGACGTTGTCATCTAAATCCCAATATCCCTTATCTGCTCAATCAATTTCAAGCTATTGATTTTGAGACCTTGGAGACAATTTCGCTCAAGCCTGAAATCAAGCAAGACTTGCGCAAGTTTATAGACCAAATCTACGAAGAGTATGTTGGAATTCACCTAAAATCAAAGAAATTTATTGATTCCCTAGCAGACTGGGGACAATTACTAAAAGAGGAAGATAAATGAAAAAAATTGCAGTAGATGCTATGGGGGGCGATTACGCACCTCAAGCCATCGTTGAGGGTGTCAATCAAGCCCTTGCTGACTTTTCAGATATTGAGATTCAACTCTATGGAGACGAAAGCAAAATCAAGCAATATCTAACAGCGACAGAACGCGTCAGCATTATCCATACGGATGAGAAGATTGATTTTGATGATGAGCCGACAAAAGCTATTCGTAAGAAGAAAAATGCCAGTATGGTATTAGCGGCTAAGGCAGTCAAAGAAGGAGAGGCAGACGCTGTTCTCTCGGCTGGGAATACAGGTGCCTTGTTGGCTGCAGGATTCTTCATTGTAGGTCGTATCAAGAATATCGACCGTCCTGGACTCATGTCGACCTTACCGACCATTGATGGCAAGGGCTTTGACATGCTAGATCTTGGAGCCAATGCAGAAAATACAGCTCATCATCTGCACCAATACGCTGTTTTGGGTTCCTTTTACGCGAAAAATGTTCGTGGGATTTCGAAACCACGTGTTGGTTTGCTCAATAATGGAACAGAAAGTAGCAAGGGTGATCCTCTTCGTAAGGAAACCTACGCCCTGCTAGCAGCGGATGAAAGCTTGAATTTTGTCGGAAACGTGGAAGCGCGTGATTTGATGAATGGCGTTGCGGATGTTGTTGTGGCAGATGGTTTCACGGGAAACGCTGTTCTCAAATCTATTGAAGGGACAGCCATGGGTATCATGGGCTTGCTTAAGACAGCTATCACAGGTGGTGGTCTTCGAGCGAAACTAGGTGCTCTTCTTCTCAAGGATAGCTTTAGAGGTTTGAAAAAGCAACTCAACTATTCAGATGTTGGTGGAGCAGTCTTGTTTGGTGTTAAGGCACCGGTTGTCAAGACTCATGGCTCAAGTGATGCCAAGGCTGTGTATAGTACGATTCGCCAGATTCGTACTATGCTAGAAACAGACGTAGTTGCCCAGACTGCGCGTGAATTTTCAGGAGAATAACAAATGACAGAAAAAGAAATTTTTGACCGTATTGTGACCATTATTCAAGAGCGACAGGGAGAGGACTTTGTCGTGACAGAATCTTTGAGTTTGAAAGACGATCTCGATGCGGACTCAGTTGACTTGATGGAGTTCGTCTTGACACTAGAAGATGAATTCGGAATTGAAATCAGTGATGAGGAAATTGACCAACTGCAAAGTGTAGGAGATGTGGTAGCAGTTGTCAAAAGTAAAGAATAGCAAAAAGCAACATGCAAATCATGTTGCCTTTTTGTTTGCAGAAAAAAGAAAAATTTTTAGTAGAAATTGCGAATAAAGAGATGAGAAAGATAAAAGGAGGAATGTTTATGTATGTGACCGGTCTTTATCCGTGGTTCATTAAGTGGTTTTTAAAATAAAAATGAATGAATTGTTCATTTTCGAATTGTTTTTCGAATAGATAGGTAAGGAAAAAGGGAAGGAGATAAGAAAATGATTTCAGTAATTTACCCAATCTGGCTATTTAAGTGGCTTAGAGGTTAAAGATTAGATATATAGAAAAAAATAAGGAGAAAAAAGATGACAAACTTTGACAAAATGGAACAGAACTTTGCAGCTCTTACAGAAGAAGAGTTGACGGATGTGAATGGGGGATTGATTATTACAGCAGCTGGAATTATTTTAGCAGGAAAAGTAGCAGGTGCTGTGGTTACAATTGGAGGAGCTCTTTATGGAGCAGGATATGCTATTGGAAAAGCATTGCGACCTTAATATGATTAGAAAGGAGGCTTAACAATGAAACAATTTCAAGAATTATCTTTTCAAGAACTTGAAGAGGTTCAAGGCGGTGTTATTACATTAACGATAGGTACGGTAGTGCTTGTAGGCTGGAAAGCAGTAGCAGCTTATGGAGCAGCGGCTACTGTAGCAGGAGGTACACTTGGATTGGGAGTCTATAATGGATACAGAGGGCGTTAGACTATGAACAATCGGAACCTTAATCTCAATACACTCTTACCCAAATTAGCTACTATAGTTCCTTTCTTGGCTATAGCTCTCAATCTTGTACTTCATGTGATTCGTACAGGTTCATTAGTATCCTTTGATTGGCAATGGACTGTAGTTGGTTTACTTGCTTCGGGCTATTTTGGTATTTTTTGTAAGGATTTGACGAAAAATAATCAAAACTATAAAAGATCAATCTGAATGGAAAGGATTTTATGCATGTAAATGGTGGAGTTTTCCCGCCTTTCTTTTCAGGTAAATAGGAGTCTATCATGAAAAAATTCTTATTAGGATTTGCTGAGGGGTATTTTGTCGTATCGATCATTATTTATATCGCAACGTATTTGATTATGAAAAATCCGATCAACACCTTGTTTTATCCAGAAACCTATCCAATTCTACTTGGTCTGTTTTATCTAGGATACAAGTACAAAACAAAAGAAAGTAAGATAGGGAATTGATGAACCATCAGATCGGAGTTTGAGATGAAAGTCGTTCAATTACTAGGAAAAGCTTGGCTAGAGTTTATTGTATTGTTTAGTTCAATGGCTTATCTAATGATTAGAATTGTGGCTGATGTAAACAAAATAAATTTACCTACATGGTTTGAATGTTTTGATATACCTACGATTTCATTATTTTTGATGACCTTTATCTTACTTTATAAAAGTAAAGAAAATATCATTTCAGAATAATTTATTTCTGGGCATTCATTTTTTAACGGTTGCTTTAAGCAGGCAGAACTTTCGTTCTGCCTTTTTACATTTAAACGATAGTTTATGCTTTTTAAAGTGCGTTTTAGGCGTAAAAATAGTTTTTTCAGAAATAATTCCCTTATTTCTTCCTTGTTTGGTTAAAATAATCTTACAAAGTTTTTAGAGATTATTAGAAAAAAGGAGATGGATATGAAATTTGGGAAAAGGCACTATCGTCCTCAGGTGGATCAGATGGATTGTGGCGTGGCTTCCTTGGCCATGGTATTTGGTTACTACGGTAGTTATTACTCCTTGGCTCATCTACGAGAGTTAGCCAAGACGACCATGGATGGGACGACTGCTTTGGGGCTTGTAAAGGTAGCAGAGGAGATTGGTTTTGAAACGCGGGCTATCAAGGCGGATATGACGCTCTTTGATTTGCCCGATTTGACCTTTCCGTTTGTGGCTCATGTGCTCAAGGAAGGGAAATTGCTTCACTACTATGTGGTGATTGGTCAGGACAAGAAGACGATCCACATCGCTGATCCAGATCCTAGTGTTAAGCTGACGAAGATTTGCCGTGAGCGATTTGCGCAAGAATGGACAGGGGTCAGTCTCTTTATGGCGCCATCTCCAGACTATAAACCCCATAAGGAGAAAAAACAGGGGCTCCTATCCTTCTTGCCAATCTTATTCAAACAGCGTGGCTTAATTACCAATATCGTCCTAGCGACACTCTTGGTGACCCTGATTAACATTGTAGGTTCTTATTATCTGCAGTCTATCATTGATAGTTACGTACCAGACCAGATGCGTTCGACGCTGGGAATTATTTCTATTGGTTTGGTCATCGTCTATATTCTCCAGCAGATTTTGTCCTATGCGCAGGAATATCTTTTACTTGTTCTGGGGCAACGCCTGTCCATCGATGTGATTTTGTCCTACATCAAGCATGTTTTTCACCTGCCGATGTCCTTTTTTGCGACACGCAGGACAGGTGAAATCGTGTCTCGTTTCACGGATGCTAACAGTATCATTGACGCGCTGGCTTCGACCATTCTTTCGATTTTCCTAGATGTGTCGACGATTTTGATTATCTCGCTTGTCTTGTTTTCACAAAATATAACGCTCTTTTTCATCAGTCTGCTTGCACTTCCCATTTATACAGCGATTATCTTTGCCTTTATGAAGCCTTTTGAAAAGATGAATCGGGACACTATGGAAGCCAATGCGGTTCTGTCTTCTTCTATCATCGAGGACATCAACGGTATTGAGACCATTAAGTCTTTGACCAGTGAAAGTTCACGCTATCAAAAGATTGATAAGGAATTTGTAGCTTATCTGAAAAAATCCTTTACCTACAGTCGGGCAGAAAGTCAGCAAAAGGCTCTAAAAAAAGCTGCTCAGCTCCTGCTCAATATTGCCGTTCTCTGGATGGGAGCAGTACTCGTCATGGATGGGAAAATGAGTTTGGGCCAGTTGATTACCTATAATACTTTGCTTATTTACTTTACCAATCCTTTGGAAAATATCATCAACCTGCAAACCAAACTTCAGACAGCGCAGGTTGCCAATAATCGTCTGAACGAGGTCTATCTGGTCGCTTCGGAGTTTGAGGAGAAGAAAACGGTCGAAGATTTGAGCATGATGAAGGGAGATATGACCTTTAAGCAGGTTCACTATAAGTATGGCTATGGTCGTGACGTCTTGTCGGATATCAATCTGACGATTCCGCAAGGCTCTAAGGTGGCTTTTGTGGGGATTTCGGGGTCAGGAAAGACCACCTTGGCAAAGATGATGGTTAATTTCTACGATCCAAGTCAGGGAGAGATTAGTCTGGGTGGTGTCAATCTCAATCAGATTGATAAAAAGGCCTTGCGCCAGTATATCAACTATCTACCTCAACAGCCCTATGTTTTTAACGGAACGATTTTGGAGAATCTTCTCCTTGGAGCCAAGGAAGGGACGACGCAAGAAGATATCTTACGAGCGGTTGAGTTGGCCGAGATTCGGGAGGATATCGAGCGCATGCCACTGAATTATCAGACAGAATTGACTTCGGATGGGGCAGGTATTTCTGGGGGGCAACGTCAGAGAATCGCTTTGGCGCGTGCTCTTTTAACGGATGCGCCTGTTCTGATATTGGACGAGGCGACCAGCAGTCTGGATATCTTGACAGAGAAGCGGATTGTGGATAATCTCATGGCACTAGACAAGACCTTGATTTTCATCGCCCACCGCTTGACCATTGCTGAGCGAACAGAGAAGGTTGTTGTCTTGGATCAGGGCAAGATTGTCGAAGAGGGAAATCATGTGGACTTACTTGCTCGAGGTGGATTTTACGCCCATTTGGTCAATAGCTAGAAAGAGGAGAAGATGCAACCAGAATTCTTAGAAAGTGCGGAGTTTTACCATCGTCGTTACCATAATTTTTCCAGTCGAGTGATTTTACCTATGTCACTTCTGCTCGTGTTTTTACTTGGCTTTGCAGTTTTTGCAGAGAAAGAGATTAGTTTGTCTACCAGAGCGACTGTCGAACCTAGTCGGATCATTGCCAATATCCAGTCGACTAGCAATCAACGCATTGTGGCCAACTATCTGGAAGAAAACAAGTTGGTCAAGCAAGGCGAACTACTCGTTGAGTACCAGCAAGGGGCGGAGGCTGTCCAGGTCGAAGCATATGCCAGTCAATTGGAGATGTTAAAGGATCAAAAAAAGCAGTTGGGTTATTTGCAATCCAGTTTGAAAGAGGGGAGTGATCAATTTCCAGAGGCGGATAAGTTTGGATATCAGGAGATGTTTCGAGACTATCTCAGCCAAGCGAATGGTCTTAGGAGCAATGTTTCTCAGCAAAATGAGACCATCGCGTCCCAGAATGCAGCAGCAAGTCGAACCCAAGCTGAAATCGGGAACCTCATCAGTCAAACAGAGGCTAAAATTCGCGATTACCAGACAGCTAAGTCAGCTATTGAAACAGGTGCTTCCTTGACCAGTCAGAATCTAGCCTACTCTCTCTACCAGTCCTACAAGTCTCAGAGGGAGGAAAATCCGCAAGCTAAGGCTCAGGCTGTTGCACAGGTTGAAGCACAGCTTTCTCAGTTAGAATCCAGTCTTGCTACTTACCGTGTCCAGTATGCAGGTTCCGGAACCCAGCAAGCCTATGCGTCTGGTTTAAGCAGTCAATTGGAATCCCTCAAATCACAACACTTGGCTAAGGTTGGCCAGGAATTAACTCTTTTAGATCAGAAAATTTTAGAAGCAGAGTCGGGTAAGAAAGTCCAAGGAGGTCTCCTAGAGAAGGGGAAGATCACAGCAAGCGAGGATGGGGTGCTTCACCTTAATCCTGAGACCAGTGACTCTACCATGGTCGCAGAAGGAACCCTGCTAGCTCAACTCTATCCATCCTTGGAAAAGGAAGGAAAAACCAAACTCACAGCTTATCTTAGTTCAAAAGATGTTGCAAGGCTAAAAGTAGGTGATTCTGTTCGCTTCACTACAACCAAGGATGCCAACAAAGAGCTCGTTCTTGTTTCTGCGATTACGAATATTGATGCGACAGCTACAAAGACTGAAAAAGGAAATTTCTTTAAAATTGAGGCGGAGACCCATCTGACTTCTGAGCAGGCTGAAAAACTTCGCTACGGTTCAGAAGGACGTTTGACACTAATCACAGGAAAGAAAAGTTATCTGCGATACTACTTAGATCAATTTTTGAACAGAGAATAATGTTTGTTTTTAACGCAATATTATACTTTTAAAACTGTAAAATGTTTTGATTTTACAGTTTTTCTTTATATTTTAGAATAAAAGACTCGCCTCTGTTCGTGAATTCTTGCTATTTTTGTTGTATTGTAGTAAAATGAAGTAAAGAAATACGAAAGGCGAACTTTAAAATGTCAAAACAACTGATCTATTCGGGAAAAGCCAAGGATATCTATACAACTGAGGATGAAAATCTCATTATTTCAACTTACAAGGACCAGGCAACTGCCTTCAACGGTGTCAAGAAGGAGCAGATTGCGGGCAAGGGAGTGTTGAATAATCAGATTTCATCTTTTATTTTTGAGAAATTAAATGCGGCTGGTGTGGCGACTCACTTTGTGGAGAAAATTTCGGATACGGAACAGCTCAATAAAAAGGTGGAGATCATTCCTTTGGAAGTTGTGCTCCGCAACTACACGGCTGGTTCCTTTTCAAAACGTTTTGGCGTAGATGAAGGCATCGCTTTGGAAACTCCAATTGTCGAATTTTACTATAAAAATGATGATTTGGATGATCCCTTTATCAATGACGAGCATGTGAAATTCCTTAAAATTGCAGATGATCAGCAGATTGCCTACTTGAAGGAAGAAACGCGTCGTATCAATGAGCTCTTGAAAGCTTGGTTTGCTGAGATTGGTCTTAAATTGATTGACTTTAAGCTAGAGTTTGGTTTTGACAAGGATGGCAAGATTATCTTGGCAGATGAGTTTTCACCAGATAACTGCCGTTTGTGGGATGCAGATGGCAACCACATGGACAAGGATGTTTTCCGCAGAGGATTGGGAGAACTAACCGACGTTTATGAGATTGTCTGGGAAAAGTTGCAGGGTTTGAAATAATCTGTTTGCAAGACTCTCAAGGTCGTTTGGGAACATTGCAAGAGCTGAAATAAAGGAATAAGAATTGATGGATAAACGTATTTTTGTTGAGAAAAAGGCTGATTTTCAGGTCAAGTCAGAGAGTTTGGTAAGGGAGCTCCAGCACAACTTGGGATTGTCAACTTTGAAAAGTATTCGCATTGTGCAGGTTTATGATGTCTTTGATTTGGCAGAGGACTTGTTTGCACCTGCGGAAAAACACATCTTCTCTGAGCAGGTGACGGATCATGTCTTGGATGAATCAGCTGTGCAAGCGGATCTTGCTAACTATGCTTTCTTTGCCATTGAAAGCCTGCCAGGGCAATTTGACCAGCGTGCAGCTTCGTCACAGGAAGCCTTGCTTTTGCTGGGAAGTTCGAGTGATGTGACGGTCAACACAGCCCAACTTTATTTGGTCAATAAAGATATTGATGCGACTGAGTTGGAAGCTGTCAAGAACTACCTGCTTAACCCAGTTGATTCTCGTTTCAAGGACATCACGACAGGAATTGCCAAGCAGGAATTTTCAGAGTCAGACAAGACCATTCCTAAATTGACTTTCTTTGAAAGCTATACGGCAGAAGACTTTGCTCGCTACAAGGCAGAGCAAGGGATGGCCATGGAAGTGGATGATTTGCTCTTTATCCAAGACTATTTCAAATCAATCGGGCGCGTGCCGACTGAGACGGAGCTCAAGGTTTTGGACACTTATTGGTCTGACCACTGCCGTCACACGACTTTTGAGACAGAGTTGAGACAGATTGATTTCTCAGCTTCTAAATTCCAAAAGCAATTGCAAGCGACTTATGACAAGTATATTGCCATGCGTGATGAGTTGGGGCGTTCGGAGAAACCACAAACCTTGATGGATATGGCGACTATTTTTAGTCGTTATGAGCGTGCTAATGGTCGTTTGGACGATATGGAGGTGTCTGACGAAATCAATGCCTGCTCGATCGAAATAGAAGTGGACGTTGATGGTGTCAAGGAACCTTGGCTCCTCATGTTTAAAAACGAAACTCACAACCACCCAACGGAAATTGAACCATTTGGTGGGGCTGCTACTTGTATCGGTGGAGCCATTCGTGACCCGTTGTCAGGCCGTTCCTACGTTTACCAAGCCATGCGTATCTCTGGTGCGGGTGATATTACAGCACCGATTTCAGAAACTCGTGCTGGGAAATTGCCACAACAAGTCATTTCTAAAACAGCGGCTCATGGTTATTCTTCTTACGGGAATCAGATTGGGCTTGCGACGACCTATGTTCGTGAATACTTCCACCCAGGCTTTGTAGCTAAACGTATGGAGCTAGGTGCCGTTGTTGGTGCTGCTCCTAAGGAAAATGTAGTCCGTGAAAAACCGGAAGCGGGGGATGTCATTATCCTTCTCGGTGGTAAGACTGGACGTGATGGTGTCGGTGGCGCGACAGGTTCTTCTAAGGTTCAAACAGTTGAGTCTGTAGAGACTGCTGGTGCTGAGGTTCAAAAAGGGAATGCCATCGAAGAACGCAAAATTCAGCGCCTCTTCCGTAATGGCGATGTCACTCGTCTCATCAAGAAATCCAACGACTTTGGAGCAGGTGGTGTCTGTGTGGCCATCGGTGAATTGGCAGATGGTCTTGAAATCGACCTTAATAAGGTTCCTCTTAAATACCAAGGCTTAAATGGTACAGAAATTGCCATCTCTGAATCACAAGAACGGATGGCAGTTGTGGTGCGTCCTGAAGGCGTAGATGCCTTCGTTGTAGCATGTAACAAAGAAAATATTGACGCGGTTGTGGTTGCGACAGTGACTGAAAAACCAAATCTAGTCATGCACTGGAATGGTGAAACAATTGTCGACTTGGAACGTCGTTTCCTTGATACAAACGGTGTGCGCGTAGTCGTAGATGCTAAGGTAGTTGACAAGGATGTCAAGCTTCCAGAAGAACGTCAAACATCTGCAGACACACTTGAAGCAGACACCCTTGTGGTTCTGTCTGATTTGAACCATGCCAGTCAAAAAGGCTTGCAGACAATCTTTGACTGCTCAGTCGGTCGTTCAACGGTCAATCACCCACTTGGTGGTCGCTACCAACTCACACCAACTGAGGCTTCTGTACAGAAATTGCCAGTTCAACATGGTGTAACTCACACTGCCTCAGTCATGGCTCAAGGATTCAACCCATATGTGGCAGAATGGTCTCCATATCATGGCGCTGCCTATGCGGTTATAGAAGCAACCGCTCGTTTGGTGGCTGCTGGTGCAAACTGGTCCAAGGCTCGTTTCTCATACCAAGAATATTTCGAGCGGATGGACAAACAAGCTGAGCGTTTCGGTCAGCCAGTAGCAGCTCTCCTAGGTTCTATCGAAGCACAAATCCAGCTTGGTTTGCCATCTATCGGTGGTAAGGACTCTATGTCTGGTACCTTTGAAGAATTGACAGTGCCGCCAACCTTGGTTGCCTTTGGGGTGACAACGGCAGATAGCCGTAAGGTCCTTTCTCCAGAATTTAAAGCTGCTGGTGAAAATATCTACTACATCCCAGGTCAAGCCCTCTCCGCAGAGATTGATTTTGACTTGATTAAGTCTAACTTTGCTCAATTTGAAGCCCTTCAAAAGGTTTACAAAGTGACATCTGCATCAGCTGTCAAATATGGTGGTGTTATTGAAAGTTTGGCACTTGCTACCTTTGGGAACCATATCGGTGCAGAGGTGACCTTGCCTGAACTTGAAACAGCCTTGACAGCTCAATTAGGCGGATTTGTCTTCACATCTCCTGAAGAGATTGCTGGAGTAGAGAAAATTGGACAAACAAAAGCAGACTTTACACTCCTTGTCAACGGTGTGAAGCTAGATGGACACAAACTTGACAGTGCCTTCCAAGGAAAACTGGAAGAGGTTTACCCAACTGAATTTGCCCAATCTAAAGAATTGGCTGAAGTGCCAGCTGTCGCTTCTGATGAACTCATCAAAACCAAGGAAACTATTGAAAAACCAGTGGTTTACATCCCAGTCTTCCCAGGGACCAACTCGGAATATGACTCAGCTAAGGCCTTCGAAAAAGAAGGTGCAGAGGTTAACTTGGTGCCATTTGTGACCTTGAATGAAGAAGCTATTGTCAAGTCAGTTGAAACCATGGTTGACAACATTAGCAAGGCTAATATCCTTTTCTTCGCGGGTGGTTTCTCAGCTGCAGATGAGCCAGATGGATCAGCTAAGTTTATTGTCAACATCCTGCTTAATGAAAAAGTGCGTGTAGCTATTGATAGCTTTATCGCTCGTGGTGGTTTAATTATTGGTATCTGTAATGGATTCCAAGCCCTCGTCAAATCAGGTCTTCTTCCATACGGTAACTTCGAGGATGCAAGCAGCACTAGTCCAACCCTCTTCTACAATGATGCCAACCAGCACGTGGCCAAGATGGTGGAAACTCGAATTGCCAATACCAACTCACCGTGGTTGACTGGAGTGCAAGTGGGCGATATCCACGCTATTCCTGTTTCGCACGGTGAAGGGAAGTTTGTTGTGACAGCTGAGGAATTTGCAGAGCTCCGTGACAATGGCCAAATTTTCAGCCAATACGTTGATTTTGACGGCAAACCAAGTATGGATTCCAAGTACAATCCGAATGGTTCTGTAAATGCCATCGAAGGAATTACCAGCAAGAATGGTCAAATCATCGGTAAAATGGGACACTCAGAACGTTATGAAGACGGTCTCTTCCAAAACATCCCAGGAAATAAAGACCAGCACCTGTTTGCGTCAGCTGTGCGTTATTTCACAGGGAAATAAAAGGTATAAAAAATGACATACGAAGTAAAATCTCTTAATGAAGAATGTGGTGTTTTCGGTATCTGGGGGCATCCAGATGCTGCTAAATTGACCTATTTTGGGCTCCATAGTCTTCAGCACCGTGGTCAGGAGGGGGCGGGAATCCTTTCTAATGACCAGGGGCAATTGAAGCGTCATCGTGATATGGGGCTTTTATCAGAAGTGTTCAGAAATCCAGCTAATTTGGATAAACTAACTGGAGCGAGCGCGATTGGGCATGTTCGTTATGCGACTGCTGGCGAAGCTTCTGTAGATAATATCCAGCCCTTCCTCTTTCGCTTTCATGATATGCAGTTTGGACTTGCTCACAACGGAAACTTGACCAATGCCGAATCGCTCAAGAAAGAATTGGAACAAAGAGGAGCTATTTTCAGTTCAACTTCGGACTCGGAAATCTTGGCCCACCTCATTCGTCGAAGTCACAATCCGAACTTGATGGGCAAAATCAAGGAGGCGCTCAGCCTTGTCAAAGGTGGCTTTGCTTATATCTTGCTATTTGAGGACAAGTTGATTGCTGCGCTTGATCCTAATGGTTTCCGTCCGCTTTCTATCGGAAAAATGGCCAATGGAGCGGTGGTGGTTTCGTCAGAAACCTGTGCTTTTGAAGTCATTGGTGCCGAGTGGATTCGCGATGTAAAACCAGGGGAGATTGTAATCGTGGATGACAGTGGCATCCAGTACGATAGCTATACGAATGATACCCAGTTGGCGATTTGCTCTATGGAGTATATCTACTTTGCCCGCCCTGACTCTAACATTCATGGTATTAATGTCCATACAGCTCGCAAACGTATGGGGGCTCAATTGGCGCGTGAGTTCAAGCACGAAGCGGATATTGTGGTCGGTGTACCAAATTCATCACTCAGTGCAGCCATGGGATTTGCAGAAGAATCTGGTCTGCCAAATGAAATGGGTCTTATCAAGAATCAATACACGCAACGTACCTTTATTCAACCGACTCAAGAATTGCGGGAGCAAGGGGTGCGGATGAAACTGTCTGCTGTTTCGGGTGTTGTCAAAGGTAAACGTGTGGTGATGATTGATGATTCCATTGTTCGTGGGACGACCTCTCGCCGTATCGTTCAGCTTTTGAAAGAAGCAGGTGCGTCTGAGGTTCACGTTGCCATTGGTAGTCCAGCGCTAGCTTATCCATGTTTTTACGGGATTGATATCCAGACGCGTCAGGAGCTGATTGCGGCCAATCATACAGTCGAAGAGACTCGCCAAATCATTGGTGCGGATAGCCTGACCTATCTTTCGATTGATGGCTTGATTAATTCTATTGGCATCGAAACAGATGCGCCAAACGGTGGTCTCTGTGTCGCTTACTTTGACGGCGACTACCCAACTCCTCTCTACGACTATGAAGAAGACTATCGTAGAAGTTTGGATGAAAAGACCAGTTTTTACAAATAGACGGATAAAGACTCCCCATTAAAGGAAAGGAAGAGGAGACAAAGATGACAAATAAAAATGCTTATGCGCAATCCGGTGTGGATGTTGAAGCGGGTTATGAAGTTGTTGAACGGATTAAAAAGCATGTAGCTCGTACGGAGCGTGCAGGTGTTATGGGAGCTCTAGGTGGTTTCGGTGGCATGTTTGACCTTTCAAAAACAGGTGTCAAAGAGCCGGTCTTGATCTCAGGGACTGATGGTGTCGGAACCAAGCTCATGTTGGCCATCAAATACGACAAGCATGATACCATCGGTCAGGACTGTGTGGCCATGTGTGTTAATGACATCATCGCTGCAGGTGCGGAGCCTCTTTACTTCCTTGACTACGTCGCGACCGGCAAGAATGAACCAGCTAAACTAGAACAAGTCGTTGCTGGTGTGGCAGAAGGTTGTGTGCAGGCAGGCGCTGCTCTCATCGGTGGGGAAACGGCTGAAATGCCTGGTATGTATGGCGTAGATGATTACGATCTGGCTGGATTTGCGGTCGGCGTAGCTGAAAAATCTCAAATCATAGACGGTTCAAAAGTAGCTGAAGGTGATGTTCTTCTCGGACTTGCTTCAAGTGGGATTCACTCCAATGGTTACTCACTCGTGCGTCGTGTTTTTGCGGACTACACAGGTGAAGAAGTCTTGCCAGAATTGGAAGGCAAGAAACTCAAGGAAGTCCTTCTTGAGCCGACTCGTATCTATGTCAAGGCTGTCTTGCCACTCATCAAGGAAGGCTTGGTAAACGGGATTGCCCACATCACAGGTGGTGGTTTCATCGAGAATGTCCCTCGTATGTTTGCGGCTGACCTAGCTGCGGAAATTGAAGAAGACAAGGTTCCAGTCCTTCCTATTTTCAAAGCTCTTGAAAAATACGGTGAAATCAAGCATGAAGAAATGTTTGAAATCTTCAATATGGGTGTGGGACTCATGTTGGCAGTTAGTCCTGAAAATGTAGGTCGTGTCAAGGAATTGTTGGATGAACCAGTTTATGAAATTGGTCGCATCGTCAAGAAAGAAAACGAAAGTGTCATCATCAAATGAAAAAAATAGCGGTTTTTGCCTCTGGTAATGGCTCAAACTTTCAGGTGATTGCCGAAGAATTTCCGGTGGAATTTGTTTTTTCAGACCATCGTGACGCCTATGTGCTGGAACGTGCAGACAAGCTCGGCGTCCTGTCCTATGCTTTTGAACTCAAGGAGTTTGAGAACAAGGCGGACTACGAAGCAGCTCTTGCCGAACTCTTGGAAGAACACCAGATTGACTTGGTTTGTTTGGCGGGTTATATGAAAATCGTCGGCCCAACCTTATTGGCGGCTTATGAAGGTCGAATTATCAACATTCATCCGGCCTACCTGCCAGAATTTCCAGGAGCTCATGGGATTGAGGACGCTTGGAATGCTGGAGTTACTGAGAGCGGCGTGACCATTCACTGGGTGGACTCAGGTGTGGATACAGGCAAGGTCATCAAACAAGTCCGTGTGCCACGGCTAGCTGATGATACCATCGAAAGCTTTGAAGCTCGTATTCATGAGGCTGAGTACAAGTTGTATCCAGAGGTGCTGGATAGCTTGGGAGTGGAGAGAAGGCAGTAAAACTTGGATTTATTGAATGGAGGAAATAGAGAAAAATATGACAAATAATAGTAGCAGTTTTAATGGGGGGCATAATATTGGTTCAGGAAATTTAGCAGGTGGCAATCAAACAATTACTATTATTAATCCTCAAGACAAGCAATCAGTTGCTGAATACGAGATTGAACCTATTTGGAGAAGTCCAATTACAATGGCAGTATTGAGTTGGATTGGTTTCTTCACTTCAATAGGAAGTTTATTACCACTTTACAACTTTTTTGAACCGATTGTAAAATGGGCTAAAAATTCTTTTAATGGGAATATTCCTAATGTTCAAGGGAAGCAAATTTATTTATTTATTTTTTTAGGTTTATTTATTTTTTCAGTTTTCATTTTTTCTTTGCGAAGAATTACTAAAAATCAAACCCGTTATCCTTTAAGATTTAATTATGCTATTAGTGGTGTAAATAAGAGATTGAATATCGAAAGGTTACATATAGACTCTTGTCCAAAGTGTGGTGGAAAATTGAAATACTACAATAAGCCATATGAATGGGTTGATCATTATGACGAGAATGGAAATTTTAAAAAAAGAAAAATTACTAGGACAGTGCCAGCTTTAGAATGTAAAAGAAATAGTGAGCATTTTTGGTATGTAGATCCAGCTGGAACGAAAATATAATTGATGAAAGGAAAAAACATGACTAAACGCGCCTTAATCAGCGTCTCAGACAAAGCGGGCATTGTTGAATTTGCCCAAGAACTCAAAAAAATTGGTTGGGATATTATCTCAACAGGTGGGACCAAAGTTGTCCTTGACAATGCTGGGGTGGAGACCATTGCGATTGATGATGTGACTGGGTTCCCAGAAATGATGGACGGTCGTGTCAAGACCCTGCACCCGAATATCCATGGTGGTCTCCTTGCTCGTCGTGATTTGGATAGCCATCTTCAAGCGGCTAAGGACAATAATATCGAATTGATTGACCTTGTGGTGGTAAACCTTTACCCATTCAAGGAAACGATTCTCAAACCAGATGTGACGTACGCTGACGCAGTTGAAAATATTGATATCGGTGGGCCATCCATGCTTCGTTCAGCAGCGAAAAACCACGCTAGCGTAACGGTTGTAGTAGACCCTGCTGATTATGCTGTTGTTCTTGACGAATTGTCAGCAAACGGTGAAACAAGTTATGAAACTCGCCAACGTTTGGCGGCTAAGGTTTTCCGCCACACAGCAGCTTATGACGCCTTGATTGCAGAGTATTTCACAGCTCAAGTGGGTGAAAGCAAACCTGAAAAACTCACTTTGACCTATGACCTCAAGCAACCCATGCGTTACGGTGAAAACCCTCAACAAGATGCAGACTTCTACCAAAAAGCTCTTACTACGGAATACTCCATTGCATCCGCTAAACAGCTTAACGGTAAGGAATTGTCATTCAACAATATTCGTGACGCTGATGCGGCGATTCGTATCATTCGTGATTTCAAAGACCGTCCAACCGTTGTGGCTCTCAAACACATGAACCCATGTGGAATTGGTCAAGCTGATGACATCGAAACTGCTTGGGATTATGCTTATGAGTCTGACCCAGTGTCTATCTTTGGTGGAATTGTCGTCCTTAACCGTGAGGTGGATGCTGCGACAGCTGAGAAGATGCACGGCGTTTTCCTCGAGATCATCATCGCACCGAGCTATACGGATGAAGCGCTAGCCATTTTAACCAATAAAAAGAAAAACTTGCGCATCCTTGCCTTGCCATTTGATGCTCAAGATGCCAGTGAAGTGGAAGCAGAATACACAGGTGTTGTCGGTGGGCTCCTCGTTCAAAATCAAGACGTGGTCAAGGAAAGCCCAGCTGACTGGCAAGTGGTGACCAAACGCCAGCCAACCGAGACAGAGGCGACTGCTCTTGAGTTCGCTTGGAAAGCAATTAAGTACGTCAAATCAAACGGTATCATCGTGACCAATGACCACATGACACTCGGTGTTGGACCAGGACAAACCAACCGTGTGGCTTCTGTTCGTATTGCGATTGACCAAGCTAAAGACCGCCTTGACGGCGCTGTGCTTGCTTCTGATGCCTTCTTCCCATTTGCAGATAACGTGGAAGAAATTGCTAAAGCAGGCATTAAAGCCATCATCCAACCAGGTGGCTCAGTTCGTGACCAAGAGTCTATCGAAGCAGCGGACAAATATGGCTTGACTATGGTCTTCACAGGCGTGAGACATTTTAGACATTAAGAAGATGAATAAATTTTTAAGTAATTATTTCGAATAATTAGGTAAGGTAGATATATTTTTGACGGGGAGGTTCTAAGAATTGTGAAGTAAAAGTGTACTTTTTGTGATAATTTATAGGATATATTTTACTATTATATTAAAAATAGTTGAAAATTTTTAAAAGAAAAGGTACAATGAGTGCATAGTGTAATAATTTTGGAGGAATATAAATGAGCTATGAAGTGTTATTGGATGATTTGTTAGCAAATCTTTCAAAAAAAGGAATTGATGTAAGTAAGTTAAAAATAACTGAAGAACAACAGTCTGTGGAAAATATTTTGAATGATTTTATTTCTCCTTCACGAAATACTACTGCAAGAACAGTCCAAATTGTTGAAAATAAAAAAGCTGTAACTCATTATGAGCTGAGTTACAGCTTTTTTATTTTAATATTTCATTAATTTCTAACCCTTTTTCTGGGTGGAAAATAAATCGAGTATTAGTTGTATATAAATCAACAGCGAGACTTGCTGTCAAACTTAATACACGTTCAGATGGATTTAAGAATCCGTTGTCAACAGCCATTAGCGCCGACTGTACCGCTATATTAGTTCCTTCGCCAAATAAATTTAGAGTTTGAGAAAGAACAGTATAAGGACTGTAATTAGTGCCAGGAATAACTACAGGGTCTAAGGGTAAAGTAGAAGAAATAAGTGGGATGTTATTTTTGTTTAAAATTTCCCTACTTTCTTGACTTAGAATTTCAGGGATAATTTCTTCAACTTCTCCTGTTTCATTTTCTATATAAAGTATTTGATTGCTAGGGAATGTTGTAACTATTAATTTTATATCAGTATCCGAAAGAAGTCGGGACAGGTTTAATACATTTTCAATTTTTTTGGCAAAGACAAGAATATTTGAAATGTTATTATCTATAGCATATTTTTTGCTAATATGAAATAACTCATTAATATTTTTTACGTTATAGTTTGTCATAATATTATTCTCCAGTTAGGATTTTTTTAATTTTTGTATATATCTTTGATTGTTATCCATATCTAATATATGCTCTTTAGGGTGTGCTACAAAAGCATTAAATATTTCTAGCGCAATAAAACAATCTAACATCTCCAAATTAATATTTGTTTTATCTGGATAAGTTAAATGATTGCCCCAAGTTTTTTCATCTGCATTTATATGAAAATGTGGGAAATCGGAATATGGGTAATAATCAAATCGAACAAAGTCATCGGGATTAGTCACACTTTTAATTTCATAACTGTATTTATTAACAGCAATGGTATTTTTAGTTTTTGGAATAGGGTTTTCAACTATTTTTATTGTGTATTCACTATCTTCATAGTATTTAAATCGTCTATCTTGAATTTTAACATTCACGGCCTTAACATATTTTTGTTCATTTTTAGTTGAAATTATTATTTCAACGCAATCTTCCCACTCTGGTGAAGAGAGTCTGACCTGAATAAAATCAATGAGTTTAGATAAATATTGATCTATAGAGAGATTAAATTCTTTCTGCTGCAAAATTTGTCCTCTTTGTTAGCTTGATGTAGAGATTATACCATAAAAAGACAAAAATAGGAACTGTTGAGATTGATAGCGAGTGTAAATCAATTTGACTAAGCTTTTAACAAAATATACTGTAAAATCATATTAAATAGTTTTAGACATACTAATTTTTATCAGACGCCTTCTTGCCATTCGCGGATAACGTGGAAGAAATCGCCAAAGCCGGTATCAAAGCCATCATCCAACCAGATGGATCTGTCCGTGACCAAGAATCTATTGAAGCAGCAGACAAATACGGCTTGACTATGGTCTTCACAGGAGTAAGACATTTTAGACATTAAGAAAACAAAAGGGAAGAAAACAGTTTCTTTCCTTTTTTGGCTTAAAATGCTAAGTAAAACAAGATCAAAACGAACGTTTATGATATAATGTTAGTAAATAATTCGCAAAAGAGGTTGAGAGATGAAGCTATTAGTTGTCGGTTCGGGCGGTCGTGAACATGCGATTGCTAAGAAGTTGTTGGAATCTAAAGACGTTGAGCAAGTTTTTGTAGCTCCTGGAAATGACGGAATGACTCTGGATGGTCTGGAATTGGTAAATATCTCTATTTCCGAACATTCTAAGTTGATTGACTTCGCAAAGGCCAACGATGTTGCTTGGACCTTCATTGGACCAGATGATGCCCTTGCAGCTGGGATTGTGGATGATTTTAACCAAGCTGGGCTTAAGGCCTTTGGCCCGACTAGAGCTGCAGCGGAGCTGGAGTGGTCCAAGGATTTTGCTAAGGAAATCATGGTCAAATATGACGTTCCGACAGCAGCTTATGGCACATTTTCAGATTTCGAGGCAGCTAAGGCTTACATCGAAGAAAAAGGAGCTCCAATCGTCGTCAAGGCAGACGGTTTAGCCCTTGGGAAAGGTGTCGTCGTTGCTGAGACAGTTGAGCAAGCGGTCGAAGCCACCCACGAGATGCTTTTGGACAATAAATTCGGTGACTCGGGTGCGCGTGTGGTCATCGAGGAATTCCTTGATGGAGAAGAGTTCTCTCTCTTTGCCTTTGTCGATGGGGACAAGTTCTACATCATGCCGACGGCTCAGGACCACAAACGTGCTTACGATGGCGACAAGGGACCTAACACTGGTGGGATGGGTGCCTATGCGCCAGTTCCTCACTTGCCACAGAGCGTGGTTGACACAGCGGTTGAGACTATTGTCAAGCCAGTCCTTGAAGGAATGATCAAAGAAGGTCGTCCGTATCTTGGTGTCATTTACGCAGGGCTTATTTTGACTGCTGACGGTCCAAAGGTTATAGAGTTTAACGCTCGCTTCGGAGATCCCGAAACTCAGATTATCTTGCCACGATTGACGTCTGACTTTGCACAAAATATCACGGATATTCTCGATGGTAAGGAGCCAAAGATCACGTGGACGGACAAGGGTGTGACTCTTGGTGTGGTTGTCGCTTCGAACGGCTACCCGCTAGATTATGCAAAGGGTGTCGAGTTGCCAACTAAGACAGAAGACGACATCATCACCTACTATGCAGGGGCTAAGTTTGCGGAAAATAGCAGAGCACTGCTATCAAACGGTGGACGTGTTTATATGCTCGTCACTACAGCCGATACCGTTAAAGAAGCCCAAGATACCATCTACAAGGAACTCGACAAACAAAACACAGAAGGCCTCTTCTACCGAACAGATATCGGAAGCAAGGCCATAAAAGATTAACAGACACAAAAATTATCATGGTGAGCGAAAGCGAGCCACTATAGGATAATCGTCGCAGTAGTGGAACTCCTAGTAGCTTTGCTACTAGGAGCGGAAAACTGGAGACCTAGGCTCCAGTTTTAGTAATGGAACGCCATAGGCGGTCGCTTACGTCCGCACTACATTAGACGATTATTAAAAAAGGAGAAGAAATGAAACCAGTAATTTCCATCATCATGGGTTCAAAATCCGACTGGGCTACCATGCAAAAAACAGCCGAAGTCCTAGACCGCTTCGGCGTTGCTTACGAAAAGAAAGTTGTCTCTGCCCACCGTACACCTGACCTCATGTTCAGACATGCCGAAGAAGCCCGTAGCCGTGGCATCAGGGTCATCATCGCAGGGGCAGGTGGAGCAGCCCATTTACCAGGTATGGTTGCTGCCAAAACAACCCTTCCTGTCATCGGGGTACCTGTCAAATCACGTGCCCTTAGTGGCGTCGACTCGCTCTACTCTATCGTACAGATGCCGGGTGGCGTGCCTGTTGCAACCATGGCTATCGGTGAAGCAGGAGCGACAAACGCAGCCCTCTTCGCTCTTCGTCTCCTGTCAGTAGAGGATCAGGCTATCGCGACAGCTTTGGCAGATTTCGCAGAAGAGCAAGGAAAAATCGCAGAGGAGTCTACAAATGAGCTCATCTAAAACAATCGGAATCATCGGTGGTGGGCAACTTGGTCAGATGATGGCCATTTCTGCTATCTACATGGGGCACAAGGTTATCGCGCTGGATCCTGCGGCGGATTGCCCGGCTTCTCGAGTGGCGGAAATCATCGTGGCTCCTTATAACGATGTGGATGCCCTTCGTCAGTTAGCTGAGCGATGCGATGTCCTCACCTATGAGTTTGAAAATGTCGATGCTGACGGTCTGGATGCGGTTATCAAGGAAGGACAACTTCCTCAAGGAACAGACCTGCTCCGCATCTCTCAAAATCGCATTTTTGAAAAGGACTTCCTCTCAAACAAGGCACAAGTCACTGTGGCACCCTACAAGGTTGTGACTTCAAGCCAAGATTTGGCAGATATTGACCTTTCTAAAAATTATGTCCTCAAGACGGCGACTGGTGGCTACGATGGGCATGGTCAGAAGGTCATTCGCTCAGTAGAAGATTTGGAAGAAGCCTATGAACTAGCAGATTCAGCTGACTGTGTCTTGGAAGAATTTGTCAACTTTGACCTTGAAATTTCTGTTATCGCGTCTGGTAACGGCAAGGACGTGACGGTTTTCCCAGTTCAGGAAAATATCCACCGTAACAACATCCTATCTAAAACAATTGTGCCTGCTCGCATTTCAGCTAGTCTAGCTGACAAAGCAAAAGCAATGGCGGTGCGCATCGCTGAACAGCTGAACTTGTCTGGAACTCTTTGCGTGGAAATGTTTGCGACCGCTGATGACATCATTGTCAATGAAATTGCTCCGCGCCCACACAACTCTGGACACTATTCTATCGAAGCCTGCGACTTCTCGCAGTTTGATACCCATATTCTCGGCGTTCTGGGAGCACCATTGCCAGCTATCCACCTGCATGCGCCAGCCGTCATGCTCAACGTGCTCGGCCAGCATGTCGGGGCTGCTGAAAAATATGTCACAGAAAATCCAAGCGCCCACCTCCACATGTATGGTAAAATAGAAGCGAAGCACAACCGCAAAATGGGACACGTGACTTTGTTTAGTGAAGTGCCGGATGGCGTGGTTGAGTTTGGGAAAGGGATTGATTTTTAAATAATTGAAGCAAGGAAGTCAATGTGCATCTGATGTATAAAGCTAGATTCTTGTTAGAAGTAACAGAGTTACCTCTATTAGTATAGTGAAAGTTTATTGTTACACCTATCATCAGATTTGGCTTAACTAGTGAATAGATTGAAAAGAGGTTTTATATATTTATGATTAAGACTATAAAATACCCAAACAAAAGTGAAGCGCTTCATTATATCACTAATGATATTGCAAATCAGCTAGGATATAGCAGTGTAGATGAATTAGCTGAGTACTATAATGGATACGGAAGTTTCATTATGAAAGAGTTTATTGAATTTAATAAAGACTTTTTTAAAACAGATCAAGATATTCATGAATTCGCAAAAAACTTTAGAGATGAAAAAGGTAGAGTCAAAAGAGGAGTTGCCTTATTATCTAGAAAAACTATTATTCAATCTAAAGGAGGAGCTTCTAAGGGGAATTCGCAATTCTCTGGTTCTGTATTTCATACGGGGCATATATTGGGCCATATGTTAGTTGGTAATATCGATAATTTTAATTCAAGAAAAGGTAATTATGAAAATATATTTCCACAGACAAGTTGGTCTAATGGAGGTGGTAGAGATTTTGACTCCTTTACATTAAATTCTTATAGGGGTAATTCTCAGCTGACTTATGAGAGACGTGTCTGGAATAAGATAAATAAAAAAGGTAATGAAGAACTTCAGGTGTATTATCAAGTTGATTTAATATATAATGAGACTGAGGAAGTTCCAAGAGGGATCCATATTCAGGCTATTCCTAGCGATGGCAATACAAAACTTAATGAAAATAGTGTATCATTGAATATATTTATTCCTAATATAAGATACAATGAGATCACTGAATTAGACTATAGTTTTTGGAATAGTGAGGTGAACAGAGCCTAGATAGTTCATTATCAATAAAGTGAAGTAGAAAAAGAAAGGAAAAACAAACAATGATCAACCGTTACTCTCGCCCTGAGATGGCGAACATTTGGAGTGAAGAAAATAAATACCGTGCTTGGCTTGAGGTGGAAATCTTGGCTGACGAGGCATGGGCTGAGTTGGGGGAAATTCCTAAGGAAGATGTAGCTTTGATTCGCGAGAAAGCGGACTTTGACATCGACCGTATTTTAGAAATTGAGCAAGAGACTCGCCACGATGTGGTGGCTTTCACGCGTGCGGTTTCTGAGACTCTTGGTGAAGAGCGCAAGTGGGTTCACTATGGATTGACTTCTACTGACGTGGTGGATACGGCCTACGGTTACCTCTACAAGCAGGCCAACGACATTATCCGTCGTGACCTTGAAAACTTCACCAACATCATCGCTGACAAGGCCAAGGAGCACAAGTTCACCATCATGATGGGGCGTACCCACGGTGTGCATGCGGAACCGACGACTTTTGGTCTTAAATTGGCAACATGGTACAGCGAAATGAAGCGCAACATCGAGCGTTTCGAACATGCGGCTGCTGGTGTGGAAGCTGGTAAGATTTCTGGTGCGGTTGGTAACTTTGCCAACATCCCACCATTCGTTGAAAAATACGTCTGCGACAAGCTGGGTATCCGTGCTCAAGAAATCTCTACACAAGTCCTTCCTCGTGACCTTCACGCTGAGTACTTTGCAGTTCTTGCCAGCATCGCAACTTCCATCGAGCGTATGGCAACGGAGATTCGTGGTTTGCAAAAATCTGAACAACGTGAAGTGGAAGAGTTCTTTGCTAAAGGTCAAAAAGGTTCATCTGCTATGCCTCACAAACGCAACCCTATCGGTTCTGAAAACATGACAGGTCTGGCGCGTGTTATCCGTGGTCATATGGTGACAGCCTATGAGAACGTCGCTCTCTGGCACGAACGTGATATTTCTCACTCATCAGCTGAGCGTATCATCACACCAGACACGACCATTTTGATTGACTACATGCTCAACCGTTTTGGAAATATTGTCAAGAATTTGACAGTCTTCCCAGAAAACATGATTCGCAACATGAACTCTACGTTTGGTCTGATCTTTAGCCAACGTGCCATGTTGACCTTGATTGAAAAAGGTATGACCCGTGAGCAAGCCTATGACTTGGTGCAACCAAAAACAGCCTACTCTTGGGATAACCAAGTAGATTTCAAACCGCTTCTCGAAGCAGATCCAGAAGTATCATCACGCCTCACTCAAGATGAAATTGATGAAATCTTCAACCCTGCATACTACACCAAACGAGTGGATGATATCTTTGAACGTATCGGACTGGGTGATTAATCCTAACAATAAAAAGCGAGATTCAATCTCGCTTTTTTATATGCTTATCGAAGGGTGTTAATCTTCTTTTTTCTTAGTGAGTCCGTAAGCTGCTAGTGTGGCCATGAGTCCTGCTGCGACCAAGCCTACAGAGTCTTGACTTCCTGTTGCAGGGAGTTGTTTTTCATCTGCTTTGCTAGTAGTTGCTTCAGCTTGCTCAGCTTTCTCAACGGCAGTTCCGACTTCGACAACCTGAGCGACCGCTTCCTGCGATACCGCACTATTGACAAGAGTTCTTTCTTCCTTGCCGTCAGCAGTAGTGCTGACAGAGTAGAAAATCGTACGACGACCATTTACACCAGTAACGACGACTTGACTTTGTCCTTTTGGCAATTGCGGATTTTCACGTGTCACGGTAGTGAACGGAATCTCTTCTTCTTGGATGTCTAGTCTAGGTTTTGCTTCTGCGGCTGGGGCAAGACCGTGTTCATCCCCTACATGGGTAACAAGGGTTCCGACTTCAATGACTTGTGTCACTGCTTCTTGCGTTACAAGGCTATCGACAAGAGTCTTCACTTCTTTGCCATCAGCAGTAGTGCTTACAGAGTAGTAATGACTGCGACGACCGTTAACACCTTTGGTAAGGACTTGAGTCTTCCCTTTGAGCAAGAGTGGATTTTCACGTGTCACGGTAGTGAACGGAATCTCTTCCTCTTGGATGTCCAGTCTAGGTTTTGCTTCTGCGGCTGGAGCAAGACCGTGTTCATCTCCTTTGTGAGTAATAGGGGCACCGATTTCAACCACTTGTGTCACAGGTTCTTTGGTCACTTGGCTATCTAGAACCGTTTCTGTTTGTTTCCCATTTTCAGTAAGGACAGATATGTAATGAGTGCGTTCGCCCTCTACACCTGGTGTGATGATCTTTTCCTGATCGGCTGGGAGATTTGGATTTTCCTTCTTGATAACTTCAAATGGAATCTTTTCTGCTCTTGTGATGAGTTCCGGTTTGGTTTCAACATTGGCAGCTAGTTCGTTTTCATCGAGGCTTCCTGAGTGAGTTTCCGCTGGTTTGAGGCCTAGGCGGGCTGCTTTGAGCTTGGCTACGAGAGCGTCTAACTCAGCTTGCTTGCTGCGATTGAGGTTGTAGTTGAGAGCCTCTTTAGCTGCATTTAGGGCATCGAGACTTTCTTTGCTGTATCCTTCCAAGCTTGCAGGGATTTGAGCAAGCTCCTCACGGAGGGCATTGTAGTTAGCGCGGAAGTAGTCTTTGTTATTGTCTGCAAAGGCAGTCATGAGTTCAAAAATTTCTTCTTCCTTGTACTCAGCGCTTGGTCTATCTGCCCAGATGGCAAGCATGCTTCCAACTGTTGGAAGGTCTACCTCAGGATATTTGGTAGATGCAAGCTGGTTAAATGGTGTTTTTTTAGTGTTTTCAATTGCTTTTTTGAGGAAACCGCCACCATCTTCAGGTTTTTGCCCGAGAATGTAGTACCAGTCTCCGTTAGTATTAAGGAATTTATAGCCTTTGCTTGCAAGATACTGAGGAGATGCAAGGTTGTAGCCCCACCATCCTTTAGACCAGTAAGAGATGATGACATCCTTGTCAAACTCAACATCATCCTTGTCTTCATAGTAGAAACCATCGTTGAAGGCCATTGGTTGAAGGCCTCTTTCTTTGGCCATGGCAGCAAGGGTGTTAGAGTACTCAGCAAACTTGCCATAGAGTCCATACCATTTGAGGTAGTACCAGCCTTGGGCGTTGGTAGCATCATTGGCATATTCGTCTGTACCGTAGTTGAAAATCTTAGTCTTGCCTGCAAAGAAGTCCATGTACTTGCCAATGAGGGCTTTGACAAAGTTCATGGCCTCTTCGTTTTCGAGGTCCATAGTTGTTTTGGAGACCTTGTCAAAGTTGGCTTGAGGATTCTTGATTCCAAGTTTTTCCATAGCGACGAGCATGGCATCCATGTGACCTGGGCTGTTGATTGCTGGGACGAGTCCGAGGCCTTTTGATTTTGCGTACTCGATCAATTCAGTGATTTCAGCTTGACTAAGAGTGGTTCCGTTTGGATCATCGTAGTAAGCTTTTGTTCCTTCGATAATGGCCTTCTTGACATCGTCACTTGCATAAGTTTTGCCGTTAGCTGTGATGGTCATGTCATCAAGGAGGAAGCGAAGTCCGTCATTTCCAAGAAGGAGATGGACATCAGAGTAGCCGAGTTCGCTCGCCTTGTCTACGATGCGTTTGAGTTGGTCGAGCGTGAAATACTTACGTCCGGCATCGATGGAAATTACCTTGTTCTTGGCAAGTTTTTCAACTTCGCGTTTCGCGTCTTCTTCTTTTTGAGCTTCTGGTGTGAAGGTCAAATTGCTTACAGCTTCTTGGAGTTTTGCGATTGCTTGATCAATGGTGTCTTGTTGAGCACGGCTGAGGTTGCTATCGAGTGAGCGAATAGCTTTTTCAGCTTCTTTTACAGCTGCGACACTTTCTGCAGTATAGCGGTTAAGGTCTGTTGGTACTTCTTTCAGAGCTTGTTCAGCAGACTCATAGTCAGCTGCGAAGTATTCAGCATTGGCATTTGCGAAGCTGCGCATGAGTTTGAAGAGGCGTGATGGTGAATAGCGTGCAGATGGGGTATCCGCCCAAGCAGCTACCATACCACCGATGAATGGGATAGTAGCCCCATCAGATTTTGGTACAGAAGTGATTGGAGTGTTCTTGATACCATTGAGTCCTTGGTCGAGGTTGTACCAGCCTTGGCCATCGGCATTTCGTCCGAGAACGTAGTACCAAGCATCGTTGGTATTAAGGATTTGGTGGCCTTTTTCAACTAGAAATTTAGAAGAAGCGACGTCGTATCCGCCCCATCCACCAGTCCACATAGAAACGATGATGTCTTTGTCAAAAGTTCCAAAGCTAGTGTCGCTATTATAGTAGATACCATCGTTAAAGGCCATTGGTTTGAGACCGTGAGATTTGACGATGCGAGCAAGGTCATTGGCGTAGGCGATAAATTTCTCATATCCTCCTACAGGGTAGCCTTCATTTGGATAGTATTTATCAGCCTGGAGAACGCTCCATCCTTTGGCATCTGTAGCGTCGTTGGCATATTCGTCTAGCCCGATATTGAAAATATCAGTTTTTCCAGCGAAGTAAGCAGCATACTTGTCGATCAGGGCTTTGGTAAATGCAACAGCTTCTTTGTTATCAAGGTCAACGGTACGAGCAGATTCCTTACCAAAGTAGTTGAAGTTCGGCTTTTGGATGCCTAGTTCTTTCATGGCATGCAAAATCGCATCCATGTGACCAGGGCTGTTTACAGTTGGGATGAGACCAATGCCTTTGTTTTTAGCATAGTTGATCAAGTCCGTCATCTGACTTTCTGTCAAATGGTTGCCGTTTGGATCCTTGTAGTAGGCATCGGTTCCGTTTTCGAGTGCACGTTTGACATCGTCGCTTGCATAGGTTTTGCCATTGGCTTTGATCGTCATGTCGTCCAACATAAAACGCATGCCGTCATTTCCAACTAGTAGATGAAGATCAGTATAACCGTAGTGTTTGGCTTTGTCGATGATTTCTTTGAGTTGGTCTGGAGAGAAATACTTGCGTCCAGCGTCGATTGAGATCATTTTTCTTTTTGCCAGTTTTTCATTTACTTGAGATACACGTTCAGTGCTAGGAGTGGCCACTGCAGGTGTGACGGCTTCATTTTTCTTTTCTGAAGGAGTACTTTCGGCAGGAGTTTCAGTTGGGGCAGGACTCTCTTTCTCGGCAGTAGGAGTTGGAGTAGCATTTTCTGTCACAACTGGTGCGCTTGACTCTTCTGTTTTTGGAGCAACTGTTCGAGGAGCCTCCTTGTCTTCTTTGACCTCCTCTTTTACAGGCTTGTCAGCCTTTTCTTCCAGTTTTTCTGGAACCTTGGAGTCTACAGCTTCCTTGACTGCTTGAGGACTCTCCTGAATAGTTTGAACAGTTTCCTCAGCTGTTGGAGCTGGAGTAATCCCGTCGGCAGATACGACTTGTGCGCTAAAAGCAAATCCTATCAGTACAGAAGCTGCCCCAGCCGCGTATTTACGGATGGAGAAGCGCTGTTTCTTTTCTAGTTTCATGACAAAACCTCCTTGTTATTATTATGTATGATAGCGTTTACATAAAACCGATTTTATTTTATTATCTAAGGAGTAAAATGTCAAGTGGGTTTATATAAGAACTATAATAAATAGAGGAAATCATAAGATTTAGAAGAAAATTATTTCCAGAAATAAGAAAGAGAAAGCGAATATTTAACTTGTTTTTAGTAAAAACGCTACTAATTAAATAAGAGTCCTCCACAGCGTTTTCACAACCTCTTTCTCGTGCTATAATGAATATAGAAAAAGCCTGAGCTGGGCTCAAGCTTTCTCTTAATGACCTCGATTACATGAGAGGAATTTAATTTTGTAGTAGTCTGCTCGCTTATACGTTTCACTATAGGCAAGGACTTGGCCAGTAGCCTCAAGTTTAGTAGTCTTCGTTTGGAAGACAGTTGGAAATTGCGTATCGATTCCAAGTACAGAAGCAACATGCTCTGGTGTTGGAAATGCGATTTCATTGATTTCCTCAAAATGTTCATCGTTCATGTGAATGCGGTAATCCAATTTGAAGCGTTTATAGATAGAACTATAATAGTCAAGATTTGGATAGTTGGCATTGATGTATTGTTCAGGAATATAAGATGTGTGGTAGATGTAAGTTACGCCATTTGTTTGACGGGTACGTTCAATTTTGTAGTAGAACTGATCTCCACGTAATCCAAGCTTCTCTAGGTATTCAAGCTTGTTTCCGCGCTCGATAGAAAGGACAGTAACTTTATCATCTTTTGTTTCAAAGATTTCGACATCTGAAAATTCAACGAGTTTGTGCTTGCGGGCACGAGAAACAAAAGTCCCTTTCCCTTGTTGGCGGACAATATAGCCGTCTTTTGCAAGGTCATTCAAAGCACGCACAACAGTGATTGAACTAACATCATACATCGCGATCAATTCTGCTTCTGTATAAAATTTATCTCCACTTGCAAATTGACCAGAGATGATTTTGTTTTTTAATTCATCTTTAATATATTGGTATTTTGGAATAGCCATAATTTCACCTCGATTCTCTTTCTCCAATTTTGATTCTACCATAAATACAGACAAAATAGTAGTATTTAGGTAAAAAAAATTAAAATAATAGACTAAAAATGTTATGTTACATGTAAAAAATTCCATTTTATAACCTTGTGAATTATCATACATTAAAATATCGCTTTCATGCTATTTTTAGATAATTTTGGTAAATGGTAAGTAAAAAAATAGAAAAATTTTAAAGAATTTTCTAAAACCTATTGACAAATGCAAAAGATTTGATTATATTTAATATTATAATAAATGAAAGCGCAAACTTAATTCGTCAGAGGTGGTAACATGACAAGATTTAAAATTGAGGACGATTTCTATTTAGATGGGAAGCCGTTCAAGATTTTGTCTGGCGCCATTCATTATTTTAGGATTCCAGCAGAGGATTGGTATCATTCTCTCTATAACTTAAAGGCGCTTGGCTTTAATACGGTCGAGACCTATGTGGCTTGGAATTTACATGAACCCGTTGAAGGGGAATTTGATTTTGAAGGTGCCAGAAATTTGGAGAGGTTTCTTCAAATAGCACAAGATTTGGGTCTCTATGCCATTGTACGCCCGTCTCCATTTATCTGTGCGGAATGGGAATTTGGTGGCTTGCCGGCTTGGCTCTTGACAAAGGACATGCGAATCCGCTCGTCCGACCCGGCCTACATCGAGGCGGTTGCTCGCTATTATGACCAATTATTGCCAAGGCTTGTGCCTCGTTTGTTGGATAATGGCGGGAATATTCTCATGATGCAAGTCGAAAATGAATATGGCTCCTATGGAGAAGATAAGTCTTATCTACGAGCAATTCGAAAATTGATGGAAGAACGAGGGATTGATTGCCCACTCTTTACTTCAGATGGTCCATGGAGGGCTACTCTGAAAGCCGGAACCTTGATCGAAGATGACCTCTTTGTGACAGGAAACTTCGGTTCTAAAGCTCCGTACAACTTTTCACAAATGCAAGAATTCTTTGATGAGCATGGCAAGAAATGGCCTCTCATGTGTATGGAATTCTGGGATGGTTGGTTTAATCGTTGGAAAGAACCCATCATCACACGGGATCCTAAAGAATTGGCAGAAGCTGTTCGAGAGGTATTGGAACAAGGCTCTATCAACCTTTACATGTTCCATGGTGGTACAAACTTTGGTTTCATGAATGGTTGCTCGGCTCGAGGAACTCTGGATTTGCCACAAGTCACATCTTATGACTATGATGCCCTTCTCGATGAAGAAGGAAATCCAACTGCTAAATACTTAGCAGTCAAGAAGATGATGGCAACACACTTCCCAGAGTATTCACAGTTGGAACCACTCTATAAGGAAAGCATGGAGATAGGGGCCGTTCCATTGACCGAAAAAGTTTCCCTGTTTGAAACCCTGGATAGTCTCTCTAGTCCAACTGAAAGCCTCTATCCAAAAGCGATGGAAGAACTTGGTCAAAGTTATGGCTACCTTCTCTACCACACTGAGGCAAGTTGGGATGCAGAAGAGGAACGTCTCCGTATCATCGATGGACGTGACCGAGCTCAACTCTTTGTAGATGGTCAATGGATTGCTACTCAATACCAGACAGAGATTGGTGAAGACATCTACTGTCAGGGCAACCGAGAAGGCTGTTCAGAGATTGATATCCTGATCGAAAATATGGGGCGTGTTAACTATGGACACAAGTTCTTAGCAGATACGCAACATAAAGGAATTCGTACAGGTGTCTGCAAGGATCTACATTTCTTACTGAATTGGAAACAATATCCACTGCCACTGGATAATCCTGAGAAAATTGATTTTTCAAAAGGATGGACAGAAGGACAACCAGCCTTTTACGCTTTCGACTTTACGGTCGAAGAGCCAAAAGATACCTACTTAGACTTGTCTGAGTTTGGTAAGGGAGTTGCCTTTGTCAATGGGCGTCACCTAGGGCGTTTCTGGAACGTCGGCCCGACCCTCTCACTTTATATCCCTCATAGCTATCTTAAGGAAGGTGCTAACCGCATTATCATCTTTGAAACTGAGGGAGAATATAAAGAAGAGATTCATTTAACTCGTAAACCTACACTAAAACACATAAAGGGGGAAAACTTATGACAATTGTAGGATGCCGTATCGATGGACGTTTGATCCACGGTCAAGTAGCCAATCTTTGGGCTGGAAAACTAAATGTTTCACGCATTATGGTTGTAGACGACGAAGTTGTTAACAACGATATTGAAAAGAGTGGTTTGAAACTTGCGACACCACCAGGTGTGAAACTCAGTATCTTGCCAGTTGAGAAAGCAGCAGCAAATATCCTTGCTGGTAAATACGATAGCCAACGTCTCTTTATCGTTGCACGTAAACCAGACCGTTTCCTTGGTTTGGTTGAAGCAGGTGTTCCGCTTGAAACACTCAACGTCGGCAATATGTCTCAAACACCAGAAACTCGCTCTATCACACGTTCTATCAACGTGGTAGACAAGGATGTGGAAGATTTCCACAAACTAGCAGAAAAAGGTGTGAAACTCACTGCTCAAATGGTTCCAAATGATCCAATTTCAGACTTTTTGAGCTTGTTAAAATAGGAAAAAATTTTTAGGAGGTCATTGTTATGATACAATGGTGGCAAATTTTACTTCTCACTTTGTACTCAGCTTATCAAATCTGTGATGAGTTGACAATCGTTTCATCTGCAGGTTCTCCTGTATTCGCTGGTTTTATTACTGGTTTGATCATGGGAGATGTGACAACTGGTTTGTTTATCGGTGGTAGCTTGCAGTTGTTCGTTCTCGGGGTTGGTACCTTCGGTGGTGCTTCTCGTATCGACGCAACTTCTGGTGCGGTTCTTGCAACAGCATTCTCTATCTCTCAAGGTATTGATACAGATCTTGCAATCACAACAATCGCTGTACCAGTAGCAGCACTTTTGACATACTTCGACGTTCTTGGACGTATGACAACTACTTTCTTTGCACACCGTATTGATGCTGCGATCGAACGCTTTGACTACAAAGGTATCGAACGCAACTACCTACTTGGTGCAGTGCCTTGGGCTCTTTCTCGTGCCCTTCCAGTATTCTTCGCTCTTGCTTTTGGTGGTGCTTTTGTACAATCAGTAGTAGACCTTGTTAAAGAATATCAATGGATTGCAGATGGTTTGACACTTGCAGGACGTATGCTTCCAGGTCTTGGATTTGCAATCTTGCTTCGTTACCTTCCAGTTAAACGTAACCTTCACTACCTTGCAATGGGATTTGGTTTGACAGCTATGTTGACTGTTCTTTACTCATATGTAACAGGTCTTGGTGGAGCTGTTGCGGGTATCCTTGGTACTCTTCCTGCTGATGTTGCTGAAAAGATTGGCTTTGCTAACAACTTCAAAGGTTTGTCTATGATCGGTGTTTCTATCGTAGGTATCTTCCTTGCAGTTGTTCACTTTAAGAACAGCCAAAAAGTAGCTGTAGCAGCACCTTCTACACCATCAGAAAGTGGGGAAATCGAAGATGACGAATTCTAATTACAAACTTACAAAAGAAGATTTTAATCAAATCAACAAACGTAGCTTGTTTACTTTCCAATTAGGTTGGAACTACGAACGTATGCAAGCTTCTGGTTACCTTTACATGATCTTGCCTCAATTGCGTAAAATGTATGGGGATGGAACTCCTGAATTGAAAGAAATGATGAAAGTTCATACTCAATTCTTCAATACTTCACCATTCTTCCACACAATTATCGCTGGTTTTGACCTTGCCATGGAAGAAAAAGATGGTGTAGGTTCAAAAGATGCCGTTAACGGTATCAAGACAGGTTTGATGGGACCATTCGCTCCTCTTGGAGACACAATCTTTGGTTCACTTGTACCTGCCATCATGGGATCTATCGCAGCAACTATGGCTATCGCCGGCCAACCATGGGGTATCTTCCTTTGGATCGCAGTTGCAGTTGCTTATGACATCTTCCGTTGGAAACAATTGGAATTTGCCTACAAGGAAGGGGTTAACCTTATCAACAACATGCAAAGTACCTTGACAGCTTTGATTGACGCTGCATCTGTACTTGGTGTCTTCATGATGGGTGCTCTTGTAGCAACAATGATCAACTTTGACATTTCTTACAAATTGCCAATCGGTGAAAAGATGATTGACTTCCAAGACATCTTGAACTCAATCTTCCCACGCTTGCTTCCAGCAATCTTTACTGCCTTTATCTTCTGGTTGCTTGGTAAGAAAGGTATGAACTCTACTAAAGCGATCGGTATCATTATCGTTCTTGCAGTAGGTCTTTCATTCATCGGTAAATTCTTGCTTGGAATGGGCGCATAATTTATGGTGAAATCGTTAATTTTGGTGAGTCATGGTCGTTTCTGTGAAGAACTGAAAGGTAGCACGGAAATGATCATGGGTCCACAAGACAACATTCATGCAGTGGCTCTTCTTCCAGAAGATGGCCCAGAAGAATTTACTGCAAAATTTGAAGCTGCTATCGAAGGATTGGATGATTTCCTAGTCTTTGCGGACCTTCTCGGTGGTACACCATGTAACGTGGTAAGCCGTTTGATCATGGAAGGTCGCGACATTGAACTCTACGCAGGGATGAATCTTCCGATGGTGATTGAATTTATCAATGCCAGCCTTACAGGTGCAGATGCGGACTACAAGAGCCGTGCTGCAGAAAGCATCGTAAAAGTCAATGACCTGTTAGCGGGCTTCGATGATGACGAAGATGAATAATACTCTTCGAAAATCAAATTCAAACCGCGTCAGCGTCGCCTTGCCGTATATATGTTACTGACTTCGTCAATCTTATCCGGCAACCTCAAAGCAGTGCTTTGAGCAACCTGCGGCTAGCTTCCTAGTTTGCTCTTTGATTTTCATTGAGTATACGATGTGACAACGTGAAAATCACAGGGAAAATAGGCGATTGGAGGATGGAGCGATGCTCCGACGATAATCGGTCTTTTTCCCCAAGATTTTAGTTGGAACTCAATTCAATACGATGTGACAACGGCTAAATCGTTAGAACAGCTTGTATAGAATATACATGGGAATGGGAGTCAATCCATTCCCATATTTTCAATAGGAATGAAACAACAATAGATTAGAGGAACTCTATGCTAAATTACACAAAAGAAGAATTACTTGAACTGGGTGCAGAAGTCACGACTCGTGAGATCTACCAACAGCCTGATGTATGGAAAGAGGCTTTTGAAACCTATCAAGCGAAACGGGAAGAAATTGCAGCCTTTCTGAAAGGAATTGCTGATAAACATGACTATATCAAGGTTATCTTGACGGGTGCTGGTACTTCTGCTTATGTGGGAGATACCTTGGTGCCATACTTTAAGGAAGTCTATGACGAACGCAAATGGAATTTCAATGCCATTGCGACAACAGATATCGTAGCCAATCCAGAAACTTATCTGAAAAAAGATGTGGCGACTGTCCTTGTATCCTTTGCTCGTAGTGGGAATTCGCCTGAAAGTGTGGCGACGGTTGATTTGGCTAAAGCCTTAGTGGACGACCTTTACCAAGTGACCATTACTTGTGCAGCAGATGGTAAATTGGCTCTTCAAGCTCATGGCGATGAGCGCAATCTTTTGCTCTTGCAACCAGCTGCTTCCAATGACGCTGGATTTGCCATGACTTCTAGTTTTACGTCCATGATGCTAACAGCTCTCTTGGTTTTTGATCCTACAGAATTTGCTGTGAAAGCTGAACGTTTTGAAGTTGTGACTAGCCTTGCTCGTAAGATTCTAGACAATGCAGCAGATGTCAAAGAGCTTGTAGATCTCGACTTTAATCGTGTCATCTACCTAGGTGCTGGTCCTTTCTTTGGACTTGCTCATGAAGCTCAGCTCAAGATTTTGGAATTGACTGCTGGTCAAGTGGCGACCATGTATGAAAGCCCAGTTGGCTTCCGTCACGGTCCAAAATCATTGATTAACGAAGACACCGTTGTTTTGATCTTTGGCACAACGACAGACTACACTCGCAAGTATGACTTGGACTTGGTTCGTGAAGTGGCTGGTGACCAGATTGCTCGTCGTGTTGTGCTCTTAAGTGATCAAGCCTTTGGTCTTGAAAATGTCAAAGAAGTAGCCCTTGGTTGTGGCGGTGTCTTGAACGATATTTACCGTGTCTTCCCTTACATCGTTTATGCCCAACTCTTTGCCCTTTTGACTTCGCTTAAAGTGGAAAACAAACCAGATACACCGTCTCCTACAGGCACCGTAAACCGTGTGGTACAAGGTGTGATCATTCATGACTATCAAAAATAAGGAAGTATCTATGAGTAAATTACAATTAAGTTCCAATAAAGTAGCCCGCTTGCAAAAACTTTCAGATGAAAATGGCATTATCTCAGCTCTTGCCTTTGACCAACGTGGTGCTTTGAAACGCCTCATGGCTCAATACCAAACAGAAGAGCCAACAGTTGCTCAAATGGAAGAACTCAAAGTCTTGGTAGCAGATGAATTGACAAAATATGCATCCTCTATGCTTCTCGACCCTGAGTATGGACTTCCAGCTACAAAAGCGCTTGATGCCAATGCTGGTCTTCTCCTTGCTTATGAGAAAACAGGTTATGACACAACTAGCACTAAACGCTTGCCTGACTGCTTGGATGTTTGGTCTGCAAAACGCATCAAAGAACAAGGTGCGGATGCAGTCAAATTCTTGCTTTACTACGATGTAGACAGCTCTGACGAACTCAATCAACAAAAACAAGCCTACATCGAACGCATCGGTTCTGAGTGTGTGGCGGAAGACATTCCATTCTTCCTTGAAATCCTCGCTTACGATGAAAAAATCGCTGACGCAGGTTCTGCAGAATACGCCAAAGTAAAACCACACAAGGTTATCGGTGCTATGAAGGTCTTCTCAGACCCACGCTTCAACATCGATGTCTTGAAAGTGGAAGTTCCAGTCAACGTCAAATATGTTGAAGGCTTTGGCGATGGTGAAATCGTGCATACACGCGAAGAAGCGGCAGCCTTCTTCAAAGCGCAAGACGAAGCGACTAACCTTCCTTACATCTACTTGAGTGCGGGAGTTTCAGCCAAACTCTTCCAAGAAACCCTTGTCTTTGCCCACGAATCAGGTGCAAACTTCAATGGCGTTCTTTGCGGCCGTGCAACTTGGGCTGGATCAGTTGAAGCCTACATCAAAGACGGTGAGGCAGCAGCTCGTGAATGGCTTCGCACAACAGGTTTTGAGAACATTGACGAACTCAACAAGGTTCTTCAAACAACAGCGACTTCATGGACTGAACGTGTAGAAGCATAAAACAAGTATAGAAGAATCCCCTTTTGTTAAGAAGCTGCTTAAGGTTTTCTGACAAAGGATTCTGAAAATAGAAACTACAACCATAGATGGTGAATACACTCTCTATGGTTTGTTTACTTAAGAGAAATAGATCAAAGGAGAGAAGAATGAGAGCATACACAGAGCGTGTATTTGGAAATCATGAGGGCAAGGATGTTTTGGCCTATCGCTTTGAGACTGATGGTGGTTACCAGCTTGAAGTTATGACTTATGGTGCTACCATTTTGCGCTATGTCACACCTGACAAGGCTGGGAATTTTGCCAATGTGATCTTGGGTTTTGATGATTTTGCTAGCTATGTAGGCAATAGTCCCAAGCATGGAGCAAGTGTAGGTCCTGTAGCGGGCCGTATTGCAGGTGCAACATTTGAGCTCAATGGTCAGACCTATGACCTTGAAGTCAACAACGCTAGCAACTGTAACCACAGTGGTTCAACAGGTTGGGATTCGAGCTTGTTTGAATTGGTTGAGGTGAGCGACCATGGCTTGACTCTCTACACAGAGCGTACAGACGGGACAGGAGGATTTCCTGGTAATCTTAAGATTTGGATTAGCTATCACTTGGAAGAAACTGGTGCCTACGAAGTCAGCTATAAGGTGACGACTGATCAGGACACGCTTGTCAATCCAACTAATCATAGCTATTTCAACTTATCTGGTGATTTCACGCAGACAGTTGACCGCCATGTCTTTCAGCTAAATACGGAGGGCATTTACCCAATCGCTCCAGACGGTGTTCCAGCTAAGACTCCAGATGCTGATCGTGATGTAGTGAAACACATCTACAATGGTGCTTTGCTCAAGGATATCTTTGCAGAGGACGATGAGCAAATCCAGCTGGTATCTGGTTTGGATCACCCATTTGCCCTTCCTGCAGGTCATGACAATGCTGGTTTCCTTTATGATCAAAACTCAGGTCGTTTCCTGCTTTTCAAGACAGAGGCCCCTTGCCTTGTGGTCTACACAGCAAACTTTGTGGATGAGAGTGTGCTCATAGCTGGTCAGCCAATGGTACAGCACAATGGGATTGCCCTTGAAGCGCAGGCTTTACCAGATGCTATTCATAGCGACCTCAAAGACCAAGTCATTCTCAAAGCAGGGGAAACCTTCACCAGCAAAACTCGTTACGAGCTTGTTGTTAAATAAAAAGAGAGTCTGGGAAAAAAGATTTTAATTTTAGGAATTCTTTATTATGAAGCCCTGTTGTAAAATGAAGTGCAACAAAAAAGACATGTTCATCTGATATACTAGAGTTGCGAAAAACAGTATAAAGGAAGATGAACATGTCCACTAATTATTCTACCACAAATCAATCATACAAGCACTTATCTGAAGCTGAGCGAGGGGAAATTGAAGCTTATTTAAGCGTAGGACTCAAACCTGCTGAGATTGCTCGTAGACTAGGGAGAAATCGCTCTACTATTACTCGTGAAATTAATCGTGGTTCCATAACACAAGTGAAAAAAGTAAATGGGCAGAAGGTCTATTACCAACACTATTATGCAGATGCTGCTCATAACCGTTATCGTCATGCTAGAGAAGCCAGCTATTATCTAAAACTGGATTGTGTATCGGATGACTTTCTGAGAGAATTTACAGAAGCAATGAGAGAGAAACCAAGGGGTGCATAGCGTGGATACCTTTGTTCATACCTATAGACTCCAACATGTAGATGCAGTTGTTCCTTCAACCAAGACGCTCTATAACTATATCCATCAAGGATTGTTAGAGATTAAGGTCATTGATTTGCCAAGAGCAGTGCGGATCCGTAAGAAATTTACCAAGCGCCCCTCTACCAAGAAACATCTAGGAAAGTCAATTGAAGAAAGACCAGAAGAAATCAATAATCGTTCCCGTTTTGGAGATTGGGAAATCGATTCTGTTCTGGGTGAAAAGACAATAGGAGAACCTTCTATTCTGACCTTGGTAGAACGACAAACACGCTATGCCGTCACCAAGAAACTTGTGGAAAAGAAAGCAGAGTATGTCAATCAAGCAGTCTTAGAGTGTATGAAATTTTATCCCATTAAGTCCATAACTGCAGATAATGGAAACGAATTTTCATCATTGAGTAAGACAGAGGGATTAGATGTTTATTTTGCACATGCCTATTCATCTTATGAACGAGGTACAAATGAGAATTTCAATGGATTATTAAGAGAGTTCATTCCAAAGGGATCCTCACTAAAAGAACTAAAGCCGACACTTTTAGAGGACTATACAAAGGCTATCAATGAAAGACCTAGACGAATCCATGGCTATCAGTCCGCAAAAAAGCTGTTTGAGTTAGCTCAAACAGCTTGAAAGATCCTCATTTAATCAGAGGAACAACTTTGTTGCACTTGACTTGACAATTAGGGTCGCTTATAATTTCTCAACATCCTTCACAAAACTTCTATGAACAGTACCACAATTTTGACAAATTTCATGATAGAGGGCAATACCTCCTGAAACGAATTTAGCCTCTTCACTGACTAATCCTGCATAACCTTTCAGTTGTTTTTTTACGACAAATTGGTCAGCACCGCAGTGGGTACAAATTTGATTTTTCATGACTAGACCTCTTCATTTAAGCGGAAAATATCTTCAACGGACATGCCAAAGACACGTGCGATTTTAAGCGCCATTTCAAGTGAAGGGTTATATCGATTATTCTCCAAGTGGAGAATAGTTTCCCGTCGTACACCAATCTTATCCGCCAATTCTTGCTGGGTCATGCGGGCGTCTTCTCGGATGGCTTTTAAGTTTGTTAGAATTTTTCCCATATCTACCCCCTCTTTTCAAATATGAGGAAAAACAGGTCAAAAAACACAATCATGGATGCAGTAAAAATCAAAACCATGCCTGTTCTTAGGGTGAAGGGAAGGAAAAATGTTACTATGCTCAACACTATCAGAGATAGAACTATCAGTACCAGGGTTGTGCAGGCTGCCTTTGCCAAGTTCATATAGAAACGCTCGTCTGCTTGTTCATCAACTTTTTTTAATGCAAAATAGAGAAAGCAAAGAATGAGGACAAACAAGCCAGAACCCAGAAAAAGGTGTTTCAGCCAGATAGGACTAGTAGCTGGTGTGATTATCCAGATACCTTTAGTGTAAATGGCCATAGCGGTAAATAAGGTCATACCATATAACTTCTCTGTCAGTCCAAAATACTTTTCCTCGTCTTCTTGAGATTGTGCCTTGGAAACAAGCCAGAAAATAAGTCCTTGCATGGTAATCGTGACTAGAAAAATAGTGTGTTTTATCCAGGGGGAATTACTTGGCGGAGTTAATAGCCACAGTAGTAGCATAACAGGCAACCAAGTCCAAATTAACCATTTTTTGATGTGTTTCATCTTATTCTTCTTTCCTGTCTTTAAAGTAGAAGGCAGAAAATCCAATGGCACTACCGATAATTGGTGTAAGGCTAATCAATATTTTAGCCAAAAGACTGAGGTTTGTAGCTAGAAAAACGTAGCTAATAATGAAAAGATTAGTCATCAGTGTCGAAATGATGAGCCCTATTTTTTGTGATTTAAACATGATGTGTTCCTCCTTTGTTAGAAATAGTTCACATTGAACAGTAAAATTTTTAGGCTTGTGCCTAATGGCAGATTTTCTTGTAAGAAAGGATTGGTGACCGTAGCATTTGTTATAAATATCTCACCTCTACGTTATAATTATATCACATTAAAAAAGAGAATACAAGTATTAAATCAAAAGATATGTTCTTTGCGGATCCAGGATGTCCTGGTCAACGAGGTCTCAATGAACATTCTAATGGCTTATTAAGACGAAATGGATTACCGAAACAAATGGATTTTACGAATATTTCTCAAAATTATTTATCAGCTATAGCTGATAAAAGAAATAAAATTCCTAAGAAATCATTGAATTATCAATCACCCTACCAAGTTTTTCTGAGTTACTTGAAAAGTCTAACTTAATTTGACAATCTAGCAATTTTTAAAATCGATAGATTAGACAAAAAAGCGAACAAGACAGAATTCTGAGTGTCAGATAACTTGTTTTGTTCGCTTTTTATATTTAAGGTTAGACTTTTGTCCCAGACTCTTTGAGTTGTCTTCGTTGACATTTTATCTTAATAGTGTATAATTGATGTAATATATAAAGTTACAACAAAAAGGAGACACCCTATGACTTATGCATACCAGAGCCACATTTATCTAGCCGAGGTGGTTTTAAATGTCAAGGATTTGACGAGTCAAACGGCTTTTTATCACCAGATTATTGGCTTGGAGATTTTATCCCAAACAGAGACAGAAGCTGGGACTTGGTCGAAAAGCCTTGGTTCATTTGATTCAGGCAGAAAAGGTTGGCGAAGTAAGGGAACATTATGGGCTCTACCATCTGGCGATTTTGTTGCCAACACGAAAAGCCTTGGCAGATGTCTTGAAACACCTAAGTGACTTGCAGATTCCTCTGGTCGGGGGTGCGGATCATGGATACAGCGAGGCCATTTATCTAGAGGATTTAGAAGGAAATGGCATTGAACTCTACCGTGATAAGCCAGTGTCTTCATGGGATATTCGAGAAGACGGCCGCATTATCGGTGTGACCGAAGCCCTTGCGGCACAGGATATCTATGAGTTAGGGGAAAAGGTGGATCCCTTTGTCCTAGCTGAAGGGACGAGAATGGGGCATATCCACCTATCAGTGAAGGATAGTCACGCGGCGAGTCAGTTTTATCAAAAGGTGTTGGGGCTAGAGGATAAATTTACTATTCCTAGTGCTAGTTGGATAGCGGCTGGTCAGTACCATCACCACCTGGCTGTCAATGAATGGGCTGGAAAAGGTCTGGCTCCGCGTGAGCAAGGCTTGCCGGGCTTGGCCTACTATGTCCTTGAGGTCGAAAGCAAGGAGGAACTTTTGAACATCGTTAAGCAAGCACAAGAGCTAGAAGCACCGATCAAGTGGTTAAATTCGAGTGAGTTGGATTTGGTAGATCCAGATGGTATTGTGACCCGTATTCGCTTGGCACGATGAGAAAGAGACGTCATTTATTTTAGAGACATAGAAAAAGGCGGACAAGCTCGTATTCTGTTTTTAGAATGCGAACTTGTTCGCTTTTTATGAAATGATAAAGGGTAAAAGAGCTATAGCTATAACCAGACTGTAAAAGTAATCACCTGCTTTTTATAGGTGACAAAGATTTTCCCTCTAAACAGGCTGACAAGGTGTTGGGCCATGGAGAGACCAATGCCATACCCAGAGGTGGTTTGGTTGTTGTGAGAGGTCTCCGCACGATAAAAGCGATCAAAGAAACGCTTAATATTAGCTGCTTGTCCATCCTTGTAATCATTAGAAATAGTGATGCAAGTTCGTTTGCGTAGTAGGTAATTTTTGCGTTGGAGTGTCAAGCGAATCGTTCCTGCTGGATCACAGTATTTGCGGGCATTATCGAGCAAAATACTGAGTAATTCGTAAAATTCCTCCTGAGAAACTTTTTCTATGATATCTGCTTCAATCAGGCTTTCAAAGTTTTTATATTCCTTTTTAAAGAGGGGAGCAAAATCTGTCGCAACTTTCTCAGCAATAAGCGAGATATTTTGAGGAGCTAATTTGATATCCTCTTGCTCCTCGAGCCGAGCAAGTCGGATGAGTCTTCCAATCAGGTGGTTGAGTCGTTCCGTCTGTTCTTTAGTGCTGATACTCCACTCAGTCTCTCCCTCCATTAACTCCTGTAGCTCGGTATTGGCCGAAATGATGGCTAGAGGCGTTTTGAGTTCGTGTCCTGCATTGGTGATAAACATCCGTTGTTTTTCATAGTTTTTGATAAAAGGACGAATGACAATCCCTGAAATCAAGGTGAAGAGCAGTATGAGGAGGAGTAAGCTAGCCAAGGCCAGCCAGATAGAGACCTGAAGTAAGGTATCTCGTTCTCGGATATAGTTAGTCGTCTCAAAGAAGACCAGTAGTTTCCCAGTCGTAGATTGGCTCACTTGGTAGGTAAAATAGCGTCCCTTATGAGTAATAGAACCATAAGTTTCTTGCCTTTTGAGGATGTTTGGGAGAAAACTTTTGACTTCAGTCTCAGTTAAGGACTGGACATTTGTAAGGGAGATGGCGTAGTCATTTTCCTTTTCTCTGACGGAGAAGTATTGAAAATTATAGACAATCCCTTCTTGGATATTTTTCTCAGTCAGACTTTCTTTGATTTCGTCTGTAATAGGAAGTTCGCCCTCATTCTTGGTTAAGATAGAGAGGACGGTGTGGATGTTACCCTCCGTCTGAGTGTAGACGATACTATTCATCAAGACTAGAAAGAAGGTTAGAATCAGAGCAATGGCAAGAGTAGCCGTTGCGATAAATTTGATACGAAGTTTTCGAAACATCTAGTCACCTCCTGTCAATTGGAAGGGCCCTTCTGCAGCCCCAAGTATTTGTAAGCTAGACTGGACACTTTGGAGTTTTTGGCGTAGGTAGGAGATATAGAGAAAGACGAGCTCGTGATCCTGTTCTTCCAGCTCGTCTGGCCAGACCTGCTCTAGTAGTTGTTGACAACTGAGGGGTTGGTTAGCGTGCTGGATGAGGAGAGTCAAGAGTTGGGTCTCCTTTTTCCCCAAACGAATGCTGTTTGTAGCAGCCAATTCTTGTTCATCAATATCCAAGCGGGTATTTCCTAATTGGACTGTATCCGGGGTATAGTCTTCCAGGCGGCGTGCAGTAGAACGGAGTCTAGCCAAGAGCTCCTTGAGCGAGAAAGGTTTAGTCAAGTAGTCGTCAGCACCTGCATCGAGTCCGGTTACACGGTCATCTACTTCAGCCATGGCTGTCAGCATGATAACGTGGGTCGTATTGCCTGCCTGGCGAATTTCTTTGAGGGCTTCGATTCCAGTTTTAATTGGCATCATGATGTCAAAAATCATGAGGTGATAGTGGTTAGATTCAGCCTTTTCGACAGCGTCTTGTCCGTTAAAAACAGAATCAACGCTGTAGCCTTCGCGTTCTAAAGCAACAGTGATAACACGGTTTAGTTGGGTTTCATCTTCGGCAAGTAGGATTTTCATAGGTTCTCCTTAGTCTTGATCAGAGCGCTGAATCAAATCACGGATGGTCTGCATGGTCAAGTCACAAGAAGCAAGCTCATCGGCACAACGTTTGAGCTCGCGCGTGATTCGCTCAGGATTTTGGATGTTTTTCTTGTATTTCATCTGGTGTTCGAGGCTAGCCCAGGAGTCCATGGCAATTGTGCGCAGTTGAATCTCGATAAAATAGGTACCCTGGTCATTTCCCAGACAGTCTGGGTAGGGAGTGGTCACCTCTAGAATCAGATGATAGGAACGGTAGCCGTTGGGTTTGACCTGACGGATATAGTCTTTCTCTTTGAAAATATGGATGCTTGGCATCTGGCGAATATACTCTACGATGCGGTAGATATCATCTGTAAAGCCTGTGATAATTCGAACGCCAATAGCATCTCGTATTTCTTTAAGAGCAGATTGACTTGTCTGAGGAAGGCCCTTGCGTTGGCATTTTTCACGCATGCTTTTTTCTGTTTTGATGCGCGCATGCAAATGCTCATATAGTTTGAGGTTGGTTTCTTTTTTGTAATTGGCTGCGGCCTCTTCTATGTCTTGAATAAAGGTTTGCAAGATGATGGGTAAATAGGCTTCACAGCTATCATAGATAGAATTCATAAGAACGTCCATTCTGAACAGTTTTGTTACTATTATATCATGAAAACGCAGATATGAGATAAGTTCCTACAAAGACAGACGGGATGAGAATTTTGACAAAGCCCCTTATTCGAGATATAATGAAGAAAAATCGAGCAAGGAAAAAGAAATGACAAACTCAAAGTATATAACACGCTTGAAACGTTCAGAGGGCCAGTTGCGTGGGATTCAAAAGATGATTGAAGAAGATCGTGACTGCGCTGATATTGTGACGCAGTTGACAGCAGTGAAATCGAGTGTTGAGCGCGTGATTGAGATGATGATTACGGAAAATCTCACCGCCTGCATTAACCAACCACTAGATGATCCCGAGGCTCAAAAGGAACGCCTAGAAAAGGCCATCCGATACCTGATTAAACGGAAATGAACTAATTTTTTGAGACGATAGTTGCAAAGGCATATCTAACTATTAATAGAATAGTTTAATTTGAATCAAAAGAGGCTGGGTAAAAAGTCTTTAAAATTAAAAAACGCATACTATCAGGTGTTGAAAAGCCTTGATAGTATGCGTTTTATTGTGGGGAGATTTATACTCTTCGAAAATCAAATTCAAACCACGTCAGCTTCACCTTGCCGTACTCAAGTACAGCCTGCGGCTAGCTTCCTAGTTTGCACTTTGATTTTCATTGAGTATTACTTCATTTTCTCCAGAAATTGAGTTGCTTCCCAGTTTCATTTGCTTATTCTACTTGCCCAGGCCAAGCATTCATACCACCTTCTACATTGGTAACGGTGAGGCCTTGAGCTCTAAGAAATTGACAGGCAGATGCAGAACGTACTCCACCTTGACAGATAACATGGTATGCATGGTCAGGATTGAGTTCTTTGTAGCCTTGCTCCAAGCTACTTAACGGAAGATTTTTTGCACCTGGCGCATGTCCTGCTTGGAATTCATGTATTTCACGTACATCGATAAGATCTAGATTTTCATGTTGATATTTTTCATAAAAGTCAGCCATGCTGATACTAGTTTCCATATTCGACTCCTTCTGGTTTCGCCATTTTGTATAGTGAATAAGCGCCGTCAAGGTTTTGGACGGTAAATCCTGCTTGTTTGAGGATACGCTCTGCGATATAGCTGCGCAAACCACTGTGGCAGCTAACGATGTAGGCTTGGTTCTTATCCAGTTCATCCAAGCGTTCCCGTAGTTCGTTTAGGGGGATATGAATGGTATCGACTTTGAGTCGACCACTCTGGAATTCGCCACTTGTCCGTACATCTAAGAATTTCTTACCAGCAGCCAGTTCGTCTTCGAGCTGGTACCATTGAATATTGTCGCTGAGACCTTCGATAAGGTTCAAGGCCGCGTAGCCCAGCATGTTGACGGGATCCTTAGCAGAGCCAAATGGTGGCGCATAGGTGAACTCCAATTCTGGTAAGTCAAAGACGGTGAGATTTCCCTTGATAGCAGTTGCCAGGATATCGATTCGCTTGTCAACACCTTTCTTCCCAACACCTTGGGCACCGTAGATTTTTCCAGTGGTTGGGTCAAAGAGGAGTTTTAAGGTCATATCAGTAGCGCCTGGATAATAACCAGCGTGATCTTTTCCACTGACATGAAGTACCTTGTAAGGGAGTTGATTCATGCGAAGGGTACGTTCGCTGAGACCAGTCGAAGCGGCTGTCATATCAAAGGCACGAACGATAGCAGTGCCGATGCTGCCCTTGTTTGTACGACCGAGTCCTGCGATGACGTCCGCCACTTGGCGTCCCTGACGATTGGCAGGAGAAGCAAGAGAGATGAGAGCGTCTTGGCCCGTAATCTCTTGCTTGACGACGATGGCATCCCCAACTGCAAAAATATCTTTTTGACTGGTTTCATAATGTTCATCGACCAGGATCCCACTACGAAGTCCCAGTTCAATCCCTGCAGCCTTAGCTAGTCCATTTTCAGGTTCAACACCGACAGAAAGGATGGTGAGGTCAGAAGTGATCTTTTGACCGTTTTCGAGAGCGATGACTTTTCCTTGGTCTTCAAATCGAGTTGCAGACTGGGAAGTGATAACGCGGACACCATTTGCCAGCAATTCTGCTTGGACAAAGGCCGCCATTTCCTGATCTAATGGTGGCAAGACATGGGGTGCTTTCTCAACGATGGTAACTTGTAATCCACGTTTCGCCAGGTTTTCAGCCATTTCAAGCCCGATAAAGCCTGCACCGATGACGACAGCTTCTTTTGGATGATTGTCCAAGGCCGCCATAATTTCATCAAGATCGGGAACATTGCGGAGCGTGTAGGCATTCTTAGCTTCTGCCAAACCTTCAATGGTAGGAACAAATGGTTTAGCTCCTGGGGAGAGGATCAACTTGTCGTAGCTTTCTGTGAATTCCTGTCCATCATGGCGTACGGTCACAGTGTGTTCTTCTGGCGAAATCTGGATAACCTCGTGAAATGGTCGCACATCGAGATTAAAGCGTGCTTTGAGACTTTCAGGAGTTTGGACTAATAAACTATCACGGTTTGCAATCTCTCCTGAAACATAGTAAGGAAGTCCGCAGTTTGCAAAGGAAACAAAGGGACCTTTCTCAAAAATAGTGATTTCAGCGTCTTCCATGAGACGTCTGAGGCGGGTTGCTGCTGACATACCGCCTGCAACTCCCCCGACAATGATAATTTTCATTGATTTTCTCCTTTATGCTTCTAGATGACCTTACCTGTCCAAGCGCTCATACCGCCTCGAACATTAACGACATCGTAACCTTTTTTCTTTAGCTTTTTAGCGGCTAGTTTGCTTCGTACACCAGAATGACAAATGACATAAAGTGTTTCTTTTGTTGCAGGTGTGTAAGAACCGATTTCTGTTAAAGGAACATTCTTGGCGTTTTTGATATGACCTCTACGGAATTCCGTAGGCGTCCGAACATCCAGTAGTTGAATCGGTTCCTTGAGTTTAACTTCTAACTCGCTGGTAGAAATACTGTCAATTTTTGTAAATAATAAGTGAAACATAGGCACCTCCAAATATACCCTTATGGGGTATATTAAACCATGAAGTCAAGCTTTTGTCAAGCAAGTTGTTTTGACTTGGGTATATTCGATGTTTTTAGGATTTAATCGCTTAAATTATGATATAATAAAAAAAACATCAAAAGAACTTTGGTTGATACTTAAGAAAACTCTATGAACCGAAGATGCGAGGAGAAATATGCATAAAAAACCACACACACACACACATATATATATATATATATATATATAATTTCGCGAATAGCTAAGTTTTTTAATGTTTTATTTATACGTATACCTGTTACTTTTGTGACAGGCTTTTTGCGTACCATAAGTATGAAAGAGGTGGCTCATGCTTAAGGATATTCGGATGGAAAATCAAGCTATCACATCTAAATCAGCCTTTCTCAAGGAGTTGAAGAGTAAACTTCCAGATTTCTTTGTAGGCGAAAGCTTTGATATGGACAAATTTAAGAGAGGTCTAGCTAAGGAGAGTGTTCAAACGGAGTTATCTTCTGGGTACCAACTAGATTTTGTTGGAAAGAACTATGCAAAAAAACAAACAGGAGAGCTTTCAGAAACGGTGGTTGTTCCTAATATCAAGCATAATGAAGAGATGATTCATCAGAACAGCCGCAATCTCTTTTTTACGGGAGATAATTTGGAAGTTCTACGTCACCTGCAAGCTGGTTATGAAAATAGCATCGATGTCATCTATATTGACCCGCCCTATAATACAGGATCGGACGGTTTTGTCTATCCTGATAGCTTTTCTCACAGCGATGAGAAACTCAAAGCTATGTTTGGTCTGGATGAGGAGGGGCTTTCTCGGCTTAAGTCTATTCAGGGCCGTGCTACACACTCAGCTTGGTTAACCTTTATGTATCCTAGACTCTGGCTGGCAAAACGTCTTCTCAAGGATACGGGTGTTATTTTTGTCTCTATCGACGATAATGAACAAGCTAATCTAAAGTTACTTATGGACGAGATATTTGGAGAAGGACAGTTTGTGGCTAATCTAGCTATTGAAAATAATCCTAAGGGAAGAAAAAATGGGAAATTTGTAGCTGTCAGTCATGAGACACTGTTAGTTTATGCAAGAGATTTTGACAAAGCCCTTCCGTTTGAAAATGTTGTAAGAAAAAACAAATTATTAAAAGATGAATATGGGTATTATTCCCATGGGAAGCGTGTTTTAGTTGGTGAAAGCACAAATAAACTAGCTGCTGATGATAATAAGAATTACTCAGTTTATTATAATGGAGAAACGATTGAGCTAGTAACTGAGAAGATCGATGAAGTTAGAAGTGATTTGTTAGATAAAGGATATAAAGTTTATAAATCAATAAAAGATGGGGAACTTCTTGAAAATACATACTCTAAGAGTAAGTTTCTAGAATTATTTAATACAAAATCGTTGTTATTTAAAGAAAAGAGTATTTATGAAAAGGATAGAAATGTTTACAAACAACAGAAAAGTTTAATCAAATCATCTGATGAGTGGGATTTTAAAACAGAGACTGCTGGTTTTGTTTACGGAGAATTTGATTCAAAGAAACTGTTTTCAATGCCAAAAAATCCAGCTTTTATTAAAATGTTATTAAAGATGTTTGGGAACAACTCCGCTACTGTTCTAGACTTTTTCGCTGGATCTGCGACAACAGCTGATGCAGTCATGCAGTTAAATGCAGAGGATGGAGGAAATCGTTGCTATATCATGGTACAGTTAGATCAGCCGACTTTTACGACAAACTCTGATGGCACAGAAAGCCCTGCAAAAGGAGCAGAAGCTGCCTATAAGGACGGCTATCGCTATATTGATCAAATTTCTCGTGAGCGGATTAAGCGCGCGAGGGCTAAAATTCTTGAGAGAAATCCTAGTTTTCCTAACTTTGATGGTGGATTTAAGCATTATCAAGTAGTCAAGCCTGATCAAAAATTGTTGGAAGACTTGGATACGTATGATATTGAGACAGGAACTTTTATGGATGGATCTGGACAGATTAACTTGATTGGCGAAGATTATTTTGACGACATGTTGACACCTTTTTCAGCAGATTATCTGGGAGTTGAGGGGGGAGCTTTAGCGCACGAAACCATTCTGACAACTTGGAAGTTGTCTGATGGTTATGCAGTTGATAAGAAGGAAAAGTATCTTGATCTTGCTGGTTACCCTGCTATCCAACTGGATAATCGACTATATTTGATTGAACAGGGCTGGACAGAAGAACAAACAAAAATATTAGTCAATCTTCTTGGTAGGCGTGAACTAGAAGTACAGACCATTATTCTATACGGCTATAGCTTTGAGATGACAGCCCTGCGTGAGCTTGAGTTGGCCTTGTCCAGTCTGGACAAGGTAGTCAAGCTGATAAAGAGTTATTAGGAGGTCATCATGAAACTATTTTTAGAAGAACTACCTCATCAAGAAGAAGCTTTAAAAGCCATTATGGATGCTTTCCCAAAGGTTGATGATTGTAGTATGGATCTAGATATCAACTATGCCTACGCCAATCCTCTTCTCCAAGGACGTTATAATGAGATGAAATTTTTAGATGTCAAGATGGAGACAGGAACTGGTAAGACATATGTATACACCAGACTTCTCTATGAGCTTCACAAGGAGAGAGGACTTTTTAAATTTATTATTGTCGTTCCGAGTCCCGCTATCAAAGAAGGAACTAGGCACTTTATACAGTCGGATTATGCTAAACAGCACTTTTCTCAACATTATGGTAGCGTTCGTATTGATCTCAATGTCATCAATGCAGGAGACTTTAAAGTGAAAAGTGGTCGCAAAAACTTTCCAGCTCAACTGACAAGTTTTATCGAAGGCTCAAGGCTCAATAGCAATACGATTCAAGTTCTTCTAGTCAATGCAGATATGCTACGATCGTCTTCTATGACGAGTGACAAATACGATCAGACTCTTTTGTCTAACATCACACAGCCCATTGCAGCCCTTGAAAGGACGCGTCCAGTTGTTATTATAGATGAACCGCATCGTTTTCCCATTGACGGCAAAAATTATCAAGCGGTAACCAGTCTCAAGCCTCAAATGATTGTTCGCTTTGGGGCTACATTTCCTGAGGTGATGGTAAAAAATGGTCGGGTAGGACATTTAAAGAAACACTATTATCAAGACCAACCAGTCTATAACTTGACTGCTGTCAAGTCCTTTAATCAAGGGCTTGTAAAGGGGATTGATATTGCTTATCCTAAATTGACTAAAGAGGAAAGCCAAAATATATGGAAGGTAGTAGGCGTAAAAGCGAAGGAGTTGACGCTGAAAAAAGGCAATTTGACAAGGACGCTAGCGGTCGGAGATAATCTTGCTGATGTTGATTCTGCTTTTGAGGGGGATGTTTTTTATGCAGGTTCCAAAGTGCTCAGTAATGGATTAGAATTGGCTGTTGGGATGATGCTCATGCCTCACACCTTTGCTAACTCTTATCAGGAACTTATGATAGAAGATGCTATTGATAAGCACTTTATAAAGGAATGGGAACTTTTTAGTCGTCCGAATAATCAACCTAAGATTAAGGCTCTAACCCTTTTTTTCATTGACTCTATTGCCTCTTATCGAAAGAAGGATGGCTGGTTGCGTTTGACTTTTGAGCGTCTGCTTTTGGCGAAATTGCAAAGCAGGATAGCAGACATGGAAAAAATGTCAGATGCTATCAGTAAAGATTATTTAGGCTACCTTAAAGCAAGCCTATGTGACTTGCAGGCTGATACTCAGTCCATTCATGCAGGCTATTTCGGAGAAGATCGTGGGTCAAGTGCCGATGATATCCAAGCAGAAGTTGATGATATTCTTCATAATAAAACCAAGCTATTGTCTTTTAAAGATGGTGAAGGGAATTGGCTAACTAGACGCTTCCTCTTTTCAAAGTGGACACTTCGTGAAGGATGGGATAACCCCAATGTTTTTGTTATTTGCAAACTTCGCACTTCCGGATCTGAAAATTCGAAGATTCAAGAAGTAGGTCGAGGACTTCGTCTTCCAGTTGATGAGAAGGGACGCCGTGTCACACAAGACGAATTTGTCTCTCGGTTGGATTTCCTCATTGGATATGATGAGAGAGATTTTGCTCAAAAATTAATTGGAGAAATCAACAACGACGCTCCAATTGAATTTAATAGAGAAAGATTAGATGAGCAAACGATTCGGTTGATTCTTAGCCATTATTCGGATTTGACGGAGGATACCCTCAAAAATCAGTTGGGACAGAAGGGAATTATTGATTTTTCTATGACTTATCAAGAGGGAGGATGGGAGAAATTATGCCAGTTGTATCCTATCCTGACAGAACAGCAACTGAGAGGCGATAAGGTTCGTAATAGTAATGAAACAAGGCCTGTTACGCATGTTAAATTAAATCAAGACAACTGGAAACAGGTAAAAGAACTTTGGAGAGATTTTTCGAAGCGACGTATGATAGTTTTTGATGATGGAGCTGTTGACCTATCACAACTTATGGATCAGATATTTTTAGATGAGACGCACTATGTTGTTGAATATTTTGGTATGATAAGGGAAAGTCTAGTAGCAGGGGGTAGTGAAGTTGCTAGTTCAACGGAGACAGCTCGTTATAGCCATACGAGAGCTGGTATGGCGTATGGAGACTTCCTCAAAAAGCTGGTACAGGAAACGAATTTACCTATTAAAGCATTACATAGGCGGCTCTTAAAAGTATTGAAAAAAATTAGAAATGATAATATTCTAAATAATGAGACCTTGAAAAATTTGGTTAAAGCCTTTAAATGTGCTTTTGAGAAGAGTTATAGCACAGCTTATCGCTATGAAAGTTTGGATTTTCAAGCTACTACAACACTTTATGATGCTACAACGGATAGTTTTGTAAATGAGATTATTATTGGAAATTTAGGTACAAAAGAGTTGACTGAGGTTGGGAGGGAAGAACGATATCTTTACGACCGTCCACCAGTTTACTATGATAGTGAGAACCCAGAGAAAAAACTTCTTCAGCACCACTATGATAAGGCAGTAACAGTATTTGGGAAATTACCTAAATCGGCTATTCGTATTCCAAAATATATGGGTGGAACAACTAGTCCTGATTTTGTTTTTGTAATTGAAGGTGCTCAAAATAAGATTATTTATCTTTTTGTAGAAACTAAGGCAGATAATATGCGAGACACTGATAAATTAGCTATTGCTATTCAAGAGTATTTTTTTAATTCCTTGGGAAATCAAAATATTGTTTATCAGGTGGCGACGGATGAAGAGCAAGTTTATCAGAAATTGCGAGAACTTGGTACGAAACAATGATTTTTATTATGGTTTCGATGTTCAGGAACAATTTCCTTGCTGAATAAAAAGTGATTTCCATTTTGGGAATCACTTTTTTACAACATCATGTAAACAATACATTGTGATTGATATAGACAAAGTGAACGATTTCTAATCGATAAATTGCAAGAATAAGTGAGCGTTGATAGTGTCCGAAAATTTGATATTATAGTATTCTTGACCTTTCAAAGGCTTTTTGATATGATGGGTCCAAAGTAAGTATGAGGTGATAAGATGGCTAGCGAATACCAGAAAATGATAGCAGGGGAGCCTTACCGTCCGTCGGACCCAGAATTACGGGCCTTGGCTCAGGCTTCTCGCCAAAAACAGGCTGCCTTTAACCGGGAAGAAGATCCCTTGAAAGGGGCAGAGATTATTAAGACTTGGTTTGGCTCAACTGGGCAAAATCTCTATGTCAATCCACATCTGGTGGTCGATTATGGTGTTAATATCCATCTAGGGGAAAATTTTTATTCTAATTGGAACTTGACCATGCTGGATGTTTGTCCGATTCGCATCGGGAACAACGCTATGCTTGGCCCCAACTGTCAGTTTTTAACCCCACTCCACCCACTGGATCCACATGAACGCAATTCAGGAGTCGAATATGGCAAGCCCATCACTATCGGAGATAATTTCTGGGCTGGAGGTGGCGTCATTGTCCTTCCTGGAGTGACACTGGGCAATAATGTCGTCGCTGGAGCAGGGGCCGTGATCACCAAGTCCTTTGGAGACAATGTCGTCCTAGGTGGCAATCCTGCGCGTGTTATCAAGGAAATCCCTGTGAAAGAAAACTAAAAAGAACAGCTAGTGAACTGCACCCCAAAAGTTAGACAGAAAGAATCTAACTTTTGGGGTGTTTTATTATGAAATTGAGTTATGAAGAT
>NZ_JALDUF010000007.1:0-84101 GCF_023109315.1 Streptococcus oralis
GATTGACCGAATAACCACGATTTCTTAGTTCTAAGTGAATCCGACGATAACCATAATTTCCTTTATGCTCACGATAACCGGAAAAATCGTCTTCGCTATCTTCAAGAAATCTTTGCCGAGGAAATGAACAAGGTCGATAGTAGTTTCTTTCATCGATTGGATGACTCCTTTTTAATTCCTGAGGATAAAAGAGGGAGTAAATACCCTATTTTTGCTACCTTGGCAGAAGAAAAAGAATACCATAAGCAATTTCCAACTATCTATCATTTGAGAAAGCAACTGGCTGATTCGAAAGAAAAAGCTGACTTGCGCTTGATCTATCTAGCATTAGCTCATATGATTAAATACCGTGGGCATTTTTTATATGAAGAAGCTTTCGATATAAAAAATAATGATATTCAAAAAATCTTTAACGAGTTTATAAGCATTTACGACAACACCTTTGAAGAAAGTTCACTTAGTGGGCAAAACGCACAAGTAGAAGCAATTTTTACCGATAAAATTAGTAAATCTGCAAAGAGAGAACGCGTTCTAAAACTCTTTCCTGACGAAAAGTCCACTGGTTTGTTTTCGGAATTTCTCAAGTTGATTGTAGGAAATCAAGCTGATTTCAAAAAACATTTTGACTTAGAAGAAAAAGCTCCACTACAATTCTCTAAAGATACCTATGATGAGGATTTGGAAAACGTGCTCGGACAAATTGGAGATGACTTTGCAAACCTTTTCGTGGCCGCTAAAAAACTCTATGATGCGATTCTTCTGTCAGGCATTTTAACTGTCACAGATCCTTCAACCAAGGCTCCACTGTCAGCATCTATGATTGAGCGCTATGAAAATCACCAAAAAGACTTGGCAGCTTTAAAACAATTCATCAAAAACAATCTTCCAGAAAAATATGATGAAGTTTTTTCTGACCAATCTAAAGATGGGTATGCTGGATATATCGATGGTAAGACCACACAAGAAGCATTTTACAAATATATCAAAAATCTTCTCTCTAAATTCGAAGGAACAGATTATTTCCTTGATAAAATCGAACGTGAAGATTTCTTAAGAAAACAACGCACCTTTGATAATGGTTCTATTCCTCATCAAATTCACCTTCAAGAAATGAATGCCATTCTCCGTCGGCAAGGAGAACATTATCCATTTCTGAAGGACAATAAAGAAAAGATAGAAAAAATCTTGACTTTCCGTATTCCTTACTACGTTGGTCCATTGGCTCGTGGCAATCGTGATTTTGCTTGGCTTACTCGAGATTCTGACCAAGCAATCCGACCTTGGAATTTTGAGGAAATTGTTGATAAGGCAAGCTCTGCAGAAGAATTCATCAATAAGATGACCAACTATGATTTGTATTTACCAGAGGAAAAAGTTTTGCCTAAGCACAGCCTGTTGTATGAAACATTTGCTGTCTATAATGAATTAACAAAAGTAAAATTTATTGCAGAAGGATTGAGAGACTATCAATTCCTTGATAGTGGGCAGAAGAAGCAAATTGTCAATCAATTATTTAAAGAAAAAAGAAAAGTAACTGAAAAAGACATCATTCATTATCTACACAATGTTGATGGATACGATGGAATCGAACTAAAAGGGATTGAAAAACAATTTAACGCTAGTCTTTCTACTTACCATGATTTGCTCAAGATTATCAAGGATAAGGAGTTTATGGATGACCCTAAAAATGAAGAGATTCTTGAAAATATCGTCCACACTCTAACAATCTTTGAAGACCGCGAGATGATTAAGCAGCGTCTTGCACAATATGACTCTCTCTTTGATGAAAAAGTCATCAAGGCACTGACTCGTCGACATTATACTGGATGGGGGAAACTTTCTGCTAAGCTAATTAACGGTATCTGTGATAAACAAACTGGCAAAACGGTTCTTGATTATCTGATTGATGACGATTACAACAATCGTAACTTTATGCAGTTAATCAATAATGACAGACTTTCTTTCAAAGAAATTATCCAAAAAGCACAAGTGGTTGGTGAGATTGATGATGTGAAGCAAGTTGTCCGAGAACTCCCAGGAAGCCCTGCCATTAAAAAGGGAATTTTACAAAGTATCAAGATTGTTGATGAACTTGTCAAGGTTATGGGCCATGCTCCCGAGTCCATTGTGATTGAGATGGCACGAGAAAATCAGACAACTGCCCGGGGGAAAAAGAATTCTCAACAAAGATATAAGCGAATTGAAGATGCACTAAAAAATTTAGCACCTGGGCTTGATTCAAATATATTAAAAGAACATCCAACAGATAATATTCAACTTCAAAATGATCGTCTCTTCCTCTACTATCTCCAAAATGGGAGGGATATGTATACTGGGAAACCTCTTGACATCAACCAACTGAGCAGCTATGACATTGACCACATCGTCCCACAGGCTTTTATCAAGGATGATTCTCTTGATAACCGTGTCTTGACGAGTTCAAAGGATAATCGCGGGAAATCCGATAATGTTCCAAGTATAGAAGTTGTTCAAAAAAGAAAAGCTTTTTGGCAACAATTGTTAGATTCCAAATTGATTTCAGAACGTAAATTTAATAATTTAACCAAAGCCGAACGCGGTGGGCTAAATGAGCTTGATAAGGTTGGCTTTATCAAACGCCAACTAGTTGAAACACGACAGATCACAAAACATGTTACTCAAATTTTGGATGCTCGCTATAATACAGAAGTGAATGAGAAGGATAAGAAGAACCGTACCGTCAAAATCATCACTTTGAAATCCAACCTAGTTTCTAATTTCCGTAAAGAATTTAGGTTATACAAGGTACGGGAAATCAATGACTACCACCATGCACATGATGCCTACTTAAATGCCGTAGTGGCTAAGGCCATCCTTAAGAAATATCCTAAACTAGAGCCTGAATTCGTCTATGGTGACTATCAAAAGTACGATCTTAAGCGCTACATCTCAAGATCCAAAGACCCTAAAGACATTGAAAAAGCAACTGAAAAATATTTCTTCTACTCAAACTTGTTGAACTTCTTCAAAGAAGAGGTGCATTACGCAGACGGAACCATCGTAAAAAGAGAAAATATCGAATACTCCAAAGATACTGGAGAAATCGCTTGGAATAAGGAAAAAGATTTCGCAACAGTTAAAAAAGTACTTTCTCTTCCACAGGTGAATATTGTGAAGAAGCGAGAGGTGCAAACAGGTGGCTTCTCTAAAGAGTCCATTCTTCCTAAAGGAAATTCTGATAAGCTAATCCCTCGAAAAACAAAGGATGTACTTTGGGACACTACTAAATATGGGGGATTTGATAGCCCTGTTATCGCCTATTCGATCTTGCTCATTGCCGATATCGAAAAAGGGAAAGCGAAAAAACTGAAGACTGTTAAAACTCTAGTTGGTATTACAATCATGGAAAAAGCTGCTTTTGAGAAGAATCCAATTACTTTCCTTGAAAATAAAGGCTATCATAATGTCCGTAAAGAAAACATCCTCTGCCTACCTAAGTATAGTTTATTTGAACTGGAAAATGGTCGCAGACGACTACTTGCAAGTGCGAAAGAACTTCAAAAAGGCAATGAAATAGTGCTCCCAGTATATTTAACAACCTTGCTCTACCATTCTAAAAATGTCCATAAACTAGACGAACCAGGACATTTGGAATACATTCAGAAACACCGAAATGAATTTAAGGATTTGTTAAATCTTGTATCTGAGTTCTCTCAAAAATATGTCCTCGCTGAAGCGAACCTGGAAAAAATCAAGAACTTATATGCAGACAATGAGCAAGCAGATATAGAAATTCTAGCAAATTCGTTTATCAATTTGTTGACCTTTACTGCTTTGGGTGCTCCTGCTGCCTTTAAATTTTTTGGCAAAGATGTTGATCGAAAACGGTACACAACTGTATCCGAAATCCTCAACGCCACCCTCATCCACCAATCCATCACCGGTCTTTACGAGACTCGGACTGACTTAAGCAAACTAGGAGAAGACTAATGGGATGGAGAACCGTTGTTGTCAATACGCACTCTAAGCTCTCCTACAAGAACAATCACTTGATTTTTAAAGATGCCTCTCGGACAGAGTTGATTCACCTGTCCGAGGTGGACATCCTACTTTTAGAGACGACGGATATCGTTCTCTCCACTATGCTGATTAAACGTTTGGTGGATGAAAATATTCTGGTCATCTTTTGTGATGACAAACGCTTGCCAACGGCATACTTAATGCCCTACTACGGTCGGCATGATTCCAGTTTACAACTCTCTCGGCAAATTACTTGGAGCGAGGAGGCTAAAGCACAAGTTTGGACCACTATTATTGCACAAAAGATTCTCAATCAGGCTTTTTATCTAGGGAGTTGTGGTTTTCTGGAAAAGAGCCAGTCAGTCATCAATCTCTATCATGGGTTGGATTTATTTGATCCTAGCAATCGTGAGGGTCATGCTGCTCGGATTTATTTTAACACTTTGTTTGGAAACGATTTTAGCCGTGAACAAGATAATGATGTCAATGCTGCCTTGGACTATGGTTACACCTTAATTTTGAGTATGTTTGCGCGTGAAATTGTGTTGTCTGGTTGTATGACTCAGTTTGGATTGAAACATGCTAATCAGTTTAATCAATTCAACCTCGCTAGCGATATTATGGAGCCTTTCCGTCCGATTATTGACAGAATCGTCTATGAAAATCGAAACAGTTCTTTTGTCAAAATCAAGCGAGAGCTGTTCACTATTTTCTCAGATACCTTCCACTACAATGGAAAAGATATGTACCTGTCCAATATCGTCAGCGACTATACTAAGAAAGTCATCCAAGCTCTCAATCAACCGGAGAAAGGAGTTCCTGAGTTTAGGATATGAGTTATCGATATATGCGTATGATTTTAATGTTTGATATGCCGGTTGATACTATAGAGGAACGCAAGGCCTATCGGAAATTTCGTAAGTTCCTCATAGATGAGGGATTTATCATGCACCAATTCTCCATCTATAGCAAGCTCTTGCTCAACAACTCTGCTAATAACGCCATGATTGAACGCCTTAAGACGCACAATCCTAAAAAAGGGAACATTACTCTCTTAACCGTTACAGAAAAGCAGTTTTCTCGCATGATTTACTTAAATGGCGAGCGAAATACCAGCGTAGCAAACTCCGACGCACGTTTAGTTTTTCTAGGAGAGGAGCCTAGAGATGAAGATTAATTTCCCATTATTGGATGAACCATTGGCTATTGAAAATGCAACTTTTTTGGTGCTGGAAGACCAATTTACCTTTTCAACTATCGTCAAGCAGTTCTACCAGTACACTGATGATGGAGAGTTAAAGTTGTTTGATAGAAATCTAAAAGCTCTGAAAGAGTCCGAGTTACTAGTGATAACAGATGTCTTAGGATACAATCTCAACTCACCCGCCATGCTCAAGTTGATACATGCAGATCTTGAAAATCAGCTCAATGACAAACCAGAAGTAAAATCCATGATTGAAAAGCTGGTAGCTACGATAACAGAATTGCTGGCATTTGAGTGTTTAGAAAACGAATTGGACCTAGAATACGACGAAATCACCATTCTGGAGTTAATCGATGCGCTAGGGGTCAAAGTTGAAACTCTGAGTGATACACCTTTTGAAAAGATGCTAGAAATTGTCCAAGTTTTTAAATATCTTTCCAAAAAGAAACTCCTTGTTTTCATCAATGCATCCGCCTATCTATCAAAGGATGAGTTGGTAAATCTGATAGAGTATATCCAACTCAATCAACTAAGGGTTTTATTTGTCGAACCTCGAAAAGTCTATGATTTTCCGCAGTATGTGCTGGATCAAGACTATTTCTTGAACCCTGAGAATATGGTATAATAAGAGTAACAATTGGAACCTGACGAGCTGAAGTCTGGCTGGGACGAATGGCGCGATTACGAAATTTCGTGAGAAAAATTTTTCTACGAGGTTTTAGAGCTGTGTTGTTTCGAATGGTTCCAAAACTTTCGTAAGAAGTTAAGGGGTGGTGATTTAGTTTTAGAGCTGTGTTGTTTCGAATGGTTCCAAAACTCTGCGTTGGCATTATCCATCGCTTGCTCTGTTTTAGAGCTGTGTTGTTTCGAATGGTTCCAAAACTTTTCTTGGATACGGAACTGAGCAATGCGTGTTTTAGAGCTGTGTTGTTTCGAATGGTTCCAAAACTAATGGAATCACTCTTCGTCATGTTGTTGTGTTTTAGAGCTGTGTTGTTTCGAATGGTTCCAAAACGAGGCTGAAGATGCTGAAGACGGTGACGATGTTTTAGAGCTGTGTTGTTTCGAATGGTTCCAAAACGCATAAATAGTGCAATATAGTCAAGGGCTGGTTTTAGAGCTGTGTTGTTTCGAATGGTTCCAAAACCTGCATATATCAATCCATTCCGTGTCCTCAGTTTTAGAGCTGTGTTGTTTCGAATGGTTCCAAAACCCGTTATCGATGTGAATGACCCCTTGCGTAGTTTTAGAGCTGTGTTGTTTCGAATGGTTCCAAAACACAATTGGTAGCGGAGTTTTCAGTCGGTCAGTTTTAGAGCTGTGTTGTTTCGAATGGTTCCAAAACAAAGTTCGAAAGGTAGGTGACGTTGATGCTGTTTTAGAGCTGTGTTGTTTCGAATGGTTCCAAAACTTGAACCGAAAACCTACTACTTCTACAACCGTTTTAGAGCTGTGTTGTTTCGAATGGTTCCAAAACCTTTTGTCCAAGGGCTATCCAGGAAAATAAGTTTTAGAGCTGTGTTGTTTCGAATGGTTCCAAAACAACTAATCTTACCTACTACGGAACCAATCAGTTTTAGAGCTGTGTTGTTTCGAATGGTTCCAAAACACGGTGGTAGATGGAGACCAGGTAACTGGAGTTTTAGAGCTGTGTTGTTTCGAATGGTTCCAAAACATGAATTCGGTTTTGAAAGCATTAAAGTAAGTTTTAGAGCTGTGTTGTTTCGAATGGTTCCAAAACGTATCATTTAATTCAGTCTTACTACCACTCGTTTTAGAGCTGTGTTGTTTCGAATGGTTCCAAAACACGCTATCCAGGAAGTGTTGAACCCTCAAGGTTTTAGAGCTGTGTTGTTTCGAATGGTTCCAAAACAATTGTATCGGATTTAAAGACAGGTAAAACGTTTTAGAGCTGTGTTGTTTCGAATGGTTCCAAAACTAGATACTGGTCTTCGATTGGTGTCATGTTGTTTTAGAGCTGTGTTGTTTCGAATGGTTCCAAAACCAACCGTTACAGAGGAAGGAGAGTAAACATGTTTTAGAGCTGTGTTGTTTCGAATGGTTCCAAAACTCTAAAACAGTTGTAACTCGTGCACAAGATGTTTTAGAGCTGTGTTGTTTCGAATGGTTCCAAAACTTCTTTTTTATCCATAGCCACGCTGTATCAGTTTTAGAGCTGTGTTGTTTCGAATGGTTCCAAAACGCAGTCTAGGCATAAAAAGAAGAATAGGGGGTTTTAGAGCTGTGTTGTTTCGAATGGTTCCAAAACAGAAAATATGTTGGTATATGGAAAATTTGTGTTTTAGAGCTGTGTTGTTTCGAATGGTTCCAAAACCACCGGTGTCAGGGTCTACAATACTGAACCGTTTTAGAGCTGTGTTGTTTCGAATGGTTCCAAAACAACTTGAGCCACAACTTAGATAAATTGCCTGTTTTAGAGCTGTGTTGTTTCGAATGGTTCCAAAACAATTCACGACAAATCTTCTTAATCGTCTCCGTTTTAGAGCTGTGTTGTTTCGAATGGTTCCAAAACCACTAAAGAGGATCCAGACTTTTATCGCTTGTTTTAGAGCTGTGTTGTTTCGAATGGTTCCAAAACAATGCTTCGAACTCTTTTATTCGCCCCGTCGTTTTAGAGCTGTGTTGTTTCGAATGGTTCCAAAACTAAAACAAAAGGTAGAACGCTTCATAAGTTGTTTTAGAGCTGTGTTGTTTCGAATGGTTCCAAAACGAACGCACTTGCTAACATGCAGGCTAAAATGTTTTAGAGCTGTGTTGTTTCGAATGGTTCCAAAACCTTTTGAGATAGCAGACGATTTTTCCATTCGTTTTAGAGCTGTGTTGTTTCGAATGGTTCCAAAACTTTTATATGCTGATGCTTTCCGTTTCGGCTGTTTTAGAGCTGTGTTGTTTCGAATGGTTCCAAAACAGTATTTTACTGGCAAAACTAAAAAGGTCGGTTTTAGAGCTGTGTTGTTTCGAATGGTTCCAAAACTAAAACAAAAGGTAGAACGCTTCATAAGTTGTTTTAGAGCTGTGTTGTTTCGAATGGTTCCAAAACGAACGCACTTGCTAACATGCAGGCTAAAATGTTTTAGAGCTGTGTTGTTTCGAATGGTTCCAAAACCTTTTGAGATAGCAGACGATTTTTCCATTCGTTTTAGAGCTGTGTTGTTTCGAATGGTTCCAAAACCGCCTAGTCGTTCAATTAGAGAATAATGGGTTTTAGAGCTGTGTTGTTTCGAATGGTTCCAAAACTGCTGGATAAATTGCACGATGAAAAGTTAAGTTTTAGAGCTGTGTTGTTTCGAATGGTTCCAAAACTTAAGTGCTTACAAAAACAGTCCTTTCATTGTTTTAGAGCTGTGTTGTTTCGAATGGTTCCAAAACACCACATCATTCCTGATACGACCAACTCCTGTTTTAGAGCTGTGTTGTTTCGAATGGTTCCAAAACTTGACAAGTTGAATCCATTTTTTATGTTGTGTTTTAGAGCTGTGTTGTTTCGAATGGTTCCAATCTACACAAAAAGCTACTCATTCTTTGAGTAGCTTTTTAACTATCCCCCTACACATAGCTCATTCCCTTATAGCAAAGGAAAACGGCTAGTGCGATAAAAAGTACAGTTGCTCCGATTCGCTGGCTGGTACTATACATCCTTCTCTCCCATTTGACTGGAAATATGACTGCTAGAAAGGCACCTCCTACTGCACCTCCGATATGCCCAGCTAGGCTGATTCCTGGAATCAGAATACTTCCAATGATATTTATCACGAAAAGCGTCAGGTAGGATTGCCCCAACTGCTGGATATAGGGGCTGCGAGTCGCGTAACGCAAAACGATAATCGCAGCAAATAGTCCGTAAAGAGAAGTGGATGCTCCTGCTGCTACAACTTTCGGTGTGAAAGCAAAAACAAAGAGATTGCCCATCATTCCCGATAAGAGATAGAGAAAGAAGAACTGCTTAGAGCCGAAAATCTCCTCCACCTGTCGTCCAAGAAAGTAGAGTGAAATCATATTGACAATGAAATGCTCCCATCCAATATGCACAAATATAGCCGAAAATAGGCGCCAAATCTGCTCTGGGAACAGGCGAATGATCGGTCCATACATAGCTCCAAACTGAAACAGAGTTTTGGCCTGATCAAAGTTTATACCCGTAGTAATCAGCATCAGTAAAAATACAAGGCCAGTCACTAGGAGGAAAAAACTGGTCACAGGGTAACGTTTATCAAAGATTTCCTTCATAGATCAATACCTCCTGAACGGGAATATCGTGGCTATCTGGATGAAATGTTTGGATTTGACAAGGATAGATTGTACTCATGGTATGCCCAGCAAAATGTTCCAGATAGCGGTCATAATATCCTCCACCATATCCGATCCGATAGCCCTCTGTTGTAAAAGCCAAACCCGGAACATGGATTAAATCAATCTGAGACGGATTCACCACTTCCAAGTCTCCTTGCGGTTCCAGTAAACCAAAGGAAGTTTTTGCCAACTGCTGCGGATGATAGACCACAAACTCCATGCGCCCCTTGGGATAGGTTTTGGGTATCAGAACCTTTTTGCCGTCCTTCAGCGCTTGCTCGATCAATTCTTGCGTTTGAAATTCATGAGGGAAGGAGAGATAGGTTGCGATGGTCTTGGCTTCTTGGTAAAAAGGGTGTTGTAAGGAACGCTTAGTTAAAACTTGGTCCATAGCCTGTTTTTGCTCCTGAGATAAAGCCTTCATTTCTTGTAAAATTTTCTTGCGTAGTTCTGCTTTCATAGACAATTCCTCTACTCTGCTGCCTTCTTTTTCAAGAAACTAGAGACCGCATCTACCCCAATGGCTAAGGCTTCTTCCTTAGGACTCATCTGAGGGTGATGAAGGGCGTAGGGACTATCGATACCTAGCCAGAACATAACGCCGTCTACCTTCGAAAGGAGATAACCAAAATCTTCGCCTGTCATAGCAGGCTCGATATCAATCAACTCAATCCCATCTTTCTCTTCAAAAAAGTCCATCAGTTCACGCGCCAAGGCTGGATTGTTCTCCACAGGTAGGTAGCCTCCTTGCTTGAGTTCTACTTCGACTTCCATATCAAAGGCTGCTGCAACACCTTCTGCGACTGTCTTGACTCTTTTTTGTACCAAGAGGCTCACGTCCTGAGTCAAGGCCCGAATGGTTCCGTGTAAAAAGGCTGTGTCTGTAATGACATTGTTGGTTGTTCCAGCTTGGAAAAGGCCAAAGGTCACCACCGCTCCCTCGATGGGATTGACATTGCGGCTGACAACTGACTGTACTTGGGTCACAAAGTAACTAGCAGCCACCAAGGCGTCATTGGCTTCATGGGGAAAAGCTGCATGTCCTCCTTTTCCTTTGAAACGAACCTTCACCTCACAAGTCCCTGCAAAGAGCGTATGGGTGTTGGTCGCAATCTGTCCAACCTTCAGATCTGGACGAACATGAAGGCCATAAAATTGGTCTGGCAACCAGTCCCCAAAAGCACCATCCTCATACATGAGCATCCCACCGGCTTCATTCTCCTCAGCAGGCTGAAATAGGAAGAGCAGATTATTTTTGGGTTGCTCCTCAAGAGCGCGCTCAAGACAGCCCAAGGCAATGGTCATATGAAAATCATGTCCACAAGCGTGCATACGACCTTGGTGTTGAGAGGCGAAAGGTAGACCTGTTTGTTCGATGATAGGCAGGCCATCAATATCTGTCCGCCAACCAATGGTTCGCTCCGGCTGATTTCCCTGCAAATAGACCAAAATACCTGTCCGCCAAGTACGAACCTGAACAAAATTCTTGCCCGTAGTCAATTTTTCAATCATATCCAGCAAATAAGCCTGAGTCTTAAACTCCTCCAAGCCAATCTCTGGAATCTGGTGTAAATCTCGTCTAATCTGAATCAAATCTAACATCTATCGATCCTCCTTTTGATAGAAGAAAGAGGCTGGAAAAAGGGTTCCGCCTCTTTTTTACTTTTACAATTACAAGGTACGAAGCGCATCCTCAAGCGCTGTTTTTTGTTGGGTTTGGGCATCAATTTCTTTGATAATACGAGCCGGAACACCTGCCACTACCACGTTTTCTGGAACATCTTGGGTAACGATAGCTCCTGCTGCAACAACTGAACCACTGCCGATTTGAACTCCTTCGATCAACACTGCATTAGCACCGATAAGAACATTATCTCCGACACGGACTGGATCTGCGCTAGCTGGCTCAATTACACCTGCCAAAACTGCACCTGCACCAACGTGGCTGTTTTTCCCAACGATAGCACGGCCACCAAGGATGGCACCCATGTCAATCATGGTTCCAGCACCAATTTCAGCACCGATATTGATAACAGCTCCCATCATGATAACAGCATTGTCACCAATTTCAACCTGGTCACGGATAATAGCACCTGGCTCGATACGAGCGTTGATCGCACGTTTATCTAGCAAAGGAACTGCAGAATTACGAGCATCTTGCTCGACAACGTAATCTTGATTTTCTACCAAACCTTCAAGAAGCGGAGCGACATCCTTCCAGTCTCCGAATAAAACATTTCCTAGTTTGACAACAGAGCTAGGCACAGCAGATGCGAGTTGCCCCTCAAAGGTTACTTTGACACTGGTTTTCTTTTCAGCATTGGCGATAAATTGGATAATTTCTTGAGCGTTCATTTTTGTAGCAGTCATAGGCGCCTCCTGGTTCGTTATAATGATACCTATTCTACCAAAAAAGGCCTCAAATTTGAAGCCTCAACTATCAAATAAGCATCTTTACTTGGCTTGTTTTGCTTCTTCTACAGATAAGAAAATCATCGGAATGATAATCAACACCATAGCTAAAGCCAAAAAACCATCCATGACCAATCCCAGAAAAAGAACACTTAATAATGCTGAAGAAAGAGGTTCGCTAGCACTCACCACCGATACAACCAGCGGGGAAACGAGTGATACAGCCTTCATAGATAGGAAAAAGGCAAAAGCAGTCCCAAACACGGCAATCATCAGACAAATCAGCACACTTACCAGATCCACTTGAAAACTTATCTGATAAATAGGGTAAAGGAAATTACTAAAGAGCCCTGCGAGAATCATCCCCCAACCAACAGTAGGTACAAAACCATAGTGGCGGGCAAATCGTTGGGGCAAGATGACATTAAACATGACGCCTACTGCACTGAGCAAGCCTGTCACTAGAGCCAAAGGTGTCATGGACAACTGGGACACATCCCCTTTTGTGGCCATCAAAAAAACACCTAGCATGGCAATCAAAACATAGAGAATCGCTGTAATCGAAGCCTTCTTCTGGTAGACAATGCGATTGTAAAACAAAATAAAAACGGGGCTGATAAATTGTAAAATAGTTGCCGTCGTCGCATTGGAATACTCAACACAAAGATAGAAGAAAAACTGCACAGAAAAAATACCTAGAATAGCATAGGCTAAAAAAGGTAGATAATTTTTCTTATCTTTCCAGATATCCAACAAGCGACCACGCAACTGAAAGGCAGATAACCCTAAAACCAAACTCCCCGCCACAAGCAACCGCATAGAGGTAATCCAACCTGACGATACTGGGTAATGAGTGAAAAAATACTCTCCTAAAATCCCGCAAATCCCCCAGATTAGGCCTGAGAGTAGCGAGTATAGTGTTCCCTTAACAATCTTTTTCTGATAATGATTCATACTCCTATTGTAACACGAAACTAACAAAGAAAAAAGTAGCAACAAGGGGAAATTACTAACATTGCTGCTACTCTATCTTAACGATTAAATAGACGTGAACGTCCTGAAGAGCCACTCTGAGTATTTCCACTCGAACTTGTTGTTCCCGAACCGCTACTTGAGCTTGGAGGAGTCACTGCAGGAATGCTTCCTAAAATATTCTTCCAAGCATCCTGATAATCTGCATCGCTTCCTCCAATAGCAAAGCGGTAGGTGGTTACTGGCGCCCCTTCTTTAGTAGCCCAGTAACTTGTTACGGTAGAACCGGAAACGTTAACTTCTTTGCCATTGATTGAAGCCTTGCCCGGTTTCTCCCCTGTCGACTTGAGAACTTGTGACTTGGTCACACTTGAGTCAAGATTAAAGCGCTCATTCCCCCAAATGCCAGGTTTTGCTTGTTGAATGGCATTAACCAAGTGAGCCATATAGTTGGCATTGCGGTAGTGGCCTGCTCCTTTAACTAGTGGGCGGTTGTCATCGTGACCTAGCCAGCCACCCAAGGTCAAGCGAGGCGTAGAAAGCATAAGCCACATGTTTTCATCTTCATTGGTTGTACCAGTTTTTCCAATCCAGTCGGCGCTAGCGAGGCTTGGATTGATGGTAGCCAAGTCTGTTTGGAAACTTGAGGTAATCCGAGATGAAATAACATCGCGAAGCAAGCTTTGCATGATGGTCGCTGTCGCTTTTGAGTAAACTTGGGCAGGTTTATCTTTATGTTCATAAACCACTCGACCATCTGTTGATTCGATCTTCGCAATCATATGTTTCTTATGGTAAACTCCGTTGTTGGCCAAAGTCTGATATCCGTTAGTATGCTGAGCAACTGTAACGTCAATTCCTCCGCCCATCGGTAAACTCTCAATACCATATTCTGGGATTTCGTAACCCATTTTTTCCATATAGCCTTTAACATCAACACCCTTCTCTCGGAGTGTACGATAAGTCCAGTAGGCTGGGATATTCCATGAGTAGTTGAGGGCCTCCCCTAACGTCATCATCCCTGTACCAGGACTATTGACATACATGATAGGATTGCCGTTTGAAAAGTTGGTTGGATAGTTTGATAAGATACTTGCACTTCCCATCAGACCTTGGTCAATGGCAATACTGTAAGCCAATATCGGCTTAGTAGTCGAAGCAGGAGAACGTTTTGTGTCGATAGCATGGTTATTCTGATTTTTTTGATAATTGCGACCACCGACAAATCCAAGAATAGCTCCTGTTTGGTTGTCCATGAGGACATTCCCCACCTCAGGCTGTCCTGTCGAATCATCTAGCAGATAGCCGTAGGTTGCCACCGCATTTTGCATCGCAGCATGAATATTTTTATTGATAGTCGTCGTAATCTTATATCCACCATTTTCAATTTCCTTAGTCGCTAAATCACGATAAGCTTTCTGGATGGATTCATTCTTTTGCTCTTGTACAGAAACATTATCTCTCTGAATCAGGTAGTCATACATCCGATCAGTGGCTTCTGCCAAGGTTGCGAAGTAGAGATAGTCACGTGAAGTACCACTAACACTACCTGATGGTAGGAAATCTTTCTTAAAGTCATAATCTTTGTACTTATCGTAATCTTCCTGACTTAGAGCCCCTGTCCGGTACATATTATAGAGAACATCTCTAGCCCGTTTGATCCCCAGAGCCAAATCCTCCTCGCTCTTCATACTACCGTCAGATTCATAAGGGGAGTAACTAATTGGGCTCTGTGGCAATCCTGCGATAAAGGCTGCTTGAGGGACCGTTAAATCCGAAGCCTTAACCCCAAAGATCCCTTCTGCAGCCTGCTGGGCACCTGCAATATTTTGGCCTTTATGATTGCGACCAAAAGGAGCAATGTTGAGGTAGGTTGTTAAAATCTCATCCTTACCCATAGCCCGTTCTAAAGCCAAGGCATCAATAATTTCTTTGGCCTTACGAGCTAGAGTGGGAGCGTCCCCCACTACTTGTTGCTTGATGACCTGCTGAGTCAAGGTCGAACCACCACTAGACGATCCCAAACCGACAAAGGTTCCCAGAGTCGCACGAATAACGGCCTTTGGCACGACTCCCTTGTGCTCGTTGAAATTCTCGTCCTCTGTCGCAATGATAGCCTTCTTAAGATTGTCTGAGATAGCATCTGAAGCGACTGAAGTGCGCAACAAATCGCCCTCGATCGAGGCAATGGTACTGCCGTCAGAATAAGTGATTTCTGAGATAGAGGCAATATCCTTCACTTGCTTGACCAACTCTTCTGCTTGAGGTACCTGGGCCTTGTCAAATAGAGCGACTCCATAACCCATAGCCACCCCAGCACCAAACAGTCCACCGATAAAACCTAGGATAAAGAGAGTATTAAAAACTATTTTAAACCCACTCAAAACCTTAGCAAAATTAGACCCTGCCTTTCCAACTTTGTCAGAAGAGGTCCCCTTTTTACCGGTTTTCTTATCAGCCAGTTTTTCTGCTAGTCTTTTCTTCCATTTTGCAATTCGTTGCATTAGCTGCTGGAAAAAATGCAGCATTTTTGTTTTTAATTCATTAATTCTTTCTTTCATGAATGTCCTCGCTTTCTCTATTATACCATAAAAGGAAAACTTTCAATAAAATAGCCACTTTCTTCCCTATTCTACTAGGCTATTAATCAAGTTTGTGATACAATAGGTAGAAACAATATTTTATAAAGGAGAAAAGACACATGCACATTTTTGATGAGCTAAAAGAGCGTGGTTTGATTTTTCAAACGACTGATGAAGAAGCTTTGCGCAAAGCCCTAGAAGAAGGTCAAGTTTCTTATTATACTGGCTACGATCCAACTGCTGACAGCCTTCACCTAGGCCACCTTGTCGCAATCTTGACAAGTCGTCGTTTGCAACTAGCAGGTCACAAACCTTATGCGCTCGTTGGCGGTGCAACAGGTCTCATCGGAGATCCGTCCTTCAAAGATGCTGAGCGTAGTCTCCAAACAAAAGACACAGTAGAGGGCTGGGTCAAGTCTATCCAAGGACAACTTTCTCGTTTTCTTGACTTTGAAAATGGGGAAAATAAAGCTGTCATGGTCAACAACTACGACTGGTTTGGCAGCATCAGCTTCATTGACTTCCTCCGTGATGTCGGAAAATACTTCACTGTCAACTACATGATGAGCAAGGAGTCTGTGAAGAAACGGATTGAAACAGGGATTTCTTACACTGAGTTTGCCTACCAAATCATGCAAGGGTATGACTTCTACGTCCTTAACCAAGAGCACAACGTAACGCTACAAATCGGTGGTTCTGACCAGTGGGGCAATATGACAGCTGGTACCGAATTGCTTCGTCGTAAGGCTGACAAGACAGGCCACGTGATTACAGTTCCCCTCATCACAGACGCAACTGGTAAGAAATTTGGTAAATCAGAAGGAAACGCAGTCTGGCTCAACCCTGAAAAGACTTCTCCATACGAAATGTACCAATTCTGGATGAACGTGATGGATGCTGACGCTGTTCGCTTCTTGAAAATCTTTACCTTCTTATCACTTGATGAGATTGAAGACATCCGCAAACAATTTGAAGCTGCTCCACACGAACGCTTGGCTCAAAAAGTCCTGGCTCGTGAAGTCGTGACTCTTGTTCACGGAGAAGAAGCTTACAAAGAAGCTCTTAACATAACTGAGCAACTCTTTGCTGGAAACATCAAAAACCTTTCTGTCAAAGAACTCAAACAAGGACTTCGTGGAGTGCCAAACTACCAAGTACAGGCAGACGAAAACCACAATATCGTGGAACTTCTCGTCTCATCTGGTGTGGTCAATTCAAAACGCCAAGCCCGTGAAGACGTTCAAAACGGAGCTATCTACGTCAACGGCGACCGTATCCAAGACCTTGACTATGTCTTGAGCGACGCAGATAAGTTAGAAAACGAACTCACTGTTATCCGCCGCGGGAAGAAGAAATACTTTGTGTTGACTTACTAAATTGTTAAACATTTACCTATAAACAAAGGAGTTACCATCGAGAAAGGTAACTCCTTTTTGCTGTGAATAGTCCCCATCTATCCCTTAATAGACAGGCTACGCAGGACTATGCGTAAGGTTGTTAGATTATGTAGGATAGAGAGGTTTGAAGGACTGAGCCAATTAAACAAGCCAAAGCCAATCAAACTACTATTTACGACAACGGTATCTTGAATATTCTTCTTGATGAGTGTTTGCAAAGATGATGATAGCCAATCCAACTCTTGGAAGAAATCCAAACGATTATCTAACAATAAGATATCGCTCATCTGCTTAGAAATATCTGCACTCTCATTCATCACCACACCGATATCTGATAGGGTTAGAGCCGCTGAGTCATTCAATCCATCTCCAACCATCAAAATCGTGTGACCTGCTTTCTGCAGTTCCTCTACTAACTCAAATTTCCCATCAGGTTTCAAGTCTGTATAGACCTGATCAAAGGGCAAATCTTTGACTAATTCCTCTGTCCTAACCAAGGTATCCCCTGTTGCCAGAATCAATTTTTTCCCTTGTGCCTTAAGTTTCTCCAAGGCTGCTTTTGCTTCTTTTCTCAAAGGAGTATGAATGCAGAACATTCCAATCAATTCATTCTGATAAGCCAAGAATAAGAGATTGTAGTGACTCTTGTACTCTTCAATTAAAGCATTTTGTTCTGAACTGATATGAATCTGCTCATCCTGCATCAAGACATAATTCCCAATAAGAACTGGTTGGCCATCTATATGAGATTTGATCCCCTTGCTTGCAATATATTGGAGTTTCCCATGCATTTCCTCATGTTCAATTCCCTCTATCTCAGCTTGCTTGACGATGGCATTAGCAATAGGATGATAAATGTGTTCCTCAAGACAGGCACTGATTCTGAGAATATCTTCCTCACTATAGTCCCCAAAAGGTAACACCTTTTCAACTATAGGATAACTAGTTGTGATTGTTCCCGTCTTATCAAACAAGAAAGTATCAACTTCCAGATATTTCTCCAGAACATCCCCATCCTTAATCACCATTTCACGGTTCAACCCCTCCTTGATAGCTGTCAAATAAGCTACAGGAGTAGAGATTTTCAAAGCGCAGGAGAAATCGACTAATAGGAAAGAAATAGCCTTAGAAAAAGAACCTGTTAATAGGTAAGTTAGCCCAGCCCCCAAGAAATTATATTTGACGACCTTATCCGCCATCTTGATGAAATAGCGTTGTTTCGTTTTCTTGTTTTCTTCAGATTTCTTCATTAACTCAATCAGTTGTAAAATCCGGCTGTTCATCTGATTATCGGTTACACGAATGCGTAACTCTCCAGTTTCTAATACTGTATTTGCACAAACCAAATCAGACTCTCTTTTTTCAACTGGAAAACTCTCTCCCGTCAAGGAACTTTCGTTGACCATACCTAAACCTGAAACTACTTGTCCATCAAACAGAATTTCATTTCCTTGAGATAGGACCAAGACATCTCCTATTTGAACATCGGAACTCTTGATACTAACAACCGTATCGCCCTGTACTAAGAATACGTCGCTCTCTTTTGCAAGAAGGCTTTGTTCTAAATCTGTTGCAGTTTTTTTCAAAGACCACTGATCTAAATGATTCCCCAAATCAAGCATAAACATGATATTGCTAGCTGTCTTGGATTGGTTCATAAACAAGGACAATAAAATCGCCGAACAGTCCAAGACTTCCATCGTTAGTTCCTTACGCGCTAGTGTTTGATAGGCTTCTCTAATATAACCCAAAGCCTGATAACAAGTCCATATATAGCGAATAGGATACGGCACAAAACTACGAAAAAGTACACGCTTAATCGCTGCACCTGAAACAATAGAATAAGCACTCTCTTCTCTACGAATGGGAAGAGTCATCAACTCAGAAACTTTCCCTTTATCAATTCTTTTTAAAAAGGCTTCTGCATTATCTAATACAGAAAAGCCTTCTTTTATGCGTAGAGTAAAGTGCTGTTGATCCATGTAAAACTGGATAGACTCAATCCCCTTTTCATCTCTCGCCAAGGAACGAAGATAGTCTTGAATATCCAAGGTAAGTGAAAAAGAAGATGATAGTCGGATATGTTGGTATCCTCTATGTAGCACTTTAAAAGACATATTATTCTCCTATAAGGCTATCTAATTGCTCTTCTTTTTTCTCTTGCTCGTACAAATATTTGGCATCTTGCAAGACATCGTCTCCATGTTGTTTCACAATAGAAACAGATGCATCCAATTCGTCTTTCAATTTGTAAGCCTTAGCCAAAGCTTTAGAATAGCCTTTTTTAGCTTCTTTACTTGCCAAGATTTTCAAACCAAGAGTGCCAAATGCTACACCACCCAAAAAGAGTGATGATTTTTTCGCAGCTTTTGCGATGGTTAATACTTCTTTTAACATAGTCGTTTCCTCCTTATCATTATTATATAGCAATTTAGATATAAAAGCAATTTCATTTTATAAATTGGAGAATTAGTTTTATTTCTACTGAATCTCCCATCTACTTATTTCTAAAGTTGCTTTCATTTGCCTCTTTTGATACACTTAAACTATGAATACAAATCTCAAACCCAAACTTCAGCGCTTCGCTGCTGCGACTGCCTTTGCCTGTCCTATCTGCCAAGAAAATCTAACCTTAATAGAGAGCAGTCTCAAGTGTAGCAATCGTCATTCTTTTGACTTGGCAAAATTTGGCTATGTCAACTTGGCTCCTCAAATCAAGCAATCTGCCAACTACGACAAGGAAAACTTTCAAAACCGCCAAGAAATCCTAGAGGCTGGCTTTTATCAGGCTATCTTAGAAGGTATCTCCGACTTACTAGCCACTAAACCATCCGCAAAAACAGTCTTGGATATCGGTTGTGGCGAAGGCTTCTACTCTCGCAAGCTCCAAGAAAGTCACTCTGACAAAACCTTTTACGCCTTTGATATTTCAAAAGATTCCGTTCAAATCGCTGCCAAGAGCGAACCAAACTGGGCGGTCAACTGGTTTGTTGGGGACTTAGCTCGCCTTCCTATAAAAGACGCCAGCATGGATATCCTGCTTGATATCTTCTCTCCTGCCAACTATGGGGAATTTCGTCGCGTTCTATCCAAAGATGGAATCTTGATAAAGGTCATCCCAACTGAAAATCACCTCAAAGAAATCCGTCAGATGGTGCAGGACCAGCTAACAAAGAAGGATTATTCTAATCAAGATATCAAAGAACACTTCCAGGAACACTTCAGCATCCAATCTCGTCAGATTGCCTCCTTAACAAAACCTATCACAGCAGAGCAACGCCAAGCCCTGCTTGCCATGACACCCTTACTGTTTCATGTTGACCAAACCAAGATTGACTGGAGCCAACTGACAGAGATTACCATCGAAGCAGAGATCCTTGTGGGGAAAGTATTGTAAGCTAGTTTTGGAGATACTACAAAACCCGCACCTCTTTTTGAAGTGCGGGTTTAAATCGCGATTTTTCAACTGTCTATCCGAAAAGTGGAAAAAATTTTAACCTCTCCATTTATTTTCGATTCGAAATAACAAATTTATCAATAAATAGCAAGTGAAATGAGGCAAGTGATGCCCCATAACAACATCCATGAAAAGAGATTTCTTGATGAGTCAGTGGAAAGGAACTACTATTACCCATATAAAGGCATGACCAAATTACAAAAAGAATCCAAAATAAATCAGTCCATTTATATTTTGAAAAATATTTTTTCCACATAAGAACACCCTCTTTCCTGCAATCATATTATAACACTTTACGTAAGCGGATACAAGCTATATGAGGTGGTCAACTAAGAAGAAGCATGAGGTTGAAAGAGAGTGTTAAACCTTCAATACGTCTATGATTTCTCTTCTTTTACTTACAAGATTGACTAAAAGCCACATCATTCAAAAAAGCGAATTTCAATCGAAACTCGCTTTTTTACAAAATGTATTAGTATAAATTTGTATCTTAGTTCAAGTGCCAGATATCTTCGTTGTACTGTGCAATTGTACGGTCAGATGAGAAGAATCCTGCTTTGGCAATGTTGACGATGACTTTATCCAACCATGCGTCACGGTTTTCGTAGTCAGCAAGCATTTGCTCTTTCACCTTGATGTAGTCTTCCAAGTCAAGGAGAGTCATGAACCAGTCTTTGTTGATCAATTCGTTGTGAAGACGTTCCAAGCGTTCTTTCTTACCTACTGCAAGAACAGCGTCGCTGACGATGAAGTCAACCAATGGTTTGATGGCTTTGCGTGCGTAGAATTCGCTTGATTTGTATGCTGCTTTTGCGTAAAGGTCAATAACAGTTTCTGAATCTTCTCCAAAGATATAGATGTTGTCGTCGCCAACCAACTCAGCGATTTCCACGTTAGCTCCGTCCATAGTACCAAGAGTCAAAGCTCCGTTCAACATGAATTTCATGTTACCAGTACCTGAAGCTTCTTTAGAAGCAAGTGAGATTTGTTCAGAAATGTCACATGCTGGGATCAAGAAGCTTGCTGCAGTAACGTTATAGTTTTCAACCATTACGACTTGCAAGTGTGGAGCTACTTCTGGATCATTTGCAATCACTTCTGACAAGCAAAGGATCAAGTGAATGATGTCTTGGGCAATTGTGTAGGCAGGAGCTGCTTTACCACCAAAGAAGACTGTGATTGGGCGAGCAGGGATGTTGCCAGCCTTGATATCAAGGTATTTGTGGATGACATACAAAGCGTTCATTTGTTGGCGTTTGTACTCGTGAAGACGTTTGATTTGGATATCAAAGATAGAGTTTGTATTGATTTCCACACCTTGGTGCTCTTTCAAGTGACGAGCCAATTTACGTTTGTTGTGAGCCTTGATGCTTTCCAATTTTTCTTTGACAGCAGCCTTATCTTCATAAGACAAGAGTTTTTCAAGCTCATCTGCTTCATGGTGCCAACCACGGCCAATAATCTCATCCAAGTAGTGAGACAGTCTTGGGTTGGCATGCATGAGCCAACGACGGAATGTAATACCGTTTGTTTTGTTGTTGAATTTTTCTGGATAGATATCGTAGAAAGCTTTCAACTCTGAGTTCTTCAAGATTTCAGTGTGGAGGGCTGCAACCCCGTTAACACTGTATCCATAGTGGATGTCCATGTGAGCCATGTGGACACGTTCACTCTCATCGATGATTTGAACAGCTGGGTCTTTGTATTCTGCCTTCACACGACGGTCCAATTCTTTGATGATTGGTACCAAGTTAGGAACCACTTCTTCCAAGAATTCAAGAGGCCATTTTTCAAGGGCTTCAGCAAGGATTGTGTGGTTAGTGTAGGCAGTCATGCTACGAACGATTGAGATTGCTTCGTCAAGTTCGATACCGCGTGCAGTCAAAAGACGGATCAATTCAGGGATCACCATTGATGGGTGTGTATCGTTGATTTGTACAACTGCGTAGTCCGCAAGGTCATGCAAGTTGCTTCCTTTTTCGATTGCTTCGTCGATGATCAATTGCGCACCATTTGAAACCATGAAGTATTGTTGGAAGATACGGAGCAATTCACCTTGACGGTCACTATCATCTGGGTAAAGGAAAAGAGTCAAGTTGCGAGCGATATCTGTCTTGTCAAAGTTGATACCGTCTTTAATGATAGAAGAATCAACTGAGTCCAAGTCAAACAAACGCAAGCGGTTCTTAGTTGCAGTTTTGTAACCAGGAACATCAATATCATAAAGTGTTGATGTCAAGGTAAAGTGCGCAAATGGAACTTGGTAGCTACGGCTTGAGCGTACCAACCAGTTTTGCTCTGTCAACCAAGCGTTAGGAATAGTCTCTTGTTGGTTGTTTTTAAGGACTTGTTGGAAAAGACCGTAGTGGTAGTTCAAACCAACACCGTCACCGTTCAAACCAAGAGTAGCGATTGAGTCGATAAAGCAGGCTGCCAAGCGTCCCAATCCACCATTCCCTAGAGATGGTTCCAATTCTACTTCTTCAACTTCGATCAAGTCTTTACCAGCATCAGCAAGTTCTTTTTTCACATCGTCGTAAAGACCAAGGTTGATCAAGTTGTTTGACAAGAGTTTACCAATCAAGAACTCAGCTGAGATGTAGTAAACTTTCTTCTTACCAGTGTTCACTGGTTTTTGGCTGCTAGCAAGCTTGCTGTAGTTGAGAAGAGCAAGGTAAAGCTCTTCGTTACTACATTTCGCGATGGTTTTATTGTAACGTTTTTGTACAAATTCGTTTAATGGTAACATTTTTGTGTCTCCTGATAATGTCTTATTTCTTTAATTCTACCATATTTTCATTGATTCGGCGATAAATTGTAGTCAAGTCAAGCAAATTGTCCTCGACAGCTGGTGTCAATTGATCTTCAGTCATACGCCAAGACCAGTTTCCGCCAAGAGTAGATGGGTAGTTCATGCGAGCCGCCTCATCCAATTCTAGCAAATCTTGCATAGTGGCAATAGCCATAAAGCTCACTGATGAAAAGACTGTACGGAGCATCGCGTGTGGCACTGTTTCATACTCTTTACGGTTCGTGTAGCGGGCCATGTATTCACGAGTTGGATCGTCGATCTCATTACGGTACCAACCAAGAACCGTATTGTTATCGTGTGTTCCTGTGTACATAACAGAGTTAGCAGGTGCCAAGTGTGGGCTATCGATACTTTCGTCTTCTGGATTGAAGGCAAACTGAAGAATCTTCATTCCTGGGAAGCCAGTACGTTCGCGCAACTCGATCACTTCATCTGTCATGAAGCCAAGGTCTTCTGCGATGATATTTAGCTCACCAAGTTCTTCCTTAACGGCTGCAAAAAGCTTGTAGCCAGGACCTTTCACCCATTTACCAGGTGCTGCTGTATCGGAACCAGCAGGAATTTCCCAGTAAGATTCGAAACCACGGAAGTGGTCGATACGAACGATATCGTAGATTTTGAAGCTTTCGCGCAAGCGTTCAATCCACCATTTGTAACCGTCTTTGTCCATTGCTTCCCAGTCATAGATTGGGTTCCCCCAAAGTTGACCAGTTGCAGAAAACTCATCCGGCGGACATCCTGCGATGCAAGTCGCCTTGCCGCTGGCATCTGTCTTGAAGAGGTGTGGATTTGCCCACATGTCGCTTGAATCTTCTGCGACGTAAATTGGCATGTCTCCAACGATTTCAATGTGGTTATCGTTAGCGTATGCTTTCAATTTCAACCATTGTTGGAAGAAGAAGTATTGAGTCACACGGTGGTAAACCAACTTGTCTGCCAATTTCTCACGGTAGCTTTCAAGTGCTGAAGCTTTACGCGCACGAGCATCTGCGTCTGGCCATTCTGTCCAAGCAAGATTGTCAAAATGCTCTTTAATCGCCATATACTCTGCAAAGAGTTCAAGCCATGATTGGTTGTCTTGAGCAAACTTCTCAAAATCTTTGACATCACCCACTTCCAAGAAGCGTTTAACTGCTTTTTCTAAAAGCGGACGACGTGCGTAATAAATCTTCGCATAGTCAACTTCAGATGCATCGCTACCAAAGTCAACACCTTCAAGGTCACTAGCTTCGAGCAAGCCTTGCTCTACCAAGATATCAAGGTCGATAAAATGCGTGTTCCCAGCAAAAGCTGAGAAGGATTGATAAGGAGAATCTCCATAGCTTGTTGTCCCAAGAGGGAGGATTTGCCAGTAACGTTGCTTGGTACGAACCAAGAAGTCAACGAAATCATAGGCGCTTTGGCCAAATGATCCAATCCCGTGAGCTCCTGGAAGAGAAGAGATGTGCATCAACACACCACTTTGACGTTTTTTCATAATAGCACCTCATGTGTTTGTAATAAAACGCTGCGCAAATCAAGGCGCAAACGTTTGCGTTGAATTAAGTATAGCGTATTTCAGAGACAAATGCAAGCGTTTTTAAAATTTTTTTGAATTATTTTTTATCTAACTAAAACTTATCTCCACTGATATTTTACGAAATAAGCGAAAAAATTTTTTAAGATTTTCTGATTTAAGATAATTCGTTCCAAACATCTGCTATATTTTCTGAAAATCAGGCTAAATTAACGCAATCGTTTCCCTTGGTTTTCACAAAATAAGAAAATCAGCGTTTAGGATGTTTTCTTCCTATTAAAGGCAATCATCTCCACTTCCAAACCTTAAAAATTTTTTAAAATTTTTTCAAAAAAACCTTGCAACCGTTTTCTATTTGTGCTATACTAAGCTCATAAAGGAAAACGTTTGCGTTTCCCAAATAAATTATAACTGTTATTCTTTAGGAGGAATACACTATGTCATCTAAATTCATGAAGAGCGCTGCTGTGCTCGGAACTGCTACTCTCGCTAGCTTGCTCTTGGTGGCTTGCGGAAGCAAAACTGCTGACAAAGCAGCTGATACTAGCTCTTCAGAAGCGAAAGAAATCACTTTCTACGTTGAAGACCAATATAAAGCCTTTGCTGAATCAGCTGCAAAAGCTTATGAAAAAGAATCTGGCGTAAAAGTTACCATCAAAACAGGAGACCAAATGGGTGGTCTTGATAACCTTTCTCTAGACAACCAATCTGGTAAAGCTCCTGATGTTATGATGGCTCCATACGACCGTGTAGGTAGCCTTGGTACTGACGGACAACTTTCAGAAGTAACTCTTAGTGATGGTGCGAAGACAGACGATAAAACAAAATCACTTGTAACTGTTGGTGGTAAAGTCTATGGTGCTCCAGCTGTCATCGAATCACTCGTTTTGTACTATAACAAAGATTTGCTTAAAGAAGCTCCTAAAACATTTGCTGATTTGGAAAACCTTGCTAAAGACAGCAAATACGCTTTCGCTGGTGAAGATGGCAAAACAACTGCCTTCCTAGCTGACTGGACAAACTTCTACTACGCATACGGACTTCTTGCTGGTAATGGCGGTTATGTATTTGGCCAAAACGGTAAAGATCCTAAAGATATCGGACTTGCAAACGACGGAGCAATCAAAGGTATCGAATACGCTAAATCTTGGTACGAAAAATGGCCTAAAGGTATGCAAGATACTGAAGGAGCTCCAAACTTAATCCAAACTCAATTCCAAGAAGGTAAAACTGCTGCTATCATCGATGGTCCTTGGAAAGCTCAAGCATTCAAAGATGCTAAAGTAAACTACGGTGTTGCGACTATCCCAACTCTTCCAAACGGTAAAAACTATGAAACATTTGGTGGTGGTAAAGCTTGGGTTATCCCAGCAAGCACTAAGAACCTTGAAGGAGCTCAAAAATTTGTAGACTTCCTAGTTTCAACTGAACAACAAAAAGCATTCTACGATGTAACAAACGAAATCCCAGCTAATACTGAAGCTCGTACTTATGCTGAAGGCAAAAAAGATGAGTTGACAACAGCCGTGATTGAACAGTTCAAGAACGCTCAACCAATGCCAAACATCTCTCAAATGTCAGCTGTTTGGGACCCAGCTAAAACAATGCTCTTTGAAGCTGTAAGTGGTACGAAAGATGCGAAAACAGCTGCTAATGATGCTGTAACATTGATTAAGGACACAATCAAACAAAAATTTGGTGAATAATTGATTTGTTCAAGGGGGGTGGAAGCAAAATCCCCCTTTGAATTTATAGATACGCCTATTATTATACGTACGTATCTTACGATTGAATCCGAGTTTTATCTCGCATCCTATGAAAGGAGTAATCATGGAAAAACAACAGCCTCGCAAAGCAGCCTTGCTGTCAATCATTCCTGGTTTAGGACAAATTTATAACAAACAAAAAGCGAAAGGATTTATTTTCCTTGGTGTTACTGTCTTATTTGTTCTGTATTTTCTAACACTTGCAACCCCTGAATTGAGCAATTTGGTCACTCTTGGTGACAAACCTGGTCGTGACAATTCACTTTTCATGCTGATTCGTGGTGCTTTCCATTCTATCTTTGTTGTCGTTTACTTGCTCTTTTATATCTTTAATATCAAGGACGCACATACAACTGCTAAACGTATCAACAACGGGATTCCTGTAGCTCGTACCTTTAAGGATATGATTAAAGGTATTTATGAGAATGGATTCCCATACCTTTTGATCATCCCATCGTATGTAGCGATGACATTTGCGATTATCTTTCCAGTTATCGTAACCTTGATGATTGCCTTTACCAACTATGACTTCCAACACTTACCACCAAATAAATTGTTGGACTGGGTTGGTTTGACGAACTTCACAAACATCTGGAGCTTGAGTACCTTCCGTTCAGCCTTTGGTTCCGTTCTTTCTTGGACCATTATCTGGGCTTTAGCTGCTTCTACTTTGCAGATTGTTATTGGTATCTTTACAGCAATCATTGCCAATCAACCATTTATCAAAGGAAAACGTATCTTTGGTGTTATTTTCCTTCTTCCTTGGGCAGTTCCAGCCTTCATCACTATCTTGACATTCTCAAATATGTTTAATGATAGTGTCGGTGCTATCAACACCCAAGTCTTGCCTCTTTTGTCTAAGGTTCTTCCTTTCCTAGATGGAGCTCTTATCCCTTGGAAAACAGACCCAACTTGGACTAAGATTGCCTTGATTATGATGCAAGGTTGGCTAGGATTCCCATACATTTACGTTTTGACCTTGGGTATCTTGCAGTCTATTCCTAACGACCTCTACGAAGCGGCTTACATCGATGGTGCTAATGCTTGGCAAAAATTCCGCAACATCACTTTCCCAATGATCTTGGCTGTTGCAGCTCCAACATTGATTAGCCAATACACCTTCAACTTTAACAACTTCTCTATCATGTATCTCTTTAATGGTGGAGGTCCTGGTACTGTCGGAGGCGGAGCCGGTTCAACTGATATCTTGATTTCATGGATTTACCGTTTGACAACAGGTACATCTCCTCAATACTCTATGGCGGCAGCTGTTACCTTGATTATCTCAATCATTGTCATCTCTATCTCTATGATCGCATTCAAGAAACTACACGCATTTGATATGGAGGACGTCTAAGATGAATAACTCAATCAAACTCAAACGTAGACTGACTCAAACCCTCACTTACCTCTACTTGATTGGCCTATCAATTGTCATTATCTATCCACTTTTGATTACCATCATGTCAGCCTTTAAAGCAGGTAACGTCGCAGCCTTTAAACTCGATACTAACATCGACTTCAATTTTGATAACTTTAAAGGACTCTTTACTGAAACCTTGTACGGTACTTGGTACCTCAATACCTTGATCATCGCCTTGATTACCATGGTTGTTCAAACAAGTATCATCGTCCTTGCTGGTTATGCCTACAGCCGTTACAACTTCTTGGCTCGTAAACAAAGTTTGGTCTTCTTCTTGATTATCCAAATGGTGCCAACCATGGCCGCATTGACCGCCTTCTTCGTTATGGCGCTTATGTTGAACGCCCTTAACCATAGCTGGTTCCTCATCTTCCTCTACGTCGGTGGAGGTATTCCGATGAATGCTTGGCTCATGAAAGGTTACTTCGATACCGTACCAATGTCTCTTGACGAATCTGCAAAACTAGATGGTGCAGGACACTTCCGTCGCTTCTGGCAAATTGTCCTTCCGCTCGTTCGCCCAATGGTAGCTGTACAAGCCCTCTGGGCCTTCATGGGACCTTTCGGGGATTACATCCTCTCTAGTTTCTTGCTTCGTGAGAAAGAATACTTTACTGTTGCCGTTGGTCTCCAGACCTTCGTTAGCAATGTGAAAAACATGAAGATCGCCTACTTCTCAGCAGGTGCTATCCTCATCGCCCTTCCAATCTGTATTCTCTTCTTCTTCCTACAAAAGAACTTTGTTTCAGGGCTTACAAGTGGTGGCGACAAGGGATAATTTATCCCCGCCACCCTTTTTCATTTTATACTCTTCGAAAATCTCTTCAAACCACGTCAGCTTTATCTCCAACCTCAAAGCTGTGCTTTGAGCAACCTGCGGCTAGCTTCCTAGTTTGCTCTTTGATTTTCATTGAGTGTTAGCGATTGTTACTGTAAATAATATTCTTGCAACAAGCAATTTATCTCCTAGACTTGAAATAAAGCACATTTCTCTATATAATAATACTCATATAGAAAACACTTTTAGAAAGATGCCTATGCTTCCATATCCATTCTCGTATTTCTCTAGTATCTGGGGATTTCGTAAGCCCCTATCAAAACGTTTCGGCCTCAACTGGTTTCAGCTTCTCTTTACGAGCATTTTCCTCATCAGCTTGTCTATGGTTCCGATTGCCATTCAAAACAGCTCTCAGGAGACGTATCCACTGGATACCTTTATCGATAATGTCTACACTCCACTGACAGATGAAGCAATCATGGACTTGTCAGAGAATGCACAAATCGTTGATGGAAAGTTGAACTACTCAGGCACTAAGAATCAGCAACCTTCTCTTGTGATTGGCCCAAGCCAAAACAAAGAATTGCCAAAGGACTTGCAACTTCATTTTGATACGGAAGAACTCGTCATCAGCAAGGAAAGTAAGGAACTGACTCGCATTCGCTACCACGCGATTCAAACGGAGAGTTTCCAGAGTAAGGAAGATCTTACCCAGGCCATTTCTAAAGACTGGTATCAACAAAACCGTGTCTATATCAGTCTCTTTCTCGTTCTCGGTGCAAGCTTTCTCTTTGGATTGAATTTCTTCATTGTCTCTCTTGTAGCTAGTCTTCTCCTTTATATCACCAAAAGATCACGCCTCTTTTCATTTAGGAGCTTTAAAGAGTGCTACCATTTTATCTTGAATTGTTTAGGATTACCAACTTTGATTACACTTATTTTGGGACTTTTTGGCCAAAATATGACAACCCTTATCACTGTACAAAACATTCTTTTTGTTCTTTATCTGGTCACTATTTTTTACAAGACACATTTCCGTGATCCAGATTATCATAAATAGGAGATTTTTATGCCCGTGACGATTAAAGATGTGGCCAAGGCTGCAGGTGTCTCACCTTCAACTGTAACCCGCGTCATTCAAAATAAATCAACGATTAGTGATGAAACCAAAAAACGAGTTCGCAAGGCGATGAAGGAGCTCAACTACCATCCCAACCTCAATGCTCGTAGCTTGGTAAGTAGCTATACTCAAGTTATCGGCCTAGTGCTCCCTGACGACTCGGATGCCTTTTACCAAAATCCTTTCTTCCCATCTGTTCTACGAGGGATCGCCCAAGTGGCATCTGAGAACCACTATGCTATCCAGATTGCAACGGGGAAAGATGCAAAAGAGCGGCTCAAAGCTATTTCTCAGATGGTCTATGGTAAGCGTGTAGATGGTTTGATTTTCCTCTATGCCCAAGAAGAGGATCCTTTGGTTAAGCTAGTAGCAGATGAGCAATTTCCTTTCCTTATCTTAGGTAAATCTCTATCTCCCTTCATTCCGCTTGTTGATAATGACAATGTCCAGGCTGGTTTTGATGCGACAGAATATTTCATCAAAAAAGGATGCAAGCGAATTGCTTTTATCGGAGGAACCAAAAAACTTTTCGTAACACAAGATCGTCTAATGGGTTATGAGTTAGCTCTTAAACAATACCAACTTCCTATTGATCCAAATCTGACCTACTTTGCGACCGAATTTCTTGAAGATAATGGTTATCGCTTTAGTAAACTTCTCTTCGAACATGATCCAAATATTGATGCTATTATTACTATTGATAGCCTTCTTGCTGCAGGGGTCTGTGATTACATCGCAAAACACCAACTGGATGTCCCTGTCCTCAGCTTTGACTCGGTCAACCCTAAACTGAACTTGGCGGCCTATGTGGATATCAATAGCTTAGAACTCGGGCGTGTTTCCTTTGAAACCATTCTCCAGATTATTAACGATGCCAAAAACAATAAACAGATTTGTTACCGCCAGTTGATTGGGCACAAAATTATCGAAAAATAAAGACCAGCCTCAAGGCTGGTCTTTTGAGTATTATTAATTGTCTGTTTCTACGAATCGTCCTAGGATGTGGACATTTTCGGATACAGAGACAAAGGCTGTCGGATCGACCTGTTTCATGATGTGTTTAAAATCATTAAACTCTGCTCGCGTGATAACCGTAATCAAGACTGCTTTTCTCTCATGATTATAGGTTCCTTCTGCATCGTGGATCATGGTTGCTCCGCGGTGCAATTTTTTATGGATTCTTGCGATTACCTTGTCAGGATTATTGGTCACAATCATGGCCTGCATGCGTTTTTGCTTTGTAAAGACCGCGTCTGTCACACGACTGGATACAAAGATGGTGATCATAGAGTAGAGGGCGTATTTCCAACCAAAGGTCAGACCTGCTATCAGCATGATGGTTCCATTTACCAAGAAAGAAATACTGCCGACATTCTTACCCGTTTTCTTTCGAATGGTCAGACTGACGATATCTGTACCTCCGCTAGAAATATTGTTACGGAGCGCAAAACCAATCCCCAAGCCCATGACAACGCCCCCAAAAAGGGCATTGATGATGGGATCCTCTGTCAAGGTCACAACTGGCACAAGCTGGATAAAGAGGGAGCTCATGGATACCGTGATAAAGGTAAAGATTGTAAACTTATGCCCAATCTGATACCAAGCTAAAATCATCAATGGAAAATTGATAGCATAAAAGGTTAGCGATATCGGAATATAAAAACCAAACCAGTGATTACTCAAAGCAGAGATAATCTGTGCCAAACCCGTCGCACCACTGGAGTAAACGTGTCCTGGTTGAAAAAAGAAATTGACTGCTACTGCTGACAAAAAGCCATAAACCAGAGAAGCCGAGACTTTCTCATCATATTTTTCCCGAGAGATACTTTGTAAAACTCGTAAGATTTTTATCTGATAAGCAAAGCGGCGCAGATAATAGCGCCACCGCTTAATTTGTTTTGCTTGTTTCATCTTCTTCTACTTGTAAGCTGAGTTCCTCTAGTTGTTTGAGAGCGACTGTTGATGGAGCTTGTGTCATTGGATCGGTTGCCTTATTGTTCTTAGGAAAGGCAATGACTTCACGGATATTTTCTTCTCCTGCAAGCAACATGACAAAACGGTCAAGACCGATCGCCAAACCACCGTGTGGTGGGAAACCATAGTCCATAGCCTCAAGAAGGAAACCAAACTGGTCATTTGCTTCTTCGGCTGAGAAACCAAGAGCCTTGAACATGCGTTCTTGAAGGTCTTTTTGGTTGATACGGAGGCTACCACCTCCAAGCTCATAACCGTTCAAAACGATATCGTAGGCAATGGCACGAACCTTAGCCAAATCACCTTCTAATTCGTGAGCTGTCTCTTCCTGTGGAAGGGTAAACGGATGGTGGGCACTCATGTAACGACCTTCTTCTTCAGACCATTCAAACATTGGCCAGTCAACTACCCAGAGGAAGTTAAATTTGTCGTTATCAATCAAGCCAAGCTCTTTGGCAATACGTCCACGAAGGGCGCCTAGTGTTGCATTAGCCACTTCAAGCGTATCCGCTACAAATAGAACCAAATCCTTATCTTCAAGACCAAGTGCTGCAGTCAATTCTCCTTGGATACCCGTCAAAAACTTGGCAACCGGTCCATTTAATTCTCCATCAACTACCTTGACCCAAGCAAGACCTTTGGCACCGTACTGTTTGGCTACTTCGGTCATCTTGTCGATGTCTTTACGTGAGTAGTTGTCCGCAGCTCCTTTGACTACAATGGCTTTAACAGCAGGTGCTTCTGAGAAGACTTTAAAATCAACACCTTTTACCACTTCTGTCAAGTCCTGAAGCAACATATCAAAACGGGTATCTGGCTTATCAGAACCGTAAAGAGCCATCGCATCATCGTACTTCATACGAGGAAATGGAAGCGTTACTTCGATGCCTTTTGTTTCTTTCATCACGCGCGCAATCAAGCCTTCTGTGATATCTTGGATTTCTTGCTCACTAAGGAATGACGTTTCCAAGTCGACCTGGGTAAACTCAGGCTGACGGTCTCCACGCAAGTCCTCGTCACGGAAACATTTGACGATTTGGTAGTAACGGTCAAATCCAGCATTCATCAACAATTGCTTAGTGATTTGTGGACTTTGAGGAAGGGCGTAGAAATGTCCTTTGTTGACACGAGATGGCACCAAATAGTCACGCGCCCCTTCTGGTGTTGACTTAGAAAGGAATGGCGTCTCCACATCAATAAACTCCAACTCATCCAAGTAGTTACGGATAGAATGAGTCACCTTGGCACGAAGCTTGAGATTTTCCAACATCTCTGGACGACGAAGGTCAAGGTAACGGTAACGCAAACGCGTATCGTCATTGGCCTCAATCCCATCCTTAATCTCAAAAGGTGTTGTTTTGGCTGTATTAAGCACTGTCAAAGCTGTCACGTTCAACTCAACCGCACCAGTCGGCAATTTATCATTGGCTTGCTCACGCGCAGCGACTTGTCCAGTCACCTCGATAACAAATTCGCTACGAAGACTTTCAGCTGTTGCCATAACCTCTGCAGAAACTTTTTCAGGGTTGATAACCAACTGCATGATCCCTTCACGGTCACGAAGGTCGATAAAGATCAAACCACCCAAGTCACGACGACGGCCAACCCATCCTTTCAAGGTAATTTCTTGTCCGATATATTCCTCACGAACACGACCAGCATACATACTACGTTTCATTGTTTCTCTCCTCTTTTATTCTGTTACTATTTTACCATAAAAGCGCAAGCTCTTCATGAAAATCATCAGAAAAGTTTGATTGTCTTTAGAAATCAAAACGAACAGACAAAAAATCCGATGAAAGCATTATCGGATTCTCTGATTATGATTCTTAACCTTTTTTACGCTTTTCAGCAATCTCAGCTGCCTTTTTAGGTAGAACAATCTCCGTCGCATAAGCCGAAGCAAAACGCAAGACACCTGCAATAGGCGCAAAGACAACTGCTAGATAGTTGTAAAAGAAGTCGCCTTTAAAGGCATAGGCAAGCCCCCCGATAATAAAGAAGAGAACGACTGCCTGTATCACTGCTAATAAAATTACTCGTTTCATGTGACCTCCTGACTCTATTATAGCATGAGTATCATCAAAAAGCCGATTAAATTATTCAAAGCGTGTAAAGAAATGCTGTAAAGAAGACCTTTTCGGCTCACATAAGCCAGACCCAAACTCAATCCCAGACTAGCATAAACTAAAAACTGTTGCAAAGTCCCTGGAAAATGAATCAAGGCAAAGAGCACACTCGATACGAGGAGAAACAGAGCTGTCTGTTTGCTATTATTTTGCTTAGGAAAGAGATAGCGCGCTAACATCCCTCTAAAGACGAGTTCTTCCGTCAGAGGAGCAAAGACCACTACCATAAAGAAACCAAAGACAGGCTGAGCAACTGTCAATTGTGATACGATTTGTTGGTTGACCGACGGATCATCTGGCAAAAAGAACTGGGCTGTAATCGCCACTAGCAAAACCAGAGTTGGCAACCAAATATAACGATTAAAAACCGTCGTCTGGATGCTAACCTTTTCTGTCTGATACCATCTGTAAACTCCATAAACATAGGCTCCTGACAGAGCGACATAAAGAGGTAAGACTCCAAAGATTGAAGCCCCTAGTCCAAGAGCTGACAGAGCCATGCTCTGAACCATACCATAGCCAAAGTAAAAGGATAGAATGGCTAGAAGAAACCAGCCAAGGTTTTTAAGTAGTTTCATAAAGACCTCCTATTTGAAATAACGTTTTATCATAGGTAATTGCATCACATTGATATAAATATGGATCGCTCCTACAAGCAAGAAGGCTAGTAACTGAATCTCTCCTGTCAATAAAGAAAAGATAGCAATCAAAAAATAGAGACCTGGTAAGACATACTGATTTAATTGGAATAAAATTCGAAAACTTTGTTCCAAATTAGCCTGACGCTCCCCTTCATCATAGGAGTTTACGTAGTCCAAGACATCCTTTGGTGTAGAGAAGAATTCCAAATCAAACTGACGAACGATCGCAATGGTCTTATAGAGATATTTTTGAGCACTGAAAATCATCACTAATGCCAAAAAAGAAAGAGATAAGGTTATATAGCTGATATTTAGTACAATTACTTCACTACCTGAGATGAAAAGAGCCAAAAAAATCGCTACGCTTGCACTATTAAAAGCAATAGTTCCAAACTCGAGATTACGATACATTTGTACATAATAGGTTTCATTCAGATCATCATCCATTTCCTCTTTATACAAGGAGTGAAATTTTCTGCTTTTCTTTAAGAAATCGAAAGTCAAAAACATACTAATGAAACCTAACAGTAAACAAATAGATGATATCCATGGAATCACAGTTTTGACATCTAAAATGCTTCCATAGTTTTCGGTATAGGCCTTAAACATCCCTGCAAACATGCCCAAGAAGCCTCCCAAGATAACAGCCATTAAAAATAACAATCCACGTTTCTTTTTCATATTCATACTCTTTCTAATCTAAACCAATCCAACTAACCACTGACCAAATGCTTTCCCTGATTCATAAATAGCTGTTAAGCCTTCTGTTCCAAGTGATACCAAAATCAAACAAACAGCAAGTAAGAGAATAGCTTGATTTCTTGCTTTTTTTGCTCCATCTCCCAAGGGTTCATTCCCAAGCCAACCTGCTAGATAGGCATAGAGAGTTACTGTTATAATCCCAATCTCTGTCGAAGAGAGAAATAACAAGACTGTCACCAAACGAACGATATTGGCTTGAATGTTAAAATAATTTGCTAAACCTGCACAAACACCCGCAAGTTCTTTGTGCTCAGTATCGACTTGAAAACCTGCTAAAAACTCTCTCATGATTTTTCTCCTTTTTCAACCTTTTTGAATTTTATTTTTCTCTCTACCCATCTAAAGACTAATAGTAAAACTATGTTAATCCAGAAGAGATATTTGCTTTCAACAATTGTAAACCAACCAAATAGGCTTCCGATCATAGCCAAAAAATTAACGATAAACACAACTATAGATAGATAATAAATCACTTTATACTTATTCATTCCTCATCCTCCTCTATACGAAATACCGACTCGACTGGCTCATGGAATATCTGAGCAATCTTCAGGGCAATGACGATGGATGGGGTGTACTCATCCCGTTCTAGCAAACTGATGGTTTGCCTGGACACGCCAGCTAGCTTGGCCAGTTCAGTTTGATTCAAACCATCGCGAGCCCGAAGCTCTTTTAGACGATTTTTTAGCATGTCTTTACTCCTTTGTTCTTAACTTGATTTCATTGTAACACATCTTTTTATTTTTGACAATTATATTTGTCAAAAGGTTTAAGATTTTTGTCATTTTGTAAAAGAAAACGGTCAGGAATAAGATCCTGACCAGTTTTTCTACTATTAAAAGCCTAATTTTTCAAAGATTTCTGAGAAATTTTGATTGATAGCATCAAGTGACACTTGAACTTCTTCTCGAGTTTGGTTGTTCTTGACTGTCACTTGTCCGCTTTCGACTTCGCTCTCTCCTAGGGTGATAAGAGTCTTAGCAGCAAAAACATCGGCTGACTTGAACTGAGCTTTGAGTTTACGGTTGAGGTAATCACGCTCTGCTTTGAATCCTTGTTGGCGAAGAGCCTGTACCAACTCCAAGGCCTTGACATTTGCGTCTTCACCCAAGACTGCGATATAGACATCTAGAGCGTTCTCGATAGGAAGGGCCACACCTTGTTTTTCAAGGATGAGGAGCAGACGCTCTACACCAAGTCCAAAACCAAATCCAGCAGTCTCAGGGCCACCAAAGTAGGAAACCAAGCCATCGTAGCGACCTCCTGCACAGACTGTCAAGTCATTGCCCTCGATTTCAGTGATAAACTCGAAAATCGTGTGGTTGTAGTAGTCCAGACCACGCACCATATTGGTATCGATGATATAGTCTACACCCAGATTTTCCAACATCTGACGCACAGCATCAAAATGAGCTTGACTTTCTTCATCAAGGAAATCCAAGATAGACGGCGCATTCTCCACTGCCACCTTGTCTTCTTTCTCCTTAGAGTCCAAGACACGAAGAGGATTTTCCTCCAAGCGACGTTGGCTATCCTTAGATAAGGTCTCCTTGAGCGGTGTTAAATAATCAATCAAGGCTTGACGGTAAGCCGCACGGCTCTCAGGATTTCCAAGAGTGTTGAGGTGTAGTTTGACACCTTGGATGCCGATTTCTTTCAAGAAATGAGCTGCCATAGCGATGGTTTCCACATCGGTAGCTGGATTGCTAGAGCCAAAACACTCAACACCGATCTGGTGGAACTGGCGCAAACGACCTGCTTGCGGACGCTCATAACGGAACATAGGTCCCATGTAATAGAACTTACTTGGCTTTTGCACTTCAGGAGCAAAGAGTTTATTTTCCACATAGGAACGGACAACGGGCGCAGTTCCTTCTGGACGAAGAGTGATATGGCGGTCACCCTTGTCATAGAAATCATACATTTCCTTGGTTACGATATCCGTTGTATCTCCGACAGAGCGACTGATGACCTCGTAGTGCTCAAAAATAGGCGTACGCACTTCCGCATAGTTATAGCGCTTGAAAATTTCACGGGCAAAGCCCTCAACGTACTGCCACTTGGCAGATTCAGCAGGTAAAATATCCTGCGTTCCTTTTGGTTTTTGTAATTTCATAGGGAATCCTCTTTAAACTTAATAGTCTTATTTTACCATAAATAAAGGGATTAAAACAGTGAGAGTAGAAAATCTCAAGAGAGTCTTTTCAGAAAATTCATCAAAAACTTGCCAAATTGTCAGAATTATGAGAAAATAGAGGATATTTATCACGTGGAGGGACTGTTATGAGAGACGATATCAAAATCAATGACCGCGCTTTAGCCTTGCAAGACCAAATTATCGAAAAACTAGAGAAGGTTTTTGATACAGATGTGGAATTGGATGTTTACAATCTAGGATTGATTTATGAAATCAATCTGGACGAAACGGGTCTCTGCAAGATTGTCATGACCTTCACTGACACCGCCTGCGATTGTGCAGAAAGCTTGCCTATCGAAATCGTCGCAGGTCTGAAACAAATCGAGGGTATCGAAGATGTCAAGGTTGAAGTTACCTGGTCGCCCGCTTGGAAAATCACACGAATCAGTCGCTACGGCCGTATTGCCCTTGGACTGCCACCTCGTTAAGCAGGCAAATCACTTTTGAAGATAAAAATAAGCAAGCCAAAAATGGCTTGCTTTTTTGATACTCAATGAAAATCGAAGAGCAAACTAGAAAACTAGCCGCAAGCTGTACTTGAGTACGGTAAGGCGACGTTGACGTGGTTTGAATTTGATTTTCGAAGAGTATGAGTTTATTTTTTACCTGACTTGTCCATATTCCAGAAGTCTGTCACGGCTCCACGTGAAGCAGATGATACGATGTGAGCGTATTTACCGAGGACACCACGGCTGTAAAGCGGTGGCAAAGTCGTTTCTGCCTTACGTTTTTCAAGTTCTTCATCGGATACGGCCATGGAAATTTCTTTGGTATCTTGGTCAACCGTAACGATATCACCTGTACGAAGGTAGGCAATCGGTCCACCATCCTGAGCTTCCGGAGCGATATGTCCAACAACCAGACCATATGTACCACCAGAGAAACGGCCATCTGTCAAGAGGGCGACCTTGTCTCCTTGACCTTTACCAACGATCATTGATGAAAGGGATAGCATCTCAGGCATACCAGGACCACCCTTAGGTCCAACAAAACGCACAACGACAACGTCGCCATCAACGATTTCATCTGTCAAAACAGCCTGGATAGCATCTTCTTCTGAGTCAAAGACCTTAGCTGGTCCAACGTGACGACGCACTTTAACACCTGATACTTTAGCAACCGCGCCATCAGGGGCAAGGTTCCCGTTCAAGATAATCAATGGTCCGTCTGCACGTTTTGGATTTTCCAGTGGCATGATGACTTTTTGACCTGGTGTGAGGTCTGCAAAGTCGGTCAAGTTTTCAGCGACAGTCTTACCAGTACATGTAATGCGGTCTCCGTGAAGGAAACCATTTGCCAACAGGTACTTCATAACCGCAGGGACACCACCGACTTCGTAGAGATCTTGGAAGACATACTGACCAGAAGGTTTCAAGTCGGCCAAGTGAGGTACACGCTCTTGGATTGTATTGAAGTCCTCAAGTGACAAGTCAACATTAGCCGCATGGGCAATGGCAAGCAAGTGAAGAGTGGCATTGGTTGACCCACCGAGAGCCATGGTTACTGTAATGGCATCTTCAAAAGCTTCACGAGTCAAGATATCTGATGGTTTGAGACCAAGCTCTAGCATCTTGACAACAGCTCGTCCTGCTGCTTCGATATCTTCTTTCTTGTCAGCTGATTCAGCTGGGTGAGATGAAGATCCTGGCAAACTCATACCGAGAACTTCGATAGCAGTCGCCATGGTATTAGCTGTATACATACCACCACAGCCACCAGGGCCAGGGCAGGCATTACATTCAAGACGCTTCACGTCCTCAGCTGTCATGTCACCATGGTTCCACTTACCGATTCCTTCAAATACAGAAACCAAGTCGATGTCTTTGCCATCAAGATTTCCAGGGGCGATAGTACCACCGTAAGCGAAAATAGCTGGGATATCCATATTGGCAATGGCAATCATAGAACCAGGCATGTTCTTGTCACAGCCACCGATAGCGACGAAGGCATCGACGTTGTGACCACCCATAGCCGCCTCGATGGAGTCCGCGATGATGTCACGAGATGTTAGAGAGAAACGCATACCAGGCGTTCCCATGGCGATCCCGTCTGCTACGGTAATGGTTCCAAACTGTACAGGCCAAGCGCCTGCAGATTTGACACCTTCTTTAGCCAGTTTCCCGAAATCATGCAAGTGAATGTTACATGGTGTATTTTCCGCCCAAGTTGAAATCACTCCCACAATCGGTGTTTCAAAGTCCTTATCTGTCATACCAGTCGCACGAAGCATAGCACGGTTAGGTGATTTCACCATGCTGTCATAAATGCTACTGCGGTGACGTGTATCTAATTCAGTCATCTTATCCCTCCCGTTTCAGTTTTTACTATTATAGCACAATTTCCGCATGAAGAACAGAATAAAATTCTTGAATTTTCAGAAAATTTCGATTAATCTGGTTAATGACCTTTTAATTTTTTCATCTTTTTTTGTCAAGTAACTTTACTTTACAAAAAAAATGTGTTATCCTAGTATGGTTGATGAAAATCAGTAGATTGAATCGAATTTAAATACCTAAAGGAGAAATCAAAATGGCAGTACCTGCACGTCGCACGTCAAAAGCGAAGAAAAACAAACGTCGTACACACTACAAAGTAACAGCTCCATCTGTAAACTTTGACGAAACTACTGGAGATTACTCACGTTCTCACCGCGTATCACTTAAAGGATACTACAAAGGACGTAAGATCGCTAAAGCTGCATCAGCCGAATAATAGAAGGGAGATACCATGCGCGTAAATATTACACTTGAACACAAAGAATCTGGTGAACGCTTGTACCTTACTTCTAAAAACAAGCGTAACACTCCAGACCGTCTTCAATTGAAGAAATACTCACCAAAACTTCGCAAGCACGTTGTGTTTACAGAAGTGAAATAAGCACACCTAACTCAAAACGCCTTACTGGGCGTTTTTTGCTTTATTGGTTAGCGATTTATAGCCCCTCAGGAGAGATTTATGGCATTTTATCTTTGGATGTTTCCTCTACTTTTTATCTTTCACGATATGGAAGAAATTATCGGTCTTGTCCCTTGGATTCATCTCAACAAAACCTTGCTGGCTCAAAAGGCTCCAGCTATTCTCAAGATCCACAAAGGAATTACAACAGAGGGATTTGCCCTTGCTGTTTTTGAAGAGCTTATTCTTGTCTTATCCATCACTTTATTAGCGTATTTTAGTCAATCTAGAACGCTCGAACTAGTTTGGTTAGGGGGATTTGTGGCCTTTGCACTTCATCTCTTGCTCCATATTGGACAATCAATTCTTCTTCGCAAGTATATCCCTGCTCTCATCACTTCTATCCTTTGTTTTCCTATCAGTGTTTATTTGATTATAGACATCGTGCATTTATGGCAGGTTTCGACTAGCGAATTTTTCCTATTTTCACTGGTCGGTTCAGGCATCGTCGTCATCAATCTCCTCTTTGCTCTCTGGCTTGGGAAAAAGTGTTCCGCCTGGCTTGCCCATAACCATTAACAAAAGTTCCTTGCAATTTCATTTTGCAGGGAATTTTTTTATCCTCTTTCGCAGTTAAGAAGTGTTCTATAGTTTTTTAAGACAAAGCAAAAAGCCCACTGTTGTAGGCTTTTTACAATATAAAATCTTATCTTAAAGCATTTTGTTGTAGAATTCAACGACAAGTGCTTCGTTGATTTCTGGGTTGATTTCGTCGCGTTCTGGCAAGCGAGTCAATGAACCTTCCAATTTTTCAGCGTCGAATGACACGAATGCTGGACGTCCAAGAGTAGCTTCTACTGCCTCAAGGATTGCTGGAACTTTCAATGATTTCTCACGAACTGAAATCACTTGACCTGGAGTTACGCGGTATGATGGGATATCAACGCGTTTTCCGTCAACAAGGATGTGACCGTGGTTTACGAATTGACGAGCTTGACGACGAGTAGTCGCAAGGCCAAGACGGTAAACAACGTTATCCAAACGACGTTCCAAAAGAAGCATGAAGTTGAAACCTAGGATTCCGCCTTTGATTTTTGTAGCTTGTACGAACAAGTTACGGAATTGTTTTTCACCTACACCGTAAGTGAAACGAAGTTTTTGTTTTTCAGCCAATTGCAAACCGTATTCTGACAATTTAGAACGGTTGTTTGGTCCGTGTTGTCCTGGTACGTAGTTACGACGTGCCAATTCTTTACCTGTACCTGTAAGTGAAAGGCCAAGGCGACGAGCTTGTTTCCAAGATGGTCCTGTATAACGTGACATATGTATGTCCTCCTGATATAAATAATATTTGGCGGAAATAGTCACTTAGAAAGCCCTGATTCGTGCAGATGCCCTTCGCCTAAACAGCCAAGGTTACTTATCATAAGACACCTGTTGACGAGCTTCATGCTTTCCTGCTGCTATTTCACACAAAGGCTATTGTACCATGAAAAGCTAGATTTGTAAAGAGATTTTACAGCTTTGTTTGTGTCTATTCTTTTGAGGTAGTAAAAAAATACATCAAAAACGGAAATATCAAAACAAGGCTAAACAATTTACTTGCTCAGCCTTGACATCTACTAAAATTTCTGATAGTATTAATCTTACTGATAAACAAGCACCAATTGTTTATCTTTATGAGAGGTACGTTGCTGCGTGCCTCTTTTTTATTGATAAGATTATTATACAATATTTATTACTATAAGTCAAGAGTTTACTGACTACATGGCATCTTATTTATTGATTTTTTTCCCTGCAAAACGTTGTTTATCTCGCTGTTTTCGCCCCTTCCAAGAAGCATTTACAATCGTTCCTAAACTCCTTGGAGCTTGATCGATCTTTTTTCGTACTTTTGCACTGCTCATACCTTCTGAGTGGTATTTTTCATATTCATTTCTCCAATTACCAAAAAATAAATCTCGGAGTTCTTGATTGTAAGACAACAAAATAAGATGGGACATCGCATCGGCATGGTTTAATGACCAATACATCCCTCTATTTTTCATCCGGTAACTGATTTTACGATGCTGACTTTCCATAATTCCTAAACTTGCTGTATCTAGATTCCTCTGCTCAGGAGGTTGCGTATATTTAAAATTTCCAAGGATTTTATTCTTAAAAACCTTAAAAGTATCAATCTTCTTTTCGTTCTGATTAAGTAGGACGAATGATTCTAGTGTATCAATAGATGTTTTCAATTTCTGCTTGCAATGGCTATCTATAGCTTTCATAAATTGATCTAGTAGCTCTACAGAATACGGTTTGACCAACTTTTTTATTTCTTTATTCAGATGGTATCGATCCCAAAAATGTTGATGATGCTTAATTCCTAGATCATGTGATATCTCTTTAAATAAATGTGGAGTATAACCGTGACCCATATCTGAATTTGTCACAAGTAGAGTATCTGACGTAATTTTAAAATGATTATAAATATAATCCACTACTCTTTTTCTTGCTGTTCGATTATTGGGTGACACAATTTCCACCTTATTTTTTAAAATTTTCCTCTTTCCGTACACCTCCGTTCCGGTATGGATGACAAAATGAGATAACTCTTTATTCTGCTGTTCTTTTTCACGTCCACTGACCTTTATCCAGACACCATCTCCTTCAAGATAAATAACAGGAGCCTCAATTTTTTTGACAGGTACTTCATCGCTATAGAAACGATAATCTTCTTTTTCATTTAACAATTGACTTGCTAGTTTAATCGCTTTTAACACCGTATCTTTAGTAATATAAACCTGGTACATCAGTTCAATAACTTCCACTACTTTCCGATACGGTAACATTGTAGCTAGTTTAGTGATCTGATACAGCAGTTCTTTAGAATAGGCAATACGTTTCTCCAAACCTAACTTCTCATCTACTGGAATCCTACATTTCCCATTCTTATACCAGCGTCTTCTTGAAAAAGTGACCTGACCAAACGTAAAAGTAACGGTTCTCTCAGCATAGTTTACAAATTTGTAACCTCTAGCTCTCATTGTGGGAGCAATATAGTTGTCATAGTCACTTACAAATTTATGAAATTCTTGTAGGTTTTTATCTTTAAATTTCTCTACAAATTCTCTTTCATCAATAATTTTTGTATCCAAATTAAAAACACTCCCAACTAAAATCATAATAAAAAAGTATAAAGATTTTAGTTCAGGAGTTCAAATGTTTTTTGTCAGCAAAGATAAAAGCCTTCCCAATAAGGGAAGGCTATTTGATTGCAACTATAATTATATTTATATTTATAACGATAAACTTTCGATTAGTTTATCAAGGTAATCTGATGCAGACTTTGCGCCAGCTGCTTTAGCAATTTTATCCAATTTTTTCCGATTGCTTGGTTTCAAAGTAAACTGAAATTGTTTCTTACGTTCAAAACTTTCAAAGCTGGCTACATCTGAAATCTGCTCAGGTTGATGGGTTGCTTCGATAATCTGCGAAATCTCTTTTTCTTTTGGTGTGAATGCCATGACAATCTCCTTCTAATTATATTTATAATTGTATTTGTGTTTATAAATATAATTATATTGTATCATAAATTTTTGAAAAAGTCTGCTCCAGCTCAGTGAAAAACTTTTTGTGTTTTTGATAAAGCTCAGAATTCTCCTTCATATCTGCAATAGAGATCTTATCAATCGTGGAATGATTGAATAACTCTTTTGCTGGTACGATGCCTAGAAGGTTGTCTGTTCCCTTCTCTTTAGCTTCAAGTCCCAGAGCTTCCAGTAACTCTCTTGATGATCCATAGTTCGGTCGGATCATATTTGCTAAGAAATATAGCTCAGCAGTAATGTATGATTCCCTTGTACGATAGTCAATTACATCCTTTCTGAATGCTTCTAACCGAGTTGATAGATTGAATTTAGCATTATAACCAAACTCTGAAGGAGTCAAGGGACTAATAATAGCGTGACTGACCGCAACAGCATTTTTAGTAGCTGTTGCAAAGTCTGGTCTACAATCAATCAAGATATAGTCAAACTGATCCAACTTCTTCTTTTCGTAGTTATCCTCTAGCCAAAGATAAAGTAGCATATTTTTCTTATCGCTGTTCTCCAGATCTCGTTCCACCGTGTCAAGCTGAACTGAACCTGGAATTAGATTGATATTTTCCTTGACTTGCTTAATATCCACATCGCCACCTTTAAAAGCATTAGCAATCGTATTCTTGCTCTCGTAAATATTATAGCACTGGGTTAAATTGCACTGATGGTCAAGATCAATCAAAAGAACCTTATGCCCTTTCTTTGCCAGCCATTCCCCATAATTAAATGTTAAAGTTGTTTTCCCAACACCGCCCTTAATAGCAGCAAATGTGATAATCTTCATTTGATATCCTCCTGTTTTTCTATACTTCTATTATACCATTATAATTATATTTGTCAATATGTTTATAATTATATTTATAATTATTTTCGCAATGAAGTTTCTCCTTCCTTTTCACCAGCAATTCCTAGAAAAGGTTCTCTTTCCAAATGTAAAGAGAACTGTTCTCTCTGTACTGAAATCATGACTAGATTGAAAACATCAGAAACTTCTACAAGACTTTTTCATCCTCAAATCGTCGGTCAACTTTCTCTTCACGACTACGCACGTGCTCCTTAATATCTCTATAATCTGTGTAATGTTTTAGAGTGTCGTCAAAGAACTCTTGTAAGGCTCCTTTTTCAATTTGGAATTGTTTAATCAGTTGACTGACATCTTCCAGTCCCATATCTTTTGGAACTCCTAAATCATCCAATAGTTGTACCGCTGCAAGACTATTTTCTGGAGATTTCTGGATGGCTAAAAGTGTTCCTTCAATTTTATGATAACGTCCAAGTCGTTCATCTAGCTGTCTTAATTCCTCCTGGGTAGCCTCTATCTTTTCATTAAAGCGCTCCTCCAAATGTTGAAATTGTGCTCCGTCTGTCACACCGTGCTCAACTAAGAAATTATATTCCTTAATCAGTTCACGCATAGAGGAAATTTGAGCGTTTTTAGTAACGAGTGTTTCGCCGTTTTGTTTGGCCAATTGCCTTGCGACAGTCAAGCCCATCATGTACCTATTTTTTTGAGATTGATCAGGATTGAGAAAATAAAAATAGTCTTTCTCTTTGATATAGATGGTATAATTTCCATCCTCATTTTTATCAACTTTATGAGAAGGTATTAAAATTGTACCACTATTTAAAGCTCCCATATCCATCTGCACGTAAATGCCTTGCTTGCTTTCTTGCTCGACCTGCCAGGATTCCACTTCCAATTTCAATTCAAAATCATTTGCCGTTTTATCTTTTGATTCTTGATATTGTTCTTTCAATTCCTCCACATCAAAAACTAACTGATTCTTAGAAATTCTCTCTTTTATTTTTTCAAGAGAATAGAGTCCTTTCTTCGATAATGTATCATCTCGGACATTTCTTTGTTGGGGCTGATCGAGCAATTTATACTTCACAAATTTTCCAGAGAAATCAATCTGAAGATTAAGCGCAGCTGCCTTTTGTTTGAAATCTTCTAACGACAAAGAGTGCTTCAGAAGAAAATCAAGACGTTCCTTGATTTCAAACCGATAATTATTTTGTCTCCGCCAAGCAGAATACTTTGTATAAGAATTTTTCATAGTAGGCTCAATAATTTTAGCGCCATATCGTGCCGCATGTTTGTCCGAAATGGCTCTCAAATTTTTCAAGGTTTTCTTTTCCCAGCGAAATTTCTTGAGCGTTGAGGTATTGGTGGTATTAAGTATGATATGGTTATGAAGATGATCTTTATCCGTGTGGGTTGCGATCACAAACTCATAATTTCCACCTGTCAATTCTAACATCGTTTGACGGCCAATTTCATGAACCTGCTCAGGAGTCAAGTTATCATCTGGAGAAAAAGACTGGATAATGTGATGAGCCAATACTTGTTTTCCTGAAGATAATTCTTTCAAGTCATCATCTCCTTTTTTAAAGGCTGCAGCTAATTTTGTCATGACCATTTCTTCATCTGCTACACTAAAATCAGAGATCCCATTTCCAGATACTAGCTTCATTTGAAGCTCACCATTATGATAGACAAGAGGAAAATCAAGATCACTTTCTGCAGTTTCTGATACAAGAGTTTTCGCTTCATTCAGAATATAGCGTACAGCTATTTTTAAATTGGAAGGAGTTTTAATTTGTTTGGGTGTTTTGATTACTACCATTCGTCATACGTCCTTATTGTTTTCACTTTTCGTTCCTGTAAACTTTTCTTCTCCGCACTAGAAAGTTTGACAGCCACCATCTCTTTCAACTCAGATAGACAGTCAATGACTTGTGCCACTTCCTCTGGCGTAACCCCTTGATTTTCATTGGCATGTTTAGCAATTTGGTTGATGTTCGTACCCACTCGATTGATAGCAACTCGAAGGTCTTTCAATTCGGAAAAATCAATTTGAACCACCTTCCCTTGTACCAGTTGATTCTTCGCATAGTATTGAAAAGATGGAACTCCCATTTGGGCCATCGCCGTTTTAATTTGACGATCTTCCTCTGGTGTTAGTCGTATCAATTTTTGTATATAGCGTTTTCTATTTTCTCGTTTCTGCATTATTTTTTTATCCTCTTTCTCTCAAAGTCTCTGGCATTTTCTGACCAGGCATCAGCCCCTGACTTCCTTGTGGCAAGCGTAGCAAATGGATATCCATTTGCGAAATTTAAAAAAATCAGAGAAGGAGAACCCTACAGTTTTCCTTCTTGATTTTCTCAGTTTTGGGGAAATCCCCAAGCCCCTTTCCTATATCTTTTGGAGTACAACTTCTAACATTTTATCGTAACCAACTGAAAATATTTTTGAAAATAGATGATTGCTTATCACTATTTTCTACACTTTTTTCTTTCTGACCTTGCAAGTTTTCAGCTAGGACAGAAAGTTGTTGAGTAGTTAGAGGCTGGAAAATAGACTGCCCAATTTGTATTTCTGTCAGTAAGATTTTTTCAGTGAGTACAGCTTGAAATTCCTCATCTGTGATTATCTTGAGTAGCTCAATATTTTCTTCTTCCCACTCCAAAAGAGCAGGATCTCCTTTAGGTAGTTGAGACTGTTCTTCCTCTAGTTGCTCCAGAACTTGTTGGCGAGTCAAGTCTTTAGCGTTTGGCGATACTCCTACAACTCTGTCTCCATCCATGATTGGAATAAAGTCTGAAAGGATGATAATCAGTTGTTCTTCTTGTTCATTGGTCATGAGTGTTGTCCTCCTTGATGATGATTTGTTTTTAATTTGACCTTGGGTTTATTTGGGGTGTCCCGTTCGGTCATTTCGAGAAACCCTTCTCTTTTTTTGATTGTGCATCTGCTTTCAACTCCTGCTTGTGTTCTTCGACAGCTTGCTGGGTCTGACCTTTAAACTTCTCCAGTTTTTGTTCAAAACTGCGCTTCGTTTGTTTCTCCTGACTCAACCTTAATTGTTCCAATGCTTGATCCATACGAACCATTAAACTTTTAGCTTCTTGTTGGACAATATCCAACTGTGCTTCTAAATCAGCAAGTGTCTCTTTGTCAGCAGACCACCCAGATAGATAGTTAAAGGAATACTCTGACGTATCAATACCATAGTATGAAGAAACAACATAAGCGACACTTTCAGCCTGAAGTTCAGCTGTGCTTCTAGTTAGATTTTCCTTCTGAGGATTGTCTGCATGATGCAACTCTGCATGAGCCATTTCATGTAAGAAAGTTTTAATAATTTGAGCCTTGTTCATCTCATTACTACGTAAAACTATTTGATTTTCTGGGACAGAATAATATCCATGTTTATTATTTTCCATCTCTTCAAATCGAACCGATACATCATTTTCTTTCGCAATAGCCATCAGGGCACGGTAAAGATTTGCATAGTCCAAATCAGTCAGCTGCTCTTTAACTTCTGCAGCTTTTGGCATCTCCTTTCCTTCTGTCTGACTAACATCAAAGACTGGCACTAAACCAAAGAATGTAACTGTTTCTGGTTTCCCATTTTTATCCAATATTGGTTGGTTATTCTCATCCTTTTTGATCTTCGTCATAGGTTTAAAAATACGTAAAGCCTTCTCGCCTTTTTTCACATAGCGGCCAAAGTTTTCTTTCCACTGCTTGAAAGAAGCTACTTGCCTTGCTTCAGGATTTTGTGCAAGAATTAAGCGTAGGTTACGATTAGAATAATTATTTAGTTGGCTCATTTTCGTTAGATAGTCTCTGTACTTATCCGAATCCAGAAACTCCTTAATTCCTTCTTTAAGGTGACGACTTAATCCTGCCATATCTTTATTTTGAATAAAATCTGCGACTGCAAGACTGCTAGCTGCTAAAACAACTTCTTCCGCTTGTAGACCCTCTTCGACCTCTGGTTTAGAACCTGGTTTCGATCTAAAATCATACGGATTCGTTCCCTGAAGCAACTCCTCCTCATCAGAAACACCGTCAGCATCCGCATCACGTTTCAACTCCTGTTTGTTGTGGGCTTGTTCTTCTAGTTTGATTTCTTCCTCTTGTTCTTTTTCAAATTCATCCCGAATGTTTTCGATGGTTTGTTCACTCGCCAATCTCTCCAGATGATACTGATTGAATAATGCCCCATCTATCTTCATCAACTCTGGATGCTCCCGCATTTCTCGTGTTCCAAGTCTTTCTTTGTGAGCGATTGGGTTAATCTCGTCCCCAATATCGTAACGGATGCCATCCTGGATCAGTTCACCATCAGGAGCGTAGATACTAAACTGGATCTTAGTTGGAGAAATGTAGGCTTCTGGGTGACCACCAGTTACTTGTTGTAGCCCTTCCTGATGTAGCTGATAGAAGTTCTGATTGGCCTTGTAAAGCTCTCTAGCAAAATCTTGATAAGATATCAGCTCTGTTTCTTTAAAGGCCAATCTAGGCCCATCTGGGCGCTCCTCAGCCCATTGAAGGCGTACATGGTAGTTCTCCTTATAGATATGATCTTGTTTCCACTCTTTATAAAAGTCTGAATTTGTATCCAGGAGATTATCTTCTCCAGCTGCAGCAACAATCTGATCAAATTTATCATTGTGTTGCTTCGCATAGTCAAGATACTGATTCCAGGCTTGATGAAATTCTTTTGGAGTTTTTGAAAGGTCACCTGGCACACCTAAATTATAGACAGTATCTAAGACTTGAGTAAACGTAGCCGAATCAAGTAGGGGGCTATTCAGTGTGTTCTCTAGCGTTGTTTGTTCAATTTCTTTAGAAACTTCTTCAAACTGCTTATTCTTCAAAACTGACAGCATTTCTGCACCATTGTCTTTAACATATTCTTCATTGATTGAAAGTTGCTCGATGTGACCATCTCGATCTCTATAAACACCGAGAATGATCTTTTCATCCAACGATTTAACATTAGTTGCAAGCTCTCCCTTGAGTTTCATAAGAGAGGCTGGAATTTTTTCATCTCCGATATCTTTAAACAGTAGTAAGAAATCTTCATCTTTTGCTTTAATAGCTTCACTCATATTGAGATTGTGAAGCTTTTCAACACTGCTCAAATCATCCAGAACAAAGGATTGTGGCTCTAAAATATCCTGAAGCATTGGAAGAACCTGCAATTTATCCTTAATTGAATTACTAATCAACATACCGTCATAATGACCTCGACCAGCCGCAAAATCTTCTAAGAAATCAGCAGCACCTTTTCCTTCTTCAAAAGGTCTAATCCCTGAAAGATGGATAAAGTTTTCTTTTTGGAAAGTTACTTGAAGAACATTCTCTTCTCCATGATCCGCATAAACAAAACTTATTTTACTGCCAGCCATTTCACTTAAATACCAGGACGCTGTACTTTGAATGGAGGGCGCATATTGGTTCAAACGTCTTAAATCGGCAGGTGTAATTGGGTGATAATTCCCCACTCGCCGTTGCACTTTATCATAATTTGTGCTAAAATGAAGGTACGGATAGGATGATGTCGGGTGACTGGTAACAGTTTGCTCAAAGGTACTTGTTTCAAGTACAGGTGAGGTACTGCCTTCAGCTTTAGGCTGTAAAGAACCCGTGCCACCACTGGTCCTATCATTCATTTGCTCCTGAGAACTCTCAGGAGCTTTTTCTGTGCTCTGAATTTGTTTTTTGGGCTCCCTACCATCTCCAAGAGGATTGGAAGGTTTTTCATAGGTCACTGTTTTGTCCGAATCAATAACCATTTGTTTTCTAGGCTCTACTGAAAAACCTATATTATTCCAGTTTTCCTTCAACCACGCTGCATCTTCAGGAGAAAGGTGGCTGGTATCAGGAAAAGAACTTGATGAGTGAATTTCCTCAGTCTTCTCCAGTTGTTTTTCCTGCTTCAGGATCTCATTCCAGTCTGTCTTCTCCTGGCCTTCACGTTGTGGTGGTCTTGCATCGATAACTGGGATTTTCTTCTCCCGTAGTTTGGTAATAAAGTCTGTACCTGCTTTATCACGATCAACTGCCAGCGTGATGAGATCATCGTATTTGTGATCTTGGAAAAGTGTAGAGGTTTCTGCTGCAACAGATAGGAATCTCGAGGTACGTGTTAGTTCGCTAGACTTGGTATAATCCCTTTCATCCATCGCAATCTCCCCTCGATCCTGTAAAATTTCAAGAACATAGTGGGATAATACTCCCTCTTTCAATCCTTCCATCGCAACCAGTCGAACATCGTTTAATTCGCCCTTATGAAGCTCATAATAGCTCATAAGGTCAATTGGTGCCTCTGTCACAATTAAACGCTCAGGAGAGCCTATAGAAACGTTTAAGCCACTGATAGCCTCTGATTGATACATGATTTGTTTCAAGTAGCCCTTACCTGGATGACGTTCCTGATCAGGAACAAGTCCCTGAAGGCTCGCACCTACCAGTTGCTGATTTCTATCCAAGTATTTAAAAACTAATACGTCTTCTATAACGCCCTCTTTGTCCTTACGTTTAGCTTGGGCTAATACTCCCTTCTCAAGGAAGAAGTCGATTGTATCATCAGAGAGACCTCTAATCTCCTTGAGATAGGCTCTCGCCTCCACAAATGGTTGTTCGTAAGGCGCTAGTGTATAGTTGAAAGGTTTTCGCTCTTCCTCTACTGGTTTTGCTTCAGGAAAGGAACCTGTCTCCAAGAATACCATAGCATCTTTATAGCTGACATTTTGCATTTGTTGCACGAGATTGATGGTATCACCAAAGACGTTTTGAGAATACCAATGCCAGGTATTCTTGACCGTATCGATCTTAAATGAGTCATGTTCAGCCCAATAATACTCTCGATGTGACTTTCGCTTCATTTCCATTCCTAGGCTACGAGCTACTTCTAAAATATCCAGCGATTTTGCCTGTGCTTTTGTTAAAACCATCCTGTTTCCTCCTCGACCAATTCCTTGAATAAAAGATAACCTTCAGGAGTTGCATCTAGTTCACTAACTACTAATGGATCTTCCTGATTCGTTGTTACAAAAATATGAGGAGCTAATTGATAGAAAGTCTCCTCATCTGCCTGTTTGAATAGCTGCCAAATAGCATAACGTTCTGTAGCTAAATTTTCTGGCTTTAGTGCTAAAACTTGTGAGATACTCTCCAGGTATCCTAATTGTGTTTTGGGTGTTTGCATCCTTCTGTCCTTTCTATATGTTAGGCCACAAATAACTCTTTTAGCTGCGGAGTCAAATCGTTGGCATATAAAAGCAAGCCATCGATGTCTGTTCCCTTTCGAGTATATTCGTACCAGTTTTCTGTATCTTCAGGAGAACTTGCAATCTCATCTTTTCTAGGATGATCATAGACACTTGCTTTTTTATCTCTGAAGACATTTTGTTTAGAAATAAAGACCAATCCTTCTTCTACCCCAATTCTTGCGACTTCATCTGGAGTTAAAAGTGGACGGCCTTGAATTTGTTTATTTTCACTTGATGATCCATTCCGATAACTATGCGATTTTGAAGTGGATCGGGTGCGTATCGTCTGCTTGCCTGACCTTGTAGAATAGTATTCCATCGTATCCTTGTCATTCGTCCCTAAAAATAGGTGAGTGGCACAGTTATTAAAGATCGTCTTCCAATCACTTTTATAAAGTGATTCTAGCTGATTGACAGCTTGAATGATAATCTTAATAGACATCTCACGACTACGAATAGAAGATAGAACCTGGGCGAAGTTTGGAATACGGCCAATTTGCGCAAACTCATCGAAGATAAACTGAATGTGGCGAAGATTTTTTCTACTGTAACCAGGTACTTTACCTTGTAAGATATCATCAGCCTTATGTGTGAGAACCTCAAAGCCAATCGCAAACAAGATTGAGGAAAGAAAATTAAAGGCGTTATTGGTTTCAGGAATAGCAATAAAAACAGCTGTCTTTTTCGTATTCCAGGTATCCATTTCCATGGTATCCTCACTGATCAGGTTTCGTACATCTTCATGATCAAAGATAGAATAGCGAGAAGACAGAATCGCTACCACACTGTTTCTTGTCTCACCTGTGAAGTTTTGGAATAATTTCCACTGTTTATAAGCATAGTTGTTAGGTTGATGTTCGTTCAGTTCTTCAAACATCTGCTCGACAGGACTTGGTACATCTGGGTCCTCTCGAGACATATTTCTTAATAGATCCGCAACGTGACCCAGGTTTGGCATATATAACTGGACTCCAGTTTCAGGATCCTTAGAGTCAAAATAGAGATAACCAATCAATGCCCGTTGAAGCATCAACTCTGCTTTAACCCAGAAGTCTTCTCCAGTATGCTCACTATTCTTCGTTCCCTCAGTAATTGCTTCAGAGATACGATCAATATCTAGCTCAGACTTCATGTAATGAAAAGGATTAAACCGATCTGAATTCTTGAGCCGAATCAAATCAAAGATTTTAACAGCATAGCCTGCCTTTTCAAGCATCTTCCCAACTTCGTGTACCAGATTTCCTTTGGGATCTGTCACAACAAAGTTTGAGTTCATCTGCATTAAATTTGGCAATACAAAAGTAAAGGTTTTACCGTCTCCTGGAAGACCAATGACAATCACATTTTTATTGAGTTGCACATTGTAGGCTAAGCGAAAGTTAAATAGTCCCATTTTGACCTGTTTTGAAAAAATCATATTCTTCTCAGAATCAACGTCTTCAAACCGTCTCATTTCCTTCAAAGTCGCAAAACGAGCACTACCTTGCTCTTCTCCCTGACGATATAAATTCTTATCCATAGAAGCATAGACAAGCATTGGGAGGCCGAATCCGATCAACCCTGCATATAAGGCTCCTGAATCAAAGAAAACACCAAAAGAGAAGCGTTCCCAGTGTTCTAGCAACCAACGAAGTCGCAACATTCCCATAAAAGGTACTGCTGCAGTCGAAAGTTGGTAGTAATGGTAAAAGGACTGGAAAATTACAAATGAAAATAGCCCCACCACCAGGTAGGGCCATATAGGCTTTCTAATCATCGTGCTTTCTCCTTTCCAATATCCTTCGTCACTACAGGGATAGTTCCCTTATACACCATATGACTCTTGTAGTAGGCTATTTTGTCTTCAGGAGTCATTTCGTGTGGTTTCTTCAGTACCTTTTTCGCAAACTCCTCTAATTTTTCTGGGCTTTTCGTGATGTCTGCTAACATCTCTTTGAGAGCCTTTTCTACCAGGGGACGATTTTTTGTTTCAAAGAAGAGATAGGTTGTCCCATCTTTTTGATGATAAGTAAAACCCACCTTATACTCTTCCAAGTAATGCTTTAGCTTGGCCAAGTGGACTTCACTGTTTAGTAACTTCTCAACGTCTTTTTCAGACTTGGTGGCCATAAAGTCATTGAATAGCGTCTCCCCTTCAAAAGTTCGATTTGCCGCCTTATGTTGATTCTTGTCATAGTGGGCTTTTGCGAGGGCATATAGAGCTTGTATTGTCATCTCTAGGGTTACTTTTCCTTTTAATGCCAGGGAATGACTGACCTTTTCTTGATCCATGTAAGCCCTCCTTTATTTTGGATAATTGGATAGTTCTGGCTTCGCAATAACCTGGAAACCATAACGTGCTCCAGGTTCTTCCTTTACAGTAACTACCAAGCGTTTCTGACTTCTGTTTTCCCCGTCTTTCACGGCCACTACATAGGTCAGTTGATAGGTTGCTTCATCGACCATCAAGCTAGACTCCAAAATCACTGACTGCAGTTGACCTGATTGTCTGTCTAGCACTAACTGAGGAGCTACAAAATCATCCACCTTCCCTTTATCAGAGTAATAGACTGGTAAAAAGTAACGTGAAAAAGCATCTAGTTCCCCTGTTTTTGACTGAATGGTTTTTAAATCAGAAAGTTCCTTGGATACGACCGATAGTTTCTTTTCTTGATGGTAAACTAGCGTAATTGATAAACCAGCAACTGTCAGACTTCCTACTAGACCAAATAACACCAGAACTCTTCCTAAATACACCCAAAAAGAGCGTTTGGAAGAGGTTGCAGGTTTGAGAGTTTCATGTTTCAAGGAAGGGACTTCTGCTTTCTCTTCAGGAATCTGTGCTCCACGTTTTGTTTTAGCCTGACGCTTAAAGAGAGAGGTTTTTGCTTCTTTTGACCCCACCTCCTCGTGTTTCACCGTCCCAGGCTTCAGGAAGAGGCTATCTGCGATCCCCTCAAACGGCAAATAAATATCTTCTTGATAGATCACTACATTCTTTTTATCCAGTTCTTCTACCAGTAAAACAGCCTCAGCCTCCTGGTGTTTCACCTTGGCATTTTCTCGCTCCAGAGCTTGATACACAAGGTCTCGATTCTTATACGTTGTGGTCATGTTTTGTGTCAGATTGGTTAAACGGTACATCTTTTTCAGTTCCTTTCAATTTTCCTTCAGCAAGAGCTGTTTCAATATCAGCCCAGGTTAAATTATGTTCGGCCAAGTAGTTTGACCGTTCCTCATGCTTGGCCAGAATGATTTGAGTTTCTAGCTCCTTCAGTTTATCTTCTTCCTTCTTGGCCTTAGACATATAGTCAGCTAAGCGGTCTTCCGCTTTCTGTTTTTGTCTTTCTAAAGATTCTAATTTTGTCATTGTTCCTTTTTCCCTTCTGTACTTTGTGTTTGGTTAGTGCTTGGTTTGTTTAGTGACGGAATACTCGCCTTTTCGCTTGCGCTCAGGCTGTCCACAATCAAAATAGGGTCAATATGATTTACCAGGTATTTCCCATCTTGCTTGCTGAAGCGAAGCCGTATGGTTCTTGAAGATCCTACGTTTGTTTGGGCGTTAGTATAATCATACTTCTTCTGTAACTGTGTCTGAGTGTATCTCACTTGAGCTAAGGCAACATTATTTTCTTGATCAATGTAGATGGTAGAAGACTTCATCTGTGTATCCACTACATAGCCCTTATAGGTTTGTACCGATGGTTCTTCTTCAGAGTTCACTTCCTGATTGTAAGCAGCTTCTGTCATATAGGGCAAATAGCGATTTCTATTTTCTCCAAGATCCTGCTTATTGAAGTAAGCCGTCAAAAATTCCTTCACATATTCTTGAGTTAGTTCGCTTCCCTCTACTTTGGTTTCTTGTTGCGTTGTTTCAGCTTCCTGTTTAGCTTTCTTTTGTGCTGAGGTTGCTGCTCCAATCCAGAATACGAATCCTAGAACTAGCACAACTCCTATAAGGATTCCTCCTATTTTAAGGAGTTTCAATTTCTCCATATCTATCATTTTCATGATTTACCTTCTTTCTTTTTTAATTTGGTGTCGCAAATGTATAGTAGTAAGCTGGATAGAGGACAGAAAAATGAACCTTATCCTGTACTCCTTGGATATTACATTCCGAAACAAGGAATGATCCATCGGAGTTTACAGCTTCCACAATCGCAACATGGCCGTATTCACCTGGTGTCCCACCAAATCCACCTAGAACTGATACAACGGCTCCTTTCGTTGGCGACGTACTATATCGCCATCCTTTTGCGACCAGGCTTGCCACCCAATCCTGACCATTACCAAGATAACCATAAGCTCCTGATAAGTCCGTAATCGTTCCTAGTTCGACTAAACGATTATACGCATACCAAGTACACTGACCAACTGGGTAGCCGCTTCCTTGTTGTGTCGTCATGGAGGCCTGTGTAGGAGGGTGTTCCACTTTTGACTGATACTCTGCAGGGAAATCCCAAGAGGATGCTAACGCTCCACCTCCTCGAACTTGTTGATTAAGAAAAGCGTGGATCTGTTTAGCATTATTCTGGCGCTCTAAGACCTTGTCTCCAGAGTTCCCTTCCCAATTAACCAGGAAACGCTCTGTAAGTGTCTCTACATCTTCTGTGCTGGTTAGAATTGAGGTCAGTTCAGTGATATAGTAAGGAGTATCTCCCTCCAGCATGAAATCCAACTGCAGCTCTAAATCGTACCACTTTTTATCTTTGGATTTTGCATAATTCAATAATAAAGTATGCCTGGTGGAACCATCCGCTGTATCTGTCCACTGACCTAACCCTAAACCACGATGAAGAATATTTGGATACCTACCGTCATAGATAGCGGGCCCACTTATAGCTAACCAGGACTCATCATCCCAGGAAGAAGAATCAGCCCCTACTGGCGGGCTAAGATAATCTCCTTCAGCACGTTTAGGATTGATATTGCTTTCTGTAGCAAAGTTCCCAAGCATGGCTGCCAAACCATTATCTGTTAGGCCTGGTACCTTTTGCTTCAGGAAGTCTTTTATCGCTCGTGACTTTTGTCCTAGATCACCATCAAGTGTAGTAATGACTGAGGTTGTCTGATTATACGTGACAGATTGAAAGTAAAAGCCTGGATTGACTGATGTCCACTTTTCTTTCTTATCCTTTGTCTCTTTTTCCTCCAATTTTTGATACTGAATGACCTGGTAACCATTTGCCGTTACCTTCCCAACCTCGTCTCCAGCTTTGACCTGATCACCATCAGAAACACGGATATTTCCTACATCTTCATAAGTAAAGATGGCTTTATCTGTTTTGATTGATACAGTCGTATCATCTGTCACACTGACTTTACCCTCAAGAGGAGCTCTTATAGCTTGCCCTGTTGAAGCTTCTAGTTGTGTTTTCTCATAGATTTCACTCTTAGAGGTATAACCAAACCGCTTCAGGATAACTAGAGGAGCTTGATAAGAAGGGTCATCCTCCTGGTAAAAGGGGTTAGCTAATTCTTGATAAGAGGGGTATCGACCAACCTCTTTAGTCAACTCCTCTAGCTCTTTATACTCTTCTAACTCGCTATCACTCAACTTAGCCCACTTGAGGTCTGACGAGGAGCCATATAAATCAGCCATCTTTTTCAAATTATGAGGATCATCATTCAAATGATTCCAAAGATCATTCAAGGCATCCGAATAGTGATTGAAACCTAATGTCCCAGCCCATTCTCCACCAGTTCCCTCATTCCAGTTACTTTCTGGTTTCCACTCACTGCCGTAGCGAAAGTTCATGAAAAAGATCATGTCATCGATGTTTGTCCAATAGTCTACCTTATCATTGGACTTCTCTCGATCTCGTTTACTGATCTGAAGCCAGGACTTATTCAGGTCAAATTCATTTTGTTGGACAGGACCACCGCCTCCAAATATGGCCATAAATATCCCTAGAACAGCAAAGATGAGGAACATCAAGAAATAGGACTTAACTGCTAATGGATTGGATAAGATGGAACGTAGAGGCTTTGTCGCAACCTTCAAAACCTTCCCTGTACCTCTTGATACCTTCCCAAATTTTGAACGAGCTAGACGATTTCTAGCCTGTTTCATCTTTTTGCTGAGTTTTCCTTCCCAGGAGAACTCTCTAGGTGTTCGAGTATACCCTCGCCCTCTGATAAAATTATAGGTCTTATTTGCCCTACTGTAACTATGCTTGATAGAATACTTAGACAGATTTCCTACAGCATTTAACGCTCTTTTAGAGGCGTTTACCTGGTACTTAAATTGACGAATGTTTTGCCTCGCCTGAACCCAGTCTCCAAGAATCTCATTATCTCTGACTGTCTTCTCAACGTCGTGTCTCGCTTTCATTCGAGTGCTTTGTTTTGTTCGTCTCTTTATACGATTGGGAATATAGCTGTCATCAGCTTTTTTAGCTTGTTTATAGAGCGTTGTTGCAACTTGTTTTTCCAACTTTGCTCGATCAAGCTGTTGCTTAAAGAAAAGACCTCTCGCTGTTGCTTGAGGTCCTTTGTGTAGATTATAATCTTTTACAGCTAAACGATAATTTTTCTTAGCTTCCTTAAATACAACTTTTGAGTCTAAACGTGCTTCTTTAGGCTTTTTTTCAGCATTGAGGGAGGATCCTTCTTTGATTCTCCGCTTACGCTCCTGTTTTAATTGATTGGGATCACTTTCAAACAAAAGAAATCACCTCTCTTTCTATTTTTTTAACTATCTGTCGCAACCAATTGATACAGTTTGGTATCTTTAGGGATAGGATTTTCAAATGGGACAATCGTATCTCCAGCCACGATCAAACCAGTACCTTTCGCTTTTGGCCGCAAGACAAATCGCTCCAGTGAAGGCGTAAGAGGAATAACCTGCTCCAGGGCTTCTAGGTCTGTCCGCTTCAGCTTCAGGAGGGCTAGAAACTCACAGTTTGCGACTAGCTTTCTACCTTCTTCCGTAGATAAAACAGTCTCTGGATTCTGTGTAATTCCTGTTGGGATGGCTCCATATTTCCGAATACGTGAGTAGAGTTCGGTAAAGAATGTTGCCTGAAGTTTATTCTTGAAGTAGAGCTGCAACTCATCAAAGTACAACCATGTAATGGTTCTACCTTGGTTATTGACTACCTGGTTCCAGATGAAGTCCTGAATCACCAGGAGGGCAAATGGTTTCAATTTACCACTCAGCTGCTTGAGATTGAAGATAATAAAGCGGCTATTCATATTGACATTTGTAGGATGAGCAAAGATATCGTTTGAACCGATAGTATAAGGTTCTGCCTTCAGCGCCAGATCCTTAGCAACAGCTTCAGGTTGACGTTCCAAAACGGCTTGCCAATCCTTAAAGGTTGGTTTTTCAAATTCCTCATAGGTCTTTCTCGTCACACGGTCAATCATCGCAAATTCATCGTCTGATACTTCAGAGAATATGTTCTCAAACAAGGTTGATAAGAGGTTTGATTTTTGGCCAATCGGATCACTATCTTCTGCTTGCAACTTATCCTTATCAGGTAGATCCAACAAGTTGAAGTGATGTTGTGATCCAGGAGCGATTGTGATGATTTCAGCACCTAATTCTCGGCCAATACCAGTGTATTCATCTTCAGGATCGACGATAATGGTATTATCTTCAGGGTAACGTAGTTTGGTAGGAATAATCTCTCCTCCTTTAGCAAGAACTGACTTTCCTGATCCTGAATTCCCAAAGATACAACCTGAACCTGTATTCAAGTCTTTCTTACGGTCAACTGTGATAGCGTTCTTAGATAGCTGATTCTGGCCATAATAAATTGCACGTGAACTGCTAGATCGAAGATCTACATTGGTAAATGGGACTTGTGTGGCCAAGTTACTGGTAGTCATATCTCTCATAAAACGGCGTTTCACATTGATAAATGGAATCCCAATCGGTAGAATCGTATTCAAAGATTCTTCCTGGTACAAGTAACACTTTTCCAGTTCTACCGTGTTCTTACGGACAGAGCGTTGAACCTGCTCTGTGTAGATGTTCAATTCTTCCAGACTGTCAGCCATGAAGAAAATCGTCATCACACCTGAGAACATTTTTTGGTCATTGTCCTGGAGTTCCTCCGTCCATTTCTCTGTTTCACGAGATGTCTCTACAGCCTTCCCACCAACGGCCAAGTCACTTCCATAACCTTCTTTAGCGGCAGTCTTCTGACTTTTGATCATTTCCCTCCGGACACTTGACTTGACTGTCTTGATTTTCTTCAGGGCATCTGCAGTATCATAGGGCTTCGCATGTAGGCTGATAGCCAGTTCAATTCCTGTATCCAGAATGTTCTTAATCAGTTTGTCATTCAAGAAGGTAGGATATTGTCTAACATACATCACCCTTGCGAAACAATCATCAATTTTCATATGATCTTTTTCAAACCTCAGATAGTTCGGAGCTACAAAGTCCCTAGTTGATAATCCAGAAATAGCGATATCTTCATAGTTAAAATCAATAAAGTCTTCTCGTCTTAAGAGTTTTCGGAAGATAAGAAGACGATCTAATCCCTCTAACTCCTTAAAGGAGATTCCTAAGCCACTATATTGGCTTTCAATAACACTGGCTGTATCATCGAGGATTCTTCTAGCTTGATGATCCTGATCCGTTTGGGTTGTAATCGTCAGATATTTTTCTACCTTGAAGGTATTTTGTTCCTGAGAGAAACGATCATTGATCATCGCATTGTATTCTTTACGATAATCGTCATATCCATCTCCAACCAAATCATAGCGGATAGAAGATAAGCTATTGCTTTCTACCCTACGATTCAGGATCAATAGCTGCATATCATTGTCAATGTCCAGCGAATTAAAAATATCAGCGTTTGTTTCAATAATATCAATTCGCTCATCATCTGTTGCAGTAATATAGCTTGTATCACCTAGACGATAGGTTTTTGAAAATTGATCATTTGTAATTTTCATAAGTCCATCAGGTGTCAGCCATTGATAATTAAGGCTGTTCTGTGTAGAGGCCGTCATGGTACGTCTCAGACGTTTGGCCCGTTCCCGTTCCTCCTTAGAGAGTTTCGGGGTTTTCTTTCGGCCGAATAAATTCATTTCTTGTGTATTCCTTTCTGTCATAATCTGTCTGATAAGAGCGCTCCTGCTTGGTTAACATGAAACGAACATTATCTTTAATTTTCTCATCGAAATAACACCCGAAAATAACAAAAGGCGCTAATAACAAAATATCAACGCCATAAAGAATAGTATCGGGTGCCTTCAGCCAATAGAGGATAGTAGTGACAACTACTGTCAATGCAATACCAAATAGTAGCACTAACTGTCTCAGTGTCATATATCCTATAACTGGCCTTTCGTAGCTATCTAAAGCCTTTAAAAATTCACTTCCTAAACGTGTCATTCTGTTCCTTTCTTTGTATGGTATAATAAAACAAAAACTATGAAGGGAAAGCTAATGAGCCATTTCTACTATCAAGTCCTCAAACGAATTCAATCTCAGCTACCTGCTTTCCAAGTGTTTTACCTACAGACTATTCAACAGGTGCTTTATGCTTGGACCGTATACTCATTGTTTAACTTCTATAACATTGCTGAAAATCATCCTTCAGGTACAGGGCGTTATCTTTTTGATCAACTCCTGATATTCTTCTTTGCACGAGCAATAACAATTTATGTAAGGCATCGTGTTTACTTATTAACCCCAATTCTAACACATGATTTTCAAAAGTCTGATAGAGATTTACTCATTAAAGAAATTGAGGAATCTCTTCAAAAATCAGTAGAATTTACAAAATGGAGTTGCGGAATTCTATCTACAGTTTTAGTTCTTGTTTCTACTATCTTTGCTAACATTGGATTAAAAATAGCAGACAAAGCTGTTTCTGATCAGTTACTTATTGAAGAATTAAAATCAATGAATATAAAATTCGAAAACATTCTCGAACTTTTTGGTGTAATTGTCGGAATAATTGTAGGTATCGTTCTTTCATACTACTTCATCTTACAATTATTTTCTTTTCATAAAAGGCTGGTATTAAAAGTTTTAAAAAATTGTGAATATGAAAAATCCTATCCTTTGCTAAATTCCACAAAAAGGAAAAGATTCTGGGAATTAAGTAAAGAAGTATTATTCGTTGATATGTTCAAACATTTTTTCTAAAGAAAATAAATTCACTTCCACACGCTAAAATAATACCACTTACGAGAGCCAGCCAATGTGGCTGTAAAGCCCTACGGCACAAGTAATAGAAAAAAAGAGTCCTAAGTAAAAACAGTAGCCCCCAGACTACTGTTTTTAAAATAACTCTCAAAATATTTCCTAGCACTTGCTGATTTTTCTGTGAGTGCTTTTTAAACATTTCTCCTCCTAGTTCACCTGCATGATATTCTTGGCCATGCGTTGACTGCCAAATAGCATTATGATGTAAATAATTCCCTTTGCGATGGCAACTAAGGCACTTGTCCAAGCTCCAGTCTTATCAACCGTCAACAGGTCGTTAGTTACAATGGCTGGATAAAGCATGATAATAACCACTAAAATCAATCCCTGAAGGACAGCTGCAATATAGAGCTTAAAGAAACCGAAGCAGATTGGACGTAAGCTGTCCACCATGTAACAAGCAACAATAATTTTAGCGATTCCCTTATACGTGTAGAGTGTAAAGGAGCGCAACAAGATCAACAACTTGGTCGATATCTGTCCGATAAAATCCACAACCCAATAAATAAACTGGAGCATAGCTTTAGCTATAGCATTGACTCCTTTTAAATCCGGTAACTCAGTTTCATACGGACTAATACTTGCGCTAGCCACTGCCTTAATTACAACATTAAACAGCCAAGATAAAGCATCAAAAATTGCATCAACATATAGGATAAAAAATAGGGCGATGGCGTACTTGAGAATTTCTTCAATCCAGAGCTGAAAAGATAGCTCCCCACCATTGCTTTTAAGTTGTTGATGCCAATTCATAAGGTTGATTCCCATAAAAAGGAGAAGAAGCAAAATGGCTACCTTCTCCATCGAACCCGAAACAGTTTCCATCAATTCATAGGCTGTCGTATTATAGTCTTTCAGACTCATGGTTAGTTGATCAAGTGTGGATTGGTTCATAAAACCACCTCCTCTTTCTTCTTCATCCTAACCAAGAGATTGAAGACCTGTTGCCAAAGCTGTAAAGAGGGCTTTTAGGACGGCACCAAGAAGTGCACCTAGTATCAAACTTTGGATTCCTTTATCCTTCTTGTCATCCAATTCACGTTTGATTCCGACCGCTAAGTCCCAGGCACCCCAAGCTGCCCAACCAATACCGATAATCCCACCGATGTTTCCAATTTTGTTAATAAAATCTACAACTGCATCCATTCTTTTTTCTCACTTTCTTTTATAAAAAAGGTACTAAGAAAGATTCCTAGTACCTACTTTGTTTATTTAATACTATTTTTCATCCTCTGGACGAAAGGTTAGAGAGAGGGCTGTAATCACAGCTAAGACAACAATAATGGTCGTTTCCCACCAATGATAGATTGGAACACCTTCTGGCATTATCCAATTTTTAAACCAAAGTTCAACACTTGCTGGAGCGGTTCCTTCTTTTGTTAGAAATGCCCAATAACACAGAACAAGAAACGCAACTATAACCTTAAACACAAACCAACCAATTGCTGTTGCAATCAAGCTCTTAATCAGATTAAAGATAAAGAGGAGAAACATGAGTGGAGTCGCAACCATCAAAACGGCAGCTCTCGTAATCAAACTCGGTAAGTTCTTCATTCCTGACCAGACGGCTTTTCCTAGCCAACGTAGTCCTTTTTTCCACTTCTTCTCTTCAGCCTTAGTGACTTCTGATTTTTTTTGAGTTGGAGTGTAGTATCTATATCCACTTCTAGTCACATGTGCATCCATTTTCGTGTCCTTTCTCATCTCTCTTCCCCCTCTTTTTTATGGCTTCATTATACCATAGATGAGGGGGAATTTCTAGATGTTCTATTTTTTATGCTTACGAAGCCCAGCTCCTGCAAGACTCAACAATCCCAAAATCATTCCCCAAGTTGGAAGCATGCTTGCTGCTGTTCCAGTGTTTGGAAGCGATGCTTGTGGTTGTGGCTTGTGTGGTTCTTTAGGCTCTGGTTTTGGAGGTTCTGGAGTGTTGGTTGTTACCTTCGCAATCATTTCTTGTCCATTGACAATATTGATGAAGGTATTCTCAATCTTATCACCAGTTTCAATACGCTCAACCTCGATGTAGAAGTCAGCATCAAAGGTACCTTTAACTCCTAGAGAGTTCAAGAAATCTTGATTGATAACATAAGACCATACCCCTGTTTTCTCGTTCCACTTAATAGTCACAAGTTTCTTGATAAACTCAGAATTTGTGCCTTGGTTGAACTCAAAGGTAAAGGCATAAGAGCTACCTTTGGCAATCTTATCACCTGCTTTGATAAGCTTACCATCCTTAAGGATAACATCGTAAGGCAACGTTAGGTCTTTTTCTGCTGTGTATTCTGTACCCTTGATGACACCTTTCCAATTACCTGTATAACGGTCATGCTTCATATCGAGTTTATCCAAACCGTCATATTGGTACAACGTATGGTGTCTTTCTGGAACAGTTGCACCGTCAAGAAGGTACTGAATCAATTCACCCATTTGAACTTCTTTACCGTCAAGAACTTTCTGACCTGTTTTATCAAGCGCATGTTTTTCTGGGTGTGTTGGTTTAGGTGGTTCTGGTGTACGAGTAATAACCTTAGCGGTCATTTCTTGTTTATTGACAATATTGATGAAGGTATTCTCAATCTTATCACCAGTTTCAATACGCTCAACCTCGATGTAGAAGTCAGCATCAAATGTTCCTTTTACTCCTAGGGAGTTAAGGAAGTCTTGATTGATAACGTAAGACCATTGACCACCTTTGGCATCCCACTTAACAGTCACAAGTTTCTTGATGAACTCTGAATTGGTACCTTGGTTAAACTCAAAGGTAAAGGCATAAGTGCTACCTTTGGCAACCTTATCCCCTGCTTTGATAAGCTTACCATCCTTAAGGATAACATCGTAAGGCAACGTTAGGTCTTTTTCTGCTGTGTATTCTGTACCCTTGATGACACCTTTCCAATTACCTGTATAACGGTCATGCTTCGTATCGAGTTTATCCAAACCGTCATATTGGTACAACGTATCATGTTTTTCTGGAACAGTAACACCGTTAAGAAAATACTGGATATAGTCGCCTAATTGAACTTCTTTGCCATCAAGAACCTTTTTACCTGTTCTATCAAGCGCATGCTTTTCGGGTTTCACGTTAGGAACTTCAACTGTTACAAGATTTGACTGATAACTATTACCAAAGTCAATCTGTTTAAAGTCATTCTCGACTTTCTCCCCTGCTTTAACCAAGAGTTTAGCTGGGAGATCAACAGTAACATTCTTATTTGCTTTCACGTAGTTTTGATAGAAACTCTTGGAATCTTTTGCTACCCAGAGATAGAACTCACCTTTAGGATTCAAGTTCAATTCCTTCAGGATTTTATTGATTGCATCTGTACGTCCTTTGTCTGAGAGCACATGGTACATAGTAAAGAGCGCTTTAACGTCTTTACCTGCAGCAGTCATCTTGATCTTGCTGTGGTCAACTGTGAAGGCATTGTCTTGAACATCATCCAGGATTCCAAACTTCTTGCCAAGTGCTTGACTTGAAGCAAGAGTCTTGGTGTATGGACTATAATCAGTCACCAATCGGAAGGTCACGTTGCGATCAAATGTTGTCGCTGCGTTTATATTCTTACCAGAACGATCCAGAACAGCTTTGACTGGTTTTGGTGGTTTCGGTGTGTAGTTCGTAACAGTGTTTGAGAAAACTTCGTAGTTATTCACTAACACTTTATAAGTGTTGTCATAGAAGCCCTTATCATAGATTGGCTTCCAGGTAATAACTGGAGCTTCTAGGCGTTTCCCTTCGTAAGTTGCAGTAAAGGTGTAAGTATTCTTTCCTGCATCGTAAGCAACGCCCCATCCAGCTTTCTCTGCAGCTGCTTTTGTAACAGCCACATCAGGAACTGCTCCAGCTTCGAGTGGATCAATGATGGTAATCTTGTCCCCTTTTTTCAGGTTCGCATAGATATTGTCATGGGTCAATGTATAGGTCTGAGTAGCGTTTTTAGCTACTTCTTGACCATTTGTGTTGGTCTTATCTGTATCTGCTACAGATTTGCTGACAACTGGCTTATACTGCAATTTATAGCCATGATAGTTTGCTAATAACTTCTGATTTTTCGTCTCAGAAAGTGTTTTAAGAGCCAAGGTTGGCTTAACTGGATTTTTCGCTTTAACCAATTCAGCTGATACAGGTTCAGTCTTAACTGGCTTCACGGTTGTTTTTGTGATAGTTGCAGTAGCTGGAACTTCAACGACTGGCGTTACAACCTTTGTATTCAAAGCGAACCAATAGGTTTGGCCACTTGGATTATCTGGTCCATCCCATTGGATAAATTCGGTTGTGAAGGCTGTCCCTTCCTTGAAAACACCAAGTGCAGCACCCTTGTATTGGTAAGGTGAGTCAGATGTATCCCAAACATGCCCCACATCTTCTTGACGATTGTACTCTTCAGCGTAAACATATCCATAATCCTTGTTATATGTTACAGTTGAGCCGTTAATTTCAACATGAGTTCCGTTAATGGCTTTCGCACCTTCCCAACCAATAAGATTATGGTTGAGTGAGGAATAGGTCAGGGTTGCAGGAGTCTTTTCACTTGCTTGGAAGGCTACTTCTTTCCCATCCACATTGTAGTAGTAGGTATCCGTAACCAAGAAATTCATGTAGTCTGCTGCTCCACCAGCTCCATCATTACGAGCTACTACAAAACTCTCAGTCGGGTCGTTTAGGACATATACATCATTTAGGCCCGTTTTACCTTGATTAAGAATCTCGAATTTTCGATGGATACGAGAAATATCATGCTTTTTACCATCTGCAGTCGAAACAGTCAAACCTTTCAGATTAGTGTAGTCAACTTCTGTTTTCCATCCAGTGCCAACATCCTTGTATTTCAAGACTTTAGTCGAGTCAAGAACACGAGTATAGCCTGACGTTCCATTTGAGGAAGCGATGTAATCTTTAGTGGTTACCTGCGCTCCTGGAGCAGAGGAGTCCACTGTTGCTTCAGGATTTGCTGTCGCAATGCTAAGTGCTTGCAAGACTACTTCTTTAGTGTAGCCTTCCGTGCTTGTCTTAGCACGAAGCTCATCGTACTTCTTCTGCCATTCAGATTGGGCTCGCTTAGCTTGATCATAAGCTGCTTGGTTTTGTTTCCCAATTTGCTTAGCTTCATCAGCTGAAGAAATTTCTTGGGTTTTAGAATTGAGAAGTACACCAGTGTTTTTCAATTCAGCTAACTTACGATCAGCATCTTGATTGACTTGATCACTAGCATTCTTCTTCTCTGTGTAGGCAGCCATCAGGGCTTTGTTAAGCTCCACTTTGCCTTTTGCAGTCGCAATAGCCTGATCATTTTGTTTCTTCAATGCTTCTACTTCTGCGACTGAAGAGACCGTACGTGTAACGACTTTAACGTCAACCTTTTCTTTCTTCAGCTGTTCAGATGCGCTTTCTACCGCTTTGTTTAGAGCAGTAGCTTGTTCAACAGTAGCATCATACTTAGATTTTTCATCTAGGTATTTTGTTACTGCTTGTTGGTTATCTGACAAGACCTGTTTAGCTGTTTGAGTAGCTTTCTTGTTTTGGGCTGCTGAACCATCTGTGGCAGTCGAACCGTCATTGGTCACTGTGACAGCTGTTGCCCCTTCATGCTTGGCTTTTTCATCCGCTACAAATTGATTGTTAGCTTGGATGGCTTTCTGTGCTTCCTTGAAAGCTTCGTTGTTTTGAACTTGTTTTGTAGTTGTGGCTTCAAGTTCCTGAACTTGTTTATCCTGATCTTGTTTAATCTCAGACTTAGACTGTTCAAGTTTTGGAGCAGTGGTATCTGTCCCCTTATCAACGCTTGGTGTTTCAGATACAACTACTCCAGCTGTTTTAGCTTTGTCAGCAGCCTTTGTGACTGCTCCATTATCAATCGCTATAGACTGGCTTCCTGTTGTTTTACCAGCTTGTTTAGCGTATGCGTTGTTGTCGTTTTTGCTTTCAGGCTGTACTGCTTCATCCGCCAATACAGAACCTGCAGAGAAGGCTACAATACCTGCAACTGCAATTCCTGATACTAAGCCTTTAGCCCATTTTTTCTTACGGAAATATCCGTGTCCTTTTGTTTTTTCTGCCATTTAATGTTTTCCCTTTCCATTTCACCTTAAAATAATTTTTTCTTGTAGAAGTAGCCAACTGCGGTCAATAACATTCCACCGATTGCAGCTAGGAAACTTTGTTCTGTTCCTGTGTTTGGCAAAGTCACCATTTTACCATCTGCAGTTGAAACACTGATGGTCTTGTCTTCATTCGTAACACCTCCAAGCGCTTCAGGAGCAACTACAGAGCCATCTTCAAGGACAAGATTTCCATCTTTAGTGCTGACAATAGAATTACCTGTGCTGGTTTGAACAGGTGCTTTCGTAATATCATGCACCGCCTGACCTGTTGAGCTTGAAGTGGTTCCAATTTGTGACTTCCCTTGCTGATTCGCTTGATCAGTAGTTTTTGGCTTTTCATCTGGAACACCATCTAAGCTACCTGCGTTATCTTTATCTTGCGCCTTATCTGAAGGCGCTGGTTTATCAGCTGGCACTCCGTCAAGACTTCCTGCGTTGTCTTTGTCTTGTGGTTTATCTGATGGTGTTGGAACACCATCGAGGCTACCTGCATTATCCTTGTCTTGCGCCTTATCTGAAGGTGCTGGTTTATCAGCTGGCACTCCGTCAAGGCTTCCTGCGTTATCCTTGTCTGAAGGAGCTGTCGGATCAACTGGAGTAACTGAAGGCTCTGTTGACTGATTTGCTGGAGCCTTTGTTTCTGTTGAAGCGCTTGGTACTGTTGGCGTAACGACTTCTGTTGTTGGAGCAGAAGAATCAATTGGTGTTACTTCATCAGCTGATACAAATCCACCAGCTTGTGTGAGTGCGAGTGTTGAAAGTGCGAGTGTAGCTAATACTTGTTTCTTGTTCATTGTAATTTTTCCTTTTCTAATTTTTAGTATTCTTAGGCTGGTAGCCTTTTCCTGTCAAGCGAAGTTCCACTCCCGATGGACTTCTGACTTTCCTAGCCACTATGTGGCTTCCTTTTTTGATAGTGCGAATTTGATCATAAACCTTTTTATAAGGCAAATGAAATTCAACATCCTTTAGAACACCGTCTACGTATCCTCTAGCCTGTTTGACTGCATAGTCTGGCTTCAGGATAAGGTCTGTTCCGTCCTCTAAGCGAGCTGTCGCACCTCCTTGTTTTCCTAAGTTTTTTAAGTCCCTTAAGCGGACCGTTGTTTCATCTATCATAGATTTCTCCTTGAAGTTGAAAGGCGAAATAACGCCGTGCTGTGTAAAAACGTATTTTTACATCGGTATTTCATGCGCTGGGTTTATAGTCTAGTAACCCTTACTCCTTCAGCTTATGATCTTTATCATGCTTTTTCGTTCAGTGGCTGGACTAGATATCCTTTTCTAGTTTGCTGCTCGCCCCCGTTTCTTTTTTATCCATAGCCACGCTGTATCAGGGCAAGCCTTGTATTCAGTTTTCAAAGGTCTGTAGTTTAATGACTTCTCGGTCAAAATGGATTTAACTGGACTACATTTGGTCCGATTCTGACCCTAACAGGTAGTCAATGGTTACCCCGAAATATTCTGCCACATTTTTAGCATTCTCCAGACTTATCTGACTATATCCTGTTTCCCAGTTCGATATGGTGTTACGAAACACACCTATCTGATCAGCCAAGGCTTGTTGTGACAACCTGGATTTTTTCGTAATTCTCTGATACGATTTTGTGTTTGTTTCCTCACATCTACTTGTCTCCTTCATTATTTGGACTTGATAGTATTTCATCATCCATCAGAGGAGCATTCTTCAGCTCCAGCATGACAAGCCCTATTCCATAAGCTAAGATCAATAATAAAGCCATTGTAACTAGTTTAAACATTACTATCCTCCTGATATTGTTCCTTATTTTGTCCGATAAGTTATCTTCTTCACCCATCGAGGATTGATAGAAAACGGTGGAGTCGCTGATGTAAAATTCATACTCGCTCCTGTTCCAAATGAACTTGATACCAATTTTTCTAGTTCCTCCAAGTTGGAAGTGACGGAAATACTGTCTACCGTTTTATCAAAATACTCTACAATCATTTCAATTTCTTGAACTGGTTGGGAAGGTGTAGCCTTCATAGCTTGCCCTCTGTTCATTCTCTCTTGGTTATTAAACAATCCCATAAAGTTACCTCTCTTTCTTTTAGCATTTTGTTGTAATTCTTCTTAACTTGATATTTGTTTGATATATTTCATTTTCAATTATTTCCCATACACTTTCGAGCGTTACTATTGTAAATCGCAAGTAACCCATTAAAAACATATTCAGCAATCACTTCTGAGGAACGGGCAAATCGCATATTTTCTAAAGCATATCTATAACGTTCTTCAAATGGTATCATGATATAAGCCGCCATCGTATCTGAGTAATTTTCTTCTAACAGTTGAGAATAAACTAAATCATAGATATAATCCTTATCATACCTGCTAGCTTTATCAACTTTTCGGGAAAGACTGTCTTGTTTATTATTTTGGGAATTTCTAGAGACTCTCTCCTCGTCCTCCTCAGAAATAACTAATTCAGTGTCTTTATCATTAGTCTCACTGTATTCAGTATCGTTAGGGTCTAAATTTGACACCGGCCCCGTATAAATCTGACACCCCCCTAGTGTTTTTTTGACACCCCCCTGGTCTAAATCTGACACCCCCCTAGTGTCAGATTTGAAATCACCTGATTTATCAACCATTCTAGCAACTGTGTCATCTTGCAAGAGACCAAGGTAAATTCGATTAGCTAGATTTCCTGATTTACTTGTAGATTGTTGCACCTCATGAATTAATCCATACTCTGTGAGTTGCTTCTTAATTCTTAATAGGGTAGATTTTGAACAGTTAAGGATCTTCATCAAATTAGAGTTAGAATATACCAAATAGATATTTCCATCTTCATCAATCCAATTATTCTTGAAAGAAAGATCTAGTCTATCTTTAAGCATAGCATAAGCGACTTTTGCATCTAACCTCATATTTTCATAAATAGGATTTTCAAACAAAACCTTTGGTAAGGCATAAAAGCGATCAGATGTCTGATAATGGCTGGCACTAATAAACTGAATTTGTCTCATCAATTACACCTCTTTCAGTCTAAAGTCACCGTTCATGTTAAATCCTATCAATCCAAAGGCCTCAAGTTCTTCTATACTTGCTATTATTTCTTTTCGTGTTGAACCTGTTTCCTTTATCAAAAACTGGATTATCATCTCTCTTGAAATTCTCTCCTTACTTTTTCGTCTCATAATTTTACCTCCCAAAACACAAAAAAGAGCTAACGGAATTTTCCGTTAACTCAATATTTTCTATTTACCTCAAAACACTAGACACTTACTACAGCTTTATTTCAAATTGAGGCTGAATGTAAACTTGCTTCCTAAGCCATATTGACTTTCTGCTGTGATTTCGCCACCAAGCTGATGGGCTAATTCTCTTGCAATCGCAAGTCCTAATCCATGTCCACCTGTCTTCATATTGCGAGAAGTTTCTACACGATAAAGTCGTTTAAAGATCTTTTCCAAATCTTCAGGAAGGATCCCCTGACCCTCGTCTTTCACACTGATTGTCAGCTCTTGTTCTGTTAATTGGGCAAGAACCTCGATTCTGGTTCCTGGTTCTGAATATTTAAAGGCATTGTTTAACAAATTGACCAAAATGCGAGAAAGTTTGTCAGAATGGCTCTTGATTTTCGCCGACTCAGGTGACACTTGAATGTAAACATCCCGCTCCTCTTGTTCAATCTGGAGTTGAAATTCACTCATTGACTCAATCAACAGCTGATCTAAAAAGACCTCTTCGACTTCTTCATCAGCAGTATCTTGAGGTTGTGTATTGAGAGTCAAAACATCCAATTCCTCCACTAGCTTGTTTAGACGCTCAGTTTGCCGACCAATCGTAGTTAAGTAGTGGAGTCGCTCCTCTTCCTTAATCACTCCATCTAGAATTCCCTCCACCGTAACCTGAATGGAGGTAATGGGAGTTTTAATATCGTGAGAGAGCTGCGCAATCATCATTCTCTTTTCTTGCTCGCTCTCATCAAGTGATTGAAAGGTAGCTTGCAAATTGTGGGACATGTCATTAAAAGCCTGGCCCAGCTCTTGAAATTCTAATGGGCCTTTGGTTTCAATTTCCGTGCTGAAATCCTTGCTTGCTATATCCTGAGCTTGTTTTTTCAAATGTTTCAGAGAAGAGAAAACAGGCGACAAAAGAAAGATGCTCACTGCAGCGCCAATGAAACTAGCAATCAAGGTCATTCCAACTAGAAAGTAAACTTCACTTTTCTCAATCAACATTCGTTGGACTGCCCAGAAAACGACCAAAATCGTTAGTAGAGTCGACACTAGATACCCCACTAAAATATAGTTTTTTAATTTCATTTTCTACCTCTTGGTTTTTCCATCTTATAGCCTAAACCCCAGACAGTTTTGATAGCAGGAGCATCTGAATTTGTATACTTGGTCAACTCTTGCCTCAAAGCATGGATATGAACATTGAGTGTATTGGTATCATCCACATAGTCCTCTTGCCATACCTTCTCGTAAAGTTCCGTTTTTGAAAAGACTCTCTCAGGATTGCTGGCTAATACCCATAGAAGTTCAAAGGATTTTACTGTCAATTCCAAAGGTTGATCCCCAATGCGAACCTCATGAGTCACATGGTTGATTACCAAGTCACCAAACTCGATCTGTTCTGTCTCTCCTCCACGGCTAAGGCGACGCAAGATATTATTCACTCTTAAAACCAATTCGCGTGGGCTAAAGGGTTTGACTATAAAATCATCTGCCCCCAAACTTAATCCATAAATCTTATCCTGTTCGCTTGTCTTAGCAGTTATAAAGAGGAAGGGTTGATCCGGAGCGATATACTGAACTTCACTGATAAAATCATATCCGTCCATATTGGGCATCATGATATCTGTGATAATGAGGTTGATAGATTTTTTTCTGAAAAGTTCTAATCCCTCCTTCCCATCATGGGCGACCAAAACATCGTAACCTGCCTGTATAAGATAGCGGTTTTGAATATCTAGAATATCTATCTCATCATCAACCAGCAAAATTGTCTTTTTCATCTGACACTCCTTCGATAAAAACAGTGTTATACTTGCTTTAGTATAACACTATTTTCCCTAATGTTTAAGTGATTTAAATCTTAATCTTCTCGTTTGGTTGTCAAACCCAAAAGTCCAACAAGCCCTGCCAAGGCTAGACCAAAGATACCAAGGCCAGCTGTAGCTGTTTGAGCTTCCCCAGTATTTGGTAGCATAGGTTGTCCATCATTTTTCCTAGTTTTAGCCATGGAATTATCCGTGGAATCAGCCATTCTCATCTCTGAAACATGGGCTTCTTTGGTCATATCTTTCATTTTATTCATTGAATCTGACGTAGAAGAAGACATAGACATCTGATCTCCTTGAGGAGTTCTGGACATCATTTCTGATCCATGAAGTCGAATCGTTACTTGACGAGTAGCAATCAGATTGGTCAAATCAGGTTTGCCATCTTTAGAACCATAGACTTTAACAGTAGCTAGGTATATATGTGTTCCGTTAGCTCGAAGTTGATCCAGCAAGGCCTGACCATCTTTGCCAACCGTATTGCCATTCAAATCCACTTCGTAGAAATATTGACCTTTAGCCAAGCCTTCAAGTGGCAATAGAGCGGGATTTTTAGCTGTTCCGTTGTCTGACCATGGGGCTTTGTCTGAGGCTTTTAACAAGAGGCGAGTCAACATACCATCTCCACCAAAAGCTTCGTATGGAATAACTTGGTTGACACCGGCCAAGAATGGACCTGGAACATTTGCTTTTTCAAGGTAGCTAGCTGGAACATCAATGCTATTTTTGATGTTATTAGCAACAGAGTCTTTAACCTGATTTGGTGTGGTCAAGCCATTCAAATTAACAGTCAAATCTTTAGTCGCTACCAGATTAGTTAAGTCAGGCTTGCCGTCTTTTGCACCGTACACTTTGATGGTAGCTTTATAACTTTTCGTACCATTTTGTTTCAAAAGGTCAAGCAACTCTTTGTCAGATTTGCCTTGGGTGCCTGCCAAGTCTACTTCGTAGAAGTAAAGGCCTTTGCCCAATTTCTCTACTGGTGGGAGAGCGGGATTTTTAGCTGAACCGTTGTCTGACCATGGAGCCTTATCGGATGCTTTCAAGATAAGACGAGTTAACATGCCGTCTCCAGCGAAGAATTCGTATGGAATGACTTGGTTGACACCCGCTGTGAATGGACCTGGGAAGTTGGCTCTATCCAAATAAGAAGCTGGAACATCTACTGTATCTTTGGTGTTATCAGCCACACCTTTTTGCACTTCAGCTGGAGTGGTTAAACCATTCAAATTAACAGTCAAATCTTTAGTTGCTACCAGATTAGTTAAGTCAGGCTTGCCGTCTTTTGAACCGTACACCTTGATGGTAGCCTTATAGCTTTGCGTACCATTTTGTTTCAAGAGGTCAAGCAACTCTTTATCTGATTTTCCTTGGGTGCCTGCCAAGTCTACTTCGTAGAAGTAAAGACCTTTGCCCAATTTCTCTACTGGTGGGAGAGCAGAATTTTTAGCTGATCCGTTGTCTGACCATGGGGCTTTATCTGAGGCTTTTAACAAGAGGCGAGTCAACATACCATCTCCACCAAAAGCTTCGTATGGAATGGCTTGGTTGACACCAGCTGTAAATGGACCTGGGAAATTGGCTTTGTCAAGGTAACTAGCTGGGACATCTACTGTATCTTTGGTGTTGTCGGCCACACCTTTTTGCACTTCAGCTGGAGTGGTCAAGCCATTCAAGTTAACATCCAAATCTTTAGTCGCTACCAGATTAGTTAAGTCAGGCTTGCCATCTTTCGCACCGTACACCTTGATAGTAGCTTTATAGCTTTGCGTACCATTTTGTTTCAAGAGGTCAAGCAGCTCTTTATCTGATTTTCCTTGGGTGCCTGCCAAGTCTACTTCGTAGAAGTAAAGGCCTTTGCCCAATTTCTCTACTGGTGGGAGAGCAGGATTTTTAGCTGTTCCGTTGTCTGACCATGGAGCCTTGTCGGATGCTTTCAAGATAAGACGAGTCAACATGCCATCACCAGCGAAGAATTCGTATGGAATAACTTGGTTAACACCAGCTGTAAATGGTCCTGGGAAATTGGCTTTGTCAAGGTAGCTAGCTGGGACATCTACTGTATCTTTGGTGTTGTCGGCCACACCTTTTTGCACTTCAGCTGGGGTGGTCAAGCCATTCAAATTAACAGTCAAATCTTTAGTCGCTACCAGATTAGTCAAATCGGCCTTGCCATCTTTCGCACCGTACACCTTGATGGTAGCTTTATAACTTTGTGTACCGTTTTGTTTTAAGAGGTCAAGTAGCTCTTTATCTGATTTTCCTTGAGTACCGGCCAAGTCTACTTCATAGAAGTAGAGACCTTTGCCCAATTTCTCTACTGGTGAGAGAGCTGGATTTTTAGCCGTTCCGTTGTCTGACCATGGAGCCTTATCAGAGGCTTTCAAGATAAGGCGAGTCAACATACCATCTCCACCAAAGGCTTCGTATGGAATAACTTGGTTGACACCGGCTGTGAAGGGACCAGGGAAGTTAGCCTTGTCCAAGTAAGTGGCTGGGACATCTACTGTATCTTTGGTGTTGTCAGCCACACCTTTTTGCACTTCAGCTGGGGTGGTTGCTGCTTGCGCTTCACTGGCTTCACGGTCTTGTACAGAAACTGTAGACGCAGGACTTTCCACAGGTTTAACTGCATCTTCTGTTTGTTTCTTAGAGTCAGGTTGTGCTTGCACTTCTTCTTTTGGTGCTACTACTAGCTCTTTAGCAGTTGCGTCCGCTTTTTCTGAAGAGCTTGTCGTATCCACACTTACTTTAGGTGTTGGAACAGACTGTTCTGAAGGAAGAGCTACATCGACTGCTTTTTTGAGAGCCTCTGCTGGTAAGTCGCTCTTTTCACTCACCGAAGTTGCGTCTGGCACGACTTGGGCAGGAGTCGGATTGACGACATCAGCACGTGCAGAACTTGGTTGTCCAACTAGGACAAAGAAGCCACTGGCCACAACAACTGAGGCAACACCGACACTAAGACGGCGAATAGACCAACGAGTATATCTTTGATTTGGATTGAATTTCATAGGATTCTCCTTAGAGTTTTTCTTTTTTTTAATGACTCTAGTATAATCTCCTAAAATTAAAAAGGATTAAGAAAAAGTTAAAATTTTTCTTAAATCCCTCTTATAAAATACTTATATTGACTCAATAGTTATTGGAAAAAAGCAGCCCTTCCTCTCCTACTCACTCAGCTCTGTTAGAGTATCCAAATGTTGGTTATTAATCACCGCCATGATATAGGCGCCTGACCGTAAAAGGTCATCAGGACCGAATTGAACATCTAGAGGAGCATTTTCGTAGGCACGAAATCCAAGTACATTGAGGTTGTATCGTCCACGTAAATCTAGCTGGCTAAGGCTTTTCCCTGCCCAAGATTGGGGGATTCTCATCTCGACAATTGAAACATTCTTGTCCAACTGAAAGACATCTACGCTGTTATGGAAGAGAATTCTCTGCGCTAACGAACGTCCCATTTCAAATTCCGGTGAGATGACAGAGTCCGCACCAATTTTCTCCAGTACCTTTTTAGCCATGTGACTTTTTACCTTGGCAATGACGGTCGGCACCCCGAGACTTTTACAGTGCATGACTGCAAGAACACTGGACTCCAGATTTTCCCCCGTTGCAACGACTACGGTATCGCAGGTGTCAATTCCCGCTGATAGAAGGAGTTCTTCATCCGTGATATCCCCAACTACCCCACGCGCCAGCACGGGTTCAAATTGATTAATGCGCTCCTCGTGGTCATCAATAGCAATGATATTCATATGATGCTTGGCAAGAGCAGCCAAAACACTACTCCCAAAAATTCCCAAGCCTAAAATTCCAATCGTCCGATCTGACATCGTTCTTCCTTTCTTATCCAATGGTGATATCTGCTTTCATATAGTGAATCAAATCTTTCTTGTCTGGCTGGTATTCTGCTAAACTGACCAGTAGTGTCAAGGGACCAATACGGCCGATAAACATCAACAACATAACGATACTGAGAGCTAACTTGCCTAACTCTGGTGTTAAATTAGCCGTCACCCCAACTGTCGCAAGGGCTGAAATGGTCTCAAACATGAGGTAGATAAAGCGCGGATTTCCTTCTGCTGTTATCCCTAGCAGGATCAAGCCCAGCAAGAATGTTAGCAAGAAGATAATAAAGACACTAAAAGATTTTTGCACGGTTCGAGGTTCAATAGTTCTCCGAGCCACATTGGCATGAGGTAAGCCCAATAGTTCGCTACGAGCGAAGGCCAACAAGACAAAGAAGGTCGTAATCTTGAGTCCCCCTGCCGTCCCTCCAGGTGCCCCACCCAGAAACATCTGCAAGATGTAGATCAGCAAGGTGACCGGTCGAGCCTGGGTGTAGTCAATAGAGGCAAAACCTGCAGTTCTCATACTGACAGTCTGGAAAAAGCTAACCAGCAGTTTCTCTGGGACGCTGAGATTCCCAATCGTCCCTGGGTTATTCCACTCAATCAAAAGGGTTGATACCGTTCCAAAAAATAAAATTCCCGCTGTTAAAAAGAGAACCAGCTTAGTATGAAAGCGAAGACGGCGTTTTTTCTTTTTCCCAAACTGGGTCGCTAGGTCAAACCAGACCATAAATCCTAGACCACCCGTTATAATCAATCCTGCAATCACTAGATTGATCAAAGGGTCCGTCTGAAAGACTGCCAAACTCGTACTTCCAAAATTATCAAATCCAGCATTGCAGAAAGCTGAAATAGCCAAAAAGATAGAGGTTAAAATCCCTCGCCCCCATCCAAATTCAGGAATGAAGCGGAAACTCAGTAGAAAGGCACCGAGCCCTTCTACCAGAAAAGTCGTCAAAAAGATCGATCGGATGAAGTCCTTTAAGGACTGGGTTTCCCCATAACTAAAACTTTCTTGAATAGTCTCACGGCTACGAAGACTGAGCTTTTGTTTCCCTTGGATATAAAAGATTCCAATAAAGGTCATAAGCCCCAAACCACCGATCTGGATTAAGAGCATACAGATCAATTGACCCCAGATATTATAAGTAGAGGCCACCGGCTGGGTGAAGAGCCCTGTCACACAGACCATGGACACTGTCGTAAAGAGATGGTCAAAGTAGGTTGCTTGTGACGTTGTTGCTTGAACCAAAGGGAGGCTTAAAAGGAGCGAGCCCAAGAAGATAACTAAGGCAAAACTTAAAAAGATGCGACGAGCTGGCGATAATCGAACCAGCGTCGTCTTGATTTTTTCCAAAAAAGATTTGAATAACATAGCTACATTGTACCATAAAAACAGTAAGAGCACTCACATGTGGTGCACAATAGCAAGACAGAGTTCAAGCGCCTTATCAAAAGCTTCCGAACCCCAGTCACGACTGTCGTAGTTATCTAGATCCGTCAAGGAATCTGCGGTAAAGAGCAGTTCTCCCCAGACAACCCTACGTAACTGAGCTACTGCCGCTAGAGCAGAGCACTCCATCTCCACAACAGCACAGCCTTCTTCCTTGCGATAGGCAATCTTTTCAACCGTCTCTCGGTAAAAACCATCTGTCGTCCAGGTCATAACTTCCTCGTAAGGGATGCCTCTTTGTTCCAAGACTTGCTCAATGGCAGAGATAGCCTCAAGCTGCAGCTCCATATAACGAGAAGGCGCTACATAGTGGTAGCTGGTCCCCTCATCTCGCAGAGCGCGAACAGGGACGAGAAAGGCATTTTCCTCTATATCTGCTAGGACGCCACAGGTTCCAGTGGAAATGATTTGCTCCACACCATAGCCAATCAACCAATCCATAAACTGGGCCGCTGGGGCAGACCCCACGGGCGCCTGGGCCAGACAGATCTCTTCGCCTTTGTAGTTGAGGACGTAGACTGGATAAGTCTTGGTGGCCGAAACGAACTCACCAATACAGCCTGCACCTACTTCCTGAGCATAGCGGTCAATCTCTTCCTCCAAAAACGCATAGATGCACTTCTTTGGCAACTTTAAGTCCAATCCCTCATGTGTTGGCATGAGGACCGCCTGGGGATTGTCATCAAACTCTAAAATGGGAATCGCATGTTTCTGAATCATAGCCCACCTCCTGTAATTTTGTACTATTGTATCAAAAGCTGACGGAGTGTCAAGGAGTTGGGTTTATCAATCCAGAAATCTCCTCTTCCATACATTAAAAAAATCGTTGCACCGCTGGAGAGGTTGGTTTCTGTTTTGGCAAAGTGATTGAGGACTTATAAAAACATATCAAATCCAATAACAAAAAGACATGAATCTGAAATAAGCAGAACATGTCTTTTTTAGCTTGTTTGAAAGTTAAGTAAATAAACCTTAGTTCTTCTAGAACTCCCTTATTTCCACAAACCACCTAAAATCTGTTTTTCTAATAAGTCTAAGTCTTCCTCTTTTATTTCTCCATTATCGCTAACGATATAAAGCTGAGCGAAGTAAGCCAACAATGGACCAACACAAATACGAACCATTTGAGGAATCGTTATCTCTGGATTTACACGTGGATCTGCTAGCAATTCCTTATGAAGCACTCGAAGTTTATCTTGAATAGCATTCCAGATAAAAATCTGTTCATTTTTTAGTTTTTTATTTGAAAAACTCTCTTGTAGAATGATTTTCATCAAGGCACGATTTTTTTTGAGATAGCTCATACGATCGTGGACGAGATAACGAACCCTCTCTTCTGTCGTTTCAAAAGCTAAGAGTTCCTCAAAAAAACTACCGAAAATGCCTGGGACTACAGGATGTAAAATAGCCGTCAGTAGATCATCCTTCGTCTTAAAATACTTAAACAAAGTTGCCTGGCTTAGTCCAGCACGCTCAGCTATGTGAAGAGTTGAGGTCCCATGGTAACTCCTAGTTGATATGAGATCCACTGCTGCCTGCATGATTTTTTTCTTTCCTTGAGGGTAATTCGCTTCTTCTAAGTAATCTTCAAACGATTCAAAAACAGTCTTATCCATCTAATCTTCACACCTTTTTAGCATTATTTATGTTGATTTCTAAACTTTACGATAACGACGCAATCCAACAATATTGAGAATTGTTAAAATGATCAAGAAAATCATTAAAACACCAAGATTTGGCAAAATATCACCAAGATTGTGTCCGTAAAGAATAATCTGGCTTATTGCATCACCAGAATAGGTTAATGGCAAAAATTTCCCCACAGTTGGAGCCCATTCTCCCATGGATGACAATGGAATAATCCCTGAGAAAAAGAGTTGAGGCATAATCACGAGAGGAATAAATTGCATCATTTGGAATTCTGATTTTGCTAGAGTAGACAAGAGAATTCCAAAAGCTAGTGCTACAAGAGCCAGTACCACATTAACTATTATAACATTTAAAATATTTCCTACAACTTCTACATCTAGTAGCCAAATTGCTGCTAAGACGACAACTGCCGTTTGAAAAATCGCAATAATACCGTAAGACAACATATAGCCATAGACAATTTCAGAACGTTTCACTGGGGTTGCTAACAAGCGATCCAAGGTTCCACTTGTGCGCTCTTTCAAAAGTGCCATACCAGAAATCAAAAAGACAAAGAAGAAGACCACAAAGCCAATTAAAATTGGAATCATACGTGCAAAGAATCCAGTATTTTTATCTCCATATTGGTAAGATTCTTTGATTTCAGGCGCCTTTGCATCTAATTTCAATTGTGGAAGAGCTTGTTTGACACGAGATAATAACTGATCGGTGCCTTCATTGACGATACTTGTTCGTAACACTTGTCGTGTCATAGTTGTTTTAGAAGCATCCGTATTTGCGTAGTCGACCTGATACTCACCATCTTTATACGATATGACTGCATCTACTTTCTCGTCAGCTAGAGCTTTTTTAGCCTGATCTAAGTCTTGATAAGTCTCGACGTCCACATGATCGAGCTCATCCATTTTCGTTACCAAACCAGTTGGTAGATCTTGTGTCGCTAACTTGACATTCACGGTTGTACTAGCTGAAAACATGAGGTTCATCAGCCACATAATAAATACCGGCGCTACAAACATCATAGCCAAGGTTCGTTTGTCACGAAGCAATTCTTTGATAACTTTTTTAGCAATAGCAATGGTTCTCATCTTACTCTCCTTCTGCTTTCAAAAATACTTCTTCAATACTTGAAACTTGATAACTATCTTTTAAGTGTTGCGGTGTATCAAAAGCAATGATTTTTCCACCTAATAATAAGCCGACCTTATCCGTTAACTCTGCTTCATCCATAACATGGGTAGTAACTAATATCCCAATCCCATTGTCTCTAAGCGCGAATAATTCTTTCCAGATTTTCTTTCGAAGAGAAGGGTCGATTCCAACTGTCGGTTCGTCCAAAATCAAGAGTTGAGGATTTCCTAAAAGCGCGATAGCCAGTGACAAACGCCGTTTCATTCCTCCAGAATAACCAGATACCGCCTTGTTTAAGTAGTCTGTCAGATCTACTACTTGAGCTATATAAGCAATTTCCGCCTTCAGGTCTTTTTTAGAAAGCCCTTTTAGCTGACCAAAAAATTCTAGATTTTCTTGACCTGACAAAGCCTCATATAAGGCATCTGACTGGGCCATATAACCAATATCTCCTAAAATATGGCGACTGGGCATAGTGTGATTTAACACTAAAGCTACGCCTCCATCAGCCTTTTCCATTCCTAACGTAGTCTTAATCATAGTTGATTTACCAGCACCAGACGGACCAATTAAGCCTATAATTTCTCCTGGCTGCAATTCAAAGCTGACATGATTCAGAACTATTTGATGGTCAAAAGATTTTACTAAATCTTGTAAATGTAGTAATGTTTTCATATGCTCCCTCCTAGGTGAGTGCTTACTCACTTACTGAATATAGACCTATTATAGTGAGTGTTTACTCACTTGTCAAGAAAAAAGTTGAAATTCTTTAAAAAATAAAGCACCAGATTCGTATCTGATGTTTATAATGCACATGTCTTATTTCTAAAAATGTTTTTGAACTTCCTCTCTATACTCCGAAATGGTCTTTTCTGTCCACTTTTTAAAGGCCTATTTTTCCTCTACTTTTCTCGGCTAATCCAACCATCGTCATTGCTATCGCAACTCTAATGACCTTGGTAATGGAAGTCCATTTCACGTATTTTTACATAACCCAGACCAAGAAACACTCAGAAGTTGACTGGAAATTGATTTAAGAAAACTCATTGCTTGAAAAAGCGATAAGTTTTTTAAAATAGTACCGATAAAAAAGGATAACATTGCTCTTAGAATGCTATCCTTTTTTGTTTATCCTTGTCCACCAGGGGCTGGACCGCCACCTTGAGGGCCTCCATTTGGTCCACCACCTCCAGGCATAGAGTTGACAATTTCCGTTTGTTTTTCACCGTTGAGATAGATATCTCCACCTGTGTAGGTCGCAGTTCCATCAAAGTCAAAACCTGTTTGACCAGTCATTTTAATGGTTCCACCTGTGACTGTGATATTGCCGTTCGAGTCGATTGGATCTGTACCTCCTTGACCGACTTCTACTGTCAGGTTCCCACCGTTCATGGTGAAGAAGATTTCACTCTGTTGGGCGTTTTTATTAGCTGCGTTGACTCCATCATCTGTCGAATAGATGCTAATGTCCCCACCGTTGATAGTGATTGACTTACCTTCAAGTCCTTCTGCCGAATTCTTGACGGTGTAGGTACCACTATCGATAACCAGGTCTCCAGAAGCGTGGATGCCATCATCTCCTGCTGTGACGGTGATGTTGTTGTTGGATAGGTACATGGTTCCGACTGAAGTATCCTCGTCATTGTCCACCTTTACGCCATCTTCCTTGGCATCGATGGTCATGGTCGTACCAGTAATGTTGAGTTCATCATTGACATTAAAGGCATCGCCAACTGCTGTGATGTTATAGGTTCCACCCGTGATGTGGAGAGTGTCGTTGGCCTTGATACCGTTGTTCTTCTTGCCATCTACATTGAGAGTTCCTTTCCCGTTGATGGTCAAATCCACCTTAGAAAAGAGAGCTGCGTCTACTTTTTCATCGCTGTTAGAGCTTGAGTCAGAGAGACTATTGGTGGTTCCCTCTGCTAGAGTTAAGTAGACGTGGCCGGCTGATGTCGCAGATATCGTTGCATTGGTATTGGTCATGGTCGCACCTTTTAGGACTAGGTGAACATCTGCCGATTTATCTGCCTCGACCTTGATCTGCACTCCGTCAGACTGACCTGAAATCACATAGGTTCTAGATTTTGTGATGGTCACTGTTGATTCAGAGACTGTCACCCCATCTCCAGAGACGTTTGCTGATGAGCCAGATAGCTCAATTTTAGAAGCTGTGCTTTCGTCATAAGAAGTATCATTGTCCTTCTCTGTAAAATAGGATGATTGGTTTGTCTTTGTTGCAGTTGTTGTGGCACTATTTTTCGTTTCATTTGTAGCGGATGTTGTTGTTGACTGGGCACATGCTGCCATCAGCACCATTGCCGTTAAACTCGTTGCGAGTAGGGTCCATTTTTTTGATTTCATACCTTTTTCCTCTCCTTCGTATGATATAGCTAGACAGTCTACAGAAGATTCCTGAAACGAAACTAAAACTTTTCTGAAAGTTTCCTTAAATTTAGTTTCAATTACGTTTCGCCTAGTAATTTTTTAGAAAGGACTGCTAAAAACAATTTTTGAACTCTAGACTACCTTTAATAGATTTTTAAAACCAACATCCCTCAGTGCGATGTCTCCTTGACCAAGAAAGCCAAAAAGAAGAAAAATTTATAAGACTAAAGCTTATAAAAAGAACAGCCCTATGTACTGACCCCAAAAAGTTAGACAAATAATTATTGAAAGGATTTAGTTCTGTACTGCACAGGACTAAGTCCTTTT
>NZ_JALDUF010000008.1:0-73310 GCF_023109315.1 Streptococcus oralis
TCCGGCTGAAGGGAACGGTCTTGAAAACCGTCAGGCGTGTAAAAGCGTGCGTGGGTTCGAATCCCACATCCTCCTTTTATATTAACGCGGGATGGAGCAGCTCGGTAGCTCGTCGGGCTCATAACCCGAAGGTCGTAGGTTCAAATCCTGCTCCCGCAATATTGGCTCGGTAGCTCAGTTGGTAGAGCAATGGATTGAAGCTCCATGTGTCGGCGGTTCGATTCCGTCTCGCGCCATATTTTATTTATAACTTGGAAGGGTAGCGAAGAGGCTAAACGCGGCGGACTGTAAATCCGCTCCTTCGGGTTCGGGGGTTCGAATCCCTCCCCTTCCATTGCTTTAGTTACGGGCATAGTTTAAAGGTAGAACTAAGGTCTCCAAAACCTTCAGTGTGGGTTCAATTCCTACTGCCCGTGTTAATAAAATTATGGCGGGTGTGGTGAAGTGGTTAACACACCAGATTGTGGCTCTGGCATGCGTGGGTTCGATCCCCATCACTCGCCTATTTTATATTATTGGGGTATAGCCAAGCGGTAAGGCAAGGGACTTTGACTCCCTCATGCGTTGGTTCGAATCCAGCTACCCCAGTTACTATTTGCCGGCGTGGCGGAATTGGCAGACGCGCTGGACTCAAAATCCAGTGTCCGCAAGGACGTGCCGGTTCGACCCCGGCCGCCGGTATAGTAATAAAGACAAGGTTTTCGAGCCTTGTCTTTTCTTTTATCTGATTACCTGTATTTGCTTGAGTTACTAAAAATTACTAATCTTTTATGGCTCTTTTCTACCATTTGTCAAGTCTATCAAGGCTTTAAGTAAAAAAAGAGATAAGACAGTAGCTATTCTGAGGTTAGTGTCTTATTTTTAACACTTTTTGATCCATAAAAGGGCATGCTAAAAAACACCTCATCTGGTATTTTTTGAAACAAGGTGTTACAATAATACGGCATAGATAGCTTTATTGATTTTGGGTCAAAGAGTAATCGTAAAGTTTGTTATGCGTAATGAGGTAATACATTGTTCGAATGAGACGATGTATAGAGGCAATCGCATGTGGCTTAGTTGAAGCTATTGTCGATTGTCTTTTTCGTTTCTCATAAAAATCCGCGATATGGCAGGGATTGACCGTAAGATATCATACTCTGGCAAAGGCTGAGCTAGAGCTACCATGTCGTTTAAGACAACTTGTCTGCGTTCAGAAAGACGAAGCAATTCTTGAGCATAGTAACGAACCTCTTCAAGCATTGGAGAGGTTTTCTTGACCGCACAAAAAGATTGTTTAGCGAGTTTTATAAGTTTATCAGTCAGGTAAGCAATACGCTTTTCAGAGATTCGTTTGGAGGTAGATTGACGGATAATCTCACGCAAGTCACTTTGAGATGGGTTTAATACAAATTCTTTACATGGAAAAGCCATCACTAAGTTCCAATATTGCTCTCCAGTTGGTGTGGATAAGAGATTTTCCAATTCAGGAAAGGTGACTTGAAGGACCTTGTGCAGACGGTTTTTAGCTCGAACAAGATCTTCAGTCATATTTTGATAGAAACGGCTTAAATCACGCAGGTGTTGATAAACTTCTTCCTGCACGTAAGTTGGTTTACGATTGTGCACAAGCTGAGATTTAGCCAACTTTTCAGCGTCAATTTTATCTGTTTTACGAACTCGCAGACTGTCCAATTGCTTCTTAGCTTCCAGTGGATTTAGCCGTGTATAAGCGTAACCACATTCCTCAAGAAAGGCCTGAAGACGTCGAGAATAGACTCCTGTGGCCTCAAATATAATCTCAGGGTTATGAACAGTTTTCAAGTCCCCCAACAGGCGATTGAATCCAATGTCATCATTGAGTATGGTGTAGCCATGAACCTTTTCGCCGTTGACTAAAATTGCCACCTCAGAACTTGTTTTACGTACATCAATTCCAAATACTGTACACATGACATTACCTCTTTTGTCTTGAATAATTCCATGTTTTAGTGATTTTATTTTCAATACGCGACGTTTAGCGTCCCACATACTTTGATCAAACTCCACCTAAAACAAGGTGTCTTGCCAGTTTGTCAAGCGACGTCTAGCGCCATAGAGCCCTACGACTTTACAAGACACCACTACTTTAACATAAAGAAAAAGTAGTGAGTACTCTCTCCCGTCGGAGATTTCTTCACTACTAATCTTAGTATGTTTGTCAACTGTAGTGGGTTGAAGAAAAGCTAAGATCGAGAAAGGACGAATTTCGTCCTTTCTTTTTTGATGTTTAGAGCGATGAAAATCCGTTTTTTGAAGTTTTCAAAGTTCCAAAAACCAAAGGCATTTCGTTTGATGAGTTTGATGAGGTTGTTGGTAGCTTCTAGTTTCGCGTTTGAGTAGGGCAGTTCCAGTGCGCTCATGATATTGTCCTTATCTTTCAAAAAGGTCTAAAAAACAGTTGTTAGAAAGATAGGATTTACACTAGAATAAGACAAAAGAAATGAATTAGCCTGTTTCTCTTGGAAATGAAACAGTAATAGTTGATAGAGTTCATAGTGCTCTCTAAGTTCTTGAGAGTATGCAAGGGCCTTTCCTAGAATTTCTTTGTTGGTCAGATACATGCGAATAGTTGGATGACACAATCGTTTATCGCTGAGTTTTCGATTATCCCTCTTGAGCGAATGAGTTTCCAGTAGCGTTTGAGTGCCTTGTACTTGTGAGTTTTTCAAACCAATTACTTTATAATTTGGATACGAAGATGGTTCATAGGCTGACTGAGATGTTGTACAATGTGAAAACGGTCCAGCATGATTTTAGCATTTGGGAGTGAAACAGTCTGGGAGACTGTTTCAGCCTGAGCCTAGAAATTCGAAAGCGAAGTTGTCTAGCTAAGTCATAGTAGGGGCTAAACATGTCCATGGTAATGACTTTCACCCCATTTCTAACCTGTTTTGAATAGCGTAGAAAGTGATTGCGAATCGTTTCTTGAGTTCACCCGCCTAAGATAGCTCTGCTTTTTCTGGAATCGAAATCCTGTGCAATGAAGCTCATCTTGTCTTTCTTGAAGCTGTATTCCTCCCAGCTCAGGTGTTCTGGAAGGTAGTTAGGACCTGTCTTGAATTTGAATTCTTTCAATTTACGAATGACTGTCGAAGTAGAGACAGCCAAGCTTCCAGCGATGGCTATCATAGAGGCTTCCACAATTGGTTTTGGGTGATTTTTGTTTGACGATAGTTGAGATTTGGTGATTTTTTTGACTAAGGAAGTCTCTGCGGCAGCCATTTTCCCACAGACTTTACAACGGAAATGACGTTTTCTCAATCGAATGAGTGTCTTATAGCCTGCACACTCTAGATAGAGGATTTTAGATTCTTTTTGGAAGTCATATTTGGTCATTTGCCCTAGGCAATGTGGACACTTAGGGGCAGGATAATCTAGCTTAGCGATAATTTCTTTATGTGTTCTAGCATCGAGAATATTCAAGATGGTAATGTTTGGGTCTTTGATATCGAGTAGGTTTGTGATAAAATTTAATTGTTCCATATGATTCTTTCTAATGATGGTTTGGTCGCTTTTCATTATAGATCTTATGGGACTTTTTTTCTACAGCTCCATAATTCCTACAGTGCTTTTGCCCACTACAGAAATTATAGAGCCTTATTTTTGAGTGCCATTCTAATCTTTTTTGCTTAGATTTTTGGTATAATATTACTTATTCACAATTTATTTTGATTATGAAAGAGTTTGGTGATTAATGTCTCGGTCTGTTGAATTACTAAAGAAACGTTACTTAAAGAATATAAAAGAGAACCCAAATTTATTTATTGGGATTGAGTTAGAATATCCTATTGTAAATTTAGAGGGTAAGGCTACAGATGGTGAAGTTGTTAAGGATCTCTTTCGGTATTTACCATCAGTACTGGGCTTTACTATCGAAAAAGTGGATGATTTTGGGAATCCAATTCAGTTGCTTGATCCAGTCAGCCAAGATACGATCTTGTTTGAGGTTGCTTATACGACAATTGAGTTTGCATTCGGAAAGGCCGAATCTATCCAAGAGGTAGAAGAACGCTTTGATTTCTATATGGCTACGATTCAGAATAAGTTGGGTGAAGCTAATCATGCTATTGTTGGCTACGGCATTCATCCCAACTGGGATAAAAATGAGAATTGTCCAGTGGCTTATCCCCGCTATCAGATGTTGATGGACTACTTGAATTTGAGTAGAAATGTTACTAAATCAGATTTACATCATTTTCCTGAGTATGGAGCCTTTATCTGTGGGAGTCAGGTTCAGCTGGATGTTTCAAGGTCCAACTATCTGCGTGTTATCAACGCTTTTACTCAGATTGAAGCTGTCAAAGCTTATTTGTTTGCAAATTCTGAGTTTTCAGGGGCAGATTGGGATACCAAAGTTTCAAGAGATATTTTTTGGGAAGAATCCATGCATGGTATCTATCCAGAGAATGTAGGTGTCAATGCTAGACTCTTTAAAGATGAGGATGATTTTTTTGACTATCTAAATCATTCTGCAATTTTTACTGCGGAACGTGATGGACAGACCTATTATTTTTATCCGATTCGAGCAAAAGATTACTTAGGAACCCCTGAAATTCATGCCTTTGCTCTTGATGGGGGGGAGATTCTTCTTTATCCTCAGGAGAAGGATTTTGAAACTCATCGTAGTTACCAGTACCAAGACTTAACGACTCGAGGAACTATTGAATTTCGTAGTGTGTGTACGCAACCCTTGAATCGGACCTTTGCTGCGACGGCTTTTCACTTAGGTTTGTTGGTGAATTTAGATCAATTAGAAACTTATTTGCAAAAGGCTCTATTTTTTATCACATTTGGTCGTGATTACAAGTCATTGAGACGGCAATTTTCTAGGAAAAAACTCACATATGAGGAAGAAGCTGCGATTTCTGAGTTTTCAAAAGACTTATTCATCCTGGCAGAGGAGGGACTGGAGAAAAGAGATAAGCAAGAAATGGTTTATTTACAGCCTTTGAGAGACAAATTGGGGTTATAATTTTTGTTATAAAGCGAGAATTTTCTGAAAAATCATGATATAATAGAAGAGACTATAGATAAAGGATAGAGATTCATGACATTAGTTTATCAATCAACGCGTGATGCCAATAATACAGTAACTGCCAGCCAAGCTATTTTGCAAGGTTTGGCGACGGATGGTGGTCTGTTTACACCACTTACTTATCCAAAGGTGGATTTGAACTTTGACACATTAAAAGATGCTTCTTACCAAGAAGTGGCTAAGTTAGTTTTATCTGCATTTTTAGATGACTTTGCGGCTGAGGAGTTGGACTACTGTATCAACAATGCCTACGATAGCAAGTTTGATACTCCAGCGATTGCGCCTTTGGTGAAACTGGATGGGCAATACAACTTGGAATTGTTCCATGGTTCAACGATTGCCTTTAAGGATATGGCCTTGTCTATCTTGCCATACTTTATGACGACAGCTGCTAAAAAGCATGGTTTGGAGAACAAAATCGTCATTTTGACAGCGACATCTGGTGATACTGGGAAAGCGGCTATGGCAGGGTTTGCCGATGTACCTGGTACTGAGATTATCGTCTTTTATCCAAAGGATGGTGTTAGCAAGGTACAAGAGTTGCAAATGACTACTCAGACTGGCGACAATACTCATGTTATCGCTATTGATGGAAACTTTGATGATGCGCAAACTAACGTCAAACATATGTTTAACGATGTAGCTCTTCGTGAAAAGTTGGCTGCCAATAAACTGCAATTTTCATCAGCTAACTCTATGAACATTGGTCGTTTGGTACCACAGATTGTCTACTATGTTTATGCTTATGCTCAGTTGGTCAAGTCTGGTGAGATTGTAGCTGGTGATAAGGTCAACTTCACAGTACCAACAGGAAACTTTGGAAATATCTTGGCTGCCTTTTATGCTAAACAAATTGGTCTGCCAGTTGGCAAATTGATCTGTGCTTCAAATGACAATAATGTTTTAACTGACTTCTTTAAAACTCGTGTTTACGACAAGAAACGTGAGTTTAAAGTAACAACTAGTCCATCTATGGATATCTTAGTATCTTCAAACTTGGAGCGTTTGATTTTCCATCTTTTGGGGAATGATGCGGTTAAGACAGCTGAACTCATGAATGCCTTGAGTACACAAGGACAATATGAATTGACAGACTTTGATGCAGAGATTCTGGATCTCTTTGCAGCTGAATATGCAACTGAGGAAGAAACTGCGACAGAAATTAAACGTGTTTATCAAACAGATGCCTACATCGAGGATCCACACACGGCGGTTGCCTCAGCTGTTTATAGAAAATACCAAGCGGCTACTGGCGATGCGACTAAGACAGTGATTGCTTCAACAGCTAGTCCATACAAGTTCCCAGTGGTTGCCGTAGAAGCGGTAACAGGAAAAGCAGGCTTAACTGACTTTGAAGCTTTGGCTCAATTACATGAAATCTCAGGAGTGGCAGTGCCACCAGCAGTGGATGGCCTTGAAACGGCTCCAGTTCGTCATAAAACAACAGTGCCGGCTGCTGACATGCAAGCAGCGGTTGAGGCTTATCTAGGACTTTAGGACAGAGGGAGTAAACTCGGTTGGGAAACCAACTGAGTTTCTTTTCATCAGGAGGAAGGATTGTTTAAGAAAAATAAAGATATTCTTAATATTGCCTTGCCAGCTATGGGTGAAAACTTTTTACAGATGCTCATGGGGATGGTGGACAGTTACTTGGTCGCTCACTTGGGCTTAATCGCTATTTCGGGTGTTTCAGTGGCTGGCAATATTATCACGATTTACCAGGCGATTTTCATCGCTTTGGGAGCTGCTATTTCCAGCGTTATTTCAAAAAGTTTGGGGCAGAAGGATCAGTCTAAGCTAGCCTATCATGTGACTGAGGCGTTGAAGATTACTTTACTATTAAGTTTCCTTTTAGGAGCTTTGTCTATCTTCGCTGGACAAGAGATGATAGGACTTTTGGGGACTGAACAGGATGTGGCCGAAAGTGGAGGACTCTATCTATCTTTGGTGGGTGGATCAATTGTTCTCTTGGGATTAATGACCAGTTTAGGAGCCTTGATTCGTGCAACGCATAATCCTCGTCTCCCCCTCTATGTTAGTCTTTTATCCAATGCCTTGAATATTCTCTTTTCCAGTCTAGCTATTTTTATCCTTGATATGGGCATAGCGGGTGTTGCTTGGGGGACTATCTTGTCTCGCTTAGTCGGTCTTGTGATTTTGTGGTCACAATTAAAACTTCCTTATACGAAACCGACTTTTGGACTGGATAAAGACCTACTGACCTTGGCTTTGCCAGCAGCTGGAGAGCGGCTTATGATGAGGGCTGGAGATGTAGTGATCATTGCTTTGGTCGTTTCTTTTGGGACGGAGGCAGTAGCGGGAAATGCAATCGGGGAGGTTTTGACCCAGTTTAACTATATGCCTGCCTTTGGCGTCGCTACGGCAACGGTCATGCTGGTGGCTCGAGCAGTTGGAGAGGATAATTGGAAAAGAGTAGATAATTTGAGTAAACAAACCTTTTGGCTTTCTCTGCTCCTCATGTTGCCCTTGACACTTAGTATCTATGCCTTAGGGATACCACTGACTCATCTATATACGACCGATCCTGTAGCGGTTGAAGCTAGCGTTTTGGTGGCACTGTTCTCACTACTAGGGACTCCCATGGCGACAGGGACAGTTATTTATACGGCGGTTTGGCAGGGATTGGGAAATGCTCGCCTTCCCTTTTATGCGACAAGTATAGGGATGTGGTGTATCCGTATTGGGACAGCTTATCTGATGGGCATTGTTCTTGGTTGGGGCTTGCCTGGTATTTGGGCAGGGACTCTTTTGGATAATGGTTTCCGTTGGTTATTTCTACGTTACCGTTACCAACGTTATATGATGTTGAAAGGATAGGAAATGCAAAAAACAGCTTTTATTTGGGATTTAGACGGGACTTTATTGGATTCTTACGAAGCGATTTTATCAGGGATTGAGGAGACCTTTGCTCAGTTTTCTATTCCTTATGATAAGGAGAAAGTGAGAGAGTTTATCCTCAAGTATTCTGTGCAGGATTTGCTTGTGCAGGTGTCAGAAGAGAGAAAACTGGATGTGGAAGTGCTCAATCAGGTGCGTGCCCAGAGTCTGGCTGAGAAGAATGCCCAGGTAGTCTTGATGCCATGTGCGCGTGAGGTGTTGAATTGGGTAGACCAAGTAGGGATTCGGAACTTTGTTTACACTCATAAAGGGGACAATGCTTTTACTATTCTAAAGGATCTGGGATTGGAATCCTATTTTACAGAGATTTTAACCAGTCAGAGTGGTTTTGCGCGCAAGCCCAGTCCAGAAGCGACTAACTATCTGCTAGACAAGTATCAGCTGGATCCTGAGAGCACCTATTATATAGGAGACCGGACTTTGGATGTGAAATTTGCCCAGAATAGTGGTATTCAAAGCATCAACTTTTTAGAATCTTCTTTTGAAGGCAATCACAGAATTCAAGAGTTAGCAGATATTCCTCATATTTTTGAGAGTAAGTAACGAGAAGATTGTGTCAGTTGTGTGACAGAGACCTAACAAACTGTTTCAAGTAATCGGGTTTGTTACAAGGAATAGACAGTTCTATTAAATAGGCCCGAGAGGGCTTTTTTTCTGCTTTTTTTGTGTTATGATAGACGGGTACTCATTTGAAAGGAATATGAAAGAATGAAGAAAAGAATTATTTTAGCCTCAACAGTAGCCTTGTCATTTGCCCCAGTATTGGCAACCCAAGCAGAAGAAGTCCTTTGGACTGCACGTAGTGTTGAGCAAATCCAAAACGATTTGACTAAAACGGACAACAAAACAAGCTATACAGTACAGTATGGTGATACTTTGAGCACCATTGCAGAAGCCTTGGGTGTAGATGTCACAGTTCTTGCAAATTTGAACAAAATCACCAATATGGACTTGATTTTCCCAGATACTGTCCTCACTACAACTGTCAATGAAGCAGAAGAAGTAACGGAAGTTGAGATCCAAACTCCTCAAGCAGATGCTAGTGAAGAAGTGACGACTGCGACAGCTGATTTGACAACCAACCAAGTAACCGTCGATGAACAAACAGTTCAAGTAGAAGACCTTTCTCAACCAATTGAGGAAGCTCCAACTGCAACAGAGACTGAAAAACCAGCAGAAGTAGCGCCAAGTTCAGAAGTTTCTGAGACAGCGACAGTTGCTGAAGAGACACCATCTACAGAAACACCTGTAGCTGAAGAAACAGCTGAAACGACTCCAGAGGAAGCACCAGTAGCTGAAACAACTGAAACCACTAGTCCGGTTGAAGAAGAAGCTCCTCAAGCAGCGACTCCAGCTACGGAGGAAACGGTAGCAACAACTCCAGCTGCAACACCAGAAACTGAAACGCCTGCTGATACAACGGAAACAAGTGCAGCAGAAGAAACAACAAATTCTGATACTACAACTTTGACTTATCAAGCAGAGCAAAGTCAAACTCCTTCAAGAACGTATGCTGCTCCAGCGGCTCCTGATTATGCAGGGCTTGCTGTAGCTAAATCTGAGAATGCTGGTCTTCAACCACAGACGGCAGCCTTTAAAGAAGAAGTAGCGAATTTGTTTGGCATTACATCCTTTAGTGGCTACCGTCCTGGTGACAGTGGGGATCATGGTAAAGGTTTGGCCATCGACTTTATGGTTCCAGTGAGTTCAGCACTCGGAGATCAAATTGCAGAATATGCAGTCAAAAATATGGCTAGCCGTGGTATCAACTACATCATCTGGAAACAACGTTTCTACGCTCCATACGATAGTAAATATGGACCTGCCTACACTTGGAATCAAATGCCAGACCGTGGTAGTGTGACCGAAAATCACTATAACCACGTTCACGTATCTATGAATTAAGAATAATAAGAAGCTATACATTTAAAAGTGTAGCTTCTTTTTGTGTAAAATAGTATTGATAAGTGAAATAAAATCTAAAACATGTTAAAATGTAAGCGAATACAAAACTATACTAACTCTTTTAAGCATAGAGAGAAAGGATGAAGTGAATGACAAATCGATTAAAAACTCCATTTGAGAAAACAAGAGATGATTTTGAAGAGGAATTTTGTGGTGAAATTGTCGAATTCTTGATTTTTACCCTCCAAAATGTAACTGGGGCCGCTTCTTTAAAAGATGGTTGTAAAATGCCGTCCGTTCATTTTAAAGCTAGTGTCAATGTTGCAACCCAGGAATTCTCTGAACGTGAGGGACGTTTGGAATGGGTATTGACTCCTGAGGAATTTGAAGAAAAGAGATGGGGCTTTAGTTTTGAACCCTACAAAATTCATCATATCAAATGTCAAAAACGCCCCTTCATGGAGTTAGAGCCATATATGTCAGAAGTAGCTAATAACTGCTACCACTTGCTGGAATACCTAGATGACCAATCCTCAGACTCTAGGTTAGAGACCTTGATTGAAACCTATCAAAAACCGGTCATCATTCAAGACGATATTGGCGAATTCACCTTAAACAGAGCCTATTCTTGGTTTGAAGGATTTATCACTTACGAGGGTGGTAAGATTCATGCTATCTTTGCTGCGAGTGCAGATGAAAGTCTCCCTCCAAGTTCTTTTGATGATCTAAAGAAATTTATGGGAACTTTCCAAGTTCAAGATACTCGGATTAAAGACTATATTGTCAAAGAACTGTGGGAAACAGCTCAAGATTGGATAGATTCAGATGAAAATGATGTGGAGTTAACAGAAGAGTATTTTACCAACTCTCTTTCCTTGAGTGAACTATCGATCAACGAAGACGGGGAATTGACCCTCTACTATGATGATAGCGAGGAAATTTTTGCAGGCCATGTCATCGAAGTTGTCATTGATAAAGAGGGAGAAATCCTTCGAGCAGATTTGGTAGGTTAGTGCTGGATTTTATCTAGAATATAGAAATAATAGCCTTTTGGGATTGAAACCAAGAGGCTATTTTTCGTGAGTAAGCAAAATGGTTGCGTTTTTAATCTTTCTGTAATATACTTGATAGGTCAATAGTTGATAAATCAAGTGTACGCAAGGAGGTAGAAATGAAAAAAATTAACGACTTACTGTACCAGCTTCATTTAACAGATCAGATGATCACTCAACTCTTTGAAAAACAATTGGGAATTAGTTTGACCCGCTATCAAATCTTGCAGTTTTTACTGCAGCAGTCACCCTGCAACCAGATTGCCGTTCAGGAGAAGTTGCAAATCGACCAGGCGGCCTTGACACGGCACTTTAAAATTTTGGAAAAGGAAGGTTTGGTTAATCGGCGTCGGAATCCTGAAAACCAGAGGGAGGTTTTGGTGGAAGTGACAGACTTTGCGAGAGAACAACTAGTAATCAATCCGCCTCAACAACATATAAACGTAAAGAGTCAGATGGAGAGTGTACTTACAAAAGGAGAGCGAGAAGAGTTCAGTCGCTTGTTAGAAAAGTTGATATCTGGCTTAGAAGAGATAAAAATTTAAGGAGAAGAATATGTCTATTTTTACAATTATTTTAGCAACTATCGTTGCTTTGGAGCATTTTTACATTTTTTATTTGGAAAGTGTGGCTACGCAATCAGATACTACTAGTCGCGTATTTAATGTGGATAAAGAAGAACTGGCTCGTCCTTCAGTGAGTTCATTATTTAAAAATCAAGGGATTTATAATGCCTTGATAGGTGTCTTTCTCTTGTACGGGATTTATTTCTCACAAAGTTTGGAAATTGTGACCATCTTTGTTTTATTTGTGCTTGGTGCAGCGACCTACGGTTCTCTGACAGCAGACAAGAAGATTATTCTGAAGCAAGGTGGGCCTGCTATTTTGACTCTGCTGAGTATGTTACTTTTGAAATAAGAAAACCAGCGTCCTGAACGACGCTGGTTTTTGTATGCTCTTATCCATTTCGACGTTTACGGGCTAGTAGGGCTCTGTAAAAGAAGATGTGATTGTTTTGGATATAGGGAAGGATTGAAAAGCTAGCAATTCCAAAAGTGAGCCAGTTGAGGAAGTACCAAGGGAGTAGTTGTAGGTCGAGGACAAAGCGTTGAAACTTGTAACCCTTCATCAAGAAACGGCTGGTTTTCAGGATTTGACGGGGTTTAACCTGTCCTAAATCCAGAGTGTCGCAGAGGAGGAATTCTACCTGCGAGTAAGCATAATGTTGCGGGATATAGAGGATATTGCCCACAATCATCAAGATGAGACTCGCGAAAAAGTAGAGTCCAAAGGTCATAAGGAACTGCTCCGTTTCAACGGATGAGAGGTCTAATTTTGGAAATTCAGGATGTAGGGCAACAAATCTCCTAGCCAAGAGATTGCTATAAAAGAGAAAATAAACGCCTACTAAGTTTGGAATGCTCCATAAAAAGAGGTAGAAACGTTTGAGGAGCAGGGTTAGGAAGGTTTGCGAGAAGCGCTCTTCAGCAAAGAGGGCTAGACTTGATTTTACTGAGAGTTCTGTATCAGGATCCTTGAGGAGTCGGAGTGTCGCAAAGGCAGCACCTGCTAGAAAAATCGTGCTCACAAAAGAAACCACTAGCGGGAAGAGATAGGCTTGGAGCACTTGTGCCAGCATGCTGAAAAAGGATTGCTCTAAAACACTTTCTTGGAGACGAGCCAAGGGGTTGAGAAAGCCTGATAAGATGACCAGTATGCTAGGTAAGAGATAGACGAGAAAGAGGCGGGGGTTTTCAGCCTGAAACTGCCTAGTCTGCAGACGAATGGTTTTTAAATCAATTTTTGGGTATTTCATTCTTTCATTATACCATAAATAGTACACAGCTTGCTAATCCTTTGAAACCAGTGGACTTCTAGCGTGTTAAGTAAAAGTGAATACGAGATTGAATACGACTTTACTTTTAGCTGGAGCGGATGAAATCCATGAACTGGTCAACGACTTCAACACGTTGATTATCATTGATGTGGGTATACATATCAAGGGTGATTTGAACATTATTGTGACCGAGTCTATCTGAAATGATTTTTGCTGTAACACCAGCTTCAAATAGAAGAGAAGCATGTGTATGCCTAAATCCGTGAGGCGAAATTTTTTTAAGATCTTTGTGTTTACAAAAGAATCTGCTAAGTTTCACTTTCATAGTCGCAGCCAAAAGCCATCCACCTATGTCATTCGTAAAAATATAATTCAAATCATGTTTGTAAGGCACACCAGTTTGGAAATATTCTTTTATTTGCTGTCGTTTCCAGAGTTTCAAAACATTCAGAGTTTCATCATCTAAGGTGATAACTCTCTTGCTTCTTTTGGTTTTAGGGTCCTGAACAGTTTGTTTTTTGCCAATCACGACAGCCGTGCGAGAAATGCTTAACCGTTTATTTTCAAAGTCAACATCTGACCACATGAGGCCGATAGCCTCTCCAGTTCTCAATCCAGAAAAAGCGAGCAAGTGGAAAAAAGTGTAGTCGACTGGCTTACAATTTGCTTTGTAAACTTTAAGGAACTCAGTTAGTTCCTGTTTTGTATAGTAGTTTTCTTTGCCCTTTAAGGGTTTATTTTTAGGCTTGATAATCTTGTCTAAGGGATTTGACTTAATGATGTCAAGAGAAGCGGCATACTTGAAAATACGGCTGATGACAGAGTAGTAATTAGCATATAGGATATAGCGATTACTTAACTTGATAGCAACCTTCTGACAATAAGCGACACTGATTTGCTGAATCTTCATATCTGTAAAATATGAGTCAATCATAACATTAAGTTTTTTCTTAACGTTCTGATATGTTGTTGGTTTTACAGTGCTTTTATAGCTATCAAGCCATAACTCAGCGACTTCAGCAAAAGTAGGGTTCTGGAAATCTTCATTGTTTGAAAAACCATTCTCTTCAACGTCTAAGAGAAGGTCACGTTCGGCAGCCTTTGCCTCTTTTATAGTTTTAAAACCACGTCTTGTTGTGCGTTTTTCTTTTCCAGTTGCAGGGTCTATGCCCAGGTATGTTTGAAAGAGGTATCTAGTCTCTCCTTTTTTTGTAATGTATTTTTTTATCATAAAAAGTCCTTTCTTTTCGATTGCTTGCCCGCATAGTTGAAAAGGTGTAGAATTTATGATAAACTATAGTTGTATTTTTTTATCATCTTTTCCATTGCTTGCTATATGGAAGGTTGAAGCCTCACACTCAAAGTTTGGCGATGGCGAGTGTGGGGATTTTTTTATTCATTTAATTTTTCAATAGCTTTCAGGGCCTGCTCTTCAGTAAACTGAGCATTTTTATCTGTCAAACTTTTAAGTATTTCTTGGTCAGTCTTACCTTCACTTCTTTCTTCTTTTGCAATATCGAGCGCTTCATTAACCCAAACATCACCAACATTCTCAACAGCATATTGAGCAGCTTTCTTCGAATATTTGTGACTCGCACTTTCTGTTAAATACCAAAGAAGTGTTTTTTCAGAAAATGACGCTTTACTTTCGACAAGTTCTTGAGCTGTTTTAAGTGCATTTGTTTTTTCTTCGTCAATTTTGCTGGAAGATTGTTTTGTAAGACTATTCGATACACCAATTGTTAAGATAATGATCAATATCCAAAACCAGACTTTTTTATAAAAAGGCTTTGAATTAGAACTTTTTTCCTTTTTCATAACATCTCCTTAAACTATATTTGCTAAATTATAATATTCCTCTTTTACCATGATTTCATTTGTCATGGTTTTTAGATTGTAGTAAGACATGAATTTTAAGTAATCAAACTCTGTAGGGACGTCAAGGCTCTTCAGCGCGTCTTTATAGAGTCTTTTGTTATTCGGATTTTTTTGATAAGTGTTGTTGAATAATTAAGGCTACATTGGCTTTTTCTTCTTCGGTCATAGGAGGTTCGTTTGGATCGTCTACTGAAAACTCGATAGCATGCCAATCGTCATTGACTCTAATCCACTCTCTACGTCTATGACATTGACAATCTAGGTTGTGTTTAATCACTTCCATTGGTCTGCTTTCACTACTCATATTATCCCTCTCTATACAAATCCACGACTTCACCGATAATTCGGAAGTCTGTCTCTGGTGTGATTGGCATATCCTTGTACGCTGGATTTAAGCTATGTAGGTATGCTTGTTCTTTGTCAATGACAAGCTGCTTGATATAAGCATCGCCGTTGTAGTTGAATACTCCGATAACACCGTTATTTAAGTCCACGCTAGTCTGAATGAATACCAGGTCGCCGTCGTGATAGTCAGGTTCCATAGAGTCCCCTTTGATTGGAATGACGAAGTCGGCATCGATATCTACTGGCAACTCAATCCGCTCTACTCGTACATCGTTCAAATACTGGCCTGTACCTGCAGAAGCTGGGTGGTCGTAGTAGTCGTAACCGTAGAGCTGAATAACTTCCGATACTTCGTTTCCCTTCGTTTCTTCTTCGTTTTGTTCTTCCAGTTGCCTCTCGGCATAGGTCAGGACTTTGGCTTTCCTTGGCTGGTGTAACTGGTCGTAGATGGTTTGGATGGGGGAAGTGGTAGGGGATTGAAGAGTCTCGTTTTGAGAAGGGAAAAAATCATCTATTGAGACACCGAAAATATCACAAAGCTCAAAGAGCATGTCTTGATTGGCTTTCCTATCTCCTTTTTCATATCTACTAATAGTTTGTTTAGTAGTATTCAATCTTTTTGCAAGTTCATCTTGAGTAAAACCGGCTGATTTTCGAAAAGTTTTAATTTGGTTTCCGATGTATTTTTTCAAATCCATATTCCGTACCTCAATTTTAGTAATTCTATAAGTAGATTATATAAAAAAGTCACCGAAAACGCAACTTTTTTTACTTTTTAATTAAAATACTGTTGACAGGTCACCGAAATGGTGATATACTTAAATCAAGCTTAAGGAAATAACAAAAAAACAAACCGGAGGGAAACACAATGAATAAAGGACTTACAACACAAGAACAAATTGCACTAGCGAAAGAAATCTTACAAGTTAAGAACCGCAGAGAACGCTCACTTAAATTAGGAGAAATCCTAGATCGTGAAAAACTATCGTCAGATGATATGTACGCATTGTACAACACACTACTAACGGCCATCAGAGTTTACGGAGACGTTATAGGATTTGACGACAAAGATTTTCAGGAAATGGCTCTTACAATCTTAGTTCTTGAAAAGGTTGAAGAGACTAAACAAGCTAGGGTAGCGTAGAGAGGTGCGATTCCCCTCCTAGCTGTTGCTCACGGAGCGAAAAAGAAATAATAGAAAGGAGAGAGGGAGATGGTTGAAGAAATTCTTGAACGTATTGCCAAAAGCCTTGAGTCTATAGATGCAGAACTCAAGGCAAGAAATAGTGAGCGCAAGGAACTTTTAGAAGCTTCTGGAAATATCCAAAAACTATGTGAAGCTATACTTGATGATCCTCTTGGCATTCAACGTTATAAAGAAAAAGCACTAGCTGATAGAGTTAAACAAAAGGAATAACAGATTTAATTTTTGCTGCAAAGTCTAAGACATTTTCTATCCGTTCTTTAAGAGTTGGTTCTCTGAACTGATTTTCAAGTTCAGCGATTGCTTCGGTTGTTAAAGACAGGGTGTAGAACGTGTTATCAGCTTTGGTGCCAATGATGTATCCATATTTGTCTAATTCAAAACATGTATCTAAAATATCTTCTTCAGACCATTCAGACATAATGTTATCTTTCAGATATTTTATGTTTTGGAAGTTTCTTGCTTGCTTTTTAGAAACTTCATCCTTGCGTCTTGTTAGATATTCTGCGTACATGGATGTTAGTAGAAACTTTGCATCGTTAGTTAGAAAATCCATTAAAATCACCTCCTTTCTAGCTTTATTATAGCAGAATTGCGAGGAACAAATAGAAAAATAAGGAGGTAGGAACGTGCAAATTTATTTGTATCAACTAAGAAAAGAAAAAGGCATTACACAGAAAGAATTAGCTCAAAAGCTTGGAATTTCTGAGACGGCATATCGTCAGAAAGAGAAGGGACAGAGCGCTTTTACTCAGGATGAAATGTTTTTCTTGCGTAGCTTTTTTGATAAACCTTTGCAAGATATTTTTTTACCAAGAAAGTCACCAAAACGGTAACTGTATAACTAAAAACAAAAAAGCACCTGACGGAAATCAGGTACTTACTTAAACAATTTAAACCATTATATCACAAAAATGCTTGCCCGCATAGTTGAGAGGATGTAGAAAATGGAAGGAATAACGTTACAATTACGATTGGACGGCGGAAGTGCTGAATTGTTCACGAATCAATTATTGGCCTATGCTGAAAAGCAGGTCAAGGAGCAGTTAGAGAATGATCGTATGCCAATCAATCAACAGGCTTTGATGAAGAAGTTTGGCTTTACTCATGGCTATATTAAGAAGTTAGAACGTAAAGGATTAAGATTTCGTAAACAAGGGAAAGATATTATGTACGATGTCAATGATGTTTATGAGATTTTAGAGTTAGAAAAACAAGTACGAAAATTAAGAGCGTAAGGAGAACAAAATGACAGAACCAACTTTATCAAGCCAACTGCTTGGCTTGGCGGCTATCTTTATCGGAATCTTTATCTTGATGCTACTGACTGCTAAAAATGAAAAATCGGATGAACAAAATGTAGTAGTCATCATTGAAAAAACAGAAGATTTCGGAGAAGTTGCCCGAAGAAACTTGAAAAATAGCGACAGGAGATTCACCTATGACACTCAGCCGCCTGTAGGACTCACTTCATCGATTGAGGACGTACCACAAGTTTTTAGAGAATGCATCGAAGATTATGACAGACTGGCTCGTGATTATCATGAAGAAGCGAGTCATAATGATTCGCTAAGAATACAAAATGCGAATCTTTTAGAGGAAAATGGACGATTGCTCTACAAGGAAATGACCATGGATTTTCGTCAGAATCCTAGAAAATGGAGGGCGAAGACATGACTGTTAGTCGTGATATGAGCGAGATGGAAATACGTGTGTTAAACATGATTATGAATTGTGCTACTTTCGATTTGCCCATTCAAGCGAGTGAAATCCGCTTAGAGACTGGACTTTCGAAGCGAAAGCTTGAAGAGGTTATTGAAAGTTTGCGTGTCAATTTTGGCCACCCTATCGTAGCTAAGAAGATGAAGCCGAACGGCTATTACTTGCCACGAAGCGAGGAGGAGCGACAAGCTGGGCTTGCGCCTTATCGTCGTCAAATCCTAACTGAGCAAAAGAATCTTGCTGCAGTGATGAATGTGGATTTAGAAAAATATTGGGGGAATAGCGCATGAGTGAAGATTTTAGAATACTACCTCATGATCTAGTCGCAGAGCAGTCGGTTCTGGGTGCAGTATTTATTTCACCTGACACCATCATTTCGCTGGCAGATGAATTAACTCCAGACGATTTTTACAAACCTGCAAACAAGATTGTATTTAAGACCATGTTGTCATTACTTGAAAAAAGTGAGCCAATCGATGCTACGACAATGGTTTCTGCTCTTACCAATCAAGGTGACATCTCAAATATCGGTGGTATAAACTACGTTGTCGAGTTGGTAAATTCAACACCAACTTCAAAAAATGTGGAGCACTACGCTAAACTCGTAAAAGAAAAAGCAACGCTCCGGAAAGTAATTGCTGACTTGTCAGAGTCTCTTTCTAGCGCATATCAAGGAGACGTATCGATTGGTGACATCATTGCTAAAACTGAAAAATCTCTACTGGATATCAGTAATCAAAATGCAGGGACAGGATTTCGTAATGTGGCTGATATCCTTGATACACATATGCAGATGGTCGAGACTCGCTCGCAGACAGATGGATTCGTGACCGGTCTGTCTACTGGCTTTGTCGGATTAGATAAGATTACAACAGGCCTTCATGAAGGGAATCTTATCATCCTTGCTGCTCGTCCTGCTATGGGCAAGACGGCGCTAGCATTGAACATTGCAAAGCATGTGGCTACGATGGAAAGAAAACCTGCTGTTATTTTCTCGCTTGAAATGGGAGCAGAGGAATTGATTGAGCGCATGGTGGCATCTGAGGGTATGATTCCAGGTTATCATTTGAAGACTGGGAATCTTAGTACAGATGAGTGGAAAAGACTTGTGCATGCTCAAAGCAATCTCTATGATGTGCCTATTTTCGTGGATGATACTGCGGGTATTCGGATTTCAGATATACGGTCAAAGGCTCGAAAACTTTCTCAAGAAATGGGCGGTCTAGGCATTATCATCATTGACTACTTGCAGTTGATTACTGGTTCAAAGAGGGAGAATCGTCAGCAGATTGTTTCTGAAATTTCAAGAGAATTGAAGATACTAGCAAAGGATTTGAGGGTTCCTGTCATAGCCTTATCGCAGTTGAGTCGGTCGGTTGAACAGAGACAGGACAAGCGCCCAATGCTATCAGATTTGCGAGAATCTGGTTCGATTGAGCAAGATGCAGACATTGTAGCTTTCTTGTATCGTGATGCCTACTACCAGAAGGAACATGCAGACAGTCAAGAAGCGAATAACGTGACCGAGCTGATCCTAGAAAAGAATAGACATGGGAGTCTAGGGACAGTGAAGTTGTATTTTCACAAAGAATACACAAAATTTTCAAATGTGGAGGGGTAAATGGCAAATTGGTTTGTGAGAATCAATCACAGAAAAGAAAACAAAGATAGTTACTACTCTCAGCAAGTAGAACGAAGGCTCTACTTTGATTTAGAAACTAAGAAGGATGTTTTGACAAAAATCAAAGAAGATTATCCAGAATATTTTTCAGAAAAGATACCTCAAAGAACTTCGAAAGAAGAATTCTTTTTTGTCAATGTTTATGAATTGAGTGAAAACTGGGAAAGTTTTTGGACCGGAAAAATTCCGTGTAAATTTTGTGGAGAAAATCCTGTCAATAGAATTGACATAAAGAACAATAATTATAGTGGTTATTATTTTTGTTGTTTAGAACATGAAGAACAATTTTATGCAAATAGGCTTGCTGAAGATGTCAGAACATATAGAAGTAGCAATGTAGTTGGTTTCATCTATAAAATCACTCATAAACAGACGGGTAAGGTTTATATTGGAAAAACTGTTAATCATCCTATTTTTCGTTGGTTCCAACATTTTAAAGCACAATCAGGAAGTTACTTTCATGAAGTGATGAAAAAAAGCGATATCACAGACTGGACCTATGAGGTTATCGACAAGTTAAAAGATGGCACAGAAAATGAACTACTTGCGTTAGAAAGTAAATACATAGCTGATTTTAAAGCAACAAATCCTGAATATGGATATAACACTAAAAATTAGAAGAAAGGAGTAGTGCGATGATTAAAAAAAGCGAAGTCACTGGCTTCTTATCGTTTTTCAAATTTCCAAAGCCATTCATCTATGATGAAAAATATAAGTCATTGAGCAATAACGCTAAAATGCTCTATATGCTTCTGTTTGATAGGTTAGAACTATCTTTAAAAAATGGATGGCATGATAAAGAGGGGAACGTTTTCCAGTATTACACAAACGAACAGTTGATGATTGACTTAAATTGCAATAGCAACAATACGATTATCAAAATCAAAAAGGAGTTGAAAGATGCTGGTCTAATGACGGAAGTCAGACAAGGGATGAACTTACCAAACCGTATTTATCTTGATGCTCTTAACGGAAGTGTAGAAAGTGCATTTCAGGAAGTGCAAAAAGTGCACCTTGGAAGTGCAAAAAATGCATTTCAGGAAGTGCAAAAAGTGCACACAATCAAGACTGAGAATACTAATACTGAAAATAACAATAATAAATTGTTGATTTGTAAAGAAGTTATTTCTTATCTCAATTTGAAAGCTAAGAAGAATTTTAAGGTTGACACTGCTAGTCATCAAAAATTTATCAAGGCAAGGCTAAAAGAGGGTTATGTCCTTGAAGATTTTAAGAAGGTTGTGGACATCATGGTCGCTAAGTGGAAAGGTACAGAGTATGAACAGTATATTCAACCACAAACACTTTTTGGTAATAAGATGGACAATTATCTGAACCAACCTATGCCACGAACAGTTCACTCTTTTCAATCAGCAGTTGATGAAAGGCTAGGGTTTTAGATGAAACAGTTTAAACAATTTAGAACTAGAACGGTTCTTGATGATGTCTGTGAAATCCATGGATGCCATCTTTGGTCTGTCAAAATCCCTGTTAAGGGTAAGGTTGAGGAAATCAGTCAATGCCCTGAGTGTGAGAAAGAGAATATCCGACGCTTTGAAAAGCAGTTGAATATGGAATCAGAGGTTAAAAGCAAGCTATCGGACACTTATGAGGTCTTTGCTCGTGACAGTATCGTTTCAAGTAAGCTTGCCAGCAAGTCACTACATGACTATGAGATTCAGGTTGATATTGATGAAAAGGCTATGAACTTTGTGAAGAGATTGGAGCGTTGCTATGCCAAAGGTGAAACTGGCAATGCTATCATCACTGGCCCTTCTGGTGTTGGTAAGAGTCATCTGACTTATGGATTTGCTCGGTTTCTCAATGAGCAGTTTAAATCTTATGATGAACCGAAAAGCGTGCTATTTGTGTCAGTTGTGACTTTGTTTGACAAGATTCGTGAAAGCTTTGAGTTTGACAATGGCTTTTCAGAAGCGAAGATGGTCAAGCTACTGTCTGAGGTTGATTTTCTCTTCCTGGATGACCTCGGGAAAGAGAGTCGCAAGGCTGACACGAGGCGAAATGAATGGGCGCATCAGATATTATTCAAAATTCTGGATAATCGAACCAATACGATTATCAACACGAATCTGTCTAGTGAAGAAATTAAAGAGCTTTACTCGGACGATTTCGGGAATGGTGCTTTATCAAGTCGCATCTTTGAAGGAGCAACTGGAAAGTGCTTTGTGTATCCGTCTGGGATGAAGGACAGGAGGTATTGATGGAAGATATACGAATACTAGATGCGTGCTGTGGGTCTAGAATGTTTTGGTTCGATAAAAAGGAACCACATACGACATACATGGATAGACGTGAAGAAGAATTTGAAATTCACAAAAAGAAAATCAATGTCAAGCCAGATATTGTTGCAGATTTTCGAGACATGCCATTTGATGATGAAACATTTAACCTTGTTGTATTTGATCCGCCACACCTTCTCTGGGCTGGTCAGAAATCATTCATGCGTGCTCAATACGGACAACTAGATTTGCTGACTTGGAGGTTAGATTTACAACAAGGTTTTGAAGAATGTTTTAGAGTCTTGAAAACAGGTGGAACACTTATTTTTAAGTGGTCTGATGCTCAAGTAAATGTTAAAGAAATTTTGGAATTGGTTCCGCATCAACCACTTTTTGGGCAACAGCGTGGAACAACTCACTGGATGGCTTTTATGAAATTTTAGGAGGTATTGATGTTAAATCTCTACTTCGTCTACAATGGGCACTGTCAATTCTTCCTTGGGACGTTTAATAACGTTGATGATCTCATTGAGCGTATGGAAGACCATCAATGGGCATTCTCGGCTACCACTCACCCAAGATTTCAGAAGCACATCGGAAAGCGGACGACAAGATTCGACTACGGTGCTAAGGATTGTTACTATCTAGCAACTTTTTCAGGAGGAAAATAAAATGATTGAACTTATTAAAGAATTTGGAATGGCTATTTTATGGATGTTTTTAGGATATTTAATCGGGGAACGTGCAGGAAGAAAGGAAAAGGAAGATGATCAATAATGTAGTATTAATTGGGCGCTTGACTCGTGACCCTGAGTTGCGATACACGCCGTCAAATGTTGCTGTTGCGACTTTCAACCTTGCAGTCAATCGGAATTTTAAAGGCGCAAACGGAGAGCGAGAGGCTGACTTCATTAATTGTATTATGTGGCGTAAGCAAGCTGAAAATTTCTCAAATTGGGTTAAAAAGGGTGCTCTTGTTGGAATAACAGGTCGCATCCAGACTCGTAGTTATGATAATCAGCAAGGACAACGTGTCTATGTGACGGAAGTTGTGGCTGAAAGTTTTCAAACGCTTGAAAAGAAGGATAATACTGCGAATCAGTCAAGCATGGAAAATCAGATGCCACCTAGCTACGGACAAGGTGAGCCAATGGATATTTCAGATGATGATTTGCCGTTTTAGTGTGAGGTAAGAAATATGGTTGGAGTAACCTATCAGGAAATTCATCTCTTTGTTGCATTTTTGAAAGAGCGGTATGGGCAAGGTCGTCCAGACTATATTGAAGCTCTGAACGACTTAGACGGTCTGGTGGAAGTCTCCTACAGAGAATCTATTGAAAGATTTTTAGAAGATGAAGTACGATAAACAGGCAGTGATTGAAGGACTGAAACGCACAATCGAGCAAAACGAAGAGAAGATAATCGAGTATTCGAAGCCGTGCGATGCACGCAAGAGACGGATTAGAGCGCTTGAGCGCGATTTGTTAAAGAAAAAGAATAAAGAGCTAGAAGAAAAAATAAAGGAGTTGGAAGATGATGGAAGAGTTAAAGCAAAAAGTTAATGCAGTATACAACTGGACGGTAGAAGACGGGAAGCCGAAACCTCCCAAGCAAAATTTACCACAAGCAGTGAAAGACCGGGCGGACTATTTTTGGGAAATGGCAGAAGATGGTATGACATTGATAGGAGTGATGGAATGTATCTTCGCCGATGAAAAACCTACAGACTATGATTTGGGAGCTACTAAGGGTTGGTTGCCAAAATCTAAGGAGTTTGATGATTGGGTTGGCTATTCGCCAGGAATGTCTCAGGTAGTTATTGCAGTTTATTTGATTTATGGAGGAAACTAAGATGAATAAGCAGGAATTGATTGAGAAGTATAAAGAGTTGGAGGCTGGTTCATTTGATATTGCAGCAATTGTAGTTTGTCAGCTAGTTTTAAAAGACTTCGAACAACTAGACGAGCTCGAAAAAGTCCAAATTCCGCAGTTTGTGGCGGAAATTATCGAGTATTACAAGGGAAAGAACGCTACGTTATATGATGCGCTTAGAGAAAAAAACTTCAACAAACAATACAATGAGTGGTTGATGAATGAACAGGATGCTTACAACAAAGTTGCTCGAGCATGGCTTGATGGCTACGAGGTTGAGGAAGAAAAGCGGTATCTTGTGAAGATAAAAGCAGTAGATCAGTATCTTGTGAGAGTGAAAGACGAGGATTTCTTGGGATTTTTACAAAGTAGATTAAGGTCTAACTTCACCCGCAAAGAACTCGAAGAAGCTGGGTTCGGCTGGGTATTTGATTGTGAGGGGATTGAGATTGAGGAGGTGGAGTGATGATTATCAAGAATTATAAATATGATTTTTCGAGTGGCAGAATATGCTACACAATTGATGTAGATGGCTATGAACAAGCCATGAAACACACAAAGACAGAGCACGGAAGTGTGCAAAGAAATGATATTGATGATTTCTTAAGTACGGTTGAGGAATACGACTTTCAAGAAGCTGAGATGATTGAAGCATTCGTTGACTTTCAAAATGATTTACTCTTATATGGAATTGGTTTTGAATTGAGAAATGAGGTCACAGAATGAAACGAAAAAGCATATCTAAAACCACTAGACAAAAAGTTTTAGATAAATACGGCGGTCACTGTGCTTACTGTGGCAAGGAATTAGATTTAAAGACTTTGAGAGTGGATCATTTGCATCCTCATTATCGAGGCGGAGAAGATAGTTTTGAAAACTATATGCCTGCTTGTTATCAATGCAATTTCTATAAATCTACTTTTCTGTTAGAAGAATTCAGAGAGCAGATGTCTACCTTGCACGAGAGAATCAGTAAGCCGTTTATAGCAAGACTTGGTTTAGATTATGGAATTATTGAAATCAAGCCTTTTAATGGTAAATTTTATTTTGAGGAGGAGACATGAAACGCTTTATCGCAATCTGGATTTTAGTATCTGCTGGATTGAACATCTGGCAATGTGTCCACATTAAAAAATTAGAAGAAAAGCGCCCTATTGTAATCTACAAAGCAGATAATCAAGGCGCAGAAATCAAAGGCAGAGTCGTCCACAAGGAGAAGATTGGCGACATGTTCACTATCACAGTGCAAAATTACGGAATATTCGTAGTTACTCAAACAAACTATGAATCTCTTAAAGTTGGAGATGAGGTAAGACTGTAATGGTGCAGGCTACATTCATAAAAGCTAATACTAGAAAGTGGAGAGCAAGATGAAGCTGAGATTGAAAGAACTTAGAGAGGACCTATGTATCTCTGTCAAAGATATGGCCAGAGATACAGGTGTCTCCCAAAACACAATTCATTTGTATGAGCGTGGTGGATATCCATCTATTAAGCAGATTGAAATGATTGCTAAAACCTATGATGTAAACCCTGCGTGGCTTGTTGGGTGGATAGATGATGAAATGATGCCTGGAGTCCAGGTCGTTGAAAAAGTGGTCTATAAAGAGAGCCCAACGGCAAGATTGCCAGATTATTTCAACAACAATAACGATGGTAAGCTTATCAAGTGGAAGCAGTCACGAAGATTTCGAGGAGGTAAGGTTTGAGCAAAAAGAACTTAACAAAATCACGGAGAGATTATCTTGAGTTTGAACTTGATGATAAATACTTGAAGATTGATAAACTTATTGGTCAGCGTAGACATGAATTAGAACGATTGTACGAAGTGAAACACCTAACTGTTCCTGGTATTGATGATACAGGATCAAGTGGAAGTGGATCATTCGTTAACAGGTCTGAGAATCTAGCAATTGCATACGCAAGCGATCCGATGGTTTTAAGACTGGAAAACTTTCAAACAGCAATTTCAAAGCTACTTGACGCACTTGAACCTGATGATAAAAAAATCTTTCATTTGAGATGGGGAGAACACACTAGATACGATTGGATTCAAGTTTGGCATATCATGGAGAATGGTGACACTGGGTATCTATACAGACATAGTAAGCAGATTTACAGAAGACGCGAAGTGATTCTAGATACACTTGCAAAATTATTGTTCATGTAACTTGTCAAAAAAAAGTATAGCATTGACAAAAAGAATATGATAGATTGATACTATCCAAAGCACTGAGAAAATCTTAGTGCTTTATTTTTTTGTGAAAGGAGCAAAACTATGAATATTGTTGAACCGTTACGAGATAAAGATGATATTCAAGCTATGAAGGACTATCTATCATCTTGGAATGAAAAGTATTACATGCTATTTCTTTTGGGAATCAACACAGGTTTTCGTGTTGGAGATATTCTCAAACTAAAAGTTAAAGATGTTCAAGGTTGGCACATTAAAGTTAGGGAACAGAAAACAGGGAAATACAAGAGCATCAAAATGACAAGGCCACTCAAGAATGAATTGAGGGAATTTGTCAAAGATAAAGAACTACATGAATATCTATTTCAGAGTCGTGTTGGAAAGAATAAGGCACTCAGCTATAAGACGGTATACTGGTTTCTTAAAAGAGCTGCTGAAGACTTAGGCATTGATAATGTCGGCACTCACACGATGCGAAAAACATTTGGCTATCATTACTACAAGAAGTACAAGAACGTTGCAGACTTGATGTCATTATTCAATCATTCAAGTCCAGCAGTCACACTAATTTATATTTGTGTAAGGCAAGATGAACTTGATACTAAGATGAGTAATTTTAGCCTCTAATATTTTTTTGATTTTTTCAACTATCCATAACGAGGAAGTTTCTAGTTTATATTTTGAATAGGGCCCGAAGCATTGTCCGTATTAGTTTTTGAGTGTGAAACAAAATTGGATAAAATATAAGATATAACTAATTCAACAGGGATATTTTACATAAATTCAAAACTCAAAAATAAATCTTGTCAAAAAAAGATATAGAATTGACAAAATGAATCTGATATATTTGTATCATGTGAAAATCCAGAAGTTGAAGGAGTGGTGTAGGCGATGGCTTATTTTAAAAATCCTAAACACTCAGACTGGTTCAGAGCTTGGCAGATTAGGTTCTATAACTCCAAGCCATGGAGAACTTTAAGAAATAAAGTCAGACACCATAAAAGAATGCGATGCGATATGTGTGGACGTTTAATTCATAGCAAGAGCATTGTTGACCATATTATAGAGATTGATGAAACTAATTATCAAGATGAGTCTATTACTCTCAACGAAGATAATCTGCAATTACTTTGTCTCGAGTGTCATAATACAAAAACATTTCAAAGTAAAATAAATTTAAATTTAGAAAATCGAAATATTAATTTATTTTGATTTTTTTATTTTTTTGATTTTTGATTTTTGATTTTTATCAGATCCCCCCTATTTAAAATTTTCACACACCCAAAATAATAACGGTGTCAATCCTCTTATATACCTCTCCCCCAAAAATGACGAAAATTGATACAAGAAAGGAGCATGATTTTGAAAATCAATGAAGTTTTAGAAAAGCTAGGAATAAGTCGTGCTACCCTCACCAGGTATCGAAAAAAGCTAGGCATATTTGAAGAAACTCGGTCGAATATCACAAAAAGTCAGTTCAAAGAGTTAGAAAAGCTGGCAAATCAACGCCAAAAGTATACAAGAGAAGAACGTGTTGAACTATCTCGTAAGACTTTCAAGTTGATTCCAAAAGAAAAAATGCTTGAAATCAATGACAATGATTCAGTAGGTTTGAAAAATTTAAAAACTCAATACAATCATAATCAAAAAGTGATTGAAAACTTCCAGCTGGAAATCAATAAAGTCATCAATGACGGTGAGCTACCTGATAAGTATTTACTTGATGGAATGGAAAAGTATCAAAAGCTAAACATGCAGATTATGTCAACGATTGAAAAGCAAAGTCCACAGGGTGATAGCCTCAAAGAAATGATTCAGGAGAAGTTGGCTCGATATGGTTGAGATGAGATATTTTGATAAATATGCTCAACTGGTCTACTCAGGGAAGATTCGTGTTTGTGAACTTACGATGAAGTCTATTAAACGAGTAGAGAGGTACAAGGAGCAATACATCTTTAAACAAGAAGAAGCTGACAAACGGATTGAGTTCATTGAGGAAGAGTGCAGCAACACTAAAGGTCTTGCTGGAAAGTTACGCTTGGCTTTGCCTCAGAAGGTCTGGCTAGAAACAACGTGGGGTTTTTATCATACAGTTGAAGTTACAAAAACAGATCCTGATACACTTGAAGAATATAAAGATTTTGAAGAAAGGCGTCTCATTCATGAGGTGCCTATTATTGTACCTCGTGGTACAGGAAAAACCACCCTTGGTTCTGCCATTGGTGAGGTTGGTCAGATTATTGACGGTGAGTGGGGTGCTGATATTCAGCTTCTAGCTTACAGTCGTGAACAAGCTGGCTATCTGTTTAATGCTTCTAGAGCTATGCTGTCGAATGAAGAGAGCTTGCTACACTATATGCGTGAGGCTGACATACTACGGTCAACTAAACAAGGTATCTTGTACGAGACAACTAATAGTCTTATGTCAATCAAGACTTCCGACTATGAAAGTCTTGATGGTACTAATGCTCACTACAATATTTTTGATGAAGTGCACACTTATGATGATGACTTCATCAAGGTTGTGAATGATGGTTCGAGTCGTAAGCGAAAAAATTGGATAACCTGGTACATCTCCACCAATGGGACGAAACGAGACAAGCTTTTTGATAAGTATTACAACATCTGGGTAGATATTCTTGATGAAAAGATTGTCAATGATTCGGTCATGCCTTGGATTTATCAGCTGGATGATGTTTCTGAAATTCACAATCCAGATATGTGGCAGAAAGCTATGCCTTTACTCGGTATAACGACTGAGAAGGAGACGATTGCCAAGGATATTAAAATGAGCAAGAATGATCCAGCACAACAGGCTGAGCTGATGGCTAAAACATTTAATCTCCCTGTTAATAACTATCTTGCTTACTTCAGTAATGAAGAGTGTAAGGGTTGGTCAGATAAGTTTGATAAGAGTTTGTTTGTTGGAAATGAGGAACGGAGTGCTCGCTGTGTGCTTGGTGTTGACTTGTCGGATGTCAATGATATTTGTTCGGTCTCATTTATGGTCGTGCGTGGCGAAGAGCGTCAGTATTTGAACAAGAAATTCATGCCACGTCATACGATTGAAGGACTTCCGAAAGAACTGAGGGACAAATACGCTGAGTGGGAGCTTAGTGGACAGCTTCATGTTCATGAGTTGGACTACAATGACCAAGCTTATATCTTTGAAGAGTTAAGGCAGTTTATGAGTGAGAATAGAATCTTACCAGTTGCAGTTGGATATGACCGCTGGAATGCAAAAGAGCTTATCCGCTTAATTAATGACTACTACGGAGATATATGTCACGACATTCCACAAACGGTCAAGAGCTTATCCAATCCTTTAAAAGTGTATAAAGAAAAAGCTAAGATGGGGAAAATCATCTTTGACGATCCTGTGGCAACTTGGAACCACGCAAATGTTCGTGTCAAGATAGATGCGAATAACAATGTATTTCCAAATAAAGAAAAAGCAAAAGAAAAGATTGACGTATTTGCTAGTCAGCTAGATGCTTTTATTTGCTACGAAAATTTCAAGGAAGACTTGAGTTATTACTTTGATTGAGGTGAAGAATGAACAAATATATAAATAATCTAAGAGAGGTTTTTGCTAGGATTTTCAGACCAAGTAATAGAAAATCCACAAGGACCTATTTACAAAGAAATTTGAATTATTGGAGAAGAAATTCGATTTACTTAGATAATATCTACAATAAGATTTCAACAGATACTGCACAAGTTCGATTTAAGCATGTGAGAATCACTCGAAATCCAACAGGAGTTGATAAGATGGAGTGGTTTGAAAATAGTGATCTTGCAAATGTTTTATCTTTCTCTCCAAATCCTCTTGAAATACCAGTTGTATTTTGGGCAAATGTAACAAGAGCTATGCTGAAAGATGGTGTTGCAGTCGTTGTTCCACGTTGGGAAAATGGTCGACTGATTGAAATTTGGCTTGCAAAGAAAACAATATCATGGACTGCAGAGAGAGTTGAAATCATGATTGATGATGTAGAGATTGAGCTACCTCTTAGCGATGTCTGGGTTTTTGAGAATCCTAAATTAAACGTGACAAGTCAACTAAATCAAATCACAGAATTAATTGATATCAACCTTGATGCGTTAACCGAGAAGTTAGGCAGAGGGAATTCAAAGTTGAGAGGATTCTTAAAACTACCAACTAAAGCAGCAGATGAACATTTGAAGAAACAAGCTAAGAGTCGAGTTGATAGCATGATGGAACTTGCTGAAAATGGTGGCATTGCCTATCTCGAGCAAGGTGAAGAGTTTATGGAATTAAACAAAGATTACTCAACCGCTTCTAAAGAAGAAATGGAGTTTCTGAAATCTCAACTTTATCATGCTCATGGGATTAATGAAAAATTGTTTACTTGTGACTACACAGAAGAACAATATAGAGCTTACTATTCTAGCGTCATGAAATTATATCAACGTGTATTCTCTGAAGAAATTAATAGAAAATATTTTACGAAGACGGCAAGGACACAAGGAAACAAGCTCTTGGTCTTCTTTGATATGGCTGACATGATTTCATTCAAGGATCTAGTAGAAGGTGGATTTAAATCTAAATACGCAGGTTTGATGAATTCAAATGAATTCCGTGAAACCTATCTAGGGCTTCCAGGATATGAAGGTGGAGAAGTATTCGAAACCAATCTAAATGCAGTCCGTATCGAGCCGAGCGAAAGTAATTAAAAATAGGGTGGGCGGTTGGCAGAAATTTTAAGAAAGGAGGTAGGCTATGGAAAAGTTAAAAACCTTTGTCGTCAAGTCAGTTGAGGAAGAGTCAGCTGACTTTCACTTTGAGGCTTATGCCTCCACCTATGGCAATACCGACAGAGATGGCGATGTGATGGCCAAGGGGTGTTTTGACAATACCCTGAAAACTAAGGCCGTCGTCCCTATGTGCTTAAATCACGACCGCAATCGTGTCATCGGTAAGCATGAGCTGTCGGTAGATGAAAAAGGTCTGCGAACACGGTCAACATTCAACCTAAGCGATCCAGAAGCTAAGAAAACCTATGACCTCATGAAGATGGGGGCATTGGATAGTCTGAGCATTGGATTTTTTATTAATGATTATGAGCCAGTTGACGCTAAGCAACCTTACGGTGGATGGATTTTTAAAGAAGTTGAAATCTTTGAAATATCTGTCGTGACCGTGCCAGCCAATCCTCAAGCAACCGTTGATAATATTAAGGGATTTGATATGTCTGTGGTTGACAAGCGAATCGCTCAGGCGAACATGAAGCAAGATATCATGAGTAAACTTGCAACAATTTAAAAAAGGAGCAAAAAATGAAAACACTAGTCGAGTTGATGGAAGAACGACAAAAACATGCAGATGAGTTATCTGAGGTCAAATTAAAAAAAGCTTCAATCAAAGAGAAATTGAAGTCAGCAACTATTGGAGAAGAAGAACTTGCACAGTTGAAATCGGATGCAGAAGAATTGGTATCCAAAGCAGAGGAACTCAAGAACACAATTTCTAAGTTAGATGTTGAGATTGAAGAAAAAGAAGACAATCTCAATAAAGCTGCTAAATCTATCAAGGAAGTACAGAAAGGCAAGACACAAATGGAATACTTAAAAACAAAAGAAGCTGCACTTGATTTCGCTCGAATCCTTATGGATAACGAAGGAAGCTCAAACAGTGCCCGCAAAGCGTGGGAAGCAAATCTGGTTGAAAAAGGTGTAACTGATGTTAACAAAATCTTACCTGAACCAGTATTGATTGCAATCCAAAATGCATTTAATGATTACGACGGTATCCTGAACCATGTAACCAAAGATCCTCGTTATGCAGTACGTGTTTCACTTCAAACGCAACAAGCAAAAGCTAAAGGCCATCAGAATGGCAAAACAAAGAAAGATGAATCTTTTGTATTTATCGATTATACAATCAACTCTGCAGCTGTCTACATCAAGTACAGTTTTGAGTATGCTGACTTGAAGAAGGATACAACAGGTGCTTACTTCAACTATGTGATGAATGAATTAGCACAAGGATTCATCCGTGCAGTTGAACGTGCTGTTGTTATCGGCGATGGTAAAAATAGTGATGATGATGACAAAATTACTGAAATTAAATCTATCGCAGAAGAAACACTTGCTCAACTATTTGATACACAAGAAATCAGTGTTGACGGGGAATTTGACAGTATTGTTTTAGAAAACCTCGTCAAAGGGATTGATAAACTTGCTGCAAATACAACTCCAATTTTGGTAACTTCAAAAACCATTGCTCGTAAACTTAAAATGGTTAAGGATGGCGAAAAACGCTACATTGATCCACAACCATTCGCACCAATTTCACAAACAGGAAATGTCATTGCTGGTTACCAAGTATATGTCTATGACTGGATGGAAGATGCGACTAACCCAATTATCGCATTTGCTGACAAGGCTTATAAGATGATTGGTGATGATGTCTCTGCTGATCGCTTTGAAGATTATGATGTAACGATGAATCGCCGTCATATCGAACTTGCTAGCGTGCTTGGTGGCCGACTTGGTCAGTACAAATCAGCTGTGAAATTCACGAAAGGTTGATTTTAAATAGAAAGGGGAGTCTAAAATGACAATCCTTAACCAAATTAAAGAAATGGTTGAAGTTGATGTCGAAGAAGAGATCTTCGACACTCAACTTTTAAGCTACATAAATAGTGGGATTTCATATCTAACGAGAAACAACATTCCTATCACTCGCATTGATAAAGAAAGCGAATTGACAGAATGGAATGAGATTGAAGAGGATGATAAAGAAACAATTTTAGATTGGTTACATTTGAGATGTGTTCAGAGATTTGATAAATCCTTGATGAAAGGAAACTCAACAACAATGAGCTGGATTGATGAAGAATTGACAAATATTCTCTATCAATTAAAAGCTATTTACGGAGTTAAATCATGAAATCATCTAGAGTATCAATCATCCTTTGTTACGATGAGCGTACAGAGGTCGAAAAAGGTGTTTTTGAAAAACAAGTTGTAGAAAAGAAAGTCAAAGCTGAAAAAGAGAAGATCTACCAACGTAGACTTGATAAAGCTTTGGCAGATGGTCAAGTTTTGACAGCAAGATTTCGGATACGTTCTAACTATGTGACAGATTCCTTAGACTACGTGAAGTACAAAGGGAATGAGTACAAGGTAAATGTTGGAACTGAATCTGATGATGGCCACTACACGATAATTGAATTAGGAGAATTGAAATAATGGCTAAGAAGTTCTTCACCAGGCAAGAAATTCAAGAAATCCTAGAAAAAAACACTTTAAAATCAAAAGTGTTCTATATGGAACGTGAGGAAAATTCCTCTCCTGACAACGTTATTCTTTACTATCGTTTAACTCCGGGTAGTAGTATTACTGCTGATGACACAGTACACATGAGAAAAGTGACTATTCAAATCAGTCACTATCACAAGAAGAAACTAGACAGCATTGAGGAATTGATGTTGTCTAATTTTATGTGTGAACCTAGTCAGTTGAATCTAAAACAGCCTGATACAGATTACTTACTTACAACCTACAGAATCGAGGTATTCACAAGTGGGAAGTGGTAGCGTTAATGTGAAAACATTAAAAATCGATATACAGAATCAAGTTTTAGAAATCATAGAAAAAGCAGGAAAAAACACCGCTGGAGATATTAGAGACGGAAGTCCTAGAAGAAACGGAGTATATGAAAAAGGATGGACTCACGAGACCATTGAAGATATCGCTGTAGTATATAACAACGGGAAAGAGAAGTCGCTTGCTCACTTGTTAGAAAATGGCCACGCAACAAAAAATGGTGGATTTGTAGCACCTCAAGAACACATCAGACCAGCTTATCTCAAAAATAAAGAAATCTTTCTCAATAATATGAAATCAATAAAAATCAGACCAAATTAAGGAAGGAGTCACAATGACTTATAAATATGACACACGAGAGGTTACTCATGGTAATGCCATGGGATTCTTTGCTAAGATTTCAAAAACAGAATCTGGCGCACTCGATCTAAAAACACCATACCCATTTACAGGAATGCGAAAAACATCTTTTGAAACTTCACAAGAATCAAAAGCATACTACGCAGATAACGTGGAGCACGTCCGTCTTCAAGGTAAGAAATCAACTGAGGGATCAATTACGACTTATCAAATTCCTAAACAATTCATGATTGACCATTTGGGGAAAAAGCTGACAACTTCAACTCCTCCAGCGCTCATTGATACTGGTGTGAATGCGAATTTCATTTGGGGATATGCTGAAACGGTTACAGATGAGTTTGGTTCTGAGGTTGAAGAGTTCCACATCTGGACCAATGTGAAAGCATCAGCTCCAAAAGGCAGCGCTACAACAGATGAAAGCTCTGCTACACCAAAAGAAATCGAAATTCCATGTACTGCGTCACCTAACAATTTCATTCTAGATTCAGATAAAAAACCTGTTTCAGAAATTGTATGGCGTGATACAGACAAGGGTGTTGTCCGTGCTAAATTTGATAAATTGTTCGCTTCAAGTACCCCAACGAAATTGATTGATTTTATCAATGAAGCTTTAGGAACAACAGCCATCGTGCCAGGAGGATAACATGATTAAAAAAGAGCTATCATTTATTACCTTTGATAGCTACGGGGAAGAAGTAGAGCGTACCGAAACGGTGCGCTTTCTTTATTCTCTGCCTGCTATCAAAATGTATGAACAACGGACTGGAAGAAACTTTTTTGACGACAATCAAAAAGCAATTAGCGTGTATACGCAACTTGCTTCTAAAACTGGAATCAAAACTGAATTATCAGACCTTTCTGATGATGAGAAGATTCAGCTATTACCGCTGTTAATGGACCCTGATTTTATGAATTTCTTGACAGATGTGATTCCTTGCCTATACGGAGAAGTCGAAAACGGACGATTAGTCCAGAATGACATGACTGCAGAAACAGCTTCGCTTGCTCCGTGGTTTGGCGATTTGCTAGACATCACCTTCTTCTCTGACTTGTTCTATGAATTTAATCGTAGCCGAGCGAAAGTACCTCAAGATAGAAAAAAGCCTCAACAGAAGTCATAACTTCTGAAAAAATTTATAAGGTTGTTTTTGAAAATCGGATGGATGTTTTTTGGGCAGAAAGTCAACATTTTAATTATTTGATGGGGACATTACATCAAATGAGTGTAAATGAAAATGAGAAGAAAACATTATCAAATGCAGAATTACTAAATGTAATGTCTGACTAAAAATGAAAGGAGGTAATCAATGGCAGAGACATTTGAAGGGCTGTATGTAAAATTTGGAGCTAATACAGTTGAATTTGAAAAATCTGTAAAAGGAATCAACAGTGCTCTTGCAAGTTTGAAAAAGGATTTCACAAATATCAATAAACAATTGAAAATGGATCCAGACAACGTCGAGCTATTAACTAGAAAATTAACAAACTTACAAGAACAAGCCCGTGTTGGTGCTCTCAAAATACTTGAGCTCAAAAAACAACAAAAAGCCCTTGGAGAATCAGAAGTTGGTTCAGCACAGTGGAACAAACTACAGATTGAGATTGCCAAAGTAGAATCTCAAATGAAAGTTGTTGATAGAGCTATGGAATCAACAAAGAAAAGAATAGAGGATGTCGGAAATCCAAAGTCTATTTTAAATCTCAATAAAGAAATCAACAATGTCGCAAAGGAACTTGACATCGTCAACCAGAAGCTAGAATTAGATCCTAAAAATGTAGAGTTGTCCGAACAAAAAATGAAGTTATTAAGTAAACAATCTTCATTAGCCAAGGACAAGGTCCAGGAGTTAAAACGGAAACAAGCGGAATTAGGAAAGGAAAAAATCGGCACAGAAGAATGGCGACAACTTCAAAATGAAATTGGGCAAGCAGAAGTTGAAGTTTTAAAGATAGATAAAGCAATGGGGAATCTAGGGGATTCGAGCCGCTCAGCAACAGGAAACATTAAGGAAGCTACAGGATACCTAAAAGCTGATGTAATGATGAACGTTGCTGAAAAGGCAGGACAACTAGGTCAAAAAATGGTTGATGCTGGGAAAAAAACAGTAGATGCATGGTCTGAGATTGACGAAGCAATGGATACTGTTACAACGAAAACTGGACTGACTGGGGAGGCCTTGTTAGGACTACAGGAAATTGCAAAAGGAATTGCCACATCGTTACCAGCGACTACATTTCAAGAATCTGCTGATGCAGTTGGTGAGCTCAATACACAATTTGGGCTTACTGGTGATACTTTGAAAGTTGCAGCAGAGTATTTATTGAAGTATTCAAAAATAACTGGAGAAGATATTTCAAATTCTGCAATAAATGCCAAGAAAGCAATCGATGCCTACGGACTATCCAATGAGGATTTAGCAAGAGTATTGGACTCAGTTGCCAAAGTCGGTCAGGACACAGGTCAATCTTATGATTCAATTTTCCAAAAAGCCATAGATGGAGCTCCACAGATTAAGATGCTGGGATTATCTTTTGAAGAGGGAGCAACATTAATTGGTAGATTTGAAAAAAGCGGGATTGACTCTTCTGCTGCTTTATCTTCTCTTTCAAAAGCCGCAGTAAACTATGCCAAAGACGGGAAGTCCTTGACGGATGGATTGAACGAGACTGTCAATGCAATACAGAATTCAACTAGTGAAACAAAAGCTTTGAGTATTGCTTCGGAAGTTTTTGGGAGCAAGGCTGCACCACGTATGGTAGATGCTATACAACGTGGAGCCTTTAGTTTTAGTGATTTAGCTGAAGCAGCTAAATCCTCATCAGGGACTGTCTCAACAACATTTGATGAGACGATAGATCCGATTGATAAACTAACAACCTATTCCAATAAAGCGAAAGAAGGGCTTGCTGAGATAGGTGGTAAATTACTTGAGACTGTTATACCAGCTTTAGAACCTTTGATGGGGATGCTTGAATCTGCGGTCAATTGGTTTACCAGCTTAAATGAAACTGATCAGCAGACTATCGTGATTCTTGGTCTCGTTACAACTGCTGTAATGCTACTGCTTGGTGCAATAGCACCGCTAGTCATTGCTATAGGGGCAATAGGTGCGCCTGTTGGAATTGTCGTAGCGGCAATAGTTGCTGCTATTGCCGTTATTACACTCATCATTCAGGCCATCATGAACTGGGGGGCTATATCCGAATGGCTTCAGTCGACGTGGGATGCTTGCGCCGCTTGGCTTTCTGAATTGTGGACTAATATTGTCACGACTGCTACTACAGTGTGGTCAAATTTCACTGCTTGGCTTTCTGAAATTTGGTCTTCAGTAGTCTCAACTGGACAGTCTTTGTGGTCTAGCTTTACTAGCGCCTTGTCCAATATTTTCTCAAGTTTGATTTCAGGGGCTCAGTCTCTGTGGTCAAGTTTTACTTCTACCCTTTCCAATTTATGGTCTGGCCTGGTCTCAACCGGGTCAAATTTGTTTAATAATTTGGGTAGCACGATTTCAGGAATTTTTAATGGTATTTTATCCACTGCTAGCAGTATTTGGAACTCTATCCAATCAACTATTTCAAATGCTATTGATGGTGCTAAAAATGCAGTATCTAACGCTATTCAAGCTATTAAGAATCTATTTAATTTTAACATCAGTTGGCCACACATTCCATTACCTCACTTTTATGTAAGTGGTTCAGCCAATCCATTAGACTGGTTAAGTCAGGGCGTTCCAAGCATCGGTATTGAGTGGTATGCGAAGGGTGGTATCATGACCAAGCCAACTTTATTTGGAATGAATGGAAATAGAGCAATGGTTGGTGGAGAAGCTGGTGCGGAAGCAATCCTTCCACTCAATAAGTCAACACTTGGTGCGATTGGACAAAGTATTGCTAATACGATGAATACATCGAATAGCATCAATGTAAACTTCTCAGGGGTGACCATCCGAGAAGAAGCGGATTTGAATAGACTAGCTGATGCAGTTGGAACACGTATTGCTGAAGAACTACAAAGAAAAACTAATTTGAGAGGAGGTTTCGCATGACAAAAATCAATGAGTTAACCATTGATGGAGTGAAAACATCATCATTTAAATGTGAGATTCTGGTTGAAACACGACCACAAATCATCGTATCCTCCTCAAAAACTAGTCTTCTAGAACATGATGGGATAAGTGGTGCAATTGTTCAATCAAATAGGCATCGTGGGGTGATTGAAAAAAGCTATCATATCAGCTTAATTAACCCAACAGATGAAGAGTTATACCGCTTTTCTTCTCTGCTAAATCGTGAAAAATTTTGGTTGGAGAATGAACAAGAGCCAAGTGTGAAATTTTGGTGCTATAAAGTGGATGATTTCAAAATTATCAAAGATGATTTTGGTGCATGGACGTTGGATGTAAAATTCACTTGCCACCCCACAAAATACTTTAAAGGCACCGATACACAGAGATTGACCAGAAGTGGGACTTTAACCGTGCAAGGTTCTGCTCTTGCTTTTCCTAAAATCACAATCGTTGGCCAGAGCGCTTCTGAGACTTCGTTTACAATCGCTGGTCAGGTTATTAGGCTTGAAAAGCTCTCAGAATCGCTTGTGATGGTCAACAATCCTGACAATCCTAGCTTTAAAACAACAACAGGGAAGCCAGTGAAATGGTCAGGGGATTTTATCACAGTTGATCCAGCGAAACTTAGGAATGTTGGGGTTGTTTTGGGCCCAGGTATTCAATCGATTGAAATCGAAACGGTTTGGGGGTGGGCATAATTGCTTTATCTACTTAATAAAGATGTAAGAACCGTTCGATGGAACGGGGAGCCACTTCATGAAGCGACTTCGGCGATTGTGAAAGAAACCATGAATGGCGATTTCACCTTAACTGTGAAATATCCTATTTCCGACTCAGGTATCTATCAGCTCATCCAAGAAGATATGCTGATAAAGGCTCCGACTCCTGTTTTAGGGGCGCAGCTATTTCGCATCAAGAAACCTGTTGAGAACAATGACCATCTGGAAATCACAGCCTATCACATTTCAGATGATGTGATGCAACGATCTATCACGCCAATGAGTGTGACTAGTCAGGGCTGTGGCATGGCTCTTTCTCGCATGGTTCAAAACACCAAAACGGCTCTTGGGGGCTTCTCATTTAACAGTGATATCCAGGATCGTAGGACCTTCAACACGACTGAAACAGAAACTCTGTACTCTGTATTGCTGGACGGTAAGCACAGCATTGTTGGTACATGGGAAGGCGAGCTGGTTCGTGATAATTTCGCTCTGACAGTGAAGAAGAGTCGCGGTGAGAATCGTGGTGTTGTTATTACAACGCATAAGAATCTGAAGGATTACCAACGAACCAAAAACAGTCAGAATGTTGTCACAAGAATCCATGCTAAATCGACGTTTAAGCCTGAAGGCGCTGAAAAAGAAACGACTATCAGAGTGACTGTAGATAGTCCTCTTATTAACTCTTATCCTTACATCAATGAAAAAGAGTATGAGAACAACAATGCAAAATCTGTTGAAGAGTTGCATAAGTGGGCACAGGCTAAGTTCTCAAATGAGGGCATTGACAAGGTCTCTGACGCTATCAAGATTGAAGCTTATGAACTTCATGGCCAAGTGGTTCATATGGGTGATACAGTCAACCTTAAGAGCTGGAAGCACACTGTCGATGTACTCAAGAAAGCTATTGCTTATGAGTTCGATGCTCTTAAAGAAGAGTACATCTCTCTTACTTTCGATGACAAGGCAGGAGTTGGTGGCTCTAGAGCTTCTGGTGGCTTATCTAGCGTAGCGAATGCCATCCTTGGTGTGACAGATTTTGCACAAGAAATAGCCCTTGAAAAGGCTCTTCAAAATGCTGACTTAGACTTTGATCATAAGGCTGGATTGCTTAGACAGGAAATTTCTGACGGTATTGAACTTGCAAGAGCAAGAGCTGAAGAAGTCAAGAGAGAACTGTCTGACACTATTGACCAGCGCTTTAGCAGTTTTAACAACGGCCCATTACAAGAAGCCAAGCGCAGGGCTGAAGAAGCCTTGCGAAATGCAGGGGCTAGTAGCTTACTCGCTCAGGAAGCGAAGCGGATTGGGTTGGATTCGATTGCTAGACTTGAAGCATTTAAGTCGCAGGCTACGAGCGCACAGACGGCTCTTTCTGGTGATTTGGACGTTCTGAAGCGAACAGTCACAAGCGAGGTCAACCAAGCGTCTGAGTATCGCAGAACGACCAAAGAGGCCCTTAGTCGTATGACTGGTCAGATGGACGGCTTTGCGACGAAATCAGAGGTCAAGCAAGGCATTGATGGACTTACTCAGACCTTCGCTAAGATGAAGGTCGGGGGGCGGAACTATGCTGAAGACTACGACTTTTCACGAGGTCTCTGGATATACTCTCAAGGAGATAGTAGTCCTGTTGACTGGAAAATCATCAACGGCGAATACAACGTCAAAGGCACGACTAACACTTGGAAGCAGATGCAAATCCATTCGAAAGAAGGGAGTCGAGCTTCAGGCAAGAATTCGACAGCTCTTCTCGATTTAGAAATTGGCGAAACCTACACACTCTCATTCCAAGCAATATGCTACTCTGGTTCTCCAAACGTCTGGGTATCATTAAGAGCTAATCGAACAGCACCTGGCAATCCTGAAATTATGAGTGGTAATTTCACTCTCACGTCTAGCTGGCAGACTTATCAAGTCACTATCCCAGCATTGACCAAGCCTGATAATTTTGACTTCTGGCGAATTATTCTGGGCTATAGCGAGATTGGCCATGTAGCCTTTCGCAAGGTTGAATTGACCAGAAGTTCGACTCGTATAGATGCAGGTCCTGCTCCTGAAGATGGCAAGACAGACCTTGTCGTTGCCAAGTCTGAATTTCAGAAAACGGCTGACGGACTATCTGCTAAATTGGCGACGGTTGAGAACTATGTCGGACAAGATGGTCAGCGACAAGAAGCATTGAGAAGATACACTCGAGAAGAGAGCGCTAAGCAAGCGACTTCTATCCGTGAGCTAGTCACAAGGGACTACGTTGGTAAATCGGCTTATCAGGAGGATGTAAGAGGCATTGAGCGTAGGCTTGAAGCTATTACCAACCCACAAAATGGCTCGATTGCCACTCAGATTGCCAAATACAAAACAGCAGTAGACGGACGATTCGCAGACATCACCTCAATGATTTCTGGCAAGGCTAATCAGACAGACTTCCAGAGAGTCAGAGAGACTAGTCAGCTTTATGAGCGTATTCTGGGGAATACTAACAATAGTATCGCAGACAATGTTGCTCGCATGGCTATGACTAGTCAGTTATTTCAGGTTGAGGTGGCAAAATCGTCAGCAAGCGGACGAAATCTTTTCTTAAATTCGCTATTCAAACGTGATTTAAGAGATAAATATTCAACGTACAAGCTGTTTGATGATGCTTCGCAGACCAAAGGACAGTTAGCTGTAAGTATTGATTCTGACAATCAATTTAGAGGAGTGAACACATTGAAGATTGTGTCAACCTTCAATGGCAAAACTGATAATCAAAAAATCACTTTCTCACTTGGTGGTAATTCACGCACTGGCCGAGTTGATGAACTGAAAAATAAATCAGCAAGATTTAGCTTTTGGGCAAAATCTACTGTCAATAATACGAATTTTCAAGCTAGAGCAGGATATAGAGGTGCTGTTAAAAGTGTCTCATTGACTACTGATTGGCAATTTTACGATGTTGAGTTCATAAGAAATGAAAATACAAATGCTACAAGCGAGTTAATCTTACATGTTTTTTCAAACGCAACCGTTTGGATTGCATTTCCAAAAGTTGAAATTGGAACAGTGTCAACTCCATTTTCAGAAGCTCCTGAAGACACAGACGAGGCTATTCGGTCTGTTCAAACTCAGCTTGCTGGGTCGTGGGCAGTTCAAAATCTGACTAGTGCTGGTGCTTTGGTTTCAGGTCTCAATCTTGGGGCAAATGGTCATAATCGACTTGACGGGAAATTGACCCACATAACTGGCGAGACTCTGATTGACAAGGCAGTCATCAAGTCGGCTATGGTTGATAAGCTGAAAACGGCAAATTTTGAAGCTGGTTCAGTGACTACAGTCGTTTTAGATGCAGAAGCAGTCACGGCTGAAAAATTGAAAGTTGACCAGGCATTTTTCAATAAGCTTGTCGCAAATGAAGCTTATTTGAATCAGCTATTTGCTAAGCAAGCATTTATCAACCGAGTTCAGAGCGTTGCGATTGATGCAAGTCAGGTTCGCTCAGGTATTTTAAGCGGTGATAGGATTTATGGTGGGACTATCCGAGGTACAAATATTTACGGTGGAACATTAACAGGCCACACTAAAATCCAACTAGGTTCTTACGGTTCGTTTGATACAGTGAATGGTGGTTTACAGATTAACGTACCACGAGACTATAATGCCAAAGATGGGTTGGGTGTCCAGTTCATTGGATCCTATGGCCGTGGAGAAAATGTCCCTTACGGGCTCTTTATTTACAAAGACTCGGATTTTACTACTGGAAACACTGCAAGTGATAGCGATGATTTTCTATTGACGGTCGAAGGCTACATTAAAGCGAAGGGAATTGGTTGGCTCAAGACAGGGAAAGGAAGTGTTAACGGTAAAACAACGGGTACTATTGGACTATGGAACTCTGACAATGTATCTTTGAGCTTTGGTGGTTCAGGGAATGACATCTACTATAGTTACAATAGTACAGCATATAGCCTGTGGTCAGTTGTCAATCAACACTTCTCAGATAGACGTCTGAAGGAAAATATTGTTGAATGTAAGCACAAAGCTCTTGATTATATCCAGCAATTCCATTTCAAGGAATACGATTGGAAGAAGCAAGAGGATAGACCACAACAAGCACATACGAAGATTGGATTGATCGCTCAAGAGGTTCAAGAGGTAGACCCTACACTCGTCTACGAGAACGGCGACACGCTGAACCTGGATAATCTCAGATTGACCAACATCGCACTTAAAGCAATTCAGGAGCTTGCTCTTGAAAATCAAAAACTTACACACAGATTGGAGAACTTAGAAAATGAATACAGAACAGCTTAACCGCGCACTTCGGATGACAATCAACGACTTATCCGATACATCAAACGGTACAATGGTTGCAAATAATCTCTTGAGCATTCAGCTGGAAGAACAATTGGCTGAAAATCAAAGACTGCAAGCACGAGTGGATGAGCTGGAAGCTCTGCTTGATGAACAAACTAAACCAGCAGAAGGAGAATAGATATGGCAATTAATGGATATAACCTATCAACAAAACCGTACTTAAGAATTTCTGGCTCAAACGTTGAGACCGTTGTAGAAATTCAATTATCAGAAGGTAGTCGCTACAGCACTAATTCACGTTCATTTCCTGGGGATCGTACAAATGAAGCAGAAGACGTCTTGATTCAAGCGGTACTGGATGTTCTCAAGTCTGAATTGGACCCAAGCTCTGCGATTGTGCAAGCGCAGAATAAACTTGAACAAGCTGAGCAACAGATTGCGCAAAACAAGACCGAGCAGGACAGACTTGCTCAAGTCATCAAGCAGACTGAAGAAAATGCAAAGGTGAACCAGAAGGTCATTCATGTTCTTGTGTTGAACTCTGTCATGAGCAAGAACATCGAATACGGAACAACTTACAAGGAGTTGATTGAGTTGATTCCTTTGGCCGAGGTCGGAAAGAACTACTTGCCACACGATCTAATCACGATTGAAGACCCTGAGCACGTAGAGGTCAATGGCGAAGGAAAACGCATCTTGGTCCAGCTTAATAAGGAGTTTACCTACAACGGCGAGCCTGTCAGCGCATTTGTGACAAATGGCTCCCTGGAGCAAAACGGAACGGGTGTCGCTTGGAAATTTGAAGGGAAGGAATAGTAGAAATATATGAAAATCGAATTGTTTAACTTTTTTAGAAACCTGATTCAAACAGAAGATGGTTTGGTATTGTATGCGCTAGGCTTAATTGTGATTCTAGAAATCGTAGATTTTGCATCAGGAACGTTCGCAGCGATTGCAAATCCAGAAATTGAATACAAGAGTAAGATTGGTATTAACGGTCTGATTCGAAAGATTCTAGGTGTCCTCTTGTTGATGGTATTGATTCCGATGTCTGTCTTGCTACCTGAGAAGACAGGGTTTGCATTTCTATACTCGATTTACCTGGGATATTTGCTTTTCACATTCCAGTCACTCATCGAAAATTACCGTAAGTTAAAAGGTAACGTGACCATCTTCCAACCTATCATTAAGGCATTTGAGCGCTTATCTGGCGACAAAAACGACAAAAACGAAGGAGAACAATAATGGATATTGATACAAGTAGACTAAGAACTGATTTGCCACAAGTTGGAGAGCAACCTTACCGTCAAATTCATGCTCACTCGACTGGAAATTCACGATCCACTGCTCAAAATGAAGCAGATTATCACATGCGTAGACCAGCTGATTCTGGTTTCTTCTCACACGTCGTTGGTAACGGCCGTGTGATGCAAACCTGGTACACTGATCGTGGAGCATGGGATGTTGGTGGTGGCTGGAACGTTGAAGGCTACGGACAAGTAGAATTGATTGAGAGCCATGCAACCAAAGAAGAATTCATGCGCGATTACAAGCTCTATGTTGAGCTTTTGCGCAGCCTTGCTGATGAAGCAGGAATTCCTAAAACTCTTGACTCTGATAGCCTTGCAGGAATCAAGACACATCAGTATTGCACATACAACCAGCCACGAAATATGAGCGACCACGTTGACCCTTATCCTTATTTGGACAAGTGGGGCATCAGCCGTGAGCAGTTTAAAAAGGATATCGAAGGTGGCCTATCTGAAGCTGGCTGGAAACGCAACGGCACAGGATGGTGGTGGGAAGAGTCAGATGGTTCTTATCCTACGAACTCATGGAAGCAAATCAACAACGAATGGTTCTACTTTGATGATCGTGGTTATTGCTTAATCAATCGTTGGTTCAACGATGGGAAGGATTGGTTCTACCTTGATAAACGTGGCGCAATGGTCACAGGATGGATGTTCCTCAACCATCGATGGTATTTCTTCAAATCAGACGGTCGCATGGCCACTGGATGGGTTAAATATCGAGAAACCTGGTACTTTATGGAAGAAAAAGACGGGTACATGTTATCTAAACAGTTCATTAAGTCAGGCGATGGCTGGTACTATTTGAAGGCGAACGGTGAACTACACACGGATCCTGAATTCAAAACCGAACCAGATGGTCTTATCACAGTAGTTGATAAACCGAAAGAAGAAAAATAAAAACAGAAAGGACTTTCAAATTAGATTACACCAACCGCAGGCTCAGGCTTGCGGTTTTTTTGTTTGCAATAATAAAAGCAGTGACCGAAATCACTGCTTATCAGCTGTAGCAAATTTATAAAGTTTTTCTGCCGTTAGAAGTGCCATTTTGTCCATGCTCGTTTTTCCTTTTCTGAGGTCAGAAACGGTAGTCCATGGCACACCAGCACCTTGTGAAATAGCAGATGTAGAAATAGAACTGTTAAGTAATTCTTGAATAACTTTTCTCATATTATTTGTCCTTTTTATTTTTTAGATAGATATATACATTGATCACAATTATAAAAATAGCTATTGCACTAACCATTGCTTTTCCTCTTTTCATTTGATAAAATAGAGGTGTGAGGGGCTTTCGCCCCCACCTCTTAGCGTTTACCTTTTTCTTTTGCGGGATTCGGGTTTACGCTTTTTGTTTTGCCTTGCGACTGTTATTGCAGTCACCAGACTTGCTATAGCAGTTACCGTTTCAGGGATATTATCTATCGCCTTTTCAAGTAACCTAAGCCAATCTTCTTTGTTCATTTTCCTCACCTCCTTTCCTTATCTTGATTATATTATATCACGGTACACCGAGAAAGTCAAGCGTTTTGATGAAGTTTTTTTAAATTTTTTCAAAAAAAAATAGACCTTGTCCAGAGGTCGGGGAGTTGGAGGGGACACCCTCCAATGTAAACTATTAGAACTAAATTGCAGCCTTCTCAACTATACGGGCAAAGGTGAGTATGAAAATGAATACGAAGATGAATACGATTTAAAAAAATGACGAAAAATAACGGAAATGATTTTAAATAAAAATAAGCAAAAACTAAACTATTGATAAGCAACAGAAAGCATTAGTAAACATTTGTCACTTATACCATAGTTCGTGACAGTTCCTGGTTTTTTTGATAAAATCATACAGTATGCCTTTGGGCACAAAGTATGAACTGGGACTGTCTTTCCCAGCTTCGGAGGTAGAAAATGTCAGATTCACCAATCAAATACCGTTTGATTAAGAAAGAAAAACACACGGGAGCTCGTCTGGGAGAAATCATCACCCCGCACGGTACCTTTCCAACGCCTATGTTTATGCCGGTTGGGACCCAAGCTACTGTAAAAACCCAGTCGCCAGAGGAATTGAAGGAGATGGGATCAGGGATTATCCTGTCTAATACTTATCATCTCTGGCTTCGTCCTGGAGATGAACTCATCGCACGCGCAGGTGGTCTCCACAAGTTCATGAATTGGGACCAGCCGATTTTGACAGATAGTGGTGGTTTCCAGGTTTATTCCCTAGCAGATAGCCGAAATATCACAGAAGAAGGCGTAACCTTTAAAAACCATCTCAATGGTTCCAAGATGTTCCTATCGCCAGAAAAAGCCATCTCTATTCAGAATAATCTAGGCTCAGATATCATGATGTCCTTTGACGAATGTCCTCAGTTTTACCAACCCTATGATTATGTTAAGAAATCCATCGAGCGTACCAGTCGTTGGGCTGAGCGTGGTTTGAAGGCTCATCGTCGCCCACATGATCAAGGTTTGTTTGGGATTGTACAGGGAGCGGGATTTGAAGACCTTCGTCGTCAGTCGGCTCACGACCTTGTCAGCATGGACTTTCCAGGTTACTCTATCGGTGGTTTGGCAGTAGGAGAAACGCATGAGGAAATGAATGCAGTCTTGGACTTCACAACTCAACTGCTACCTGAAAACAAACCTCGCTATTTGATGGGTGTCGGAGCGCCAGATAGCTTGATAGATGGGGTGATTCGTGGTGTGGATATGTTTGACTGTGTCTTGCCGACTCGTATCGCTCGTAACGGAACTTGTATGACCAGTCAAGGTCGTTTGGTTGTCAAAAATGCCCAATTCGCTGAAGACTTTACGCCACTGGATCCTGAGTGTGATTGCTACACATGTAAGAACTACACACGCGCTTATCTTCGTCACCTGCTCAAGGCTGATGAAACCTTTGGTATCCGCTTGACTAGCTACCACAATCTCTACTTCTTACTCAATCTGATGAAGCAAGTGCGTCAAGCCATCATGGATGACAATCTCTTGGAATTCCGTGAGTATTTTGTAGAAAAATATGGCTACAACAAGTCAGGACGCAATTTCTAAAGTGTAAAAACAGAATACTGAAATCCTAAGTTTTCTCTTAGGATTTTTCTTCTTTTTTTGATAAAATAAGGTGTATTATGGAATAAAATTAGATGTTTTTACGATCTAATTGAGTGGGGAATAAACTCGTATGCGTATTAAATGGTTTTCCTTGATTAGGATTACAGGTTTACTTTTGGTGCTCTTGTACCACTTCTTTCAAACAATCTTTCCTGGAGGCTTCTTTGGGGTAGATGTCTTTTTCACTTTTTCAGGATTTTTGATTACTGCCCTCCTTTTAGAAGAATTTGGGAAAAAACGCCAGATTGATTTACTAGGCTTTTTTAAGAGACGGTTTTACCGCATCGTACCACCTGTGGTTCTGATGGTTTTGGTGACCATGCCCTTTACCCTCCTAGTTCGCCAAGACTATGTTGCTGGAATTGGTGGCCAGATTGCTGGAGTTCTCGGTTTTATGACCAACTTCTATGAGATGTTAACAGGGGGAAGTTACGAATCCCAGTTCATTCCGCATCTCTTTGTTCATAATTGGAGTCTAGCTGTTGAGGTTCACTACTATATTCTCTGGGGATTGGCGGTTTGGTTCTTATCGAAACGTTCAAAATCTAGTAGTCAATTGAGAGGGATGGTCTTTCTTCTTTCTGTGGGAGCTTTCATCATTAGCTTTTTCTCCATGTTTATTGGTAGTCTAATGGCTAGTTCCCATTCATCTGTCTACTTTTCAAGTTTAACCCATGTCTATCCCTTCTTTTTAGGAAGCATTTTAGCGACGGTTGTGGGTGTTCGTCAGACGAGCGATTTAGTTAAGCAGTTTGACCGGACGTGGGATCTTCGTCAGAATTTACTGGTGTTTGCTGCAGGTCTTTTGGTATTAGTGCTCTTGACTTTCTTTGTCAAGTTCACCTACCTGTTTGCTTATCTATTCGGTTTCTTACTGGCAAGTTTAGCGGCCGTGACCATGATTTTTGCTGCGCGTGTCTTGCATGAGAAAACGCCTGAGATACGAGAACCTCATATAATCACATTTTTAGCGGATACCAGCTACGCGGTTTATCTCTTCCACTGGCCTTTTTATATTATCTTTTCGCAGTTGATGAGCAATCTGCCCGCTGTTATTTTAACCGTTATCTTTTCCTATTTATTCGCTATCCTATCCTTCTATATTATTGAGCCATTGATTGCTGGTAAGACCAATGCTTTAGTTAGAAAAATCACTAAACTACATCATATCAAACCCATTAGTGCTAGTATTGTGGGCACCCTTTCCTTACTTACCTTGATTATCATAGCTATGGCTCCTCAAGTTGGAGCTTTTGAGACAGACTTGATGATCAATGGTTTCAAGCAAGCTCAGACCAATATAGGACAAACAAAGACTCTTGCTGAACAAGCTGAAGTCAGTCGCCTAGGAATTTCTGAGGGAACGAGTCTGATTGGGGATTCAGTGACTTTACGTGCCAATACAGCCTTAAAAGAGGCGCTTCCTGATGCAAATATCAATGCTCAGGTCAGTCGGACGACCAAGCAAGCCAATGACATCATGCTCAATAATAGTCAGAACAAGGCACTTTTAAAAACAGTTGTCATTGCAACGGGAGTCAACAATCCTGAAGGTTATAAGAATGATTTGGACAGCATCGTTAACAATCTACCGAAAGGACATCATCTGATATTGGTGACACCTTATGAGGGAGACAAGAGCAAGGACACTTATACATCAGTGGAACAGTATGCGGCTTATGCACGGGAATTAGCTGAAAAGAATCCTTATGTGAGCATCGCTGACTGGAATAAGGTTGCTAAGGAACACCCTGAAATCTGGGCTGGAACCGACCAAGTCCACTTTGGGAATGATAGCAACATGATTGAAGAAGGTGCTAAACTTTACACAGAAACGATTGCTGCTGCTGTTAAGGCTGCTCAAGAACTGCCTGTAAAATCAAAATAAGATTAAAGAGTTGGAGAAATCCAGCTCTTTTAAAATATCTCTAGAAAATAGGTCTATACCATTTACAAATGAAAAAGAAAGGTTTATAATGTAATTGACATAATAAATTCTAGAATCAATCTATCAAGGAGGTTATCATTATGCCTAATTATATTAAAGCGGATCAGTTTTTCTACCCACACGGAGTTCGTCGTGGCGGTTACTTGGAACTTGTGGATGGCAAGTTTGGCAAACATGTAGAACAGATTCCTGAAGGAGCTGAGGTGATTGACTATACAGGTTATAGCATTGCCCCAGGACTTGTGGATACCCACATTCATGGATTTGGCGGTGTGGATGTCATGGACAATAACATCGAAGGAACCCTTCATACCATGAGTGAAGGTCTACTTAGCACGGGTGTTACCAGCTTCTTGCCAACGACGTTGACTTCCTCTTACGATCAGTTGCTTGCGGTAACTGAAAATATCGGTGCTCGTTACCAGGAAGCAAGTGGAGCCAAGATTCGTGGGATCTATTTTGAAGGGCCTTATTTCACAGAGAAATACAAGGGAGCTCAAAACCCTGCTTACATGAAAGATCCTCGTATGGATGAGTTTCGTGCTTGGCAAAAAGCAGCAAATGGCTTGCTTAATAAAATTGCCCTTGCGCCAGAACGCGAAGGTGTAGAAGACTTTGTTCGTACGATTACAGGCGAAGGAGTGACTGTTGCTCTTGGACACTCCAATGCGACTTTTGATGAAGCTAAAAAAGCAGTCGATGCTGGAGCAAGTGTTTGGGTACATGCTTACAATGGAATGCGTGGGTTGACTCACCGTGAGCTCGGTATGGTGGGAGCCATGTATGAATTGCCACATACTTATGCAGAATTGATTTGTGACGGTCACCACGTGGATCCAAAGGCTTGTGACATTTTGCTCAAACAAAAAGGAACTGAAAATATTGCCCTTATCACAGACTGTATGACAGCTGGTGGCTTGGAAGACGGTGACTACATGTTGGGAGAATTCCCAGTAGTTGTTGCCAATGGAACTGCACGCCTCAAATCTACAGGCAATTTGGCAGGTTCTATCCTCAAACTCAAAGATGGTTTGAAGAATGTGGTCGAATGGGGCATTGCGACTCCGCATGAAGCAGTCATGATGGCCAGCCTCAACCCAGCAAAATCTGTTCACATCGATGATGTGTGCGGTCAAATCCGTGAAGGTTACGATGCCGACTTTATCGTCCTAGATAAAGATTTGGAATTGATAGCAACCTACCTAGATGGTGTGAAACGTTATCAAGCATAATAAAAAGCAGAGGCTGTGATGACTCAGCCTTTGCTTTTCTATTTAGAGGTATCTTCAGAAAGCTAGAGAATTGTTTTATAATGAAGCAAAATCCTTTCATTGTTCTAGAAAATTAGTTATAATATACGGTACAAAGGAAGTAGTGAAAATGTATCGTGTTATAGAAATGTATGGGGATTTTGAACCGTGGTGGTTTATAGAAGGCTGGGAAGAAGATGTCATCATGAGTCAATCTTTTGACAAGTATTATGATGCCCTAAAATATTATAAATCATGCTGGTTTGAGTTGGAAAAGAAGAATCCTCTTTATAAGAGTCGGAGTGATTTGATGACTATCTTTTGGGATCCTGCTGATCAACGCTGGTGTGATGAGTGTGATGAGTATTTGCAGCAGTACCATTCTTTGGCACTTTTACAGGATGAGCAAGTCATCCCCGATGAAAAGCTACGTCCAGGCTACGAAAAACAAACAGGTCAAGAAAAACACCGTTCTTGCCGTATGAAATGGAGATAAAAAGTAACTTTTTAAGTTGCTTTTTTTATTTTTTTGCGAATAGTTAGATAAGGAGGGCGGTATGGTACAAGAAATTGCACAGAAAATTATTGCTACTGCGAAAGAAAAGAAGGCTCAGGATATCTATTTTATCCCCAAGGAAAAGTCCTACGAACTTCACATGCGGATTGGAGACGAACGGTGTCTCGTTGACTCCTATGAGTTTGATGCTTTAGCTGCTGTGATTAGTCATTTTAAGTTTGTGGCGGGTATGAATGTAGGAGAGAAGAGGCGTAGTCAGCTAGGGTCTTGCGACTATCAGCATGGGAAAAATGTGTCTTCTCTGCGTTTGTCCACCGTGGGAGATTATCGGGGGCATGAGAGTTTGGTCATTCGTTTGTTACACGATGAGGAACAGGAACTGCATTTCTGGTTTCAGGATATGAACGAACTGGGCGAGCAGTACAGGCAACGGGGCCTCTATCTATTTGCAGGTCCAGTCGGCAGTGGTAAGACAACACTGATGCACGAATTAGCCAAATCTCTCTTTAAGGGGCAGCAGGTCATGTCCATTGAAGATCCTGTCGAAATCAAGCAGGAAGACATGCTCCAGTTGCAGTTGAATGAGGCGATTGGCTTGACCTATGAAAATCTGATCAAACTATCTCTTCGGCATCGTCCTGACCTCTTGATTATCGGAGAAATTCGTGACAGCGAGACAGCGCGTGCAGTGGTCAGAGCTAGTTTGACAGGTGCGACGGTCTTTTCAACCATTCATGCCAAGAGTATCCGAGGTGTTTATGAACGTCTTCTGGAGTTGGGGGTGACGGAGGAGGAACTAACTGTTGTTCTGCAAGGAGTCTGCTACCAGAGATTAATTGGGGGAGGAGGAATCGTTGACTTTGCAAACAAAGACTATCAAGAACACCAGCCAACTAGCTGGAATGAGCAGATTGACCAGCTTCTTAAAGATGGACATATCACAAGTCTTCAGGCTGAAACGGAAAAAATTAGCTACAGCTAAGCAGAAGAAAATCATCACCCTGTTTAACAATCTCTTTTCCAGTGGCTTTCATTTGGTGGAAATTATTTCTTTCTTGGGAAGAAGTGCCCTGCTAGAAAAGGACTATGTGGCCCAGATGCACCAAGGCTTGGCTCAGGGGAAATCATTCTCAGAAATGATGAACAGCTTGGGCTTTTCAAGTGCTATTGTGACCCAGTTATCTCTAGCTGAAGTGCATGGAAATCTTCACCTGAGTTTGGGAAAGATAGAAGAATATCTGGACAATCTGGCCAAGGTCAAGAAAAAGTTAATCGAAGTGGCGACTTATCCTCTGATTTTGCTGGGATTTCTCCTGCTAATCATGCTGGGATTGAGAAACTATCTACTCCCCCAACTGGACAGTAGCAATATCGCCACTCAAATCATTGGCAATCTGCCACAAATTTTTCTGGGACTAGTGTTGGCTTGCTCTCTGTCTCTACTTTTAGCTCTCACTTTCTACAAAAGAAGTTCTAAGATGCGGGTCTTCTCTATGTTAGCGCGGATTCCCTTTCTTGGAATCTTTGTCCAGACTTATCTGACAGCTTATTATGCGCGTGAATGGGGCAATATGGTTTCACAGGGAATGGAGCTGACGCAGATTTTTCAGATCATGCAGGAACAAGGTTCTCAGCTCTTTAAAGAAATCGGTCAAGATCTAGCTCAAGCCCTGCAAAATGGCCGTGAATTTTCTCAAACCATAGCGACCTATCCTTTCTTTAAGAAGGAGTTGAGTCTCATCATCGAGTATGGGGAAGTCAAGTCCAAGCTGGGGAGTGAGTTGGAAATCTATGCTGAAAAAACTTGGGAAGCTTTTTTTACCCGAGTTAATCGTACCATGAATCTGGTACAGCCACTGGTTTTTATCTTTGTGGCCCTGATTATCGTTTTACTTTATGCGGCAATGCTTATGCCCATGTATCAAAATATGGAGGTAAATTTTTAAAATGAAAAAATTCATGACAAAACTAAAAAAAGCTAAGGTTAAAGCTTTCACTTTGGTAGAAATGCTAGTCGTCCTTTTAATCATCAGCGTTCTTCTCTTGCTCTTTGTGCCCAATTTGACCAAGCAAAAGGATGCCGTAGATGACAAAGGAAAAGCTGCTGTTGTCAAGGTCGTGGAAAGCCAGGCAGAACTTTATCGTTTGGATAAAAATGATGATGCCAGCCTCAGCAAATTACAAGCGGACGGTCGTATCACTGCTGAGCAAGCCAAAGCTTATAAAGACTACCATGCAAAACAAAAAACAAGCCAAATCGTTGCAGATTAAGGCCTTTACTATGCTGGAAAGTCTCTTGGTTTTGGGACTTGTGAGTATCCTTGCTTTGGGCTTGTCCGGCTCAGTTCAGTCCAGTTTTGCAGCGGTGGAAGAGCAGATTTTCTTTATGGAGTTTGAAGAACTCTATAGGGAAACGCAAAAACGCAGTGTTGCTAGTCAGCAAAAAACCAGTCTGAACTTAGATGGACAGACGATCAGCAATGGCAATCAAAACTTGACCGTTCCAAAAGGAATTCAGGCACCATCAGGACAAAGCATTATATTTGACCGAGCTGGGGGCAATTCGTCCCTGGCTAAGGTTGAATTTCAGACTAGCAAAGGAGCGATTCGCTACCAATTATATCTAGGAAATGGAAAAATTAAACGCATTAAGGAAACTAAAAATTAAGGCAGTAATCTTACTAGAAGCAGTAGTAGCTTTGGCTGTGTTTGCCAGTATTGCGACCCTTCTTTTGGGACAAATTCAGAAAAATAGGCAGGAAGAGGCAGAAATCTTGAAAAAGGAAGAAGTCTTGCGTGTAGCTAAGATGGCTCTGCAGACAGGTCAAAATCAGGTAAACATAAACGGAGTGGAGATTCAGGTGTTTGCTAGTGAAAAAGGATTGGAGGTCTACCATGGTTCAGAGAAGTTGCTCGACCTTAAAGAGCAGTAAGGTAAGAGCGTTCACTCTTTTAGAATCTCTGATTGCCCTTATCGTCATTAGCGGAGGCTTGCTCCTCTTTCAGGCTATGAGTCAGCTCCTCATTTCAGAGGTTCGTTACCAGCAGCAAAGCGAGCAAAAGGAGTGGCTCTTGTTTGTGGATCAACTGGAGGCAGAGTTAGAGCGTTCGCAGTTTGAAAAGGTGGAAGGCAATCGCCTCTACATGAAACAGGATGGTAAGGATATCTCTATAGGGAAGTCTAAATCGGATGATTTTCGAAAAACGGATACCAGCGGACGGGGCTATCAGCCGATGGTTTATGGACTCAAATCAGCTCAAATTACAGAGGAAAACCAATTGGTTCGCTTTCGTTTCCAATTTCAAAAGGGCTTAGAAAGGGAGTTCATCTATCGTGTGGAAAAAACAAAAAGTTAAGGCAGGCGTTCTTTTATATGCAGTCACCATGGCAGCTATCTTTAGTCTGTTGTTGCAGTTTTATTTGAATCGGCAAGTAGCTCATCACAAAGACTTTGCCCTAAACAAAGAAAAGTTGATCGCTTTTGCCATGGCCAAGCGAAGTAAAGATAAGGTTGAACAAGAAAGTGGGGAACGAGTCTTCAACTTAGGAAAAGTCACGTATCACAATACGAAAACAGGTTTTGCAACAAGTGTTCGAATGAATAAGAGCAACTATGAATTTCTCTTTCCTCCGATGAAAACCCAAGAAAAGAAAACAGTTAAAAAGGAAGAGGTAGCGACTGATTCAAGCAATCAAGCAGGGAAGAAAAAATCAGAAGAAAAGCTTGAAAAGAAAGCCGATTCCTAGGCAATTCAACTACTTTGTGTTACACTAAAAGCATGAAACACGATTTTAATCACAAAGCAGAAACCTTTGATTCGCCCAAAAATATCTTTCTTGCAAACTTGGTTTGTCAAGCAATTGAAAAACAGATTGATTTTCTATCTGATAAGGAAATACTGGACTTTGGTGGTGGGACGGGTCTGTTAGCCTTGCCTCTAGCTAAGCAAGCCAAATCGGTTACCCTTGTAGACATCTCGGAGAAAATGCTGGAGCAATCCCGTTTGAAAGCAGAGCAACAAGACATCAAGAATATCCAGTTTTTGGAACAGGATTTACTGGTGAATCCTTTGGAGCAACAATTTGACCTGATTGTTGTCAGTCGAGTTCTTCATCATATGCCTGATCTAGATGCGACTCTTGCCATGTTTCACCATCACCTTAGGGAGAATGGACAAGTCCTCATCGCTGATTTTGTCAAGACAGATACCAACCATCATGGCTTTGAATTGCCTAAACTGGAAACCAAGCTCGCCCAGTTTGGTTTTTCGAGCATTGATAGTCAGATTCTTTACAGTGCTGAAGGTCTTTTCCTAGGAAATTACGCAGAGCTCTTTTTAACTGTAGCCCAAAAATCACTCGCTGACTAAAGCAGTGATTTTTTTCTTCAGATGGAAAAAAGGAGGGAAATTTGATAAAATGGGAACATGGATTTTGAAAAAATTGAACAAGCTTATACGTATTTATTAGAGAATGTCCAAGTCATCCAAAGTGATTTGGCAACCACCTTTTATGATGCCTTGGTAGAGCAAAATAGTATCTATCTGGATGGCGAGACCGAGCTAGAGCAGGTCAAGGAGAATAATCAAGCCCTTAAACGCCTAGCACTTCGCAAGGAAGAGTGGCTCAAGACCTACCAGTTTCTCTTGATGAAGGCAGGACAAACGGAGCCTTTACAGGCCAATCACCAGTTTACACCAGATGCCATTTCACTCCTTTTGGTATTTGTTGTGGAAGAGTTGCTTGACCAAGAGGAAATTAGCATCCTCGAAATAGGTTCTGGAATGGGAATTCTGGGTGCTACTTTCTTGACTTCTCTTGCTAAAAAAGTAGATTACTTAGGAATCGAAGTGGATGACTTGCTGATTGATTTGGCAGCCAGTATGGCAGATGTGATTGGTTTGCAGGCTGGCTTTGTCCAAGGAGACGCCGTTCGTCCGCAAATGCTCAAAGAAAGCGACGTGGTCATCAGCGACTTGCCTGTTGGTTATTACCCAGACGATGCCATCGCTTCACGCTATCAAGTGGCTTCTAGTCAAGAACATACCTATGCCCATCATCTGCTCATGGAGCAAGGCCTCAAGTACCTTAAGTCAGATGGTTATGCTATTTTTCTAGCTCCTAGTGATTTATTGACAAGTCCTCAAAGTGACTTATTAAAAGGGTGGCTCAAAGACGAAGTGAGTCTGGCTGCTATCATCGCTCTGCCAGAGGATATTTTCTCAACTGCAAGCCAAGCTAAAAGTATTTTTGTCTTACAGAAGAAAAGAGATAAAGAAATAGAACCCTTTGTCTATCCTCTTACTAGCTTGCAAGATCCGTCAGTTTTGTTGACCTTTAAAGAAAATTTTCAAAATTGGAGCAAAGGTACTGAAATATAAAAGAGATTTTGTTATAATAGATGAAAACGCTTAAAAAGAGGTATCATCTTATGACAAAAACAATTGCAATCAATGCCGGAAGCTCAAGCTTGAAATGGCAACTTTATCAAATGCCTGAGGAAAAAGTTTTGGCTAAAGGCTTGATTGAACGTATTGGATTGAAAGATTCAATTTCAACAGTAAAATTTGACGGTCGTTCGGAGCAACAAATTCTTGATATTGAAGACCATACACAAGCCGTTAAAATTTTATTGGATGACTTGATTCGTTTTGACATTATCAAAGGGTACGACGAAATTACAGGTGTCGGCCACCGCGTCGTTGCAGGTGGTGAATATTTCAAGGAATCAACAGTTGTTGAGGGAGATGTGATAGAAAAAGTTGAGGAGTTGGGACTCTTGGCTCCTCTTCACAATCCGGCTAACGCAGCTGGAATTCGCGCATTTAAGGAATTGCTTCCAGATATTACCAGTGTTGTCGTATTTGATACCTCATTCCACACAAGCATGCCAGAAAAGGCTTATCGCTACCCTTTACCAACTAAATACTACACAGACAACAAGGTTCGTAAATACGGTGCCCACGGGACAAGCCACAAGTTTGTCGCAGGAGAAGCAGCGAAACTTTTGGGCCGCCCTCTAGAAGACTTGAAATTGATTACCTGCCATATTGGTAACGGGGCTTCTATCACAGCTGTTAAGGGTGGGAAGTCTGTGGATACTTCTATGGGATTCACGCCACTTGGCGGTGTGATGATGGGAACTCGTACAGGGGATATTGACCCTGCTATCATCCCTTATCTCATGCAATATACAGAGGATTTCAATACCCCAGAAGATATTAGTCGCGTTCTCAATCGTGAATCAGGGCTCATGGGAGTTTCTGGTCAGTCAAGCGATATGCGTGATGTGATTGCTGCCATGGAAGCAGGAGACCATGATGCAACTTTGGCTTATGAAATGTATGTTGATCGTATCCAAAAACATATCGGCCAATATCTTGCAGTCCTAAATGGAGCAGATGCGATTATCTTCACAGCAGGTATCGGTGAAAATGCAGCAGATTTCCGTGAGGATGTCATTTCAGGTATCTCTTGGTTTGGTTGTGATGTGGATCCAGAAAAAAACGTCTTTGGCGTAACGGGAGATATCTCAACGGACGCAGCGAAAATCCGTGTCTTGGTTATTCCAACAGATGAAGAATTAGTGATTGCACGCGATGTTGAGCGCTTGAAAAAATAAGTAAATGCGCATAAAATTTGATTGTAGAAAGAAGTTGGGGAAGAGATTTTCCAGCTTTTTTTATGCAGAAAATGTCTAAAACCTTGCTGTTATTGGCTTTTTTAAAAAATATGGTATAATAGTAGTAATTTAATAGATGGAGTTGAGTTTTGAAGAAAAGCTTTCGTGTAAAAAGAGAGAAAGATTTTAAGGCGATTTTCAAGGACGGAACAAGTTTTGCCAATCGAAAATTTGTTGTCTACCAATTGGAAAACCAGCAAAACCATTTTCGAGTAGGACTGTCCGTCAGCAAAAAGCTGGGGAATGCAGTTACCAGAAATCAAATCAAGAGACGAATCCGGCACATTCTACAAAGTGTAAAAGGGAGTTTAGTAGAGCATGTTGATTTTGTCGTGATTGCCCGAAAAGGGGTGGAAACCTTGGAATATGCAGAGATGGAGAAAAATCTACTCCACGTATTAAAGTTATCAAAGATTTATCAGGAAGGAAATGGGAGTGAAAAAGAAACTACAGTTGACTAGTTTGTTGGGCTTGTCCTTGTTTATCATGACGGCCTGTGCAACAAATAGTACAGCTAGCGATATAACAGCGGATTCGACAGATTTTTGGAGTAAATTCGTCTATTTTTTTGCTGAAATTATCCGCTTTTTGTCCTTTGACATTAGTATCGGAGTGGGGATTATCCTCTTCACAATCTTGATTCGGACGATTCTATTACCGGTCTTTCAGACACAGATGGTTGCCTCTAGAAAAATGCAAGAGGCTCAACCGCGCATCAAGGCTTTGCGAGAGCAATATCCGGGTCGTGATATGGAAAGTAGAACCAAGCTAGACCAGGAAATGCGTAAGGTCTATAAAGAGTTAGGAATTAAGCATTCATCCTCACTCTGGCCGATTTTAATACAAATGCCGATCCTCTTGGCTTTGTTCCAAGCCTTGAGTCGAGTGGAATTTTTAAAAACAGGGCACTTCTTATGGGTGAACCTAGGGGGAGTAGACACAAGCTTTATCCTTCCGATTTTGGCGGCGGTCTTTACCTTCTTGAGCAGTTGGTTATCGAATAAGGCTTTGCCTGAAAGAAGTGGTGCTATGACAGGGATGATGTACGGGATGCCGGTACTAATCTTTATCTTTGCCATCTCTGCACCTAGTGGAGTTGCCTTGTACTGGGCAGTATCCAATGCTTATCAAGTTTTGCAAACCTATTTCTTGAACAATCCTTTCAAAATTATTGCTGAAAGAGAAGCAGTGGCGCAAGCAGAAAAAAATTTAGAAGGTAAGAAGAGAAAAGCCTTGAAAAAAGCACAGAAAAAGAAAAAATAAGGAGGAATCTTGTAATGGTATTATTTACAGGTTCAACGGTTGAAGAAGCAATCCAAAAAGGATTGAAAGAATTAGACATTCCAAGAATGAAGGCCCACATCAAGGTCGTTTCGAAAGAGAAAAAAGGATTCTTAGGCTTGTTTGGTAAGAAGCCAGCTCAAGTTGATATCGAAGCGATTAGTGAAACGACAGTAATCAAAGCCAATCAACAGGCTGTCAAAGGGGTTCCAAAAGAAGTTAATGAAAAGAATGAACCAGTGAAGACCGTCAGCGAAGCAACAGTTGATTTGGGGCATGTAGTGGAAGTCATCAAGAAGATTGAAGAAGAAGGTCAAGGTGTTTCTGAAGAGGTCAAGGCTGAAATCCTGAAAAATGAAAAGCATGCCAGCACGATTTTGGAAGAAACAGGTCATATTTCAATTTTAAATGAACTTCAAGCAGAAGATGTTATTGAGGAAGTGGAATCTGCTCCGGAAAAAGAAACTGAAACGCAGGAAGCAGCAAGCCAATCGTTGGAAGACTTGGGCTTGAAAATAGAGACAAGTTATGATATCGAACAAGTGGCAACTGAAGTAGCTAGCTACGTTCAAACCATTGTAGATGATATGGATGTTGAAGGGACGATTTCAAGCGACTACAATCGCCGCACCATCAATCTTCAAATTGACACCAATGAACCAGGTCGTATTATCGGCTATCACGGAAAAGTCTTGAAAGCTCTTCAACTGTTAGCGCAAAATTACCTTTACAATCGCTATTCGAGAACGTTCTACATCACAATCAATGTCAATGATTACGTTGAACACCGTGCAGAAGTCTTGCAAACCTACGCTCAAAAATTGGCGACTCGCGTTTTAGAAGAAGGACGTAGCCAACAAACAGATCCAATGTCAAATAGCGAACGCAAGATTATCCATCGCATTATTTCACGCATGGATGGCGTGACGAGTTACTCTGAAGGTGACGAGCCAAATCGCTATGTTGTCGTAGATGCAGAATAAGCAAAGTAAAATCAGGTTCATCCTGATTTTTTGCTAGGAAAGGAAAGATTCAGATATGCTGAAAGCAGTTAGAGAATATTTATCATTTGCAGGGGTCCAGTATCGTAATCCTGATAAAGCTGGTGATGAAAGAGAAAAGATGCTGGAATTGCGTCACAAAGGCCAAGAGGCTCGGAAGTCTTTTACAGAATTGGCCAAAACCTTTCAAGCAAGTCATTCAGAATGGCAACTCCAACAGACTAGCCAGTGGATGAATCAAGCACAACGCTTACGGCCACATTTCTGGGCCTATCTACAGAGAGACGGACAAGTGACAGAACCTATGATGGCTCTTCGTTTGTATGGAACACCTGCTGACTTTGGGATTTCTTTGGAAGTCAGTTTCATCGAGCGAAAGAAAGATGAACAGACCCTAGACAAGCAAGCCAAGGTTTTAGAGCTTCCAGCGGTAGAAGGAATTTATTATCTAGTCTACTCAAATGGGGAAAGTCATAAGGTGGAGGCTACTGAGGAGAATCGCCGTACTTTACGCGAGAAGGTGAGTAGTCAGGAAGCCCGAAAAGTCTTAGTCAAGTCAGATGTTTCCTTCATTGAAAATCAGTCAGTAGAAGCGATATTGCAGAAGCTAGAAGACGCTTATACTCGTTTGCTCCCGTACTATGAAGTGACGAGAGGATAGACAAATCAAATGTGTTAGATGAACGCAAATTGTTTTATTGCTATTCTATGCATTTTTTCATATAATAGTAAAATAGGATGTGTGATTCATTAATCACCTCAAAGAGAAAGGAAATTCTATGTCAAATCTATCTGTTAATGCAATTCGTTTTCTAGGTATTGACGCCATCAACAAAGCCAACTCAGGTCACCCAGGGGTGGTTATGGGAGCTGCTCCAATGGCCTATAGCCTCTTTACAAAGCAACTTCGTATCAATCCAGCTCAACCAAACTGGATTAACCGCGACCGTTTTATTCTTTCAGCAGGACACGGCTCTATGCTTCTTTATGCCCTTCTTCACCTTTCTGGTTTTGAGGATGTTAGCATGGATGAAGTCAAGAACTTCCGCCAATGGGGTTCAAAAACACCAGGTCACCCAGAATTTGGCCATACTGCAGGGGTTGACGCTACAACTGGTCCTCTAGGACAAGGGATTTCTACTGCTACTGGTTTTGCCCAAGCAGAACGTTTCCTTGCAGCGAAATATAACCGCGAAGGCTTCAATATCTTTGACCACTATACTTATGTGATCTGTGGCGACGGAGATTTGATGGAAGGTGTTTCAAGCGAGGCAGCTTCATATGCAGGTTTGCAAAAACTCGACAAGTTGGTTGTTCTTTATGATTCAAATGACATTAACTTGGATGGTGAGACAAAAGATTCCTTCACAGAAAGTGTTCGTGACCGTTACAATGCTTACGGTTGGCATACAGCCTTGGTTGAAGATGGGACAGACTTGGAAGCGATCCATGCTGCTATCGAAACAGCTAAAGCTTCAGGCAAACCATCTTTGATTGAAGTGAAGACTGTTATTGGATACGGTTCTCCAAACAAACAAGGAACCAATGCGGTACACGGTGCTCCTCTTGGAGCAGATGAAACTGCAGCAACTCGCCAAGCGCTTGGTTGGGACTATGAACCATTTGAAATTCCAGAACAAGTTTATGCTGATTTCAAAGAAAATGTTGCAGACCGTGGCGCATCAGCTTATCAAGCTTGGACAAATTTAGTTGCAGATTATAAAGAAGCTCACCCAGAACTGGCTGCAGAAGTAGAAGCTATTATCGACGGACGTGATCCAGTTAAAGTTACTCCAGCAGACTTCCCAGCTCTAGAAAACGGCTTCTCTCAAGCAACTCGTAATTCAAGTCAGGATGCTTTGAACGTTGTAGCTGCCAAGTTGCCAACTTTCCTAGGTGGATCAGCTGACCTCGCTCACTCAAACATGACTTATATCAAAACGGATGGACTTCAAGATGATGCCAATCGCTTGAACCGTAACATTCAGTTTGGTGTTCGTGAATTTGCAATGGGAACGATCTTGAACGGGATGGCCCTTCACGGTGGACTTCGTGTATACGGTGGTACTTTCTTCGTCTTCTCTGACTATGTGAAAGCGGCTGTTCGTTTGTCAGCCTTGCAAGGACTTCCTGTGACTTATGTCTTTACTCACGATTCTATTGCAGTTGGTGAAGATGGTCCAACTCACGAACCAGTTGAACACTTAGCAGGTCTCCGTGCTATGCCAAATCTCAATGTTTTCCGCCCAGCAGATGCGCGTGAAACTCAAGCAGCTTGGTATCTTGCCGTGACAAGCGAAAAAACACCAACTGCCCTTGTCTTGACACGCCAAAACTTGACTGTCGAAGAGGGAACAGACTTTGACAAAGTTGCGAAAGGTGCCTATGTCGTCTATGAAAATGCAGCAGACTTTGATACGATTTTGATTGCAACAGGTTCAGAGGTGAATTTGGCGGTCGCAGCTGCCAAAGAATTGGCTAGTCAAGGTGCAAAAGTCCGTGTAGTCAGCATGCCATCAACAGATGTCTTTGACGCACAAGATGCAGCATACAAGGAAGAAATCCTTCCAAATGCAGTTCGTCGCCGTGTTGCAGTCGAAATGGGTGCAACTCAAAACTGGTACAAATATGTTGGTCTTGATGGTGCCGTTCTCGGTATTGATACCTTTGGAGCATCTGCCCCAGCACCAAAAGTATTGGCGGAGTATGGATTTACAGTTGAAAATCTAGTCAAAGTCGTTCAAAACTTGAAATAATCACAAAAGTCAGAGTCCTCACTCTGATTTTTTATAACCATAAAAACAAGGTACAACCTTGTAAAAGTGGCTGAAATTTGATATAGTAGTCCTATGTAAAAGACAAAGGAGAAAACAATGAATCCAAATATTACTTTTTTAATCATGCTTGTAGGTATGATGGCCTTGATGTTCTTTATGCAACGTTCTCAAAAGAAACAAGCTCAAAAGCGTATGGAAAGCTTAAATAAACTTCAAAAAGGCTATGAAGTTATTACAATTGGCGGCCTTTACGGAACAGTGGATGAAGTAGACACTGAGAAGAGAACAATCGTACTTGATGTAGATGGCGTTTATTTGACTTTTGAATTGGCTGCTATCAAGACTGTTTTACCGCTCAAAGAGGCTGTGACACCAGAAGGAACAGTTGTTGACGAAGGCGGAGCAATCGAAGAATAAAACGGGACCTGTCACTCCCGTTTTTCTATGAAGTGAGAGGAAAAGGGATGAGAAAAATAGTATTTGTTTGCCTAGGAAACATCTGCCGTAGCCCCATGGCAGAGTTTGTGATGAAATCCATGACGAGCGATTACCAAGTCGAGAGCCGTGCAACGTCATCATGGGAACATGGTAATCCGATTCATAAGGGAACGCAAGGAATTTTCCAGCAATATCAGATCCCGTATGACAAAGATAAAACATCGCTTCAGATTGGCAGGGAAGACTTTGAATCGTTTGATTACATTATCGGTATGGATGCTTCAAATGTTTCAGATTTGCGTCAAATGTGTCCTCAGGAATTGCAGTATAAGATCTACCCTTTTGCATCTGAAAGTGTCCCAGATCCTTGGTATACAGGAGATTTTGAGGAAACCTATGCTCGTATTACAAGTGGATGTCAAAGCTGGCTAGATCGATTAGAAAAAGAGAGTGACAATGGAAAAGCTTAAACAAATCTATGAAAAGTATAGAGTTTACCTAACTCGCCCTAGGCTAGAGTTCATTGCAGTAGTCGTAATTGCACTCTGTGCCCTTTCAGTATTTCTACTAAATACACCTAAAAAGGGTGCCCTGACACTTGATGGCGGTGCCCTTGTTTATGATGGCACCTTGGTACGAGGGAAAATGAATGGTCAGGGGACCCTGACCTTTGAAAATGGGGACCAATATACAGGTGATTTCAACAATGGAGCCTTTAATGGGAAAGGAACTTTCCAATCAAAAGATGGCTGGAAATACGAAGGGGATTTTGTAAATGGTCAGGCTGAAGGCCAAGGGAAGTTGACGACAGAGCAAGAAGTTGTCTATGAAGGAACCTTTAAACAAGGCGTTTTCCAACAAAAATAGTAGTCTCCAGATGAGGAGGCTATTTTTCAAAACCGGAAAGAAAACGCTTTCTGTGCTTGGATTCGATAAATAACTATCAACTAGAAAAACTTTGTGAAATAAAAAAATTTTCTCCATAATTTCACAATCATCCAGTCGAAACTCTCTTGTGTAGCTATATTGAGAAAAAAATCACAAACTTAGAAAAATTCTTTGTGAAATACTTATGAAACTGTTTACAAAGCATAAAAAAAGAGTTATAATAAACTTGTGAAAAAATTAACAAAGGATAACATCCTTAAAGGCTATGGAGGATAATATGGCTGATAAAAAAACAGTAACACTAGAGGAAAAACAACTTGCTGCTGAAAAGCATGTCGATGGTCTCGTGAAGAAAGCCTTGGTTGCGCTTGATGAAATGCGCAAGTTGAACCAAGAGCAAGTTGACTACATCGTAGCAAAAGCGTCTGTTGCAGCACTTGACGCGCACGGTATCCTTGCACAACATGCAGTTGAAGAAACTGGTCGTGGCGTATTTGAAGATAAGGCGACAAAAAATCTATTTGCCTGTGAACACGTAGTGAACAATATGCGTGGAGTTAAAACAGCTGGAGTTATCGAAGATGATCCAATTACAGGTTTGACGAAGATTGCGGAGCCGGTCGGAGTTATTTGTGGTATCACTCCAACAACAAACCCAACTTCAACAGCGATTTTCAAATCCTTGATTGCTTTGAAAACACGTAACCCAATCGTTTTCGCCTTCCACCCATCAGCTCAAGAATCTTCTGCTCATGCTGCACAAATCGTTCGTGATGCAGCCATCGCAGCCGGTGCACCTGAAAACTGTGTTCAATGGATTACAGAGCCATCTATGGAAGCAACTGGGGCACTTATGAACCACGAAGGTGTTGCGACTATCCTCGCAACTGGTGGGAATGCTATGGTTAAAGCTGCATACTCATGTGGAAAACCAGCTCTTGGGGTAGGTGCCGGAAACGTTCCTGCCTATGTAGAAAAATCTGCTGACCTTCGTCAAGCTGCTCATGACATCGTTATGTCTAAATCATTTGATAATGGGATGGTCTGTGCATCAGAACAAGCGGTTATCATTGATAAAGAAGTGTATGACGAATTTGTAGAAGAATTCAAATCATACCATACTTACTTTGTAAACAAGAAAGAAAAAGCGCTTTTGGAAGAATTCTGTTTTGGTGCAAAAGCTAACAGCAAGAACTGCGCAGGTGCTAAACTAAACGCAAACATCGTTGGTAAACCAGCATCATGGATTGCTGAACAAGCAGGATTTAGCGTTCCAGAAGGAACAAACATCTTGGCTGCAGAATGTGCAGAAGTAGGACCAAAAGAACCATTGACTCGTGAAAAATTGTCACCAGTTATCGCTGTCCTAAAAGCTGAAGATACAGAAGACGGTTTTAAAAAAGCTCGTCAAATGGTTGAGTTTAACGGACTTGGTCACTCAGCAGCCATCCATACAAAAGACGAAGCTCTTGCTAAACGCTTTGGTACAGAAATCAAAGCAATGCGTATTATCTGGAACTCTCCATCTACTTTCGGTGGTATCGGTGACGTATACAATGCCTTCATTCCATCATTGACACTTGGATGTGGTTCATATGGACGCAACTCAGTCGGTGATAACGTAAGTGCGATCAACCTTCTAAACATCAAGAAAGTAGGAAAACGTAGAAATAATATGCAATGGTTTAAAGTTCCTTCAAAAATCTACTTCGAACGTAACTCAATCCAATACCTTCAAACTTGCGAAGGTATCGAACGTGTCATGATTGTTACCGATAAATCAATTGAAAAACTCGGTTTTGTACAACGTGTGATTGACCAATTGAATCTTCGTAAAAACAAAGTCACGATTCAAGTCTTCTCAGATGTTGAACCAGATCCAGATATCACAACAGTTCGTCGTGGTGTTGAAGTAATGCGTTCGTTTGAACCAGACACTATCATTGCCCTTGGTGGTGGTTCACCAATGGATGCAGCTAAAGGTATGTGGATGTTCTATGAACAGCCAGACGTTGACTTCGGTGACCTCGTTCAAAAATTCATGGATATCCGCAAACGTGCCTTCAAATTCCCATCACTTGGTAAGAAAGCACAATATATCGGTATTCCAACAACATCTGGTACAGGTTCAGAAGTAACACCGTTTGCAGTTATCTCTGACAAGGCAAACAACCGGAAATACCCAATCACTGACTACGCTTTGACACCAACCATTGCAATTGTTGACCCTGCTTTGGTAGAATCTGTTCCAGCATTTATTGCTGCTGACACAGGTATGGATGTCTTGACACACGCAACTGAAGCTTATACTTCTAACTTTGCCAATGACTATACAGATGGTATTGCTCTTCAAACCATCAAGTTAGTCTTCAAATACTTGGAAAAATCTGTAAAAACAGCTGACCCAGAAGCCCGTGAAAAGATGCACAATGCCTCTACAATGGCTGGTATGGCCTTTGCCAATGCCTTCCTTGGTATGAGTCACTCAATGGCGCATAAGATTGGTGCTGTTCACCACACCATTCACGGACGTACAAATGCTATTTTACTTCCTTATGTTATCCGTTATAATGGAACTCGTCCATCTAAAACTACAACATGGCCTAAGTACAATTACTGGAAAGCTGATGAAAAATTCCAAGATATCGCTCGTATGCTAGGTCTTCCTTGCTCAACACCAGAAGAAGCGGTTGAAGCTTATGCCAAAGCAGTTTACGATCTTGGTGAAGCAGTTGGAATCACAATGAACTTCAAAGGCTTTGGTATCGATGAAAAAACTTGGAAAGACAGCTTGCATGAGATTGCCTTACTTGCTTACGAAGATCAATGTTCACCTGCTAACCCACGCTTGCCAATGGTAGCTGACATGGAAGAAATCATGGCAGATGCTTACTATGGCTATGCAGAACGACCAGGACGTCGTAAATAATCGTTTATCAGCCTAGAGGCAGGAGAAATCCTGTCTCTTTTTTGTGAACTCAGATAGACCTGGAATTAAGGTTGAGTGTGGAACTGGAGATAATATACGAACATTATAAAAGATTGTAGGGATATATTTAAAAATTAAAGAATAAGTGAATGAAAAAGAGTGGAAAAGTAGAAAAGCAAGAGAGAAAATCAACGCCCGTACTTGCAATTCAACTCAAATAGTTATATAATAGGTTTGTTGAAAGGTGATTTGTAGTGATTCAAGTTACTCTTTTCACAATAAAATTTTCATGATTTTCATAAGGAGGAAATCACTAATGGTAGTTAAAGTTGGTATTAACGGTTTCGGACGTATCGGTCGTCTTGCTTTCCGCCGTATCCAAAATGTAGAAGGTGTTGAAGTTACTCGTATCAACGACCTTACAGATCCAGTGATGCTTGCACACTTGTTGAAATACGACACAACTCAAGGTCGTTTCGACGGTACTGTAGAAGTTAAAGAAGGTGGATTCGAAGTTAACGGTAAATTCGTTAAAGTTTCTGCTGAACGTGATCCAGAGCAAATCGACTGGGCTAACGATGGTGTAGAAATCGTTCTTGAAGCAACTGGTTTCTTTGCTACTAAAGCAGCGGCTGAAAAACACCTTAAAGGTGGTGCTAAGAAAGTTGTTATCACTGCTCCTGGTGGAAGCGATGTTAAAACAATCGTATTCAACACTAACCACGATACACTTGATGGTACTGAAACAGTTATCTCAGGTGCTTCATGTACTACAAACTGTTTGGCTCCAATGGCTAAAGCTCTTCATGACAACTTCGGTATCGTTGAAGGTTTGATGACTACTATCCACGCTTACACTGGTGACCAAATGATTCTTGACGGACCACACCGTAAAGGTGACCTTCGCCGTGCTCGTGCTGCTGCAGTTAACATCGTTCCTAACTCAACTGGTGCTGCTAAAGCAATCGGTTTGGTTATTCCTGAATTGAACGGTAAATTGGATGGAGCTGCTCAACGTGTTCCTGTTCCAGCTGGTTCAGTAACTGAATTGGTAGCAGTTCTTGACAAGAACGTTACTGTTGATGAAGTAAATGCAGCTATGAAAGCAGCTTCTAACGAATCATATGGATACACTGAAGATCCAATCGTATCTTCTGATATCCTAGGTATGTCATTCGGTTCATTGTTTGACGCAACTCAAACTAAAGTTCTTGACGTTGACGGTAAACAATTGGTTAAAGTTGTTTCATGGTATGACAACGAAATGTCTTACACTTCACAACTTGTTCGTACTCTTGAATACTTTGCAAAAATCGCTAAATAATTCTTGAGTCGATAAAAAAGCAAGGCTTTCTGGCCTTGCTTTTTTGTATATATAAGAATAAATGATAGTGTCATCCATTCTTTTTTAATTCTTTTTCAAAAGTATCCGATAGAACAGTGAAACTCAATTTTTCTAAGGTGAGTGGATGGGTAAAAGAAAGGCGAAAGGCATGAAGCATAAGCCGGCTCGTTTTTGATCTAGAGTTATAGAGAGGATCGCCCAGGATAGGATGCTTGTGATGAGAGAGGTGAACACGGATTTGATGCGTTCGACCGGTCTTTAGTTTGCAACGAACTAGAGAAGTCTTATTTGGAAATTGCTTTAATCGACTGATATGTGTTTCAGCATATTGTCCATTTTTTGCATCAACTATTCTTTTTCTACGATCGTGTCGATCACGACCAATTTTATCTCGAAAGACAAGTTCTTTACTCCCTACTTGCCCCTCTACGAGTGCCCAGTACTCGCGAGCAATGTCCTTTTTCTCCAACAAACGATTAAGGATGGGTAAGATAAAAGGATTTTTAGCAAAAAGCACTAGCCCGCTTGTTTCCATATCCAGGCGATGAACGACATAGCAGGTTTGGCCAACGTAGGCAGAGACATGGTTGAGAAGGGCAATTTCACCAGGTTGATTTCCGTGAGTTTTCATTCCCTCTGGCTTGTTGACGATAATGAGATGTTGGTCTTGATAAACCTCTTGAACGAGGTTTGGATTGCCCCAAAGGATTTCTTTTGGGGGATAATCTTCCTCGTCAAAAGTCAACTGGCAAATGTCCCCTGGCTTCACCATCTCGTTCCAGTGAACTTCTTCGTGATTAATTAAGATGTTCTTCTTGGTTCTCAAAAAATGCCGGATTTTTCTGGGGATGAGGAGTTGTTCCTCTAGGAATTGTTTGACCGTCATTTGAGGCAGGGATTCGGGTAATGTAAATGTGAATTGCATACAGATATTGTAACAAAAAAAGACCTATTTGGATAGGGAGTGGCTAAATTCTTGAGTTCCCATGGTGAAGATGATAAAATAAACGCATGAAATTAGATAAATTATTTGAGAGGTTCCTTTCTCTCTTTAAAAAAGAAACGAGTGAATCGGCGGAGTCTGATTCTACTAGTATGCGTCGTTCTCGGAGCGATAGAAAAAAAATAGGCCATGTAGGTCCGATTCGAAAATTCTGGCGTCGTTATCATCTGACAAAGATTGTCATCATTTTAGGGTTAAGCGCTGGATTGCTTGTAGGAACCTACCTATTTGCGATAGCCAAGTCTACCAATGTTAATGACTTGCAGAATGCCTTGAAAACAAGAACTTTGATTTTTGACCGCGAAGAAAAAGAAGCAGGGGCTCTGTCTGGTCAAAAGGGAACCTATGTTGAGCTGACAGCTATCAGTAAAGACTTGCAGAATGCTGTCGTCGCGACAGAGGATCGTTCCTTCTATAAAAATGATGGGATAAACTACGGTCGTTTCTTTCTAGCCATCCTTACAGCAGGTCGTTCTGGAGGTGGTTCTACCATCACCCAACAGTTGGCAAAAAATGCCTATCTTTCTCAGGACCAGACCGTTGAACGGAAGGCCAAGGAGTTTTTCCTCGCCTTAGAGTTGACAAAGAAATACAGCAAGGAGCAAATCCTTACTATGTACCTCAATAACGCTTATTTTGGAAATGGGGTATGGGGTATTGAAGATGCAAGTAAGAAATATTTCGGTGTATCGGCTTCACAACTAACGCTTGATCAGGCGGCCACTCTAGCAGGGATGCTCAAGGGACCAGAATTGTATAATCCATTAAATTCTGTTGAAACTTCAACCAATCGTAGGGATACTGTTTTGCAAAATATGGTTGCAGCGGGTTATATTGATAAAAATCAAGAGACCGAAGCAGTTGGAACAGATATGGCTTCTCAACTGCAAGATAAGTATGAAGGGAGGGTTTTAGATTATCGTTACCCGTCCTATTTTGATGCAGTTGTCAACGAAGCAGTTTCCAAGTACAATCTCACAGAAGAGGAAATTGTCAACAACGGCTATCGAATCTATACAGAACTTGACCAAAACTACCAAGTCAACATGCAGGTTGTTTACGAAAATACTTCGCTATTTCCAACAGCAGAAGACGGAACACATGCTGAATCAGGTAGTGTTGCTTTAGAGCCTAAAACAGGTGGGGTGCGTAGCGTTGTTGGTAGCGTAGCTGGCGATGACAAACCAGGCTTCCGCAATTTTAACTATGCCACTCAGTCTAAGCGTAGCCCAGGCTCAACTATCAAACCTTTAGTGGTTTATACGCCTGCAGTAGAAGCAGGATGGGCCTTAAACAAGCAACTGGATAATCATACGATGCAGTACGATAGTTATCAAGTAGACAATTATGCAGGGATTAAGACTTCTCCTGAAGTACCTATGTATCAGGCTTTGGCGGAATCACTCAATTTACCGGCAGTTGCGACTGTAAATGCATTAGGTATTGACAAAGCTTTTGACGCTGGGGAGAGATTTGGCCTGAATATGGAAAATGTTGATCGAGTTCTTGGAGTCGCTCTCGGTGGAGGTATAGAGACGAATCCCCTCCAGATGGCACAAGCTTATGCAACCTTTGCTAATGAAGGTTTGATGCCTGAAGCGCATTTTATCACTCGTATTGAAAATGCCAGTGGTCAGGTCATCAAGAGTTATAAAAATTCCCAAAAACGAGTGATTGATAAGTCGGTAGCCGATAAAATGACCAGCATGATGCTAGGGACATTTACCAATGGTACAGGAATTAGTTCATCGCCAACAGATTATGTTATGGCTGGAAAGACAGGTACTACTGAGGCTGCTTTTAATTCAGTATATACTAGTGACCAGTGGGTGATTGGTTATACTCCAGATGTGGTAATTACCCACTGGCTCGGCTTCCCGACGACGGATGAGAACCATTATCTAGCAGGTTCGACATCAAATGGAGCAGCCCATGTCTTTAGAAGTATGGCTAATACCATTTTGCCATACACTCCAGGTAGCACCTTTACAGTTGAGAATGCTTATAAACAAAATGGTATTGAACCAGAAAATACGAAAAAGCAGGTTGTTGAAAATGAGACAAACCAGTCTGAGGATCCGATAGCGGATATTCGTAGTCGTGCACAAAATCTTGTAGATGAAGCGGGACGTGCGATTTCAGAAGCTAAGATAAAAGAAAAAGCCCAGACAATATGGGACTCATTCCTTAATCTATTTCGTTAAGAGGCTTGTCAAAGCCTAGGTTTCTTGTTATAATAGATAAGATGGAGGCGTTATGGCATTAAAAAAAGCAAGCCTAGCTTGTGCAGTTTGCGGTTCAAGGAATTACTCAATCAAAACTAGTGGGAACCCCAAGCCAACACGACTAGAAGTAAATAAATTTTGTAAACATTGTGGGAAATATACGACACATAGAGAAACGAGATAGGAGAGAACGATGGGTTTTATTAAGGATATTTTTAAACTTCTTAAAGAAACAACGTGGCCAACTCGCAAGGAAAGCTGGAGAGATTTTCGATCTATTATGGAATACACAGCCTTCTTTGTGGTCATCATTTACATTTTTGACCAGTTGATTGTTTCAGGTTTGATTCGATTTATTAACATTTTTTAGAAGAAAGGCGGAGAACTTCTGCTAGTTTCTTCTATTATGAAAGGAAATATCATGGATAGTTTTGACAAAGGATGGTTTGTTCTACAAACTTATTCTGGCTATGAAAATAAGGTAAAAGAAAATCTATTGCAACGTGCACAAACGTATAACATGTTGGATAATATTCTACGCGTTGAGATTCCAACACAAACCGTGCAAGTTGAGAAAAATGGAAAGAAAAAAGAAATTGAAGAGAATCGCTTTCCAGGTTATGTCCTTGTAGAAATGGTTATGACCGATGAAGCATGGTTCGTTGTTCGAAATACACCAAACGTAACAGGATTCGTCGGATCCCACGGCAACAGATCAAAACCAACTCCGCTATTGGAACAAGAAATCCGTGATATTCTGGTTTCAATGGGACAAACTGTTCAAGAGTTTGATATTGACGTTGAAGTTGGTCAGACTGTCCGCATCATTGATGGCGCTTTTGCAGACTACACAGGTAAAATTACCGAAATTGATAACAATAAAGTGAAGATGATTATCTCTATGTTTGGTAATGATACGATTGCAGAAGTAAACCTAAACCAAATTGCAGAATTATAACCCCAGAGAGGCCTTACCTCTCTTTTTATGTGCCGTTGAGGGCGGAAGAAGTATAGAATAGAGGAAATAGATTCATGGGTTCGTGCATTTTGCTAAACTAAATGCAGAAAGGAGAGGTCTATGAATCTAAAAGAATTATATGAGGAAAGCAAAGGGATTGTCCATAAGTGCCGCAAAGAATATCACCTCCATCTGTGGGAGAAAGGGGACTGGGACCAGGAAGGTATGTTGTGCCTCTATGAGCTAGTCAACCACCATCCAGAGTTGCTAGCAGGTGAACGTCACCGCCTATATGTCTGCTTTAAAACAAAATTTAGAAATCGTATCCTAGATTACATCCGTAAACAGGAGAGTCACAAGCGACGATTCGATAAAGAACCCTATGAGGAAGTGAGCGAGATTAGTCATCGTTTAGGAGAAAAAGGGCTGAGACTGGATGATTATTATCTCTTTCACGAGCTTCTAAAGAACTACAAATCAAAGCAGAGTAAGGAAAAACAAGAGTTAGTGGACCGTCTCATGGGAGGAGAAGTCTTCAGAGGACGCAAGGCACTTCTGAGGGAGCTCTCAACCGTCTTCAAAGAATTTCGATAAAGAGGAAAAAAGTTCTTGACAAAGTAGGAAAAGTAGATATAATAGAAAGAGTTGAAAAGCTCAGGTCCGTTGGTCAAGGGGTTAAGACACCGCCTTTTCACGGCGGTAACACGGGTTCGAATCCCGTACGGACTATGGG
>NZ_JALDUF010000009.1:0-67969 GCF_023109315.1 Streptococcus oralis
AAAGGACTTAGTCCTGTGCAGTACAGAACTAAATCCTTTCAATAATTATTTGTCTAACTTTTTGGGGTCAGTACAAATTCATTTTCAGGACTCTGCATTTTATTTAATTTTTTCCTCTTCGTAGTCGCCATTACTACATACAACCTGCTTGCCACCACCACGGACTTTTTTCTCCACAAGGAAGTGTCCGCATTTTGGACAGTCACGGCCAATTGGTTTGTCCCAGGAAGTAAATTCACATTCTGGATAGCGATTGCAACCATAGAAGATACGATTGCGTTTGGTTTTGCGTTCAATGATTTGTCCTTGATGGCAACTTGGACATTCGACACCAATCTCCTTAACAATTGCTTGCGTATGACGGCAGTCTGGGAAGTTGCTACAAGCATAGAATTTACCAAAGCGTCCTAGCTTAATCACCATTGGGCTACCACAGACTTCACAGTCAAATCCAGCTGGCTCATCTTTGATCTGGATTTTTTCCATTTCCTCTTCAGCCTTGGCTACTTCTTTGGAGAATGGTTTATAAAATTCATCAATAACACGTTGCCACTGCTCTTTTCCAACTTCGACATCATCCAGTTTTCCTTCCATTTCAGCTGTGAAGGTCACATTGACAATGTCTGGGAAATATTCAACGATGAGTTTATTGACAATTTCTCCCAATTCTGTTGATTCAAATCGTTTGGCTGCCAGACGAACATAATAGCGTTTCTGGATGGTTTCAATGGTCGGAGCGTAAGTTGACGGACGTCCAACACCATTTTCCTCCAAGGTCTTGATAAGGGTCGCTTCCGAATAGCGAGCAGGTGGTTGAGTGAAATGTTGTTCTGGCTTGCTATTCACCTGCTTGACTACATCTCCAACAGCCATATCTGGCAACATCTTGTTCTTATCTGAGTCATTGTAGATAGCAAGATACCCATCAAACTTAACTTGACTACCATTTGCAGCGAATTGGACTCCATTTTGAGAGAGCTTGACAGCCATGGTATCAAAGATAGCTCCCGTCATCTGGCTCGCTACAAAACGATTCCAGATAAGGGTATAGAGTTTGAGCTGGTCTTTGTCCAAGTACTTAGCGATGCTCTCTGGTGTATTAAAGACGCTAGATGGACGAATGGCTTCGTGGGCATCTTGAGCACCTGAGGCATTCTTGACCCTGCTACCATGCTTGGAATACTTGCTACCAAAACGGTCCTTGATGTAGCTTGCCGCTTCATTCTGAGCCACAGGACTGATACGGGTGGAGTCTGTACGCATATAGGTAATCAAACCTTGCACGCCTGTACCGATATTGATCCCTTCATAGAGCTGTTGGGCAACCATCATGGTCTTACGAGTACGGAAATTGATTTTGTTGGCAGCATCCATTTGCATGGTTGAGGTCGTATAAGGTAGTGGCGCATTGCGTTTGCGCTCCTTCTTATCTACCTGATCCACTGTAAAATCTTTGCTTGTCAGATGGGACAAGACTTCTTTGACTTCTTCGTTAGTGGTCAATTTCATCTTTTTGCCATTCATACCATAGAATGAAGCCTTAAATTGCTTGGTTCCCTTCTTAAAGACACCATCAATCGTCCAGTATTCTTCAGGTTGAAAGGCATTGATTTCATTTTCACGGTCAATGATGAGCTTAAGGGCAACAGACTGCACGCGCCCTGCTGATAAGCCTTTCTTAACCTTTTTCCACAAAATTGGCGAAATCGAATAACCTACCAAACGGTCCAAGACACGACGAGCTTGTTGGGCGTCGACCAAGTCCATATCAATCTTGCGAGGTTCTTTAAAGGCATTCTTTACTGCGTCCTTGGTGATTTCATTAAAAACCACACGGTTGGCATCATTTTCATCCAAATCGAGAATATGAGCCAAATGCCAGGAAATCGCTTCTCCTTCACGGTCCGGGTCACTCGCCAGAAAGACTTTATTGGCCTTTTTGGCTTCCTTTTTCAGGTCATTGATGAGAGGACCTTTTCCTCGGATATTGATATACTGCGGTTCGTAGTTGTTTTCAATGTCGACTGACATACTGGATTTTTTCAAATCACGAATATGCCCGACACTGGCTAGAACCTTGTAATTTCGTCCTAGATATTTCTCAATCGTTTTCGCCTTAGCAGGCGACTCTACGATGACTAGATTTTTTTTAACTGTTGATTTTTTCTTCTTTGTTGCCGTAGCCACACTATCACACCTTTTCAAAGTAATAAACTTTATAAAGTGTAAACCATTTTGCCATAACTGTCAAGACTTAGCTACTATATATAGAAGAAAAGTTTATCTGAGTGAACAATTTCTCCTTAAAATTCAAACTCAGCCAAGACATCTTGACTACTTGTGACCAGTTTCGCTCCCTCTTGGATCAAGTGGTGACAGCCATCTGAATGACCGTCTAAAATCTCCCCTGGAATAGCAAAAACATCGCGTCCTTCCTCCATAGCACGTTCACAGGTAATGAGACTTCCTGAACGCATCCTTGCCTCTGCTACTATAACTCCACGACACAATCCTGCAATGATACGATTACGGGCTGGAAAGTGAAATTTCAAGGGTTCTTCACCTGGACCGTACTCGCTTAACACCAGATGATGATTGCCAATGTACTCCTGCAAGCGTTTATTGGCACGTGGATAAAAAACATCCAATCCAGTTCCAATGACAGCAATCGTTCGTCCTCCATTCTGGAGCGCAGCCATATGGGCAGCGGTGTCGATACCCTTAGCTAAACCGCTAACTACGATTAACTCATTTTCCAAACCTTGAATAATCTTCTGAACTGATTTTGCTCCTTGACTAGAACAAGAACGACTCCCTACAAGAGCCACCTTTGGAAATTTCAATAAATCCAGATTTCCTTTATAAAACAAAAGAGCTGGAGGGTCATAAATCTCACTCAGATCCCAAGGATAGCAGTCGTCTAGAATCGAGAAGGATGGGAATTTTTGAAACTCCTTCTCCAACTGCGCATCATCTATCTGGAAATAGCGTTCCATAAAGACAGCAGGATTGCGGCAACCAGAGATTTCAGCAATATCCCCTAACAAAAGTTCCTGCTCCACAGTCTCGTCATATTCAAGGACAGTTAAAATCTGTTGATTGGTCAACCCTGCTTTTCTTAATTTGTAAATATCATAATTTGTAATCTTCATAAACATCTCCATTTCTTCTTTCTACTCATCTATCTATTCGTAAAAAAAATAAAAAGAAGACCAAGGATCTTCTTTTTTTTCATTTATTCAGCTTTAGTAGTTGACCAGCTACTTTCAACCATCGGTAAGATTGTTTTTAAAGTTTCACCATCCCCTTCAAGTGAAACATAGCGGATTTTACCATCATTTGATCGGAAAATCCAGGTAACGAGGTATTTCCCCGACTTAGCAATTGCATTAACAACATAGGCTTCATAGCCTCCAATAGTCGATTTGGAGCCCCAAACCTTACTGAAATCAGAGCTTTGTTCTTTGGAAGTTAAAATACTAGATGAGACAGTCACATCATCCAGTTTTGCATACTCTTCTTCGCTGATATCAAACTGCTCAGCCTTGAAGGTATTCAGCGTAACAATGTTGATATCTGTTCCATCGCAATACTGTATATCGTTTCCACCTTCTACCTCATGGAATCGAACCCATGATTTGGGTACCTTGACAAAACCATATTCATTTGAACCGATGATTTGCGTCTCTTCCTTTTTCGCTTCAGAAACAGTAGAACTAGAGCTACTTGTTTCCTGACTGCTAGAGGAACTAACAACCGCAGTCGAACTTTCTTCGGTTGCTGTTTGAGACTTATTGGCGCATGAAGCTAGAAAAACACTAGCAGTAACAACAGTTCCTAAAATTAATAATTTTTTCATCCTACCACCTTTCCATCTGCATTATAAGAAAAATAAGAACTACTGTCAAATTTTAACCTAATCGATTCTGTCAGTTGACGATTTTTCTCGTTCTCATTTAAAGCAAAAACTCTTGAAAAATCTTCAAGAGTTTAGTTTTCTATTTCTATTCTTCATCCATGCTCAAGACGCTGAGAAAGGCTTCTTGGGGAACTTCTACTGATCCGATAGCCTTCATGCGTTTCTTACCAGCTTTTTGTTTTTCAAGGAGTTTCCGTTTACGAGAAACGTCACCACCATAACACTTGGCAAGTACGTTTTTACGAAGGGCCTTGATATCCGTACGAGCCACAATCTTGTGTCCAATAGCTGCCTGAATTGGCACCTCAAACTGTTGACGAGGGATGATTTTCTTGAGCTTATCAACGATGAGTTTTCCACGTTCGTAAGCAAAATCCTTGTGAACGATAAAGCTAAGGGCATCCACCTTGTCTCCATTGAGAAGGATATCCATTTTGACTAGCTTAGATGGGCGATACTCGGACAATTCGTAGTCAAAGCTTGCATAACCACGCGTCGAAGACTTGAGCTTATCAAAGAAGTCAAAGACGATTTCAGCAAGCGGAATTTGATAGATGACATTGACACGATTGTCATCAATATAGTCCATGGTCACAAAGTCCCCACGCTTGCGCTGAGCTAACTCCATCACTGCTCCAACAAACTCTTGCGGTACCATGATTTGCGCCTTAACATAAGGTTCTTCAATGGTCGCAATCTTGGTTGGGTCTGGAAACTCAGACGGATTAGACACATCCATAGATTCACCGTCAGTTTGGTTAACCTTGTAAATAACAGACGGTGCTGTCATGATGAGGTCAATGTTGAACTCACGTTCTAAACGCTCTTGGATAACATCCATATGGAGAAGTCCAAGGAAACCACAACGGAAACCAAATCCAAGGGCCTGTGAGGTTTCCGGTTCAAACTGCAAGCTGGCATCGTTAAGTTGCAATTTTTCTAGGGCTTCACGAAGGTCATTGTACTTGTTTGACTCGATTGGATAAAGACCTGCAAAGACCATCGGATTCATCTGCTTGTAGCCATCCAGTGGTTCAGCCGCAGGATTGCTTGATAGAGTCACTGTATCTCCGACACGCGTGTCTTGAACCGTCTTGATAGAAGCCGCAATATAGCCAACGTCACCTGTGGCTAGGAAATCACGCCCTACTGCTTTCGGAGTGAAAATTCCGACCTCAGTCACATCAAAGGTCTTGCCATTGCTCATGAGCTGAATCTTATCGCCAGGTTTGACTACCCCATCCATGACACGAACTTGGAGGATAACCCCACGGTAGGCATCGTAGACAGAGTCGAAAATCAAGGCCTTGAGTGGCGCCGTCACATCACCCGTTGGTGCTGGAACTTTCTCTACGATCTGCTCTAGAATTTCTTCAATACCAATACCAGCCTTAGCAGAAGCCAAAACTGCTTCACTAGCATCCAGTCCAATGACATCCTCAATCTCTGTACGAACGCGCTCAGGATCGGCTGCTGGTAAGTCAATCTTGTTAATAACTGGAAGAATTTCCAAATCATTGTCCAAGGCAAGATAGACATTGGCAAGCGTCTGAGCCTCAATCCCTTGTGCGGCATCGACTACTAAAATCGCTCCTTCACAGGCAGCTAAGGAACGCGACACTTCATAGGTAAAGTCCACGTGCCCAGGTGTGTCGATCAAGTGGAAAATATAAGTCTCCCCATCTTTCGCAGTGTAATTGAGCTCGATAGCATTGAGTTTAATGGTAATCCCACGTTCCCGTTCTAGATCCATGCTATCCAGAAGCTGGGCCTGCATTTCACGGCTTGAAACCGTCTCTGTCTTTTCCAAAATTCGGTCTGCAAGCGTTGACTTCCCATGGTCAATATGGGCGATAATAGAGAAGTTTCTAATCTTCTCCTGTCGTTTTTTCAATTCTTCTAAATTCATGATTCTCTTCCTTTCAGGGTATCTATTTATTATAAATTGTTTTTAACATTTTGACAAGACCATACCCTGCTAGGAGTACTAATCTTCGGCGATAAAGCCGTCATTTTCAATGAAATAGTGCTCGGTCATGCCTTGATCAGTAAAGACAATACCATGAAGGACGCCGCCGTAAACGGCTCCTCCATCCATGCCAATCTTGCCATCTTCTGTTATCCAAAGTTCAGCAGTACCTCGGTCTTGCTTCAACAAACCATAAACCGGTGTATGCCCAAATACAATAGTTTTTCCAGTATGATTTTCAGCTTCGTGGAATGGCTTTCTGAGCCAGACTTTCTTATAATCTGTGGTTTCATGCCAATCATCCAAGGTCAAGTCAATACCCGCATGAACAAAGATATACTTGTCTGTCTCCACCACAAATGGCATTTGACGAATAAATTCGACCAAGTCTGCCGCTTCAGTCGCAACACGCTTGGCATCTTCTACGCCATCAACTGGTGCATCCAAGGGACGACCTAAAATAGAGTTAATAGTTGTATCTCCACCATTGCGACGATAATGGTCATAGCTTTCTTCTGGGTCATCGAGCCAAGTCAGAAACATATACTCGTGGTTTCCTGATAGACAGATAGCTCCTTGATTGTCGACCAAGTCTTTGACCATTTCTAGAACACGGCGACTGTCTTCACCACGGTCAATCAAATCCCCTAGAAAAAGCAACTGGGTGTGGCCATCCCATGTTTTGAGAAGGTCTTCCAGCATACCTGCTTTTCCATGGACATCTCCAATTACATAATAGTCTGTCATTTATTTCTCCCTCGTTTGCAATAATTCTCTCGCTTGGGTAAGGGCTGCTTCTGTTACATTCTCTCCTGCCAACATCTTAGCAACTTCCTCTACTCGCTCTTCTAAAGTCAAGAGACGAACTGTCGAAACAGTTGAATGTTCGTCGCTAATCTTTTCAATGAAGAACTGATAATCCGCGATGGCAATCACTTGTGGTAAGTGAGAAATAGCTAAAACCTGACCATGTTGGCCAATCTTATGAATCTTCTGAGCAATAGCTTGGGCAACACGACCTGAAACTCCTGTATCCACCTCATCAAAGACAATACTAGTCTTACCTTCCTTACGAGAAAAGGCAGACTTAATAGCGAGCATGAGACGAGACAATTCCCCACCAGATGCAACTTTGACCAAAGGTTTAAAGTCTTCACCAGGGTTGGTTGAAATGTAAAACTCAACCGCTTCATTTCCTTCACGGCTGAATTTGCCCTTACTAAAACGAACTTGAAATTGAGCCTTCTCCATATAGAGATCTTGCAGTTCTTGTTTAATCTCTGCCTCTAGCTGCTGGGCCAAGTCATGGCGAGCTGATGCAAGCTGCCCTGCCAAATCAACAAGATTAACTTCCAATTTCTTGAGCTCTGCTTCCATATCTTCGGAAGAAAGGTTATTACCCGTCAAGAGATTGTACTCATCCGTAATCTTGGCAAAATAAAGCAAAACGTCGTCCACAGTTCCACCATACTTGCGGGTAATAGTATTTATAAGGTCTAAGCGATTTTCAACCTGCATGAGGCGATTGCCATCAAAATCCAAGTCCTCAATGATATCTTCCAAACGCTTTGTAATATCTTCTAAAACATAATAGGTTTCTGATAGAGAACTCGAAATTTCACGGTATTCAGGATCATATTCTTCGACACTTTCCATGTCATTCATGGCTGAACGGACATTTGCTAGGCTGGAGAATTCCTCATTGTCCAACATAGTGTAGGCATTAGTTAGCGTATCCGCAATATTTTTATGATTGAGAAGCTTATCTCGTTCTTGGTTGAGAGCCAAGTCTTCACCAGCTTGCAAGTTCGCTGCCTCAATCTCTGCCATTTGAAATTCCAGCATCTCAATACGAGCCTTATGTTCCTGCTGATTTTTCTTGACTTCTAGAACCTGCTTACGCATTTTGCGATAGGCATCAAAGCTCGTCTGATAGGTCTCCTTCAAGTCCAAGAAAGCTGCATCACCAAACTCATCCAACATCTGAATGTGCAGTTGAGGACGCATTAACTCCTCTTGGTCATGCTGACCATGGATATCCACAAGGTGTTGCCCAATAGCACGCAAGACGGAAAGATTGACCATCTGACCATTCACGCGACTAACACTACGACCATTTTGCAAAATTTCCCGGCGGATGATAATTTCATCACCCATTTCCAAACCTTGATTTTCAAAAAGTTCCTGTAAAAGGCGACTATTTTCAACCGAGAAAAGCCCCTCAATCTCTGCCTTAGAAGCACCATGACGAATAACGCCTGTCGTTGCCCGAGACCCCAACATGAGATTCATAGCGTCAATAATGATAGACTTTCCAGCACCCGTTTCTCCGGTCAAAACAGTCATACCCTTTTCAAAATTGAGGGAAATCGCCTCAATAATGGCAAAGTTTTTTATCGAAATTTCAAGTAACATACTGACCTACCATTTTTTGACTTGTTCAACAATTTCTTCAGCTGCCTCTGCTGTTCTAGCCACAATTAAGATAGAATCATCATCAGCTAGACAGCTAAAAATCTGTTCAGAAAATGCTTCAACCAACTGACTCTTCACAAAAGTAGTATTTCCAGGAATGACAGCAAGGTTGATCATATTTCCCATTAACTCAGAACTCACAATGTTGTCCTCGGCCAACTGCAAACTTTTGACGATTGATTTTGGCAACTCATAGATATAGGTGTTGTTCTTCAAAGGAATTTTAACAATTCCAAGTTCTTTGATATCCCTTGAAACGGTGGCTTGAGTAGCAGAAATACCTGCTTCCTTCAAATACTCAACAATTTCTTCCTGAGTCCCGATTTGATAATCCGTAACAAATCTTCTAATTTTTTCAAGTCTCTCTTTTTTATTCATCTTTAAATTCTCTATGCGCTCTCTCTACAACTTTTTCTATTTCTGGGGCAACTTGATTACTTGCTCCCTCTTCCTTTTTCAAATAAGCTAAAAACTCAATATTCCCATGTCCACCTTGGATTGGTGAATAGTCTAATCCAAGCACTGAAAAACCTTGTTCAACTGCCATAGCAGTGACAGATTCAAGGACAGTTTGATGAATCTTGAAATCGCGAATGATTCCATTCTTTCCAATCTGCTCACGACCTGCTTCAAACTGGGGCTTAACCAGAGCCACAACCTGCCCTTGATCTGCCAAGACGCGGTGCAAGGCCGGCAAAATCAGACTGAGGGAAATGAAACTCACATCAATACTGGCAAAGCTCGGTTCCTGCTCAAAGTCAGTCTTTTCAGCATAGCGAAAATTAAACTGTTCCATGCTGACAACCCGAGGGTCTTGGCGTAATTTCCAAGCCAACTGATTGGTACCAACATCAACTGCAAAGACCAACTCAGCACCATTCTGCAACATGACGTCGGTAAATCCTCCAGTGGAGGCCCCAATATCAATCGTTGTCGCTCCTTCAACTGACAAATCAAAGACCTGCAAAGCCTTTTCCAGTTTTAGACCACCTCGACTGACATACTTGAGTTTTTCACCCTTGAGTTTTAGTCCAGTATCATCTGGGATTTTCTCTCCTGGCTTGTCAAAACGCTCCCCATTGAGGACAGCTACAACCAGACCAGCCATGACACCACGCTTGGCCTGTTCTCGCGTTTCAAACAAGCCCTGTTTATAAGCTAGTACATCTACTCTTTCCTTAGCCATTGATTCTCAAACTTTCTACTACTTTCACAATCGGCGCTGTTTCAAAGCTGACTTGCTGGGCAATTTCTTCTAATTTAGCCTCGGCTTGATCCAAAGTTTGGTTACAAAAGGAAATGGCCTCTTCCAAGCCCAACAAGGCTGGATAGGTTGATTTTTCAGCCTGCAAGTCCTTTTGTGGAGTCTTGCCGATTTCCTCAAAACTAGCTGTCACATCCAGTACATCATCTCGAACTTGAAAAGCAAGTCCAATCAATTCACCAACTGTTTTCAGTTTTGCTTGGATTTCTGGTGCTAATTCAGCTATGATAGCAGCTGCTTGAAAGGGATAAGCTAGCAATTTTCCAGTCTTATTAGCATGAATGGTCTGAAGTTCTTCCAAGGACAAGTGCTGGTGTTCGCCTTCCATGTCCAAAACCTGACCTGCTACCATGCCTAGACTACCTGATGCAAGGGATAAGTTAGCAATCAAGTCCACCTTGATCTGACTTGGCAAATCCGCCAGCGCTATTAAGGCATAGGGATCTAGGAACAAAGCATCTCCTGCCAAAATGGCCATAGCTTCGCCAAATTTCTTATGATTGGTTAAACGCCCCCGACGATAATCATCGTCATCCATGGCAGGAAGATCATCATGAATCAAGCTTCCTGTATGAATCATTTCCAAGGCCGCGGCTACCTGCGCATGAGCGGGTCTAATAGTAACATGCAAGGATTCCAGAACCTCTAGCAAGAGAAAAGGCCGAATACGCTTGCCACCAGCATGAATGGAATAGAGAACAGACTCTCGCAAACTAGAGGCAAACTGCTGGTCTCCATAAAAATCTTCCAAAGCCGACTCGATAAGAGCTAATTTTTCTTGCTTCTTCATTCGAAATCACTTTCTGTTTCATCTTCTTGCATGACCTTGACCAAGGTCTTTTCAGCCTTGTCCAGCGTCGCTTGGAGCTCTTTTGACAAAACCATGCCCTTTTGAAAGGCCGCAATCGCATCTTCCAAAGCAATTTCACCATTTTCCAAACTTTGGACAATGGTCTCCAATTCTGCTAGATTTTCCTCAAATTTCTTTTGTTTTGACATCTTTAACCTCTAATTCTACTTGACCATCTCGCATCAAAAGCGTCACTTGGTCTTTTTTATTCAACATCTCAACAGAATCGACTACAGACTCTTCTTTTTTGACAATTGCATAACCACGCGCCACGATTCGACTGGTATCCAACATCATCAAAGCTTCTGAAAGTCGCTTGACTTCAGCAACCTTGGCATCATAAACCAGCGCCATTTGGCTGCGTAGAAGCTTGTCTAACTGACCAAGACGGTCTTGATAACGCTGGATTTTGGTAACAGGTGATAACTGGACTAGTCGATGCGTCCTTGCTTGGACTAGCTGTTTGTTATCAGAAATCCGTGTTCGCAAACTTTGTTTTAATCGCAGTTGCAGTTGATCTAACCGTTGCAAATAACCATCATACAAGCGCTCTGGCTGTCTAAAGATAACAGACTGACTGCATTTTTTCAAAGCCTCTTTTTTCTTTGACAAGACATTCTGAACTGCTGTTGCCATCCGTTTTTCTTGATTTTGCAAATGCGTCAAGAGATCCAACTTAGTTACAGGTGTTGCCAGTTCAGCTGCAGCTGTTGGCGTTGCAGCCCGTCTATCTGCCACAAAATCCGCCAAGGTCACATCTGTCTCATGACCAACACTAGAGATGACTGGCAAACGGGATTCAAAAATAGCCCGTACCACGATCTCTTCGTTAAAAGCCCAGAGATCCTCAATGGAACCCCCACCACGACCAATGATGAGAACATCTAGGTCCTCACGTTGATTGGCACGCGCAATATTTCGAGCAATTTCCTCCGCAGCTCCATCACCTTGTACCTTGGTCGGATAGAGAAGGATACCAACACCTGGAAAACGCCTGCTGACAGTCGTGATGATATCTCGAATAACAGCTCCACTGCGACTGGTTACCACACCGATTCGCTTAGCAAACTGGGGAAGAGGTTGCTTGAAACGTTCTTGAAACAGACCTTCTTCCGTCAATTTTTTCTTAAGTTGTTCAAACTGAATCGCGAGCGCCCCAACCCCATCAGGCTCAGCCTTTTCAATGATGATAGAGTAGCTCCCACTGGGTTCATAAACCTGCACACGCCCAATTACATTGATCTTCATACCTTCTTCCAGGTCGAAACCTAATTTCTGATAGATCCCTGACCAGATGGTCGCTTGAATAACTGCATGGTCATCCTTTAGGGAGAAATATTGGTGAGTAGGTCGTTTACGAAAGTTGGAAACTTGACCAGTTAAATAGACCCGTTCCAAGTAAGGGTCTTTATCGAATTTCATTTTCAGATACTTGGTCAAAGTTGTTACCGATAAATACTTTTCCATCTCCACCTACTATTCATTTTCTTGCTTTTCCATGGGTATTATTATACCAAAAACATGCTTAAAAATCACCTTTTTCCTACTGAAACTAAAGGAAAAATAGAAAAAGGAGGCAAGGCCTCCTCATCTGATTATTTACTGTTTCGAGCTTCTTCCAAAATCTTTGCAATCTTAGTGGTCAAAAGGTCGATAGCAACGGTATTGCTGACTCCCTCAGGAATGACGATATCGGCATAACGCTTAGTCGGCTCGATAAACTGGTGGTACATAGGTTTAACTACACCTAAGTACTGCTCAATGACACTGTCAAGGCTACGTCCACGCTCCTCCATATCACGCTTGATCCGGCGAATAATACGCACGTCATCATCTGTATCCACAAAAATCTTGATATCCATCAAATCGCGCAGACGCTTGTCCTCCAAGACCAAAATTCCCTCAACGATAAAGACATCTTGAGGCTCCTGACGATAGGTCTTGCTACTCCGTGTATGGGCTGTATAGTCATAAGTCGGAATGTCCACTGGGCGCCCTGCCAACAATTCCTTAATCTGCTCGATCATCAAGTCTGTATCAAAGGCAAATGGATGGTCGTAGTTGGTTTTGACACGCTCTTCAAAAGTCAAGTGAGACTGATCCTTGTAGTATGAATCATGCTCAATCATGGAAATCTTTTCATCAGGAAAATGCGATAAAATGGCTCTTGAAACACTGGTCTTACCACCACCAGAACCACCTGTCACTCCGATAATGATTGGTCTATTTTGCATGCTATCCTCCGTTTTTTTATCCGTCGTCTATTCTATCATATTTTTTTCAAAATTTATAGTCTGATTTGGATAGTCTAGGGGGAAACGATTCCATCCCCACACTCTAGTTAAACTAGCTAAAAACCTTCCTTGGCTTGTAGAGATTGCCCCTTTTTTCTAGAATGGCTAGCAATGTATCTCCTTCAAAGGCAGCCAATTCTTTGTCTGTTTGTTCTAACTCAATAAAACGACCAAAGCGCACTTCTGTGGCCTCTTCTGGAGTTAGGAAAACTTTGACAAGGTCACCTATTCCAATTTCAAGAGGATGGAGAAAGTCCAGTTGACCGGCCTCCACTTTTGTAGCAATTTCATTCAAAGTCAAGGCATCTTCTAACTGTAAACCTGCTGCACTCGTCCGAGTCAAATGGGACATATGGGCCGCATAACCCAGCTTCTCTCCCAAGTCAACAGACAAGGTACGGATATAAGTCCCCTTACTACATTTCACACGAAAGGTAAAACGTGCAAGTTCGCCTTCATAAGAAATCGGACTAGTCCGCTCAAAGTGATAAATAGTCACCTGACGTTCTGGACGTTCCACTTCCTGACCAGCACGCGCATACTCATAGAGCTTGCGACCATTAACCTTAACAGCCGAGTACATCGGTGGAATCTGAGTAATAGGCCCAGTCAGACTCGCAATCGCTTCATCGACAATGGTTTCATCCAAGGGCGACAAAACAGGTGTCTCTGCAACTACTTCCCCACTACCATCCTCGGTCGTCGTTGAATAGCCAAGAGTAATCTCCCCCTCATAGACCTTTCCCTCATCCTGCATAAACTCGACCATGCGGGTCGCCTTGCCAACTGCAATAGGCAAAACACCCACCACATCTGGATCCAAGGTCCCACCATGACCAATTTTCTTGGTTCCCAAAATCTTACGCAGCTTAAAAACCGCATCATGCGAAGTCATCCCCGCTTCTTTTTTTAAATTGATAATACCGTTCATGTGTTGCTTTCTGATTTCATTCATGAAATATCTTCTTCAAGAATTGTAATGTAATTATCTTTTGTAACAAAAGATAATGTGGCTAATCTTCTTGCTTGGTTCATAACTATCCTATCAAATACATTTCTTACAAATCGACCATTCGCATTTTTATTTTCAGGATTGCTACTATGTAATTCTAAATATTTTTTTAATTTTTCTTTTGCAGAATCATGCAAAATGTATTCTTCATTTTTGCAATATGAAAGAAAAATATCAAACATTTGGTCCACAGTATAATCTTCAAACGTAATAAAATAATTAAATCTTGATTTTAACCCAGGATTAGATTCAAAAAACTTTTTCATTAAATTATCATATCCTGCTACAATAACAACTAAATCATCTCGATAGTCTTCTAATGCTTTAGTTAACTCAGTTAAACACTCTCGACCATAACTATCACTTTTATCGTTTTCAGTAATACTATATGCTTCATCAATAAATAAAACGCCCCCCTTAGCTTTTTGGATCAGTCTTTTAACTTTTAAAGCAGTTTGCCCTTGATATTCTGCTATTAAGTCAGTTCTAGTTGCTTCAATAAAATGACCTTTGCTTAGTATTCCTAGAGAACGATACATATTACCAACAATTCTAGCAACTGTTGTTTTACCTGTACCCGGATTCCCTAGGAAAGCCATATGCATCGTTCTATTAGTTTTTTTTAACCCAATCTTTTCTCGGTTTTTCTGAACTTTGTTAAAGATTACTAGGTCTTCTATTTCTTTCTTTACATTTTCTAATCCTATCAGGGAGTTCAATTCATCAGACATCTCATCAAATGATTTGGTATTGATTTCTTTTAAAATAGCGTACTCACTATCTATTAATCTAGAACCAAGATATTTATACAGTAACTCTAAAACCGTTGACTGTCTTTCTTTAATTTTAGGAAATTTATCATTATTTGACAAATTTCCTAAACGCTTTATAAATTCTAATTCTGAATGCTTTTTATTATCAACAATTTCTTGAATAGCAGTCTCAAATTCATAAGATTTATTTGTTAAGTCATCAAGCTTTTTCACTTCTGATTTTAACAATTTTAAATAAGTTTCACTAATCATCTACATTCCTTTAAATAACAGAAATACTACTATTAGAGCGAATAAGATTCCTAAGGCATAGAATCCTTTTCTAAGGAAACTAATCTCTTTTTGTTTTTCCTCTAGTTCAGTTTGAAATTTCTCGACTATTAAAGTAAGATTTTTACTTTCGTCTATTAATCGAACATCCATCTTATCTACGTCGTTTTTCAGTTCATTTTGTGTTTCTTTAACCTGTAAATGCAAATCGTTAAAACTATTTTCTATTTTCACTAATGTTTTTAGATTCGCTTTTAAAGTATCAATTTCAATTTGAATTTCACTTTGCTTCTCTTCAAGTTGTTCTAACTCTTCTAGCTTTTTATGATGTTTCTTCAATATATCAATTAAATCTTTATTCTGTTTAAAAACGTCATCTAATAGTTTTTTATTACCAGTTTGATATTCTTCTATCTCGTGCAATCCCTGCATAGCTTTATCATTTGCCTCTTTGGCTGCAATCAAAGACTTTGAAATACTTTGAATATACTCATCATCCAATATTTGGAAAGTTTCATAAATGGTATTAAATTCCTGAATAATCTTTTTAATATGCTTGTTTTGTTCAATCATTCTATTTTGAACAGCATCGGTGAGAGCATTTAAATCCTTACCTTTAACATCATATTCCATACCAATAAATCCTAGTATAGGATCGTCTTGTGGGACAGTCGGTAAATCTGATTGTTCTGGAATTTCTTCACTAAAAGCTTTCAACGCTTCTTTTTTCTCATTAAATCTTTCAGACTTTGCTAAAACCTGAATCTCTAATTCTTCTGACATAACATTCTCCTATAGTAAATCATTTAATGCACTTTGCATTTCTTCAAGTTCACTTTGCTTTTCATCAAAGTATATTTCGTTAGCTAATAATCGCTGTTTGAAATCAATCTTTGAATTAGAAAACTCCTCTTGAACATTGCCAAGAAGTTCTCTTAGTTTTTGATGGTTCTTAGCCATCTTAATGAATATATCATTTCGCTTAACAGCAACATTTTGCTCGGCAACAAAAATTTGAACATCCTGAATTCTTAACAATTCGTTTTTCTTATTAGCTTGTTTCTTTTGATTTTCCTCAATTAATTTTTTTGAAATAAATTGATCAAGTCCGTTAATGATTATCGCTCCCAAGATTCCAGTTAGTAAACTTGCAAAGAACATCCCTAAAATATTAGCAATTGTTCCTAGGAGTTTTATTTCAAAAGTCATACCTGGTATCTTATTTAAGAACTGCTCAAAATATTCTCCTAAAAACATTGCTCCTACAGCAACTAAACCAGAAGTAATGATTTTTGAAATGTGAGCTATCTTAATTGCTGTAGAATGTGTTTGATTTTCAGGGTTAGATAAATAAGAAATGCTTTCTCTGATAGAACCAAATAATTGTTTAATCAAGTTTGGAAGTTTTTGTAATTTCTGGTTAAATGCGCCAATAATTTCTCCAACAATGCTTCCAACAAAACTATCTACACCTACTTTAATAAAATCTTTGATTTTGCCAAAAAATGAATGAAGTGCTTTTTTCATTTCCTCCATAAATGTATCAAAAGATTGTTTTTTTGCTTTAAAATACCTCACTAGAGCATTCATAATTTCCTTCAGCATTCCAAATAGAGTTGCAACAAACATAGCTTTTATAGCATCTTTACCAGCTTTATTGGCCATTCTGACAGAAGCTTTCTTTGCAATATCCTTATTAATAGCTTTCTTTGCTGTCTTCTCAGCCTTAAGCATCTTCTTTGAATCAGCTGCTAGTTTATCATTTAATCTTTTTTCGTTTATAGCTTTAAGATTTCGTTTTTCGGAATCTGAAATATCCTTCTTGTCAATTTTTTTATTAGCTCTTTCAACTTGTTCTTTTAGATTTTTTTCTCTTACTTCTCTATCCTTTATATACTCGCTATTAGATTTTGCACCTTTACTTTTATTAAGTGATTCATTAGTTGCTGCTAAATTTTCCTTTTTGTTTGCTAAATCTGCAGTATCTATATCAGCAATCTTTCTCCAAGAATTTTCAAAAATTTGTTTACGTGCTACAACGTGATCCAAATTTGCGTTTTCATTTAATTTTAAAGTTTTTCCAGTATATTCATCCTTTAAATTTCCAGATTTTTGCTTTTCTTTCATAGCATTATTTGCATCAGTATACCTTTTATCTTTCATTATTTTAGCACCCTCTTCTTTTGTATAACTATTAGGATGTTTATCGTTATACTGCTTAAGAAGCGTGTCACTTGTCATATCTAAACCAATTTGATTCGCAAATTGATCCCAGATTTCATCTAAAATAACATCTCCTAATTTATCTGATGAACTAATCTCTTTACATTCTAGTTCTAATTTTTCGAGATTAGAAAACTCCATTGTAAATTGCTGTTCCAATAGTTCTTCTAATTCGTCATAGTTTATATTTTTAGACTCATCTACTTCTTCAGTACCCAATACTAATAATTCATTTTCCACTGCTTTCTACTCCCCCTTCAGTGCTTCAAACTTCGCTTTCATAGTTGGATTTTTTCGGGTCAATTTTTTAACTGAAACATCTTCTAATTTATTATTTGCGAGGCGGAGTTGGTTTTCAGATGTGGTTAGGAACTTTTTGACCTCTTCCATACGCTTAATAGCCTTGTCGATTTCATCAATAGCTTTACCAAAGTTAGTTGAAGCTGAATTGTAGTTCTTGGCAAAAGCCTGTTTAAAGGCATCCAAGTCTTCTTCAAAATGGGTGATATCGATATTTTGCTCGCGAACCAAGGCCAACTCTTGCTTGTATTTAAGGGAATTAAGCGCGGCATTGCGTAAGAGACCAATCAACTGGATAAAAAACTGAGGACGGACAACGTACATTTTCTCATACTCATGACTGACATCCACAATCCCTGTATTAAAGTAGTCGTTATCCGTTTCTAACATAGTCACCAAAACGGCATACTCACAGTTCTTCTCCTGACGGTCCTTGTCTAATTCTTTGTAAAAATCCGGGTTCTTATGCTTCTTCTCCGTCCCATCCGCTTCGTTTTTCATCTCAAACATGATGGAAATGAACTCTAGACCATTTTCATCACATTCACGGAAGATAAAGTCCCCCTTAGAACCACGCGCAGAAACCTTGTTATCCTTTTCAAAGTAAGCATTTGGAAAGGCAAAACTACGAACCTTGTTAAACTCACTCTCTGCATATTGTTCCAAACTTTCACCGATAGCTTTTGTGGATTGTTGGGCTTTGAAATTCTTGTAAAATTCGACTTGTTCACTGGCTACCTTAAGCTGAGCTTCGTAATTTTGCTTAACAGAAGCCAAAGACAACTCATTTTCCTTTTCTTGCAAGAGGAGCTGGTTTTTGACCTGATCGCGTTCTTTTTCTAAGTCAGAAAGGGTCTTTTGCAGTTGGTTTTCATGCTCCAAGCGCAAGGTAGCCAGCTGATTCTCAAGTTGCTGAACTTCTTTTTCCTTCTCTAGTAGACTTTGACTAGCAGTTTGTTCTACTTCTTTCTTGGCCAACTCTTTCTCTGTATCAAAGTTTTGGATTTGACTCTGCAGTTGCGCAATTTCTTGATCCTTCTGAGCCAGTTTAGTCTGTTGCTCATTCATGGCCTTTTGCTCAGCTAAGGCCAGCTCCTGCTTCATTCGATCGTGCAGTTCCTTATCAAACTCAGCCGTTCTCACTTGGGATAAGAGTTCGGCATACTGACTCTCATTTACTGTAAAGACTTCCCCACAGTTGGGACATTTGATTTCGTTCATAACTTTCCTCTTTCTAGACTTCTGTAACCATTATATCATGCCTGAGGGAAAATCAAAAACAGTGAGTCGAAACCCACTGTTTATATCTGTTACTTTAAATTTTTTCCAAGGCCAAACGCAAATCTTCAATCAAATCCTCTACATTTTCAAGACCGATCGACAAGCGGATTTGGTTTGGTGTGACTCCTGCTGCTTCTAGGTCTTTTTCTGACAACTGACCGTGAGTGGTTGTCGCAGGATGGACAACAAGAGATTTAGCATCTGCCACGTTTGCAAGGTCAGAGAAGATTTCCAAATTATCAATTACCTTGCGAGCTTCTGCCTCTCCACCTTTGACATGGAAGGTAAAGATTGAACCAACACCTTTTGGCAAATATTTCTCAGCCAAGGCATGATAAGGACTGTCAGCTAGTTTTGGATAATTTACCTTCTCTACCTTAGGATGGTTGACAAGGAAATCAACAATTTTCTCTGCATTTTGCACATGACGTTCAACACGAAGAGAGAGAGTTTCAAGCCCTTGGAGCAAGAGAAAGGCATTAAATGGTGACAAGGCAGCACCTGTATCACGGAGCAATTGAACACGAACAGCGATAATAAAGGCTGCTGCACCCACATCACGAGTATAGCTCAAGTTATGGTAGCTTGGGTCTTCCTCAACAAATTGGGGGAATTTCCCTGAAGCTGCCCAGTCAAAACGACCGCTATCAACAATCACTCCTCCAATAGTCGTACCATGTCCACCGATAAACTTAGTTGCTGAGTGAATGGCAATATCTACACCGTGAGAGAAGACGTTAATCAAATATGGTGTGGCAAAAGTGTTGTCCGAAACGAGAGGAATCTGGTGTTTATGCGCAATCTCAGCCAATTTTTCCAAGTCAGGAATGTTAATCAAGGGATTCCCCAAGGTTTCAATCAAGACAAGCTTTGTATTGTCATTGATAGCTGCTTCCACTTCTTCCAAATTATCCACATCCACAAAGGTTGTTGTGATCCCATAACGAGGAAGGGTTTCCTTCAAGAGGTTGAAGGTCCCACCGTAAATAGTTGACGCAGCAACCACATGGTCACCTGCGTGAGCAAGCGCCAAAATAGTGTAGGTTACAGCAGCCATCCCTGATGCTGTCGCTAGTGCTCCAACACCACCTTCAAGAGCAGCTATTCTTTCCTCAAAGGCTGCTGTTGTAGGATTTGTGATACGAGTATAGATATTCCCGGGTTTTCTCAAAGCAAACAGATCCGCACCTTCCTGCGTGTCATCAAAAACGAAGGATGTTGTTTGATAAATCGGTACTGCACGAGATTTGGTCGCTGGATCCACAACTTGACCAGCATGTAATTGTAGGGTTTCAAATTTAAAATCACGAGTCATAAGACGACCTCCAAATAGCTTCATTACGGATATTGTATCATCTTGGGCTAGTCTTTTCCAATACTGATTTTCTATATTTTGATATAAGGAACAACTATGACTAGTCTTACACATCAAACAAAAAAGCACGATTCACTCGTGCTCATTTCTTTAATCGACATAAGTATCTTCGTTTTTATTGAGGAAGGCGTAAGGCAAGCCCATCAAGAGACCTCCTCCGATAAAGTTCCCGACAAAGGTTACACCCCAGTGACGAAGAATATTTGGTATGTCAAAGTTAGCAATTGAATCAGCTGCAACACTAAACTTAACAATCGCAAAAGAAGCAAAGTTCGCAGCAATGTGTTCGTTTGTTAAGAATACAAACATGTAAATTGCTGATAAGACAAGCCAAAGTTTGGCGCCACCGTCTTTCACCAGAACAAAGGAAAGAATGGCAATGTTTACAAAGATATTGGCTAAAATACCTTCAAGTAAGACTAACTCATTGGAACGACCTAACTTCATCTCTACAACCCCTGAAATGAAGCTATCATGTGTTAGATTTGCATAGGCTGCTGAGTGGGCAAAGCCCCAACCTGCTATCAAAGCTCCGATGAGATTGAACAAGGTACAGTAAAGTAAAATCTCAGCTGTTTTTCTCCAAGAGATTTTTTTCAAGAAACTACCAGCTGTCAAAAACATCATATTTGAAGTTACCAACTCGGCATTCAAGAAAACAATGTAGGCCAATCCCCAAGCAAAAACAAATGGGAAAAGGAAACGTCCACTACCAGGTGCGATCTTATTAATCAAGTCAGCCCCAACTGCACCCGCAGCCGTACTAAATGTTAAAAAGGCACCTGCAAACATGGAACGAATTGCATACTTAAACTTGCTTTGACTATAAAGACTTTCTTTCTTCTTGCAAGCAAATTCAATCTTTGAGATAAATTCTGAAGAGACCATAAAAAACTCCTAAACTTTTATTTGTGAATATTATAACATAAAGCACGCATTTTGAAAAGCCTTTCTTGTATACGTTTTCTACAAAGAAAATCAAGGCATTGGAGGAATTCCATAAATCTTTCCTTTACCCATTAACAGAAAAACATTTCAATATTTCAAATTGATCATCCAAAAATTCAAACTCAAATAGGTGCCAGTCATCGAAGGTTTGCTCACAATAACTAACTGTTCCTTGATTGTAGTCAATGATAGGTTTCCCCAGCTTGTTCTTCACATCTTCCTCGCTGACTGCTCCATACATTTCCTTAAGATCAGCTAGCATGAAGTTGATAATTCTATTGAGATTTTCCTGATAATTTTTTGATAACAGTTCAACTTTATCTATAAAGTCACAATCAGGCTCTTCGTCCCAAACAAAGGTTACTCCCTCATGCTCATAAGCGTATTGCTGTAAACTCTCATCAAAATTCATTGTTCACTCTCCAAATCATTATCATTTACTAAAAATTTAGTAACATTAATCAAAATGTTCACTCGCTTGTTTCACAAACTCGAAAATATTCAAAGATATGGGTTTCATTTCTAGTGAACCTAATGCCCCCAAATCATTCATATAAATAGCGTCGTCAGAATCTTTCTTTATAAAAAAGCGACATCCCCATCTTGCCCAATCAGGAAAAAATCAGGTTCCCACTCTTCTATTTGGTAGGTGGAGTTTCTTTCTAGCAAATCTAGTCTTGAGTATAAGGTGATGCCTGTATTCTCTATTATCAACTCTCCTGCTTTGTCGATTTTACTCAGGAATTCTGCGTATGGGTTCGGAAGTGCCAAGTCAATCTGATTATTCATTCTCAACTCCTCATCTATTTTTCCTACTGCGAAAGTCCTATATCTCATCTTCACTTAGTTCTTTAAAATGTGAAATATGATATCCAGAATAAGACTTCCCAGATTTCCCTATGAAGATTCCGTGTCCAGCCATATTGGCAATTTCTCCCAAGAATATCATAGGAAGATCCTTGTCAAATGGAAAACTACTTGTTATGTCTTCTTTGAGCGTAACGAAAGACTTTTCTCTTAACTGACTCATTGTCTATCCTCTCTTATGCCAGGCATCCTTCGGTTACTTACGATAAACCTTTCAATCTACTGACCAGTTTCCTTTCACATTGAAAAGATACCATTAAAGTTGAATGATCATCTTGCAAGCATCAAACATTATCAAATTTTATAGTTTTCAATTTCTTCTCTACTCATGCCTACAAGTTCTGTCGTCCACAAGCCTACAATGTCCGATAAGACTGAATCGCAGGTATACTCTACTTCACCGTCTATATACTTACAGGAAAAGACAGGCTTCCTTGTCGCCGCTTGATAAAATGCCATGGCTACTTTTTCTAGTTTTTTGGGATTGAAATCAAGTGATAGTTTTTGAGCCATATTTCCTCGTATCTGATCCCAATTTTCCTGCTTAACCTGATAGCTTTCTCGTATTTTAGACACATAGCCCCTACAAAATGCTTTCAATAAGTCTGTGTTCTGATAAAAATACTGACAGCTAAAATCTGAAATACAACCTGCGTGAAGTAGGAATGTTAGTAAGTCATCCAGACTTTCTGCTACTCTCCCCACTTGGCCCTCACTTCCGATAAAGCCTATGCTGTTATCTTCGAGAAAAACATATTCTCCCCCACTACCATCTTGAGCAAAAGCCTTACAGGCAAGAGAGTACTCCTCATTGTTCCCTGAAAACTAGGCTTCACTTATCTTGTCATAAAAATAAATATCACATTCAGTCATCAGTAAGGTCCTTAACTGTTCATTTTCTCTGACTTCTTGTAGCTTATCCATGATCATTCCTTTCTTAAGCTAAACACTTATCCATCTATTACAATTCTAATATGGTAGTTTTTAGTTTCATTCTTTAGATTCTTCACAAGGAGATCATTCTGTTTTGATTGTCCGAAGAAAAAACTGACAGCTTTTCCATCTTTTCTTTCGATACACAAATGATACCTTGCCCCATTCAATTTGACACTTCGAATATATTTGACTTCAATCATTTTGATGTTATTCAGCGGAATGATTCTCTTCACAAATACAAAAGCATTGTGAATATAAAGTCTCCCATTGGCAATGTGAAACGGGGCAAAAAAATCACCACCACTACGACTGACAATTATAAAACGTCGCCAAAGGATTAGTAAAAGAATAGAGGCTAATAAGTAAAAGGCAAAACTAAAGACAGGACTTCCCCACATCGTTTTCATTCCAAACAAAAAATATTCGAACATGCATCATTCTCCTTTGACTGACGCTTCTATTTGACAAAAACCAGTGAAAAATACAATTCACTGGTTTTTGAGGTTAATAACGTTGTTTATATGGCTTATTAAAGGCGCTTAGGATATCATCAGATGTTTCAGAATAAGCTTTAACTTCTTTAAAATCACCTTTAACAATAATCCGCTCTGTCGCATTATAGTCCACACAGGTCACCAATGTGATTTCTTTAATACCATCACGATCTTCGATTTCATCTACTCGGTCCGGAGTAACGTGTTTAACTTCCGTAATCTCATAAGTATAAACTTTATCCTTATCAGTCAGATAAATTTTCATACCCGCTTTAGCGTTAACTAAAGGTGAAAAGAGCATTTGACTGGCATTTTCAGCAGTAAAGATATGGTGACTGGCTAGAGAATAGTTGCCCTCTCCCATTTTTTGATCTGGTTTCATGGTTCCTGCTCCGTAGAACAAGTTTACATTATCCAACCCTTTGAAAATTGGCAAGTTAATCTCCACTTCGGGAATAGCAATTCCTCCAATAACAGGAAGCTTCTGAGCGTCCCACTGAGCGGCTAGAACTGCTTCAGATGAAATAGATTTAACCGAATCAAAATCAAAATTTCCTTCTGTTTTGAGATTTTCATCTATATTTTCTTTAGTAACCTGATTGACTTGGTATTTATTGGTATTCCACACCATAAAGAGATCTCGAATCTTTGAATTAAAAATCAAAGCTAAGGATAAAAGAATTAAGAAAACCGCTAAAATATTGAGAAATAGATTCCTACGCTTATTCTTCTTACTTTTCGTTTTTTTATGAGACATTATGCTTTACCTTCTGTTTCGTTTTCAGTCCCAACTTCTTCTTTTTCTACCGCATCAACCGTTGTAAAGGTCACAATCTTGGCATCTTGGTCTAGACGCATCACCTTAACTCCCATAGTTGAGCGTCCTGTTTGTGAAATATTGGCAACATTTGTTCGAATCATGACACCTGTATCCGTGATAATCATCAGGTCTTCATCTCCTTTAACAGTGAGGAGACCTGCAAGAGGGCCATTTTTCTCAGCAACATTGGCTGTCTTCATTCCTTTACCACCACGACCTTTTGTTGGATATTCAGTTGCAAGAGTACGTTTACCATACCCTTTTTCAGTGATGATAAGGACCTCGTCCTGGTCAGTGATGACACTAGCACCAACTACAGTGTCTCCATCACGGAGGTTAACACCTCGGACACCTGTCGCGATACGGCTCATACCACGAACGGCTGATTGATTAAAGCGAACGGCATAACCAAACTTAGTACCAATGATGATATCTGTATCTTCTTCTGTCAGCAAGACATTAATCAGTTCATCTTCATCCTTGAGATTCAAAGCCTTAAGTCCATTTTGACGAATATTAGCAAATTCTTTAACACTGGTTCGCTTCACGATACCGTGACGGGTTGTGAAGAAAAGATAGGCGTCATCACTACGTTCAGATTTAACATTAATGATGGTCTGTATGCTCTCCCCTTCATCCAGCTTCAAAAGATTGACAACCGGCAATCCCTTGGCCGTGCGACCGTATTCAGGAATTTCATAACCTTTTAGTCGGTATACACGACCTTTATTGGTAAAGAAGAGCAAATGATCATGGGTGCTGGTTGAAACCAACTCACGCACAAAGTCATCATCCTTAACTCCCGTACCTTGGACTCCACGACCACCACGTTTTTGAGCAGTAAATTCACCTTGGTCCAAACGTTTGATATAGCCCTTGTTAGAAAGAGTGATTAAGACATCTGACTCCTCAATCAAGTCTTCATCTTCAAGAGTTAAGACTTCTCCAACCATCAACTCGGTACGACGTTTGTCACCAAATTTACGTTTTACTTCATCTAATTCATCTTTTATGATTTGCACTACGCGTTCTGGTTTAGCAAGAATATCGGTTAGGTCTGCAATCAAGGCAATCAATTCATCATATTCAGACTGAATCTTATCGCGTTCCAATCCTGTCAAACGACGAAGACGCATATCAAGGATAGCCTGACTTTGACGTTCAGAAAGCTTAAACTTGCTCATCAACTCAGCTTGTGCTTCCGCATCCGTTTCACTAGCACGGATGATGCGGATCACTTCGTCGATATGGTCTAGCGCGATTAAAAGGCCTTCTAAGATGTGCGCACGCGCTTCTGCCTTTTCCTTGTCAAAACGAGTACGGCGAACAACCACTTCTTTTTGGTGCTCGATATAAGCATCCAAAATTTGACGAAGGGACAAAATCTTTGGTACGCCATTTTGAATAGCAAGCATATTGAAACCAAAGTTGGTTTGCATCTGGGTCATCTTGAAGAGGTTATTGAGGATGACATTTGCAGAAGCATCACGCTTCACTTCGATAATGAAGCGAACGCCTTCGCGGTTGGATTCATCACGTACAGCTGTAATTCCCTCAATTCGTTTTTCTTGCGCCAAACGAACGATATGCTCATGTACCTTGGTTTTATTGACCATATAAGGAAATTCTGTTACCACGATGCGCTCACGCCCTGTCTTAGTCGTCTCAATCTCTGTTCGAGAACGGAGGACAATGGAACCTTTACCAGTCTCATAAGCTTTGTGGATACCTGATTTCCCCATGACAAGGGCACCAGTTGGAAAATCTGGACCAGGTAAAACTTCCATCAAGTCCTTAGTCGTCACTTCAGGATTGTCCATGACCAATTTCACTGCATCAATGGTTTCACCCAGGTTGTGAGGTGGGATATTGGTTGCCATCCCAACAGCGATACCAGTTGCCCCATTGACCAAAAGATTTGGAAAACGAGCTGGCAAAACCAAGGGTTCACGTTCGTTAGCATCGTAGTTGTCTACGAAATCAACTGTGTTTTTATTGATGTCACGAAGCATTTCAAGAGCAATCTTACTCATACGAGCCTCAGTGTAACGCTGTGCGGCGGCACCATCCCCGTCCATGGAACCAAAGTTTCCATGTCCATCGACAAGCATGTAACGGTAGCTCCACCACTGAGCCATACGAACCATGGCTTCATAAATAGATGAATCCCCGTGTGGGTGGTATTTCCCCATAACATCCCCTGTAATACGGGCTGATTTTTTATGAGGTTTGTCTGGTGTAACACCTAGTTCATTCATTCCGTAAAGAATACGGCGGTGAACAGGTTTTAAACCATCTCGAACATCAGGAAGAGCCCGCGCAACGATAACACTCATAGCGTAATCGATAAAGCTGGTCTTCATCTCCTTTGTCAGATTGACATTCACTAAATTTCTATCCTGCATTAATAAATGCCTCATTTCACTATTAGTAATTAGATATATTATACCATAATTTGTCCTTCATTTCAGTCTTTGAAAACCACTAAAACGTTTACATCGATAACCGAATAGAATATTCGTGACAAAGTTTTTTAAAAGTGATAGAATGAAAGTGTCTGGGGATTCCCCTAAAAAAAAATGAAGGAGATGTTTAGATAATGACTTCAACTAAACAACACAAAAAAGTGATCCTTGTTGGTGACGGTGCCGTAGGTTCATCTTACGCTTTTGCACTTGTTAACCAAGGAATTGCACAAGAGCTTGGAATTATCGAAATTCCACAATTACACGAAAAAGCTGTTGGTGATGCGCTTGACCTTAGCCACGCCCTTGCCTTCACTTCACCTAAAAAAATCTACGCTGCTCAATACTCTGACTGTGCAGACGCTGACCTTGTTGTTATCACTGCAGGTGCTCCTCAAAAACCAGGTGAAACTCGTCTTGACCTTGTAGGTAAAAACTTGGCTATCAACAAATCAATTGTAACACAAGTTGTTGAATCAGGTTTTGATGGTATCTTCCTTGTTGCGGCTAACCCAGTTGACGTTTTGACTTACTCAACTTGGAAATTCTCTGGATTCCCTAAAGAACGTGTTATCGGTTCAGGTACTTCACTTGACTCAGCACGTTTCCGTCAAGCACTTGCTGAAAAATTGGATGTTGATGCTCGTTCAGTTCACGCCTACATCATGGGTGAACACGGAGATTCTGAATTTGCGGTTTGGTCACATGCCAACATTGCTGGTGTAAACCTTGAAGAATTCCTTAAAGATACTCAAAACGTTCAAGAAGCTGAATTGATTGAATTGTTCGAAGGTGTTCGTGACGCTGCCTACACAATCATCAACAAAAAAGGAGCTACCTACTACGGTATCGCAGTAGCACTTGCTCGTATCACAAAAGCAATCCTTGATGACGAAAATGCAGTACTTCCACTTTCAGTCTTCCAAGAAGGTCAATACGGTGTTAAAAACGTCTTTATCGGTCAACCAGCTGTTGTTGGTGCACACGGTATCGTTCGTCCAGTAAACATCCCATTGAACGACGCTGAAACTCAAAAAATGCAAGCATCTGCTAAAGAATTGCAAGCTATCATTGATGAAGCATGGAAAAACCCTGAATTCCAAGCAGCTTCTAAAAACTAATGAAAAGAAGGTTCCCAAACATGGGAACCTTTTTTCTTTTACTGTAAAGGCTTAAACCCTATTTTTCAAAAGACTACTTATCTCAGAAGTTATATATCATATCAAATGCTCGATTGAAAAAACACCTAAATTTATATATAACTAAAGAAATGAAATCAACAGTGGTAGCTATCACGAAAAAGTATTCGTCTTTGCCCCCAAAATGCCCCAAAGCAACAAAAAAAGCCTATTGACCAAGCTAGAAAGCTTGATACAATAGGCTTTTTCTAAATTCATTATTTAACAGCGTCTTTAAGAGCTTTACCAGCTTTGAATGCTGGAACTTTAGAAGCTGCGATTTCGATTTCTTTACCAGTTTGTGGGTTGCGACCTTTACGTGCAGCACGTTCACGAACTTCAAAGTTACCAAAACCAATCAATTGAACTTTTTCACCAGCTGCAAGGTATTCAGTTACTGCTGCAAATACAGCATCAACTGCTGCTGCTGAATCTTTCTTAGTTAAGTCTGTAGCTTCTGCCACTTTAGCGATCAAATCTTGTTTGTTTGCCATGTTAACAAATCCTCCAAATAATTTCTGATTAACAAATATAATCATATCCTAAAATTGCCCATAGGTCAAGTCAAAAACACCATTTCAAACATTTTTCTCTATTTTTTTAGGAATTATAGCGGATTAGAATTGCCCAAGCATTCTCTCCAGTATGAGTTTGAATAATAGAGCCAGTTTCCAGTACAGAGATTGGTTTCTCAACATAGGCTTGCAATGAACTCTTCATCTCATTTGCCCATTCATTCGTTCCAGCATAGGAAATTCCAATTTCTGCAACTGATTTATGAGTAAGGGCCACCGTTAACTCTTCAAGCCATTTTTTGAAAGTTTTCGCACCACGCCCTTTGACGATTGGTTGGAGTTCGTGGTTTTTCATCTGCATCACTACACGAATATTTAATAGTGAGCTTAATAGTCCCGTCACACGTCCAATACGCCCACCTTTCACTAGGTTTTCTAGAGTCGAAACACCGATATAAAGCTCTGTGTGATTCTTCACTTCTTCTATATGTGCTAGAATAGTTTCTAAATCTTTACCCTCTTTAGCAAGTTTTGCAGCTTCAACAACTTGAAACTTCATAGCCTGATCTGTGAAGGAACTATCAATAACAGTCACATCAGAACTTGAGAGACTTGCGCCTTGGCGAGCAGCTTCAACCGTTCCAGACAAGGCATGAGACATATGAATAGCAACAACCTGACTGCCATCTTTTCCCAGCTCTTCAAAGACTTCAGCAAACACTCCTACTGGAGGTTGGCTCGTTTTAGGGAGATTCTTGCTTTGTTGCATGAGATGAAGGAATTCCCCCTCTTTTAAATCAGCATCTGAGTAGAGTACGCCATCAATCATAACTGATAAGGGGACAATAGTGATATTTAATTCTTTAACTACTTCTGGTTCGATAGTAACAGAAGAGTCCGTTACAATTTTTACTTGTGTCATAAGTTCAATCTTTCTATTCTTCTCAATAGGATTGGGATTTTTCACTCTTATTATATCAAAAAAATGATAAAAAATCATAAGTAATCCAATTAAAAAAACTGAATTTTTGGTATAATCTATCTATAGAAAAGCGAGGAACAGCTATGATTCGAAAAGTTCAACCGATTATTACGATTATATTTGGAGCAGCTATCTATGCCTTTGGTCTCACCTACTTTGTTGTTCCTTATCATCTATTTGAGGGAGGGGCGACAGGTATCACCTTGATTACCTACTATCTTTTTAAAATCCCTGTCTCATTGATGAATCTCTTGATTAATATCCCTTTATTTATCCTAGCTTGGAAAATATTTGGACCTAAGACCCTCTACTCCAGTCTTTTAGGATCTATTTCACTTTCCGTTTGGCTAGCAATTTTTGAGCGTATTCCTTTGCACATCGACTTGCAAGGGGATCTCATCATTGTCGCTTTGGTCTCAGGGGTTTTACTGGGAGTTGGTTTAGGAATTATCTTTAATGCTGGTGGAACCACTGGTGGCTCTGATATCGTTGCCCGCATCCTTAACAAATACACCAATATTTCGATTGGGAAATTGCTTTTTGGAATTGACTTTTTCATTTTAATGTTAATTCTGCTTATTTTCCAAGATCTCCGTCTTGTGACCTACACTCTCTTGTTTGACTTCATCATCGCTCGCGTTATTGACCTGATTGGCGAAGGGGGTTACGCTGGCAAAGGATTTATCATCATTACTCAATATCCTGACCAACTGGCTGATAAGATTAATGAGGAGCTTGGCCGTGGCGTTACCTTTATATCTGGTCAAGGATACTACAGCAAAAAGGATTTAAAAATTATCTACTGTATCGTCGGTCGAAACGAAATCGTAAAAATGAAAGATATGATTCACAAAATCGACCCTCAAGCCTTTATCACCATCACTGAGGCTCATGAAATTCTGGGTGAAGGATTTACTTATGTGAAAGATTAAAAAAGCTGGGAATTCCCAGCTTTTATTTTTCTTCTGTGAGGGTTGAATGATGATAACCATAAGTAAAGTAGATGACTAGACCAACTACAAGAGCAATGCCAAAGGCAATCCAGGTATCTAGACTATATTGAAGCATAAAGGAAACACAGATAAGGATGGAAAGGATTGGCAAAAGTGGCACCAAAGGAGTTTTAAACTCTCCTTTTTGGGGCATACCCTTATCTTTTCTGAGTTTTATTATTCCGTAGGCTAGTAAAATGAGATAAGCTAGCGTACAGATATTTAGGAAGGCTGCAATACTGGCTAGAGGAAACACTCCGGCAGCAATAGCTGAAGCAACTCCTGTTAAGAGAGTCGCATTTTTAGGAACGCGACTGGTCTTGCTTAATTGTTTGAAACTTTGGGGTAAAAGTCCATCACGTGCTAAGCTATATATCATCCGAGACAAAGCATAAGTCATGGAAATACATACCGTTATCAGGGTGAGAATGGCTACAAGCGAAACATAGTTGGCTGTCCAACCGATACCAATACTCCGTAATGAAAATGCTACTGCATCGTCCACATTGAGCTTACTATAGTGAACAATCCCTGTCAATACTAAGGTCACCAAAGCATAGAGAATAGTGACGATTGTCAGAGAAAGGACAATTCCGCGAGGAATATTTTTTTGCGGGCTTTGGATTTCATCAACTGCCATGGAAATAGACTCAAATCCGAGAAATCCAAAGAACATCAAAGATGCACCTGCCATAATCCCAGTGCTTCCTCCATAAATCTGGCCAAAGCCAAAAGGAGCAAAATTCGACCAATTTTCAGGTTTGATGTACCAAATACCAACTAGGATAAATAAGGCTAGAGCAGAAAATTTCAAGATTACTAGAAGCGAATTAAAGCGCAAGGCTGCCTTAGAATTTAATAAAACCAATCCTGTTACCAAGGTCAGCACTAAAATAGGCAGAAAATCGATATAGGTCCCCTGTTCAGGATTAAAGGTACCATTCAAGGCTTGGGGCATGGAGATACCATAATCACTGAGCAATCCCTTAAAGTAAGCTGCCCAGCCAGACGCCACACCTGAAACAGCCGTCATGAATTCCATGATGGTCAACCAGCCAGCAATCCAGGCTGGCAATTCTCCCAAAATCGCATAGAGATAACTATAAGCACCCCCAGTTGCGGGTACACGAGAGGCAAATTCTGCAAAAAAGAGAGCTGATAGAGAAACACACAGGGCAGAAATCACGATAGAAACCACTAGTGATGGACCAGCAAGTGTTGCTGCTGCAGTTCCTGTAATGGTAAAAATCCCAGTTCCTACCATGGCACCAATCCCCAATAGAATCAAATCCCACAATTTCAAATGGCGACGCATCTCTGTCTGTCTCAAACTAACATCCTTGGTTCTAAAAATATTCATACTTCATCTCCACTAAATATAGTTGTTTTATTTTACCATACAAAAGCATTTTTGTGAATATTTATTAGGTCCTTTTTGAAAAAAATCTGAACAGGAAGGATTCCTGTTCAGATTTTGCATATTCTTATCCGACTGAACCTTCCATTTCATAGCTGATCAAGCGGTTCAGCTCAACTGCGTATTCCATTGGAAGTTCTTTGGTGAAGGGTTCGACAAATCCCATGACAATCATCTCGGTTGCCTCAGATTCTGACAAACCACGGCTCATGAGGTAATAGAGTTGTTCTTCTGAAATCTTAGATACCTTGGCTTCGTGCTCCAAAGCAACTTGCGAGTTATGAATTTCATTAAATGGAATGGTATCTGACGCTGATAAGTCATCCATGATAATGGTATCACACTCGATGTGAGAAACAGATTTCTTAGAGTTTTTGTTAAAGGTTACTTGTCCACGGTAGTCAACCTTTCCTCCACCTTTAGCGATGGATTTTGATACGATAGATGAGCTTGTATGCGGAGCATTATGGATCATCTTGGCACCCGTATCCTGGTGTTGCCCAGCATTGGCAAAGGCAATAGAAAGCATCGTACCACGCGCACCTTCTCCATCTAGGTAAACAGATGGATATTTCATAGTTGTTTTGGCACCCAAGTTACCATCAATCCACTCAACAGTCGCATCTTTCAAGGCTTTGGCACGTTTTGTTACCAAGTTATAGACATTATCAGACCAGTTTTGGATGGTTGTATAACGCATATAAGCTCCGTCTAAAGCGAAAATTTCTACAATGGCAGCGTGCAAGCTGTTGCTAGAATAAGTTGGTGCTGTACATCCTTCTACGTAGTGGACGCTTGCTCCTTCATCAACAATAATCAAGGTACGTTCGAACTGACCTGTATTTTCGTTGTTGATACGGAAGTAGGTTTGAAGTGGAATATCTACCTTGACCCCTTTTGGTACGTAGATAAAGGTTCCACCCGACCATACTGCTGAGTTGAGGGCTGCCAACTTGTTATCTGTCGGAGGTACCAACTTCGCAAAGTATTGTTTAAACAAGTCTGGGTATTCCTTGAGGGCAGAATCTGTATCTGTAAAGATAATTCCTAACTTCTCAAACTCTTCCTTCATGTTGTGGTATACCACTTCTGACTCGTACTGGGCAGAAGCTCCAGCCAGATAAGCACGTTCAGCTTCTGGAATCCCGATACGTTCAAAGGTTTCTTTGATTTTTTCAGGAACGTCATCCCAAGAACGGGCTGGTTTGTCAGATGGTTTTTGGTAGTAGATCAAATCATCAAAGTCAATCTCTGACAAGTCTGCTCCCCAAGTTTGCATGGGCATTTTTTTGAAGGTTTCATAAGACTTCAGACGGAACTCCAACATCCACTCAGGCTCACCCTTAGCAGCTGATAATTCGCGAATGACTTCTTCATTCAATCCTTTTCCTGTCGATAGGACAGGCTCTACATCGTCATGGAAACCAAATTTATATTCACCAAGGTCAATTGGTTTTGGTTCTACTCTTTCTTCAGCCATAATATCCTTTCTTTCATTATATATTTCTATGTTTCTTATTTATCTTCTTGATTTTCAATTGTCTTCTTAAGGGCGTTCCAAGCTAGGGTTGCACACTTTATTCTTTGAGGGAATTTGGCAACACCTGATAAGAAAGCCGCGTCTCCAAGTTGGTCTTTACGCTCATCCTTTTGACCTTGAACCATTTCAGAAAAGATGGTTGCAAGTTCTAGAATTTCTTGCTTGGTCTTCCCTAAAACAGCATCTGTCATCATACTAGCAGAAGCAGTTGAAATCGTGCATCCTGAATTTAGAAAAGCAATATCTTCCAAACGGTCCTCTGCGTCAAACTTGACAGAGAGGTTGATGACATCCCCACAGGTTGGATTATTGAGACTAATCTGCTCAGCATCTTCCAGCTTCCCTTGGTGATGTGGATTTTTCGAATGGTCTGCCACCACTGCCATATAAAGGCTATCTAGTTTAGAAAGTGCCATTGAAAAACTCCTTTGTCTTTTGTAGGGCATCGACTAGCTTGTCACAATCCGCCTTGGTATTGTAGATATAAAAACTTGCACGAGCTGTTGCTGGGACTTCCAAATACTGAAGCAAAGGTTGCGCACAGTGGTGACCCGCACGAACAGCTACTCCTTCATAATCCAAAGCGGTCGCAAGGTCGTGAGGATGGAGATCACCTAGGTTAAAGGCAATAACACCCGAACGTTGAGTCAGGTCCTGAGAACCATAAATAGTCAGTCCTTCAATTGCCTGAAGTTTTGGATAGACGTAGGCTATCAATTCTTGTTCATGAGCTTCAATCGCATCCATACCAAGATTTTCTAGGTAATCCACTGCTGCTGCAAGTCCAATAGCTCCTGCCATATTTGGCGTTCCAGCCTCAAATTTCCAAGGCAATTCCTTCCAACTAGCAGATTGCTCATAGACGAAATCAATCATCTCACCGCCAAATTCTACTGGAGACATTTGCTCAAGATACTTTTCTTTGCCGTAAAGAACACCGATACCAGTTGGACCAGCCATCTTGTGACCTGAAAAGGCAAAGAAGTCCACATCCAAGTCCTGCACATCAATCTTCATATGAGGCGTAGACTGAGCACCATCCACCACCATAATGGCTCCAACTTGGTGAGCCATTTGTGTGATTTCTTTGATTGGATTGACCACACCAAGGACATTTGAGGCGTGAGCTAGCGAAACAAACTTAACCTTGTCAGTCAATTTAGAACGCAAGTCATCCATATCCAAGGCACCGTCCTTGAGATAAACATAGACAAGCTCTGCTCCAGTCTTGCGACAGGCCTCCTGCCAAGGAATGATATTGGAATGGTGTTCCATGACAGAAATCAAAACCTGGTCTCCCTCAGTCAAAACTTCCTCAGCATAACGCGCTACCCAGTTAAGGCTGGTTGTCGTTCCTCTGGTAAAGAGAACTTCCTTTGTAGAGCCTGCATTGATAAACTTACGAATGGTTTCACGAGCAGCTTCATAAGAAGCTGTTGCTCGCTCAGCCAAGGTATGAACCCCACGGTGAACATTGGCATTGTCCTGCTTATAGTAGCGGTTGATTGCTTCCAGAACTGCTAATGGTTTTTGTGTCGTCGCAGCATTGTCCAGATAGACCAGAGGTTCATCGTTGACAATCTGGTCTAAAATTGGAAAATCCTTGCGAATCGCTATATCTAACATAGGCTTCCCCTTAGCGTTTTGACAATTTTTCTTCGATAGTTGCAATCATTTCATCACGAACTTCTTTGACTGGAATCTCAACGATAACAGATCCAAGGAAACCACGAACAACCAAGCGTTCTGCAGTTGCTTGATCTAAACCACGGCTCATGAGGTAGTACATATCTTCTGGATCCACCTGACCGATAGAGGCCGCGTGACCTGCAGTTACGTCATTTTCATCAATCAAAAGAATTGGGTTGGCATCTGAACGTGCTTGGTCTGAAAGCATGAGAACACGGCTTTCTTGTTGCGCATCTGCTCCCTTGGCCCCCTTAATGATGTGGCCAATACCATTGAAGGTCAAGGTTGCTTTTTCAAGGATAACCCCATGTTGCAGGATATTTCCGATAGAATTGCATCCGTAGTTAGTTACACGGGTATCAATCCCTTGTACTTGACGGCCACTTGAAAGAGCTACGGCTTTCAGGTCAGCATGGCTACCATTCCCAATCAAATCGCTATCAAAGTCCGCAACGACGTTTCCTTCGTTCATGACACCGATTGCCCAGTCAATGCTTGCATCGTTGCCTAGTTTACCACGACGGCTAATGTAGGCAGTGACATTTTCACCTAAACGGTCAATAGCAGCAAATTTCACTTGCGCATCAGAACGTGCAATCACTTCTACTGTAATATTTGCAGTTGCCTTAGCACTACCTTCACCACGTGACTCTAAACGTTCTAAGTAACTAATCTTAGAGTTTTTACCAGCAATGATAAGGATATGCTTGTTAAATGGCACATCGCTATCGCTGTCTTGGTAGAAAATTCCTTCAATTGGCTCTGTGATTTCTACGTTATCAGGAATATAGAGTACAGCACCACTGTTAAAGTAAGCTGTATGGTAGGCTGCCAACTTGTCGTCATCATACTTAACTGATGACATGAAGAATTCCTCGATAAGTTCTGGAATTTCTTCTAAAGCTGAGTGGAAGTCTGTAAAGACTACTCCTTGTTCAGCCAATTCAACTGGAGTTTGTTCAAAAACAGTCTGCGTTCCTACTTGCACCAACTTCAAGTGGTTATCTAAAGCAGTGAAGTCAGGAACATTTGCTGACGGTTCACTTTCTGTGATGGTACCATCTCCCAGATTCCAACGGTGAAATTTGACACGCTCAATGACTGGTAATTCCAAACTCTCAATCTTATCAAAAGCTTTTTGACGGAGGTCAGCCAACCAGCTTGGTTCAGCGTGCATTTCTGAAAAAAGTTTAATATTCTCTTTAGTCATTTACTTCTCCTAAAAGATACGAGGGAATTACAATTCTTCCTTGTAGTCGTAGCCAAGTTCTTCAGCTAGTTTTGCGTATCCTTCACGTTCCAAACGCGCAGCCAATTCCGGACCACCAGAAAGGACAACACGACCTTCCATCATCACATGTACCACGTCTGGCGTGATATAGTTCAAAAGACGTTGGTAGTGAGTGATGATCATAGCACCAAAACCTTCGCTACGCATGGCATTCACACCTTTAGATACAACTTTAAGGGCGTCAATATCGAGACCTGAGTCAATCTCATCCAAAAGGGCAAAAGTTGGTTCCAACATCAAAAGCTGAAGAATTTCATTACGTTTTTTCTCACCACCAGAGAAACCTTCGTTGAGGTAGCGCTCTGCCATTTCTTCTTTCATGTTGAGCAATTCCATTTTTTCGTCTAGCTTAGTGATGAACTCACGAACTGAAACCTTCTCGTCATCTTCTTTACCAGCATTCATAGCTGCACGAAGAAATTCAGCGTTAGTAATTCCTGGAATTTCAGATGGGTATTGCATAGCCAGGAAAAGTCCCATACGCGCGCGTTCGTCCACTTCCAACTCAAGGATATTTACGCCATCAAACAAGACCTCACCTTTGGTAACTTCATAGTTTGGATTTCCCATGATAGCGGCAGAAAGAGTCGATTTCCCAGTACCATTTGGTCCCATGATAGCAGCGATTTCTCCTGTTTTCAGAGTCAGATTGACTCCTTTCAAAATTTCTTTTCCTTCAATCTCAACGTGAAGATCTTTGATCTCTAATACTGACATGATAATTCCTTTCTTTTTCAGGCCTATTTCCCTTATCCTTAGCGAAATCACTTACATTTCTCTAAAAATACAAGAAAAGGTCCATAAATATACTCTACTAGTATAACAAAAAAAAGCCTAAAAGGCTTTGATTTTGTCTAGAAGCTTGGAGCTAGTCCTTGCGGTTTAGGTGCTGATCAATGGTGTCTACAATTTTTCCCATCACGTAACTTAACCTAAAATTTCGAAAGAGTAGAATGGCCCAAAAGGCTGCCATGAAATAACGCCCGGTCATCCAGGCTTCATTGAAAAAATAAGTCTCAGCAGCCGTAAATAACGCTATCATAATAAATTGTTGTCTATTCATAAACTTATTGTATCATGAAATCTTTCTTTAGTCTTCCTCTACCTTCACTTTATCAGCCAAAAATTCAAATCCTTCTGGAATCAGACTTTCTTCTGCTTCTTTTTCAACTTGAGAAGATTTAGCTTTAGCTGAAAATGCTGCGCGAACCTCTTTCCATTCCTCTAGGGAAATTGCCAGGATTTCAGGTGAAAATCCAGCCGCTTGACTGAGAATATTGCCAAACATGGTATTGAGGTTATCCCGTTTCATGGTTTGCCCTGCATTGAAATTAGACTCAAAGGCTAAAATAGCATGATGTTCATTGGCCGCAACTGGTTGAGAACCAACAAGCAGAGCCTTATCCGGACCAGCTAAGCTTTCGATTACTTCTCCCCATGCATTCTGGAGGCGGATCAAGTTTTGCCGTGCCAAACCAGGATTTTCGACAGCTTCTTGCAGGATAGCCTGAACTTTGTTGCGATCCACTCGATAGACTGTCTTGGAAGTGGCTGGACGGCTAGGGACTGGCACCACTTGTTTAGGAGCTGTTCCAACATTAGCAAGTTCTTGTTTGAGACGAACTACTTCCTGTCTCAGTGCAGAAATTTCACTTTCGACAGCTCCTGAAAGCACTGATTCAGGCTTAATCTCAGCTAAACGAATGGTCATCATCTCAGCATAAATCTTAGGTTGCAGGCTTGCTTTCATATCTGCCAAGCTCACAGTCGCTATTCGAATCATTTCAAAGAGACTTCCCTGAGATAAAGCTAGATTGTCCATAAAAACTGGACTATGATGAGTATTTTTGCCACCTGTCTGAACAACTAGTAGATCACGCAAATACTGCAAGAGATCCGTCACAAAACGAGTCATGCTCTTGCCATTTTCAAATAAAAGATTCAGAGAATCAAGCGCTTTTGAAACATCCTGCTGAGACAAGGCGGCTACATAGTCATCTAGTGCTGATAGACTAATGGTGCCTGTAATCTCCTCAGAGATAGCAGTCGTGAGCTCATTTCCCTGTGTCAAGCTCAAGGCTTGGTCCAGAATAGACAAGGCATCCCGCATTCCACCTTCAGCTCGTCTGGCAATGATTTCCACAGCCTCCGGTTCAGAACTGATATTTTCTTTTTCTAGAATATGATAAATATGCTCCTTGATATCTTGAGTTTTAATCGATTTGAACTCAAAACGTTGAACACGCGATAAAATGGTTGCTGGAATCTTATGCAATTCAGTGGTCGCCAAGATAAAGACAACATTTTGAGTTGGTTCTTCTAGGGTCTTCAAAAGCGCATTAAAGGCTCCCGTAGACAACATATGGACCTCGTCAATAATATAGACCTTGTAACGTGCCAAGCTAGGTGCATAGGTAGATTTGTCACGAATTTCACGGATTTCATCAACTCCATTATTTGAAGCCGCATCCATTTCAATAACATCTTCTAGGCTACCTTCTGTCACTGCCTGACAGATATAGCAGTGATTACATGGTTCTCCATCCACTTGATTTGGACAGTTCATAGCCTTGGCAAAAATCTTGGCTACACTGGTCTTCCCTGTTCCACGAGGACCTGAGAAAAGATATGCATGACTAATCTTTTCCTGCTCGACCGCTTGTTTTAGGGTTTTGGCCACAACCTCTTGCCCGACCAATTGCGAAAAAGTCTGGCTTCTATATTTTCGATAAAGTGCTTGATACATTAGGCTTTCTCCTCAAACATCGTAAAGTCCCATTCTGTCTTCTCAAGCAAAATAGCGACAAATTGTTCCAAGTAATCGCGGTCAATGGCATTATAATCATCAATAAGAGAAGAGTCCAAGTCTAAGACGCCCAGCAATTGACCATTCTTGAGCATGGGAACTACGATTTCACTCTTGGCCTTACTATCGCAAGAAATGTAGTTTGGATAGGTGCTCACATCCCCTACTAAAACAGTCTCTTGAAACTCGGCAGCTTCTCCACATACGCCTTTCCCAAGCGCAATGCGAATACACGAAACGCCGCCCTGAAAAGGCCCTAAAATCAACTCGTTACCATCAAACAGATAAAAACCTGCAAATACAGTATTCGGAAAGCGAGATTTTAGGAGGGCGCTAGCATTCGAAAGATTGGCAAGAACATTGCTCTCACCCTCTAGTAAATAAGAGAGTTCCTCATTCAACAGTTGATAACGTGATTTTTTTTCTGAATCTAACATAAAACTATTATATCAAAAATGAGAAAGAGACAAAAGAAAAATCCCTTGTTTTAAACAAAGGATTTTGTGATTCTCAATTTGATTAAAGTTCGATATCACCGAACAAGTCAGCCATTGAGAATCCTGTTTGTGTTTCTGGAAGTTCGAAATCACGTTTTTCTTGACGTTTTGGACGACGTGGACGAGCAGCACGTTTTTCTTCTTTTTGTCCTTCTTCTTGAGCTGGACGTTCTTCAAGAGCTTTGATAGAAAGAGATACGCGTTCTGCGTCAGCGTTAACATCAAGTACTTTAACAGTAACTTCTTGACCAACAGTAAGAGCTTCTTTTGGATTTTCGATACGTTTGTGTGAAATTTGTGATACGTGAACAAGTCCATCGATACCTGGCAATACTTCAACAAATGCACCGAAGTCAGTCAAACGTTTAACTGTTCCTTCTACTACATCACCTTTAGCCAATTTTTGCTCAACGCCATCCCATGGTCCAGGTGTTGTTGCTTTAAGTGAAAGGGATACGCGTCCTTCTTCTTCATTAAGATCAAGGACTTTAACTTCGATTTCTTCACCAACAGTTACAACTGATTTAGGTGATACGTTACGTTCGTGTGACAATTCAGTCAAGTGAACCAATCCGTCAACACCACCAAGGTCGATGAAAGCACCAAAGCTAGTGATACGAGCAACTTTACCAGTTACGACATCACCAACAGCTAATTTACTGAATACTTCAGCACGAGCTGCTGCAGTAGCTGCTTCAACAACTTCACGACGTGAAAGGATGAAGCGATTTTCTTTAGGATCAACTTCTTTGATTTTAGCATCAAATTCTTGACCTACGAAACGCTCAGTGTTACGTACGAAACGAGTATCCAACATTGAAGCTGGGATGAATCCACGAACACCTTCAAATTCTACTGAAAGTCCACCTTTAACGGCACGAGTTCCTTTAACAGTAACAACTTCTTCTTCGCGTCCTACAAGTTTGTCCCATGCTTTGCGAGCTTCAAGGCGTTTTTTAGATACAAGGTATGTAACTGTATCAGTATCTTTACCAACTACTTGACGAAGTACAAGAACATCCAATACTTCTCCTACTTTCACAAAGTCATTGATATCTGCATCGCGATCGTTTGTCAATTCGCGAAGAGTCAAGACACCTTCAACACCAGTCCCAGAGATTGCAACGTTAGCTTGAGTCGCATCAACTGTCAATACTTCAGCACTAACAACATCACCAGGCTCAACTTGGCTAACGCTATTTAGCAAATCTTCAAATTCGTTCATCTAAAAAATCCTCCAACAATCAAGTCTTTCCAAACTTGACATACTTATAATTTTTTTCCTAAGCACCCGCAAAGACATGTTCATATCGTTCACGTCTTTCAATTATAAAAATAAAATACCCTAAGATATTTTTCTTTTTATCTTGAATTTATTACCTAAGAACTGGGGTAGCTGGATTCGAACCAACGCATGAGGGAGTCAAAGTCCCTTGCCTTACCGCTTGGCTATACCCCATTGATGAATGGAGAGAGAGGGATTCGAACCCCCGAACCCGAAGGAGCGGATTTACAGTCCGCCGCGTTTAGCCTCTTCGCTATCTCTCCAATGTTTAACGAGAACTATTATATCATGAAATTTTCAATAAAACAAGTATTATTTTGTCAAATTATAGTTTTCAATCAAAATTTCCACAGCTTTTTCAAGTTTTTTATAAAAACTATCGACATTTCCATTCTTTATGATGGCAAATTGGCTATCTAATTCGGCAATTTCTCCAATGACCTTTTTCCCGATCGTCAAAACGTATCCTTCATAGCTGTCTTTTCCAACAGTCACTTTTGCATCAGTTAATTGGATTTCAATTTTCTTATCTTTTTTACTCATACTGTACCTCTTTTCACTTTTTCTATTGTACAAGAAAATGCTCAAACTAGCAAGAAAAAACTCCATTTCAGCTATTACAACTGCTACGGAGCTCTTCTTTACTTCATGTCTTTTAGTCCACTTTGACAATCCATCCTTCTGGTGCTTCTACGTCACCAAATTGGATACCGGTCAATTCATCATAGAGTTTACGTGTAACAGGACCTACTTCTGTTTCACTATAGAAAACATGGAAATCATCGCCATGTTGGATCCCCCCAATTGGAGAAATGACCGCTGCTGTACCACAAGCACCTGCCTCTACAAAACGATCCAAATTATCGATTGGGACATCGCCTTCAATCGGTGTTAAGCCCAAGCGGTGTTCTGCCAAGTAAAGCAAAGAGTACTTGGTAATAGATGGCAAGATGGATGGACTCAATGGCGTAACAAATTCATTGTCTGCCGTGATTCCAAAGAAGTTAGCTGAACCGACTTCCTCAATCTTTGTATGTGTAGATGGGTCTAGGTAGATAACATCTGAGAAATGGCGTGATTTGGCCAACTTCCCTGGCAAAAGACTCGCAGCATAGTTTCCTCCAACCTTAGCCGCACCCGTACCATGTGGAGCTGCACGGTCGTATTCATCCTGAATCAAGAAATTGGTTGGAACCAATCCACCCTTAAAGTAATTTCCAACTGGCATAGCAAAGATAGTGAAAATGTACTCTTCTGCTGGTTTTACCCCGATGATATCTCCGACACCAATCAAGAGAGGACGAAGATAAAGGGTTCCACCTGTTCCATATGGTGGGACGTATTCTTCATTTGCACGAGCAACTGCTTTACAAGCTTCTACGAACATTTCTGTTGGTACTTGGGGCATCAAGAGACGGTCGCAGGTACGTTGCAGACGCTTGGCATTTTCATCAGGACGGAAAAGTTGAATACTACCATCCTTCGTACGATAGGCTTTCAATCCCTCAAATGCTTGCTGTCCATAGTGAAGACTTGGAGAAGACTCTGAAATATGCAAGGTCGCATCCTCTGTCAATTCTCCTTGATCCCATTGACCATTTTTGTAGTGAGCGATATAGCGATAAGGTAATTTCATATAAGAAAATCCAAGGTTTTCCCAATCAATTGCAACTGTCATGTGTTTCTCCTTTATACTATTCAAACTATGTGTTCTATTCTACACTTTTCTAGTAAAATTTCAAGTATTATTTGTAATTTTCTGAAAATTTTTTCAACATAAAGAAATCAGCCCTCTGGACTGATTCTTTTTACGAATTTGTTTTGTCCTCTTTAAAGACTTCTTTGATGTAAGCATCAAAAACTTCCTCATCTGAAATGGTATCTGAGATAAAGCTTCCATTGCTAGTGCGTTCTGACAGGTTCAAGTCTTGCAAGCGACTCTCATAGATTGTTCCCTTGTTAGATTGGACAAGCAGCGTTTGGTCGTTTTCTTCCATTTCTGTACTAAAGAGATCACCAACGAATCCTCGCTCTGCAACTGCTCCAGCCAAGAAGACACGGTGCGGTTTGTTTTTCAACTCACGCAAGACTTGTAGGCCTCGTTTGGCACGGCTGGTCGCTGGAATTTCCTCAATGGAGACGCGTTTTAAGCTACCACGTTGGGTCAAGAGGTAGAAGGATGAGGTATTACAGATGAAGGCAGCCTGAAGCGCATCATCTGTTTTCAGGTTCATAGCCTTGACGCCTGCAGCCTTGGCACCAACAACCGGAACCTCTTCGATATTGAAACGAAGGGAATAACCGTTTTGGCTAATCAAGAGTACATCATCCAGTTTAATTGGAGCCACCCCTATAATCTGGTCTGTCTCGTCTTTGAGCTTAGCATACTTGACAGACTTAGACTTGTAGGTCCGCCATGGAGAGAATTCTTTGCGTTCTACGCGCTTAATTTGACCAAGGCGAGTCGCTGCAAAATAAGTTGTCGCATCATCAAACTGATCCACAACTTCTACATAAAGGATTTCTTCGTTAGTTTCAAAGTTTGTAATGGTCTGACTCAAGTGCTCTCCGATGTCCTTCCAGCGAATATCTGCTAACTCATGGATTGGTCGATAGATGACATTTCCAAGAGTTGTGAACATCAAGAGGTGTTGCGTTGTCTTGGCAGATTGAACAAAGATTAAACGATCATCATCACGTTTGCCAATTTCTTCCAGAGTGGATGCCGCAAAGGAACGTGGGCTGGTACGCTTGATATAGCCAGCCTTGGTCACACTAACGTAGGTATCTTCCTCGGCAATCAAACTAGCTGTATCAATCTCGATTACTTTTGCTGTATCTTCCAAAGTACTCAAACGTGGTGTCGCAAATTTCTTCTTGACCTCACGAAGCTCTTTCTTCATGAGATTGTACATGGTTCGTTCGTCACCAATGATCGCCGCAAGCATGGCAATCTTTTCACGAAGTTCTGCTTCTTCTTCCTGCAAGACAACCACGTCTGTATTGGTCAATCGATAAAGTTGTAAAGTAACGATGGCCTCAGCCTGCTCTTCTGTAAAATCATAGCTGACCTTGAGATTTTCTTTGGCGTCAGCCTTGTTTTCAGAAGCACGAATAAGGGCAATGACTTCATCCAAAATCGAAATCACGCGAATCAAACCTTCAACGATATGAAGACGTTTCTCAGCCTTTTCCTTGTCAAAGCGAGAACGCGCCAAAATCACCTCACGACGGTGGGCAATGTAGCTAGACAAGATTGGGACAATCCCAACCTGACGAGGCGTGAAATTGTCAATCGCCACCATGTTAAAGTTGTAATTGATTTGTAGGTCAGTGTATTTGAAGAGATAGTTGAGTACGAGCTCGGTATTCGCGTCTTTCTTAAGTTCAATAGCGATACGAAGACCGTCACGGTCAGACTCATCACGAATCTCAGCAATACCTGCCACCTTGTTATTAACACGAACATCATCGATTTTCTTGACTAGATTAGCCTTATTGATTTCATAAGGAATCTCAGTGATAACGATTTGTTCCTTGCCACCTTTTAACTTTTCAATCTCAGTTTTAGAGCGAACGACCACGCGCCCTTTCCCAGTTTCATAGGCCTTCTTGATTTCGTCACGCCCTTGGATGATAGCTCCTGTAGGGAAGTCTGGTCCAGGCAAGAATTCCATGAGTTTGTCCACCTTGGCTGTTGGGTGATCAATCATGTAAACCGTCGCATCAATAACCTCAGCTAAATTATGGGGAGGAATGTCTGTAGCATAACCAGCCGAAATCCCAGTCGAACCATTGACTAAGAGGTTTGGAAATGCTGCTGGCAAAACCGTCGGCTCTTTCTCGGTATCGTCAAAGTTCCAAGCAAAAGGAACTGTCTTTTTCTCGATATCTTGAAGAAGATAACCAGCAATTTCAGACAAACGTGCCTCGGTATAACGCATAGCCGCAGGCGGATCGCCGTCCATAGAACCGTTATTACCGTGCATTTCAACTAGAATCTCACGGTTCTTCCAGTCCTGTGACATACGAACCATGGCATCATAGATAGAAGAATCCCCGTGTGGGTGAAAATTCCCCATGATGTTACCGACAGACTTAGCAGACTTGCGGTAGCTCTTGTCAAAAGTATTGCCATCCTTATTCATCGAATAAAGAATACGACGCTGAACCGGCTTCAATCCATCACGAATGTCTGGCAAAGCCCGGTCTTGAATAATGTACTTGGAGTAGCGACCAAAGCGCTCTCCCATGATGTCCTCAAGGGACATGTTTTGGATATTACTCATATAGGATACAAAGCCCGTAAAATACAAAAGGAAATTTATCTTTTTCACACAGTATTTAGGGCATGTTCAACTCCTTTCAAAGAATGTAGAGTAGGTTTTTATAGAATAAGGGATAATTTACAGAAATTAGTCTCGTGTTCAGTTACTATATATAACCAAACGATCCTTTCTGTAGTTTAATCTTTTAAATTATATATTTTTTTTAGTTAGTGATTTGAAAGTCTCTCCTCAGCATACTTAATCATCCTTTCTGCCACTTCCTTATCATAGTCAAGGCCCATCTTGTTAGCAAGGTATTGAGCTTCTTGGTGGAAATGTTTCATTGTTGCAAATAAAGACTGAGTGATTTTTTCTAAACTGGAGAAATCAAGCAGATTTGAGAATTCCTTTTCTTTCTCAACAGGTAAATAGTTAAAGAGATGCTTGTAGTTCTTGCCAATATTGACCTTCCCCCTATCGATTACTACCTGCCAAGCCAAGACCTTCAAGAGTTCTTGTTGACAAATGCCATAAAGATGGTCAGTGGCATAGAGTAGTTGCTTGCGGCAGATTCCTTTGACTACGTAGGCTGACACCCACCAAAATTCATTGCAGGCTTTTTCAAAATCTATCTGACGAGCTGGACTTGTCCAGTAACGCTGAGGATTTGGAGAATATGGCGCAAACAAGCCCTTAGTGTCCTCTAGCACCGTGAAATCCGCTTCGCTTTTCACCCACTCCTTGATATACTCTTTAGGACATAGAGTCAAATCAATACGGTTACCATCTTCAAAGAGCATGAGATAAAGACGACGGTTGCCTAGGACATTATGTTGCTCAATGATACGTGTGCCAAAGGAGTCCAACCAAGCAAGGTCACTTGTCAGATTATCTAAGTCGTCCACGACATAAACCACGTCGTAATCCTGAAACTCATCTTTCGGAGCTTTTGTATCAGTCCGTGAACCAGACATGGCGACAGCCTCGACTTGGAGCACTTTTGCGGTTTGAAAAATTAAATCAAGCATTTCGGGTTCAGTTCTCATATTAACACCTGTTTCTCATTTGATATTCCTGTATATTAGCATACTATTTCTCTAGTTAAAATAGTTAAACCACTATAAAAGATTCAGTTATCCTTCTCTTAAAGTTTTTAATTTCGACAAAATTCTAGCTTCATCCAAACTCAGAATAACAAACAAGGTTGAAGTATAAATATCATCATACCATTGTTCCAATTCCTCATCATTCATATTGAGATGATATTGCTTATCGTTGTTATGTCTCAATCCCAAATTATTATACATTCCAAATAGTTGTTCAACTGCAATAATTTTTTTACTATTGTTGACTTTCATTACTTCTTTTAATTCTTCAAAAGCATTCAATTCATCTCTCAACGGTTCCAAGTAATTTGCCAAAGAAATGAGTATCTCTTTTTTTCGCTGAATATTTCCCTTATTTGAAAAATGATTATATTCTAAAATTTTTATCGCATCTTCAATACTAGTTTCAGATACAATCTGAGAAACTTCCGAGGCATAGACATTCTTTTCAACGATGATTTTGTTACCATTGTCCAATGTAATCAATTCATGATTTGATAATTCTAAAAACCTTTTAATATTATCAAATATAATTTGAATAAACTCACTCTCTTCCTCAGTAAATTTTTCCGCAAGATTACAAAAAATATCGACTAAGAACTCAGAGAAAACAAATAGTTGTTCAGTTGTATTATAGATATTCGATCCAACAAATTCTATCATTTGTGAATAACTGGTGAACGTTGAACGATTAGGATAATCTAAGAAATTATTAGAAATGGCACTATTTAAACTTGTTTCATAATAGCTCCTCTTGAAATTTCTCTCCATTTCCAGTAAATCCATCAAATTTTTCAACTCTCTCTGTGGATCAAACTCCATCCGGTTCAAAATATCAAAATAATTCTGTCTCGCCATAATATTCCCTATACTATACTAAAACACTGTCACTTCTTCCAGCGTAAACTTGACATTATCTTCAATCCACTTGCGGCGTGGTTCAACTTTATCTCCCATGAGGACATTGACGCGACGTTCGGCGCGTGCCAGGTCTTCAATTGTGACACGGATAAGGGTACGTGTTTCTGGGTTCATGGTTGTTTCCCAGAGTTGGTCTGCATTCATCTCACCAAGACCTTTATAGCGTTGGAGCGTAGCGCCTTTACCGAACTGCTTGCGAAGTTCTTCTAACTCACCATCCGTCCAAGCATAGGCCACTTCTTCTTTCTTGCCTTTTCCTTTGGACATCTTGTAAAGAGGCGGAAGGGCGATATAGACATGTCCTGCCTCAACTAGCGGACGCATATAACGGTAGAAGAATGTTAAAAGAAGAGTTTGGATATGGGCACCGTCGGTATCGGCATCGGTCATGATAATGATCTTGTCGTAGTTGGCATCTTCAAGGGAGAAGTCTGCCCCGACACCTGCACCGATGGTGTAAATCATAGTGTTGATTTCCTCATTTTTGAGGATATCCGCCATCTTGGCCTTGGCTGTATTGATAACCTTACCTCGAAGAGGTAAGATAGCCTGAAACTTACGATCACGACCTTGTTTAGCAGAACCGCCGGCAGAATCACCCTCGACCAGGTAGAGTTCGTTCTTTGCAGGATTTTTAGACTGGGCTGGGGTTAATTTACCCGACAACAAGCCCTTGTCTTTCTTATTTTTCTTGCCATTTCGGCTCTCATCACGAGCCTTACGCGCTGCTTCACGGGCATCACGCGCCTTGATAGCTTTGCGAATGAGATTGGAAGCCAGTTCACCATTTTCCATTAGGAAGAAGGTCAACTTATCAGCCACAATTCCATCCACAACTGGACGAGCCAGAGGACTTCCTAGTTTGTCCTTGGTCTGTCCTTCAAACTGAAGGTGCTCTTCAGGAACCAGAATAGAAAGAACGGCTGCTAGTCCCTCGCGATAATCTGAACCTTCTAGGTTTTTATCTTTTTCCTTGAGAAGACCTGTCTTACGCGCGTAGTCATTCATGACCTTTGTAATGGCAGACTTGAGTCCCGTCTCATGGGTTCCACCGTCTTTGGTACGGACATTATTGACAAAGGACAAGATGTTATCTGAAAATCCATCATTGTACTGGAGGGCGACTTCCACTTGGAAACCATTGTCTTCCCCTTCGAAGTAAAGAACAGGCGTCAAGGTTTCCTTGTCTTCATTCAGATAGGAAACAAAGTCTTGTACCCCGTTCTCATAATGGAATTCGATTGCTTCATCTGTTCGCTTATCTGTCAAAGACAAGGCAACATTTTTTAAGAGAAAGGCTGACTCATTGAGTCGTTCTGAAATGGTATTGTACTTAAAGTCAGTCGTAGAGAAGATTGTCGCGTCAGGCATGAAGGTGACTTTGGTACCTGTCTTAGTCTTGGGTGCTGTACCAATTTTCTTCAAAGTCGTGGCAGGTTTTCCACCATTTTCAAAGCGTTGCTTATAAACAGCACCATCACGAGTGATTTCCACTTCTAGCCAGCTAGATAAGGCATTCACGACGGAAGATCCAACCCCGTGAAGACCACCCGATGTTTTGTAGCCACCTTGACCGAATTTTCCTCCAGCGTGGAGAATGGTAAAGATAACCTCTACGGTTGGAATTCCCATGGCATGCATACCAGTCGGCATCCCACGACCATGGTCCTCTACTGTTAGACTTCCGTCTTTATTGATAGTCACATCAATGCGGTCACCAAATCCAGATAAGGCCTCATCGACTGCATTGTCCACTATTTCCCAGACTAGGTGATGGAGACCTGCACCGTCGGTCGAACCAATATACATCCCCGGACGTTTACGAACCGCATCCAACCCTTCTAGCACCTGAATGGCGTCATCATTGTAGTTATTAATATTGATTTCCTTTTTTGACACAAGGAACCTCCTATTCGTTCATCTTTACTATTTTACAGGTTTTCTAGGGATTTTGCAAAATTTTTCCCATTCAGCCGTCACAATTTCACAGGATATTCTCTGACTTTCGAAAGCATTTCATGGTATAATAGGTCTATGATGACATTTGTATTATTAATTTTAGCTTATCTGCTAGGTTCGATTCCGTCTGGTCTTTGGATTGGACAAATCTTCTTTCAAACAAATCTGCGAGAGCATGGTTCTGGAAACACCGGAACAACCAATACCTTCCGTATTTTAGGTAAAAAAGCAGGTATGGCAACCTTTGTGATTGACTTTTTCAAAGGAACCTTGGCCACTCTCCTTCCAATCCTTTTCCACCTACAAGGTGTATCACCTCTTATCTTTGGACTTTTGGCTGTCGTTGGACATACCTTCCCTATCTTTGCAGGCTTTAAAGGTGGTAAGGCTGTCGCAACTAGTGCTGGGGTTGTTTTCGGATTCGCGCCTATCTTCTGTCTCTACCTAGCAGTCGTATTCTTTGGAACCCTCTATCTAGGCAGTATGATTTCCCTGTCCAGCGTTACTGCTTCTATCGCAGCTGTTATCGGAGTTCTACTATTTCCACTATTTGGATTTATCCTAGACAACTATGACCCTCTCTTCATTCTGATTATCCTAGCACTTGCTAGTTTGATTATCATTCGTCACAAGGATAATATCACACGTATCAAAAATAAAACTGAAAATCTCGTTCCTTGGGGACTAAACTTGACACATCAAAATCCTAACAAAAAAAACGCCAGTTTGAACTGACGTTTTTTTGTATGCTTATTTTGACTTGATGTAGTTGATACCGTCTGCCTTTGGTGCAACTGCTTTTCCAAAGAAGGCTGCTAAGACAAGGATGGTCAAGACATAAGGCGCGATTTGAAGGTAAACCGCTGGCACTCCTTGTAGGAAAGGCAATTGAGAACCGATAACTGCCAAACTTTGTGAAAGTCCAAAGAAGAGACTAGAAAGCATAGCACCGATTGGGTTCCATTTACCAAAGATCATTGCAGCAAGAGCGATAAATCCAGGACCGACAATAGTTGTCACTGAGAAGTTGACAGAAATGGATTGAGCATAAATCGCTCCCCCAATTCCACCAAGGAAACCTGAAATAATAACCCCAAGATATCGCATCTTGTAGACATTGATCCCCAAGGTATCCGCTGCTTGAGGGTGTTCACCAACAGAGCGAAGGCGAAGGCCAAAGCGTGTCTTGAAGAGGATAAACCAAGCAAAGAATGAGAAGGCAATCGCGATATAACCTAGCAAACTTGTTGACTTGAAGAAGATATCTCCAATCACTGGGATATTAGCCAAAACTGGAAAATCAAAACGTCCAAAGGTCTGGCTTAAATTATCCGTTTGTCCTTTGTTATAAAGAACCTTAACCAAGAAAACTGCTAGGGCAGGAGCCATCAAGTTCAATACTGTACCACTGACAACATGATCCGCACGGAAATGAACTGTAGCGACTGCATGAATGAGGGAGAAAATAGCTCCCACGGCACCGGCAACTAACAAGGAAATCCAAGGAGTCGCTGTTCCAAGTTGTTCTGCAAACTCAAGGTTAAAGACAACCCCAGAAAAGGCTCCCATAACCATGATTCCTTCAAGACCGACGTTAACGACACCACCACGTTCAGAGAAGACTCCTCCAATACTCGTAAAAATAAGTGGCGCTGAGTAAATCAGCATAGAAGAGACCAAGAGGGTGAACAATGTTGTAATAGACATCCTTACTTACCTCCTTTAACTTGTTTTTTAGGTTTGACAAAGCGTTCGATTAGGTAGTGAACGCTGACAAAGAAGATAATAGACGCTGTTACAATGCTGACAAGTTCAGACGGAACTTGCGCAGCGTTCATACCCGGCGCACCAACTTGTAGAACGCCAAATAAGAAGGCTGCAAAGAGAATCCCAATTGGTGAATTCCCAGCAAGCAAACTAACCGCCATCCCGTTAAATCCGATAGCTAATGATGAACCTTGAACGTAAACGTTTTGGAAGGTTCCAAGACCTTCGACCGCTCCACCAAGACCAGCTAATGCACCAGAGATGATCATTGATAGGATGATTGTACGTTTTGCTGAAATACCAGCGTACTCTGAGGCATGGGGATTGAGACCAACTGCACGAATTTCAAAACCGAGAGTCGTTTTCTTGAGCAAGAACCAAATCACACCAACAGCAATGATGGCAAAAAAGATTCCGATATTCATACGAGAATTGCCAGTTAACTCAGATAACCATGGTGTTTGATAAGTGGCATTGGCACTCACACGAATCGTTGAGTCTGTACTTTGCATAAAGTCTTTCGGGAAAGAATGAATAAAGGCATTCCCTACGTACAAAACAATATAGTTCATCATAATGGTTACGATAACCTCTGATGTACCTAAATAAGCTCTGAGAATACCTGGAATAGCACCTACAATCCCACCTGCAATCAAAGCAATTACTACGGTCGCTAAAATCAACATTGGGCGTGGCATGTCCGGATGCGACAAAGCAAACCAACCACTAAGAATCCAACCCGCTAGTGCCTGACCAGGAAGTCCAACGTTAAAGAAACCTGCACGACTAGCAACTGCAAACCCCAGACCAATCAAGATAAGAGGACCCATGGCACGGAAAATTTCACCAATCCCACGGAGACTACCAAAAGCTGTATAGAACAACTCCTCATAACCCCAGATAGCATCGTAGCCGAAAATCCACATGACAATGGCTCCGAGCAAGATTCCTAAGAATACGGAAATCAAGGGAACCGAAATTTGTTGTAACTTTTTAGACATCATCCTTCTCCTTTCCCAAGTTTCCACCTGCCATCAAGATACCAAGTTCTTGTTTGTTAGTCGTTTCTGGCGACACAATACCTTGAATCTTCCCATCATGAATAACAGCAATTCGGTCTGAAACATTTAAAATCTCATCCAATTCAAAGCTGACAACAAGCACAGCTTTTCCGTTATCACGTTCTTCAATCAAGCGTTTGTGGATATATTCAATGGCACCGACATCCAAACCACGAGTTGGTTGGCTGACGATAAGGAGATCAGGATCACGATCAATCTCACGAGCGATAATCGCTTTTTGTTGATTTCCCCCTGAAAGAGCTGCTGCTGGGACAAATTCGCTCGCCGCACGGACGTCAAATTCTTCCATTAATTTTTTGGCATGTGAAGTGATATTCGCATAGTTTAAGATACCATTCTTGCTAAGTGGTTCTTTGTAGTAGGTTTGAAGAGCGATATTTTCTGAAATCATCATATCCAAAATCAAACCATCACGGTGGCGGTCTTCAGGAACATGCCCTACACTGAGTTCCGTAATTTGTCGAGGGTGCATCCCTACGATTGATTTGCCTTTTAATTCAATACTACCAGACTCAACCTTACGAAGACCCGTGATGGCTTGAATGAGTTCAGATTGGCCATTGCCATCAATACCTGCAATACCGACAATTTCACCAGCACGAACATCCAAAGAAAGATTCTTCACAGCTGGTACACCTCGGTTTTCATTAACAACCAAGTCTTTGATAGACAAGACTACTTCTTTTGGTTGTGGTGCCTGTTTCTCCGTTTTGAAGGAGACAGAACGTCCCACCATCATCTCAGCCAAGTCCGCATTGGTTGCCCCTGCAATCTCCACCGTCTGGATTGATTTTCCACGACGGATAACCGTCACTCGATTGGATACCGCACGAATTTCATCCAGTTTATGGGTAATCAAAATAATGGATTTTCCTTCTTTGACAAGGTTTTTCATGATAGCCATCAACTCATCAATCTCTGAAGGAGTCAATACTGCCGTAGGTTCGTCAAAGATGAGGATACCAGCACCACGGTAAAGTGTCTTCAAGATTTCTACACGTTGTTGAGCACCAACGGAAATATCTGCCACCTTGGCAGCAGGATCCACTGCCAAACCATAACGTTCAGAAAGAGCCTTGATTTCTTTAGTAGCTTCAGCTATATCTAGCACACCATTTTTAGTGATTTCACTCCCCAAAATGATATTTTCAGCTACTGTAAAAGCCTCAACCAACATAAAATGTTGGTGAACCATCCCAATTCCAAGACTAGCAGCTTTAGAAGGTGAATCTAGTTTGACAACCTGACCATTCACCGCAATTTCACCACTAGTTGGCTCGAGAAGTCCTGCCAGCATATTCATCAGAGTGGATTTACCCGCTCCATTTTCTCCTAAAAGTGCATGGATTTCACCTTTTCGCAGTTGCAAGTTGATCTTGTCGTTCGCTACAAATTCACCAAACACCTTGGTAATATCCCGCATCTCAATGACATTTTCGTGTGCCATATGCTTTTCCTTTCCGAGGTTTATTTTGTTTCAATAAAACCTGCTAATCGTGTTAACAAGTTCTATTGAGACAAAAAATTGCCTCAATTCTTAAAGAAGCGACCGATGGTCGCTTCCTAAGAAATGACTTTTATCCATTATTTTTCAGGAACTTTTACGCTTCCGTCAAGGATTTTAGCTTTTGCGTCTTCAACAGCTTTTTTACCTTCTTCTGAAAGGTTTGTTACTGCCAAGTCAACCCCTTTATCCTTCAATGAGTAGACAATAACTTGTCCGCCAGGGAATTCACCTTTTTCTGTTTTGTTGGCAATATCTTTTACAGTTGTACCAACTTGTTTCAATGTAGATACAAGAACAAAGTTTGATTCTTTACCATCTTTAGAAGTGTATTTACCTTCTGCTGCTTGGTCACGGTCTACACCAATAACCCAAACTTTTTCGTCTTCATTTTTACTTTCGTTCAAAGATTTTGCTTCAGCAAAGACACCAGCACCTGTACCACCAGCTGCTTGGTAGACAACGTCTGCACCTGCAGCGTATTGAGCAGCTGCAATTGTTTTACCTTTGGCAGCATCACCAAATGAACCAGCATAGTCAACTTGTACTTTGATAGATGGGTCTACTGACTCAACACCAGCCTTAAATCCAGCAGCGAAACGTGAAATAACTTCAGATTCGATACCACCTACAAAACCAACTTGTTTTGTTTTAGTTGTTTTAGCTGCTGCAACACCTGCAAGGTAAGCTGCTTCGTTATCAGCAAATGTTACGCTCGCAACATTCTTTTGATCTTTGATCACATCATCAATCAAGACATAGTTTAAGTCAGAGTGGTCTTTTGCTGCCTCTTCAACTGCATTGTGAAGTGCAAAACCAACACCGAAGATCAGGTTGTAACTTCCAGCCGCTTGTTGCAAGTTGTTAGCATAGTCTGCTTCGCTTGTTGATTGGAAGTAAGTATAACCTTTATCTTTAGAAAGATTGTGTTCTTTACCCCAGTCTTGCAAACCTTCCCAAGCTGATTGGTTAAATGATTTATCATCAACACCACCAGTATCTGTTACGATCGCTGCTTTCGTCTTCATTTCTGATGAAGATGAAGCTGCGTTACGAGAAGAGCGGTTACCACATGCAGCAAGTCCAACTGCTGCTACTGCAACTAGACCAAGGCCTAGCCATTGTTTCTTGTTCATTACTGAACCTCCTAAATAAGATGTGCAACGATGTTGCAAGTATGGATTGGTTGGCCACAAGGACCGCGTCACTCAAAGAGTGACTCAGACTAGTTTAAGTCTGTAAAAGAGTATGGAAGTAACTCCCCGACCGTCATCTCGACCGTCGATTTATCTTTTGCGACAAGTGTCACTTTTAGATCTTTTTCAAAAAATTCAGCCATCACTTGGCGACAAGCACCACATGGTGATATAGGTTTTTCAGTCTGTCCATAGACAATCAACTCTGAAAACTCTCTTTGGCCTTCGGAAACTGCTTTGAAAATCGCTGTACGCTCTCCACAGTTTGTCAAAGAATAGCTAGCATTCTCAATATTAACACCTGTATAAACGTTACCATCTTTCGCCACTAGAACAGCACTAACAGGAAAGTGAGAATAGGGTACATAGGCTTGCTTGCTGGTTTCAATTGCTAGTTCAATCAACTCAGTAGTCGCCATCTGCTAATTCTCCTTTTAAAATTGCAACGCCAGCTGACGTTCCGATACGGGTAGCGCCCGCTTCCACAAAAGCAACGGCATCCGCATAAGAACGAGCACCACCAGCTGCCTTAACTCCCATATCTGGTCCGACCGTTTTACGCATCAACTTAACATCCTCTATAGTGGCACCACCAGTTGAAAATCCAGTTGATGTTTTGACAAAGTCAGCGCCTGCTTTCTGGGATAATTGGCAAGCCACCACCTTTTCATCGTCTGTCAACAAGCAAGCTTCAATAATGACCTTAACCAACTTGTCACCACTTGCTTCTACGACAGCACGGATGTCCGATTCAACCAAATCAAGATTACCTGATTTGAGAGCACCAACATTGATAACCATATCAATCTCATCTGCACCATTTTGGATGGCTTCCTTGGTTTCAAAAGCTTTTACAGCTGAAGTTGTCGCTCCCAAGGGGAAACCAACTACTGTACAAACCTTTACATCTGAGTCTTCAAGTCCTGTTTTCGCATGTTTAACCCATGTGGGATTAACACAAACGCTGGCAAAGTCATACTCACGCGCTTCAGATAGCAAACGATCAATTTGTTCTTGACTTGCATCTTGTTTTAAAAGCGTATGATCAATGTATTTGTTTAATTTCATATTCGGATTCCTCTCTTTTTCATGAGATGATTTCAATTATTTCCTGCAAACGTTTCACACTATCATTTATTTTAACATATTTTTGGAATTCTGTAACTAGTTGAGGGGAAATTTTTCCATTTGTATAAACTTTTGCGACAATTTCTCCCTTTTGAACGGAGTCACCAACCTTCTTCTCAAAAACGATTCCAGTTTCATAGTCTAAAGCATCAGACTTGACTGCACGACCAGCTCCCAATCTCATGGCATAGAGACCAAATTCCATCGCTGGAAGGGCTGAAATGACACCTGACTCTTGAGCTGGGATTTCCACCACATGCGTAACATTTACTGGACGATAGTGATCTTCTAAATCACCGCCTTGAGCTGCTACCATTTCTTCAAACTTAGCCAGCGCTTGGCCGTTTTCAAGGTGTTGACGGACTTCTTCAACCGTCTTCTCGACATTTGCCAAACCAAGCATAATCTGAGCTAGTTCACAAATAAAGTGACTGATATCTTCTCGACCCTTTCCTTGAAGAATTTCAATTGCTTCTAGGATTTCGAGACGATTGCCAATGGCTCGTCCCAAGGGCTGGCTCATATCGGTAATAACCGCTACTGTCTTTCGACCAACGGCCTTACCCAAATCGACCATGGTTTGAGCCAATTCACGCGCCTCATCAACCGTCTTCATGAAGGCACCCTCACCGACTGTTACATCTAGCAAAATAGCATCCGCCCCAGCAGCAATTTTCTTGCTCATCACCGAACTAGCAATCAAAGGAATCGTGTCGACAGTTGCTGTCACATCTCGGAGGGCATAGAGAAGTTTGTCTGCTTTAACCAGCTGATCCGACTGCCCAATAACAGATACACCAATGTCCTGTACCTGACGAATGAAATCTTCTTGACTTCGCTCGACTTGGTAGCCCTTGATTGCTTCCAACTTATCTAGGGTTCCGCCAGTATGCCCTAGTCCACGACCACTCATTTTTGCCACGGGCACACCAAAGCTAGCAACAAGGGGAGCTAAAATCAAGGTCACCTTATCACCTACACCACCAGTAGAATGTTTGTCAACTTTAACCCCATCAATAGCTGACAAGTCAAACTCCTGACCTGTCTTAACCATATTCATCGTCAGGTCAGAAATCTCTCGTGTCGTCATTCCTTTGAAATAAACCGCCATAGCAAAGGCAGACATCTGATAGTCTGGAACAGTTCCTGCCACATAGCCTTCTATTAGCCACTTGATTTCATTTGAAGTAAGTTCTTGACCATCTCGTTTCTTTTGAATTAAATCAACTGCTCTCATTCTTTCACACTTCTAAGGATATAATATCCCTTGTCTTTCTTTACTATTTCACAATTTCCAAAAACATCTTCCATCTTGCTTTTGGCACTCGGAGCACCTTGTTTTTTTTGAATAACAATGGTTAAATCACCTCCATCTTTCAAGAAATCTCTGCTCTTTTCGATAATCTCATGAACAACTTGTTTACCCGCTCGAATAGGCGGATTAGAAATAACATGGTCAAATTTCCCTTCAACTTGTTCATAGATATTGGATTGGAAAATCCTCGCTTCAACCTTATTTCGTTCAGCATTTTGTCGCGCTAAGTCCAAGGCGCGATTATTGATATCAACCATGGTTGCCTGAACTCCATAAGCCTTGGTCAAGGACAAGCCCAAAGGCCCATATCCACAACCCACATCAAGGACCGTTTCTCCTTTGTTAACCTCTAGACACTTCAATAAAAGCTGACTCCCAAAGTCAACCATTTTCTTGCTAAAAACACCCGCATCCGTCAAAAAGGTCATTTTTTCTCCCAACAACTCCACTCTCAACTCATGTATGTCGTGAGCAGCGTCAGGATTTTCTGCATAATACATTTTACTCATAAAACTATTTTACCATAATTTGGCTTGAATTGTAAGTCGTTTACAAAGTGATGATAAAATGAAAAAGACTGAAGAATCCTAGTCAAAAAACCTTTTCTTCAATCTCTTTCAATGATTAGAAATACATTACAATCTATCGGGAACTACAAATTATCATAGTCAGGAAAAAACAGTTCGTCTGTAATCAGGCGCATTTTTATTACCATTTCTTAACCTTAAAATACTTTATTATCAACAGGATTCCCAATATGATGTTTAGATAAAAGCCCAACTGATAAGTTTGTGTCAAGATTTCCAAACTTGTCCAAAGTCGTATCAAATCTTCTAGTGACATACGGAATAGATATCCTTCTGTAGCAATCCACAAAATCAAAAATAGATAACTACCAGCAGCAAGCCATTTCGTCCACTGCTTTTTTACTAACCAAGCAATCAAGAGTGAACAGATAAAGATAACTGTTACAAGAAGATGATCCATTAAGAAGGTAAAACCGTAATAGGTTTCTACAAAGCGTCTACCATTATCCGCATTCGCTCCCCTTATAAAAGGTAGTGCAAAACTTAAAATAAAACAGAGTTCCAATATGTAACATCTCAAGATTTTCATTGTGTGCCTCCTATAAGTTGCGAACTAAAAAAGCCCACTTTTAATAACTGATAAGTCTTCAGAAACAATTCCCTATTTCATCATTAAATTATTCAACCTCCATCTCTATTATACGATATTGACTTACTACCATCAAGAAACCGCTTTATTTTTTTAGCTTTTTATGGTATGATAGACAAAATATCTAGGGGAAAACAAATGACCAACGAATTTTTACATTTTGAAAAAATCAGTCGCCAGACTTGGCAATCATTGCATCGCAAAACAACCCCTCCCTTGACAGAGGAAGAGTTAGAATCCATCAAGAGTTTCAATGACCAAATCAGCCTACAAGATGTGACAGATATTTATTTACCATTGGCCCATCTCATCCAAATTTACAAACGTACCAAAGAGGATTTAGCCTTCTCTAAGGGAATTTTTCTCCAAAGAGAGAGTAAATCTCAGCCCTTCATCATCGGAGTTTCGGGAAGTGTTGCCGTTGGCAAATCAACAACTAGCCGACTTCTGCAAATCCTTCTGTCTCGTACAGTTACTGACGCCACTGTGGAGTTAGTGACAACCGACGGTTTTCTCTATCCCAATCAAACCTTGATGGACCAAGATATCTTAAATCGCAAAGGTTTTCCTGAAAGTTATGATATGGAAACCTTGCTGAATTTTCTTGACCGCCTAAAGAATGGGCAAGATGTCGATATTCCTGTCTATTCTCATGAAGTGTATGACATCGTTCCTGGAGAGAAACAACGTGTCAAAGCTGCTGATTTTGTCATTGTCGAAGGCATCAATGTCTTTCAAAACCCTCAAAATGAGCGCCTTTACATTACTGATTTCTTTGATTTCTCCATCTATGTGGATGCTGCTGTCGAGGACATTGAAAGTTGGTATCTGGATCGTTTCTTAAAGCTGCTCAGCTTTGCCCAAAATGACCCCAACAGTTACTACCACCGTTTTACGCAAATGCCGATTGGAGAAGTTGAAGCCTTTGCACATCAGGTTTGGACCAGCATTAATCTCACAAATCTACAAAACTACATCGAACCGACAAGGAATCGCGCCGAGGTCATTCTCCACAAGACTAAAAACCACGAAATCGATGAAATTTACCTAAAAAAATAATTTCCCCTTGTCAAAACCTAAGTTTTCATATATAATGGTATAGTTAGTAAATATGGAGGTAAGAACATTGGCAAACATTAAATCAGCTATCAAACGCGCTGAATTGAACGTTAAACAAAACGAAAAAAACTCAGCTCAAAAATCAGCTATGCGTACTGCTATCAAAGCTTTCGAAGCAAACCCTTCTGAAGAACTTTTCCGTGCTGCTAGCTCAGCTATCGACAAAGCAGAAACTAAAGGTTTGATTCATAAAAACAAAGCAAGCCGCGATAAAGCTCGTCTTTCAGCTAAACTTGCTAAATAAGAAACAGTCCATAGAGGCTGTTTTTTTGTCCTCTAATCAGAAAAGGTAGAAAATGAAAATCGGAATCATCGGTTATTCTGGAGCTGGAAAGTCAACCCTAGCTGAAAAATTATCAAACTACTACTCCATCCCCAAACTGCATATGGATACACTTCAATTTCAACCTGGTTGGCAAGACAGTGACCACGAATGGATGTTGGACAAGATGAAAAACTTTCTCACAAAGCATGAAGCTTGGGTTATCGATGGCAACTACTCTTGGTGCTATTACGAGGAAAGAATGCAAGAAGCTGACCAAATCATCTTCCTCAATTTTTCACCTTGGACTTGTCTCTTTCGAGCCTTTAAACGGTATCTCACATACCGAGGCAAGGTCAGAGAAAGTATGGCAGCAGGCTGTCCTGAACGCTTTGACTGGGAGTTTATCCGATGGATTCTCTGGGATGGGCGGACAAAGAATGCCAAAGAACGTTATCAACGGGTTCAAGAAACCTACCCTGAGAAAGTAATTGTCCTCAAGTCGCAAAAGAAGATGGATTACTTCTTAGAAAATCTCGCGCATAACAAGAAAAACCAACGTGTATAACGTTGGTTTTTTGCTATTAGCCAATCACACTTCCGTTTGGTACAGCTGGATCAACTGTGAGAAGGGTTAATTTGCTTTCATGTTCAGCTGAGAGGATCATTCCTTGACTGACATATTTTTTCATCATCTTTCGTGGTTTGAGGTTGGCAACGATTTGGACTTTCTTGCCGACCAATTCTTGTTCGTTTGGGTAGTATTTTGCAATTCCTGAGAGGATTTGACGGTCTTCTCCATCACCAGCATCTAGTCGGAATTGGAGCAACTTGTCAGAACCTTCCACTTTAGACACTTCTTTGACTTCTGCGACACGGATCTCGACCTTATCAAAGTCTTCAAACTTGATTTCATCCTTGTTGAGTTTGAGTTCAACTTCATCTGGATTCCATTCTTTTTCGACTGCTGGTTTGTTGCCTTCCATTTGTTCCTTGATATAGGCAATCTCTTCTTCCATGTCCAGACGTGGGAAGATTGGTGTTCCTTTGGCAACAACAGTCACACCAGCAGGGAAATCTGCCAAGCTCAAGTTTTCAAGGCTCGCCACTTCTTCCAAGCCAAGTTGAGTCATGACCGCACGACTAGTTTCCATCATAAATGGTTCAATCAAGTGAGCTACAACACGAAGGCTGGCTGCCAAATGGCTCATAACACTTGCCAATTGGTCACGGTGCTCTTCATCCTTAGCCAAGACCCATGGGGCTGTCTCATCGATGTATTTGTTGGTACGTGAGATAAGAGTCCAGACTGCTTCTAAAGCACGTGGGTAGTCAACTGCTTCCATGTGTGTATGGTAGTCAGCGATAGATTGCTCTGCTACTTGAGCAAGAGCATTATCAAATTCAGTCACACCCTCTACATAGGCAGGAATTTGTCCATCAAAGTACTTGTTAATCATGGAAACCGTACGGTTGAGGAGGTTTCCAAGGTCATTTGCTAATTCATAGTTGATACGGCCGACGTAGTCCTCTGGAGTGAAGGTTCCGTCTGAACCAACTGGAAGGCTACGCATGAGGTAGTAACGAAGTGGATCCAGTCCATAGCGCTCTACTAACATTTCAGGGTAAACGACATTCCCTTTAGACTTAGACATCTTGCCGTCTTTCATGACAAACCAACCATGGGCAATCAAGCGGTCAGGCAACTTCATATCCAACATCATGAGAAGGATTGGCCAGTAAATTGAGTGGAAACGAAGGATGTCTTTCCCTACCATGTGGAAGACTGTTCCATTCCAGAATTTATCGTAGTTAGCATGATCCTCTTGACCATAACCAAGAGCAGTCGCATAGTTGAGAAGGGCATCAATCCAAACGTAGACAACGTGTTTTGGATTTGATGGGACTGGTACACCCCAAGTAAAGGTTGTACGAGAAACCGCTAAGTCTTCCAAACCTGGCTCGATGAAGTTACGCAACATTTCATTAAGACGACCATCTGGAGTGATGAAGTCAGGGTGCGATTTGAAAAATTTAACCAAACGGTCTTGGTATTTGCTGAGGCGAAGGAAGTATGACTCTTCAGAAACCCATTCCACTTGATGTCCTGATGGAGCGATGCCGCCCGTCACATTTCCAGCTTCATCACGGAAAACTTCCGCAAGCTGGCTTTCTGTAAAGAATTCCTCATCTGAGACTGAATACCAACCAGAATATTCACCTAGGTAGATGTCATCTTGAGCAAGTAAACGTTCAAAGACTTGCGCCACTACTTTTTCATGGTAGTCATCCGTTGTACGAATGAATTTATCGTATGAGATATCGAGTAATTTCCAGAGTTCTTTGACTCCAACCGCCATCCCATCAACATAAGCTTGAGGTGTGATGCCAGCTTCTTCCGCTTTTTGCTGGATTTTCTGACCATGCTCGTCAAGACCTGTCAGATAAAAGACATCATAGCCCATGAGGCGTTTGTAGCGAGCTAGGACATCACAAGCGATGGTGGTGTAGGCAGAACCGATATGAAGTTTACCAGATGGATAGTAAATCGGTGTTGTAATATAAAAATTCTTTTCAGACATAATTTTTCCTTTCCAGGCAAATGAAACCTGTTTTTCTAACACTTCATTATATCATATTTTTAGTGATTTTCGATAGGAAAATCCATACAAAAACAAGACAGACAAATATCCATCTTGTTTTTCCTCATGTTTATATTACTCATAACGAAGGGCTTCGATTGGATCAAGCTTAGACGCTTTATTGGCTGGCAAGACTCCGAAAATCATCCCAACACTTGCTGACACAGCCAAGCTAAAGAGAGCAATTGGGAGGGAAACCCCAACTTCGATACCTGCAATCATGTTTTGAAGCAATACTCCAGCTAACATGGTCATTCCAGCAGCAATCCCAAGACCGATGACACCACCTAGCAAGGTCAAAATCATGGATTCAATCAAAAACTGAACCAAGATATTAGCCCGTGTAGCTCCGAGAGCTTTCCGCAGACCAATCTCACGCGTGCGTTCTGTCACCGAAACCAACATGATATTCATAACACCAGTTCCCCCGACAAAGAGAGAGATTCCTGCGATGGCACTGATAATGGTTGTCATAAAACCAAATAGTTGTTGTACCTCTTGGAAGGCGGCAGTTGCGTCCGCAACTTGGTACTCCCCTTGCTGAAGACCTGCAATCTCAGTCAGTTTTCGAGCCAACTCTGGACCCAATGTCTGCGTTAGACTAGTATCATTGACACGAAAGACGATGTTCGAGATTTCATCAGTATTAAAATTAGCTGCGAGAGAAATATTGGTCGTAATTGGAAGGCCACCAATCCCAAAGGCTTTAGCAGTTTTAGCTTCATTGCTAGTATAAACGCCAATCACACGGTAACTAAATTCATTAACAGAGATGATTTGATTAACCGCAGCTTCTGGACTATCAAACAAACTCTTGGCTAGTTCTTCATCCAACAAAATCACACTGGCAAATTCCTTGTAGTCTTGCGGTCTTAGACTTCTACCCGCAACGATTTCATTTTCAACTGCGTTCATGTAGGTGCTATTTCCGCCTGTCAGAGTCGCTCGTTCAACCTTCTTATCCTTATAAGATAGGGTAACGTTGGTCGAATTAGTGACATAGTAACTGTCTACTCCTTTGAGTTTGGCAGCTTCCTTGACCCAGGATTCTAGTGGTTTTGGTGGTTCAACATGAACATCCTCTTCTTTCCCGCTGACTGTCAAAGCGGATTGTTTCTGCGTAAAGGAGCCGTCCTTGCTTTTGATAGGAGAGAAAAAGACATGGATATCCTTCTGTGATTTGGTCATGTTTTTATTGACCTGACGAGACATGGAGTCTCCCAGAGCCATGATGACGACGACAGACGAAACTCCGATGATAATCCCAATCATGGTTAGGAAGGAACGCATCTTGTGGGCCATGATGGATGAAAAGGCAAATTTCAGATTCTGCATCTAGTTTTCCTCCTTTTCTACCAGAGCACTGTCTGATGAGATGACCCCATCACGAATGACAATTTGGCGTTTGGCATAGGCAGCAATCTCAGGCTCGTGCGTGACCATGATAATGGTTTTCCCTTCCTTGTTTAACTCCACCAACAGCTGCATAATTTGATTTCCCGTCTTGGTATCCAAGGCTCCTGTAGGTTCGTCTGCTAGGATGATAGAAGGATTATTTACCAAGGCACGGGCAATCGCTACACGTTGCTTTTGACCACCTGATAACTCAGACGGCAAATGATGACTGCGCTCCGTCAGCTCAACCTTTTCCAGAAACTCCTCAGCCAATTTCCGACGTTTTGATGCCGAAACTCCAGCGTAAATCAAGGGTAATTCGACATTTTGAAGAGCATTGAGCTTGGACAAGAGAAAGAACTGCTGAAAGACAAAGCCGATTTGTTGGTTGCGGACCTTGGCCAGTTGTTTCTCTCCAAGACCTGCCACTTCTTGACCTTCAAGATAGTACTCTCCACTAGTTGGTGTATCCAACATTCCGATGGTATTCATCAACGTAGACTTACCAGAACCAGAAGGTCCCATAATGGCAACAAACTCACCTTCATGAACTTCTAGATTGATATTTTTAAGGACCTGCAGTTCTTGGTCACCATTTCGATAACTCCTACAGATATTTTTGAGACTAATTAGTTTCTTCATCAGCCTTCACCTCTTTTCCTTCTTCCAAGGAAGATGTTGGATTACTGATGACCTTGGCACCGTCTGTCAAACCTGAAGTAATTTCTTGGTTGTCTGCATCCGCATTCCCCAAAGTAACTTCCACTTTCTTGGCTTTTTTCTGGTCGTCAACGAGCCAGACATAGTTTTTGTCATTTTCGGTAACAACACTTGTCAAAGGAACAAGGATGGCCTTACTCTTGTTTTTGACTTCCACACTGACAGAGAAGCCTTGTTTCAACTCACCGATATCGCTAGTCACATCAACAGTATAAGGGTACTTAGATCCAGTATTTCCTCCAAGGGCTGCATTTGCTGCTTCTCCATTGTTCTTAGGATAATCAGAAATATAGCTGATTTTTCCTGTCCAGCTCTTATCTTGGTAAACCTTCGAAGTAAAGGTAACTTCTTGGCCTACAGAAAGGTTAGCAAGGTTGTATTCAGACAACTCCCCTTTGACTTGCAAGTTTTCATTACTTACAACATGAACTACCACTTGGCTGTTACCCGTTGGCGATTTGGAAACATTACGATTAACTTCAACTACAGTCCCTTCTAGTGTACTGAGGACTGTTGCAGCATCTAGCTGAGCTTGAGCCTTGTTGAGCTGAGCCACAGCATCTGCACGGTTATCCTTGGCATCACTGATTTGAGAATCAATAGAAGATACGGAAGAAGTCGCTGCTTGCGCTTGTTCTGGGAGTCCAGCTTCTGTTGGAACCTGTGGGGAAGCTGGTGCAGCTGATGCATTCTCACGAGCTTTGTTTAACTCCTCGATATGACGGTCTGCCTTTGCAACTGCACGATTAGCTGCATCATAGGCAGCTTGAGCATCTGCACTGCTGTATTTGACCAACGCTTGCCCTTCTTCGACCTTGTCCCCGACTGAAACGAGAATTTCATCTAAATCTCCCTTACTAGCATCAAAATAAACGTATTGTTCATTTTTTGCTGTGACCGTACCTGATAAGAGAACCGATGAAGCAACGGAACCTTCCTTAGCAACAACGATATGAGAGGTTTCCTCCTTGACTGCTGACTGGGAAGGTTGTCTAAAAATCAAAATCCCCGCAGCACCGATAACAATAGCACTGGCAACACCAATCGCTGTGTATAATTGCCATTTTTTTGCCTTTTTATTTCTTTTCATTTTTAAGCTCCTTTATTCTTTTGCCTTACAAAAACCATTATATCAGAAACACCAAGCCCAAACAATGACAGTTCAGATGGAAACAATGACAATTCAGGATCATTATTTTGTTCGGTATTCGTTTATTGGGTTATTGTGCTAGATATATAATACAATATCTTTTTGAATTTGGCAAGCGTTTTTATAATTTTTTTACCGTAGCAGATTTTTGCATTCAAAAAATAAAAACGATAGAATATGACTATCAAAGCTATAAGGAGTTTTCTATGAGAGAATATGATATCATCGCCATCGGTGGAGGGAGCGGTGGCATTGCCACTATGAACCGCGCTGGCGAACACGGTGCTAAAGCAGCTGTTATTGAAGAGAAAAAATTAGGTGGAACCTGCGTCAATGTCGGCTGTGTTCCTAAGAAAATCATGTGGTATGGAGCTCAAATCGCTGAAAGCTTCCACCACTACGGCCCTGACTATGGTTTTACAAGTTCAGATGTTCAATTTGATTTTGCTAAACTTCGTCAAAACCGTGAAGCCTACATCGACCGTGCCCGCTCGTCTTATGATGGAAGTTTCAAGCGCAACGGGGTTGATTTGATTGAAGGTCGTGCTCATTTCGTTGATTCCCACACCGTCAGCGTTAATGGTGAATTGATTCGTGCCAAGCATATCGTGATTGCGACTGGCGCTCGTCCAAGCATTCCAACTATCCCTGGAGCTGAACTTGGTGGTAGCTCAGACGATGTCTTTGCTTGGGAGCAACTTCCTGAATCCGTTGCGATTCTTGGAGCTGGCTATATCGCCGTTGAATTAGCAGGTGTTCTCCACGCGCTAGGAGTAAAAACGGATTTGTTTGTCCGTCGCGATCGTCCCTTGCGCACTTTTGACAGCTACATCGTTGAAGGACTTGTCAATGAAATGGAAAAAACAGGTCTACCTTTACACACACATAAGGTACCCGTCAAGCTCGAAGAAACGGAGCAAGGCATTACCATTTATTTCGAAGACGGTTCTAGTCACACTGCCAGCCAAGTTATCTGGGCTACTGGTCGCCGTCCAAATGTAGACGGTCTGGAGTTAGAAAAGGTTGGAGTTACACTCAACCAACGTGGATTTATCCAAGTAGATGAATACCAAAATACAGTTGTAGATGGCATCTATGCTCTTGGAGATGTTACTGGTGAGAAGGAACTGACCCCGGTAGCCATCAAAGCAGGACGTACCTTATCTGAACGCCTCTTCAACGGGAAAACAAACGCCAAGATGGACTACACGACTATCCCTACTGTTGTCTTCTCCCACCCAGCAATCGGAACAGTCGGTTTAACTGAAGATCAAGCTATCAAAGAATACGGCCAAGATAACATCAAAGTCTACAAGTCAAGCTTTGCATCTATGTACTCTGCCGTTACAAATCATCGTCAGGAATCTCGCTTCAAACTCATCACCGCCGGTGCTGATGAAAAAGTTGTTGGCCTTCACGGACTAGGTTACGGAGTGGATGAGATGATCCAAGGATTCGCTGTTGCCATCAAGATGGGAGCAACCAAGGTAGACTTTGATGCTACAGTAGCTATCCACCCAACCGCTTCTGAAGAATTTGTGACCATGCGCTAATTATCGAAAGAGACCTCTTGAGGTCTCTTTTTACTTGCAAAATCGGCCGTTACAAAATTGTTACCTTGGTTTGAAAAATGGGTTGACTTTTTCTTCTGAATCAGTATAATAGTTACTATAATTTTGAAAAGAGGTTAACAGTTTTGAAAAAAGCTCATATCTATGCTATCCCTGCTATCGGTGCTGCTCTCATCGCCGTTTTGGCACAAATCAGTCTCCCTATCGGCCCTGTCCCCTTCACTCTACAAAACTTTGCGATTGGTTTAATCGCTACTGTTTTTAGGCCCAGAGAAGCTGTTCTATCTGTAGCTCTCTATCTCCTACTGGGTGCCATTGGCTTACCTGTCTTTGCAGGGGGAGGAGCTGGATTTCACGTTTTAGTTGGTCCAAGCGCAGGTTATCTTTGGTTCGACCTTGTCTATGCTGGACTTACATCTTATCTCATCCATCAAAATAGTGGCTATATTCGTATTTTCCTAGCCAACCTCTTGGGCGATTCCCTCGTCTTTGTCGGAGGTATTCTCAGCCTCCACTTCCTTGCTGGGATGCCATTCGATAAGGCACTAGCAGTTGGTGTCCTTCCCTTTATCCTCCCTGACCTTGGTAAGATCATTGCCATTAGTTTCATTGGTCGTCCCCTACTGCAACGATTGAAAAACATCGCTTATTTCTCAAGATAAAAAATAGTCCAGAACAAGTGTTCTGGACTATTTCCTTTCCAATTACTTCCTAAGAACTAACTGAAAATCATCTCTCATATTCATATAGAGATTATTTATTTTTACGGCTTACAAAGTACATTCCACCGGTCACTGCCATCAAAGCAAGTCCTGCAACTACTGCTGCATTAGATGCTTTTTCACCAGTGTTAGGAAGTTGAGGTTTTTGTCCTGGTTTTCCTGGTTCTGGACTATTTCCTTTCCAATTACTTCCTAAGAACTAACTGAAAATCATCTCTCATATTCATATAGAGATTATT
>NZ_JALDUF010000009.1:68069-68589 GCF_023109315.1 Streptococcus oralis
CAACTACTGCTGCATTAGATGCTTTTTCACCAGTGTTAGGAAGTTGAGGTTTTTGTCCTGGTTTTCCTGGTTCTGGATCTTTTGGCTTGTTTGGCTCTGGATCCTGTGGTTTATTTGGTTCTGGGTCTTTTGGCTTGTGGTGATTTACAATATTAGTGCCAATTACTTCAGAAGTATAGCCTTTAGGAACATATGCTTCTTTAACTGTATAAACAATCTCTTTACCACCATCTTGATAACGATCAAGATCTGTAAATTCATACGTCCAACCAGTTGCTTCTGAAGCTATTGCAGTTTTACCAGTATCTTTACCATCCGCAAGAAGTTTCACAGTGATAGAAGATGGACGAGCGTCTTTATGGTTTTCATCACCTTTCCAGATCTTATGACCTTTTACAGATGTTTTCACTGGTGTGTATTCATTGGTAACTGTGTACTTACCATCTTTGTCCGTAGTAACTGTTGAGGTATATTCTTTCACAGCCACTTCTTTGACAGTGTACTTGATTTCTTGACCATT